>NZ_JBVQPP010000002.1:0-786816 GCF_055710085.1 Bacillus sp. VA13 | reverse complement strand
AATACATTCATTATTATAACAATATTCGTATTCAAACGAAACTAAACAACCAATCACCGATAAACTATCGGCAATTGGCTGTTTAAAAGGTGTTTTGATCCCTGTCTCAAAAACGGGGGTCAGTCCCATTCACAAGGCGTTTTTTCTTATGCGGCGCTGGCCAGATTTTTCTTCTTTTTAATCGGGCTTAACGCGCGTTCAAGCCAGCCCATGACCAAATCGGCAATCACCGCCATCAGAGCTGTGGGGATCGCGCCCGCTAATATTATCGCTGTTCCGTTTGTTGCGTTTGATCCCCTGACGATGATATCCCCCAGTCCGCCTGCACCGACAAATGTTCCGATGGCCGTAATGCCGATCGCAATGACAAGCGCTGTGCGAAGGCCCGCCATAATGACAGAAAGTGCAAGCGGAAGCTCGACCATCCGCAGCACTTGAAATTTTGTCATTCCCATCGCTTTTCCGGATTCAAGATAAGCGTGTTCAATGCTGATAATGCCTGTATACGTGTTTCTGATAATCGGCAGAAGTGAATACAGAAATAATGACAATATCACCGTATTAGCGCCCAGCCCCATGACAAGCATCAGCACAGCGAGCATGGCGAGAGCCGGGATGGTCTGAATGACGTTCGTCACCGCAAAAATCCACCCGCTTAATGTTCTGTATCTGGCGATCAGAATACCGAGCGGAATTCCAACAATGGCGGCAAATAAAACGCCGTACACCGACATCAGAAAATGGCGGTAAAACTCCTGCAGCACGTAACCGCCGTTTTGCGAATAGTAAGTGCCAAGCTGCTGTAGTACTTCCATATGATCCGCCTCTTTTCTTAGTCAAAATAATGATGTTTCTCTAAAAATTCCTTTGCTACGACAGAAGGCTCCTTCAGTTTGCCATCTACCTCATAGTTAAGCTCCTGCATCGTTTCCGTATCGATTTGCCCAATCAGCTTATTGATCACACCTTCAAGCTCCGGATGTTCCTTAAGCACTTTTTCCGGAATCACCGGTGAACAGTCATACGGCGGGAAGAAACGCTTATCGTCTTTTAAGATTTTCAGATCATAGGCTTTAATCCGTCCATCCGTTGAATAAGCCAGAACGGCGTCCATTTTCCCATTTTTGACTGCGTCATAGACAAGCCCGATCTGCATCGGATAAGTTGTGCCGAACTCAAAGCCATATGTGCTGACAAAGCCTTTATATCCGTCGCCTTTTCGTTTCAGCCAGGCATTGTCGACGCCCAATTTATATTGTGAAGCGTTTTTCTTCAGGTCAGACACGGTGTTAATATGCTCCTTTTCCGCAAACTTTTTTGTTACGGTGAAGGCATATGTGTTATCAAATCCGTAGGAATCAAACCATTTATAGGAAAAGCGCTTCTTAAACTCGTTCTGCACAATGTTAAGTGCTTTTTTCGGATCCTTTTCCGCTTCCTTGCCGAGGGTGCTTGTTAAATCCGTTCCGGAATAGCGCGTGGCAGAAATATCAATGTCACCGCCCAGCATTGCTTGGTGCTGTACATAGTTTGATCCGAGGTTTTTCACTAAAGCGGTATTCAAATCTGTATCATGTTCAATAAGCTGCGCGATCATATTCGCTAAAATTTCTGATTCTGTCATGCTTTGCGCCCCGATTTTGATCGTTTCATCTGAAGCGCCGCCGAGTCCCGGCAAAGCACAGCCGCTCAGCAGCAGGACAAAGGTGAGAGCGAGCGCGCCAAGCCATTTGATTTTTTTCGTTTTCAACAAAGCCAACTCCTTACGAAACTTCCTTCATCCCTTGCAATCCTTTCGGCGTCACCTTTCGTTCTGTCACAGCCAGCACATAATCAATGATAATTGCCAGGATCGTGACCGGGACGGCGCCGCCAATGATATATTCAGGCTGATACAGGTTCAGGCCGATAAAAATGTAGTCACCGAGACCGCCGCCGCCGATAAACGACGCAAGTGTCGCCCAGCCGATTAAATAAATCGTTGACGTGCGGATTCCCGCCATGATGATCGGAATCGCCAGCGGGATTTCGACGAGCCGAATCTGCTCCCATCCGGTCATGCCAATCCCTTTTCCCGATTCCAGCAGATTTTTGTTTACACCTTTGATGCCGGTATACGTATTACGCAGGATCGGCAGCACCGAATAGAAAAATAAAGCGACAATCGCAGGCACTTTCCCTACGCCGAGAAGCGGAATAAAAAAGGCTAAAATCGCCAGACTCGGCAAGGTTTGCACAATGTTGACGACACCTATAATCGCACCTGCACCTTTTTTCATTCTAGTGAGAGCGACACCGAGCGGCACTGCTACGATTATGCCCAATACAACGGCTATGAGTGAAATATATAAATGCTCTCCTGTTTTATACAGCAGCTCTCCGCCGTTCGTTTGCAAAAAAGTCATCATTTGATTCATCTTAAAAGAGCTCCTCCCCTGTTCAGATCGTCATAAGCTGGTCTTCCTCACCCCATATAGAGTCGTATACGATATCAACAAGGCTCGCTCTCGTCACAATTCCTGCTAAATGGTTCTGTTCATCCACCACAGGAACATACTTGATTCCCTGCTTCAAGATTTTTCGGACCGTATCGCGAAGAAGCGCCCCTTTTTGTACGGTATATATATCAGAGCGGTATACATCACCAACGACGCTCGCTTTTTTGCGGTTTTGATCAATCATTTCCACATCAACATAGCCCTTCAGCACATTTTGACGGTCTACAACGAGCAGCGAATCGACACGTTTTTCTCTCATCAGCTGAATCGCCTGAGAAAGCGTTTTGTCCGCTGTGACCGTGACAGGCGTTCTGTTCATCATCTGCTCAACCCGCTCAATTTCAGGCCTTGTCTGGATCAGGCGCTCTTTCCCGATAAATTCTTCCACAAATTCATTCGCCGGGTTCCGGAGAATCTCATCAGGTGTACCGACTTGAACGATTTCTCCCGCTTTTAAAATCACAATCCGGTCAGCAAGCTTAATGGCTTCATCCATATCGTGGGTTACAAACACAATGGTTTTGTTTAGTGTTCTTTGCAGTTTTTTAAATTCTTCCTGAAGGGAATCACGCGTAATCGGATCAAGCGCTCCGAACGGTTCATCCATTAAAATGAGAGGGGGTTCCGCAGCCAGTGCACGCAGCACGCCGATTCTTTGCTGCTGTCCGCCACTGAGCTCATGGGGATAACGGTCTAAATATTCCGGGCCCATATCCACGAGCTTTAACAGCTCTCTCGCCCGTTCTTTCCGTTTTTCTTCAGGCCATTTCAGCAGTTTTGGTACGAGTGAGATATTCTGCTGAATGGTCATGTGAGGGAACAAACCAATCTGCTGAATCACATAGCCGATTTTTCTCCTCAGCTCAACCGGGTCCTGTTCCATAATATTTTCTCCGTCGATAAAGATCCTTCCCGACGATGGTTCTATCAGTCTGTTAATCATCTTCATCGTCGTCGTTTTTCCGCAGCCGCTCGGGCCGATAAAACAGATAAACTCACCCTTGGCAATATCTAAATCAATGCTGTTCACAGCTTTTTTTCCGCCCTTATATACTTTTGACACTTGTTCCAATTTCAGCAATCCGTGCACCTCCACAGGTTTCCTTTGATTTTTCTGAAAAGTATAATCTTTATTATAGTTTGAACTTTATAAAATAAAAAGTTTACAATGTGTTGAAATTATATGTTATTTACAGATTATTTATTGTTATGACCAAAACGGAAAGGGTGTTCTTACAATTACGCCGGATACCTCCCTCTTCCTCTGCATTCAGCTATTTTCAACAACTGGCAGAAATATGATATATTGACACCATCAATTGCCATTTGAAGGGATGATCAGCTGTGGAAAAAACTGCTCTCGACATCATTGAACATGCTGAAGAGCATCTCATTGAGAAGATTGCCGATAATATGCATACGTTTGGAATGCCTTCAACTGTCGGGCGTGTGCTTGGAATTATTTATATGAATCGAAAACCGATGACATTAAGCGAGCTCTCTGAGGCAACGGGCATGAGCAAAACACGGATGAGCCAGGTTGTCCGTGAAATGATCGATGCCAATATTGCCGAAAAGGTGTTTGAAAAAGGCGTACGAAAAGACCTTTATGACGTCGAGCAGGATTATTATCAAACCTTCATTTCTTTATTTGCGGCGAATTGGACAAAGGTCGTGAGCAAAAACAAAGTGCTGTATAAAAAATTAAACCGGGAGCTGACTGATCTTTTACAAAGGGACGGGCTTACCCCCGAAGCGGAAGAGAAAGTCAATCAGCTGCTGAATGAACTAAGAGAATGGCTTCATTACTATGACTGGCTGAGCAGATTGATTGAATTTTTCGAGAGTGAGGAAGTCTTTCAATACGTGCCGAAAACAAAAGAAAGCAGCTCCCTGAAGTAAGGGAACTGCTTTTTGCATTATGACGTTAAGATCGGAAACATGCCTCTCAGCCCGGCACCAATCATTCCGACCGCAACGACCGCTAAGATTAATCCCATCAGTCTGGTAATGACGTTCATCTCGGTTTTAAAGTTAAAAGGCCTATATAGTGCACTGCTTCGCATCGCCATAACAATCTATGAAAATGATATTTTAATCAATCAAGCGGAACAAAGCTTAGATAAAGCCGTGACTATTCTTCATCACACCCGTCCTGAACACGTCAACATTGTTTCTCAATATAAAGAACTGACCGAAATCAGATTCACTTGGCTGACATCCGTTCGCTCGCAGTATCATCTTAAGGATTTTGGAGATGTATTTGAAAAATATTTAATAACTAGCATAAAAAAAGACACAGCTGGTATTGGGCTCGTGTCTTTTTTGTGTGGTATTTTTGTATGAATATTGGTTACTTTACAACTTTTTTCTTTTATAATAAAACTAGTAGTCTATTTTCCCTATATTGCAGCTAAAGGAGTTATTTTATGTATTGTCCTCAATGCGGCCATCAAACAGATGGCGGAAAGTTTTGTGAGAAATGCGGATCACCGCTCCCTGGTCAATCAGGCCAACAGCAGGCAGCGCAAACCGGAGCCGCTGCAAAACAAGCAGCAAAGCAGTTCGGATCTTTTGTCCTGGCCGTCCTGAAACGCCCTTATCAGGAATGTAAAACAACAGGCGGAGAACAGCTGATCAGCGCGATAATTACAATGGTTCTGTTCAGTTTGCTGACCCCTTTGATGTTTTATATTCTTTTTTCAGACGGTCCCGGCAGCGTAAGCTTTACAGCAGTCTTTTTAGAGCCAACCATTTACTTTGCCCTGTTTATTTTCGGTTTGCATGCATTGATCTTTTTCGCCTTAAAAATCGCGGGAAACCCAGTATCTTTCAAAGATTCATTTTCCAGATTTGGTGCGTTTCTCATTCCATTTACGGCTATTTTGATTATTGCCCTTTTATTCTTTTTATTACATACAGACATTTGCTTCACCGTGTTAGCTGTTGGTTTAATCGGTGCATTCTTTGCTATTCCTCCTGCGATGCTGAGCAGTTACCAGCATTCATATAAAGGAAAGGTTGATATCATTTACTCAACGATTGTGATTTATCTGCTCACATGCGTTACATTTCAGCTTATTATCGAACACTATATGAAAAAGATTTTCCGTTATATGCTCTTTTAAAAAACAACCCCATCACCTGCTGGTGATGGGGTTATTTTATTGAATAGACGTTAAGTAAATTCTTCCGTTCTTCACTACGCCGGTATAGGTCCAGTTATATGTTCTGAGCTTTGGACTGCCGCCTGATTTTGTGATGTAGAATTCTTCATACGTTTTAATCGTAATCGCTGATCCATTTTGGCTCCAGCTTTTCACTTCATAGTTATTAAAGTCTTCTGTTGTCCCCTCTTTATTTAATTTCGCCACGAGGTGCTGCTGGTCGGAATAAAGGGAACTGCCTCTTTGAAGGCTGTCTTCCATCAGCGAGAAATTATTTTGATTCACGGCATCTGCCTGACCTTGCAGATAACTGCCCATAAATAATGTCACTTGTTCATCTGTAACATCACCGCTTGTTGACCTTTTACTGTCTTTATTTTTTGAGCCTTCCCAGGCGGATGTGTACGTCTCCGGTTTATCATTTTTGATTTTCTTTATATTTGTTCCGGCAGATTCAAATGTTGATTCTGCATTTTCGAAAATCCATTTTTTCTGTTTTTTATCATATGAAAGGAGATATTCGTAACTCGGGCTGTCATCAGTCATTTCAGGATTTGAATAGTCGTTATACGAAGAAGACTGGTGAAGTTCTTTCCCATTTACCGATACCTGCCATGTCCCGTCGTTTTTCTGAGAGAGCGCGAATGTATCTAGGTCAAAATCTGTTTCTAAGTATTTATCTTTTAAGTATGAATCCGTGTTTTTCATAGAATCGACGGTATCCTTCGTCTCTGCTTTCCATTTGGCACTAGCCTCTGTCATCTGGGCTGTATTCCCATCTGATAGCGCTTTAGAGTACTGTTTTGTTGTTTTGACAATCGTGTTCATCATCGTTTCCTGAGTATCTTGATCAGGAATTAACGTTAATTCCATTTCTTTATGATCAATCGGAACGCCCGCTGTTTTTGTTTTTCCCCATGGAAACTCTGCTTCGACCGAAGCCGTCATGGATCCGTCTGTCAGAAGCGGGCCGTATGTTACGGATTTGAACGGGTCTTTATGAATCGACTTGCCGTTAATCAGCAAATCTCCCTTCCCGTTTTTAATGTCATCCGCTAAGCTGAATGTCACATCGTCAGCTTCCAATGAGAGATCCACACGAAAGCTGTTATCGCCAACCGCCTGAATGTCTTCCTTTTTCACAAGATCGACTACATCGTTTTTCAGTTTGGCTGAGACTGTATAGTCACCGGGAATGTACGGACCGAGGGTTTGTGCTTGATCCGCCTTCTTTACAGATCCGGCTTCCTCTTTGTTGACATATAGAACGGTATTTTTATAATTGCTGGTCACTTCAAAATAAACAGGTGCTATCTTTAAGTCATAATGGTCAAATACTAGCACGCTTTTCCCGTCTTTCTCCGCATATACGATATCCTTTTGGGCTGTTTCAGCACGCAGCGATGCAAAAAGCTCATCTTTTTTGTCAGGATGGTCCTTTAAATAGGTAAGAAACGGTTTTACATTATTTTTAGTCAGCTTGAGCTTGTCATTTACCGGCGTAAGGAGAGACGCGATTTGCTCTTTATCCTCATCATTTACAGCCTGTTCAAATTTGTCGACTAACCTATCCTTTGAAGTAAAGTACGCTCCGGTTTTATATGCGGCGAATAATATGATGCACGCTGCGGCAATGCTGCTCCATAAAACGATGGTCTTCTTAGGGATTGGTTTTCGAGGAGCCTGCCTCGTTTCAGCATTACTTGCTGTTTCTTTATGTGCCTGTCTGCTGCTCTCTCCGATCGGGGTGCCGCATTCTTTACAAAACTTGGCTCCTTCTTTATTTTTTTGACCGCATTCCTTACAAAACATGTGACTTTCCTCCTATTTTCTATCCACTAATTTGTACAGATTTCCTATGTTACATATTTTATAATAGAATGGTATGAAATTGGAGGAAATCACAAAAATATCTCTATAAACATGTGAAAAGGTGGAATAATGATGCAACAGCTCACCATTCAAAAAGCTACAAACTATAACCAAGCGCTGTATGAGCTTCTGCTGCTCGCCGATCCGTCGAAAGAGATTGTTGATGAATACATAACCAGAGGAGAATGCTACACTGCCTATATATCGGGCGAGCTGGCTGGTGTATACGTGATGATCACAACCAGACCGCAAACCGTAGAAATCGTTAACATCGCAGTAAAACCAACAATGCAAAAACAGGGCATTGGCAAGCTTCTTATCCGCGATGCCATTGAAAAAGCGAAACAAATGGGAGCAAAGGTGATTGAGATTGGCACTGGAAATTCCAGCATCCATCAGCTGTCTCTTTATCAAAAATGCGGATTCCGCCTTCAGGCGATCGATCATGATTTTTTTATTAGACACTATGATGAGGAGATCTTTGAAAACGGCATTCAATGCCGCGATATGGTGAGGCTTTATTTTGATCTCTAAAACATAAAAAAACCGCCGAGAATTCTCCCGGCGGTCATTTTATTACTTGTTTAAGTTGTAGAAAGAGTTAATACCGTGGTATTGAGCAGTTTCAGCCAACTGATCTTCGATGCGAAGAAGCTGGTTGTATTTCGCAACACGGTCCGTACGAGACGGAGCACCTGTTTTGATTTGTCCTGCGTTTGTTGCCACAGCGATGTCAGCGATTGTGCTGTCTTCAGTTTCACCAGAACGGTGAGAGATAACAGCAGTGTAGCCTGCGCGTTTCGCCATTTCGATCGCATCGAATGTTTCAGTCAATGTACCGATTTGGTTTACTTTGATCAGGATAGAGTTGCCTACGCCGTTTTTGATACCTTCAGCAAGTTTTTTCGTGTTTGTAACGAAGAGGTCATCACCAACAAGCTGAACTTTTTTGCCAAGACGCTCAGTAAGAAGCTTGTGGCCTTCCCAGTCGTTTTCGTCAAGTCCGTCTTCGATAGAGATGATTGGGTATTTAGAAACCATTTCTTCGTACCAATCAACCATTTCAGCAGATGTTTTCACAACGCCTTCGCCAGACAGATGGTATTTGCCGTCTTCTTTGTTGTAGAACTCAGAAGATGCAGCATCCATAGCAAGTTTCACTTCTTCGCCAGGTTTGAAGCCGGCTTTTTCGATTGCTTCAACGATTGTTTGAAGCGCTTCTTCGTTAGAACCAAGGTTTGGAGCGAATCCGCCTTCATCACCTACAGCTGTGTTCATTCCTTTAGCAGAAAGAACTGATTTCAGGCTGTGGAAGATTTGAGCGCCCATGCGAAGTGCTTCACGGAAGTTAGGGGCACCTACAGGCATGATCATGAATTCTTGAATATCCACGTTGTTATCAGCATGCTCTCCGCCGTTTACGATGTTCATCATCGGTACAGGAAGCGTTTTTGAGTTGAATCCTCCAAGGTATTGATAAAGAGGAATCTGTAAGAAATCAGCAGCAGCGCGCGCACAAGCCATAGATACGCCAAGGATTGCGTTCGCACCAAGTTTGCCTTTGTTTTCAGTACCGTCAAGCTCGATTAAAAGCTGGTCGATAGCGTTTTGTTCAGTTACATCAAAGCCAAGAAGCTCTGGAGAAATGATTTCGTTTACGTTGTTAACAGCTGTTAACACGCCTTTTCCAAGGTAACGGTCTTTGTCGCCGTCACGAAGCTCAACTGCTTCGTATTCACCTGTAGAAGCTCCGCTTGGCACTAGTGCGCGGCCGAAAGCTCCTGTTTCTGTATATACTTCAACTTCAACTGTTGGGTTGCCGCGGGAGTCTAATACTTCGCGTGCATAAACATCAACAATGTATGGCATGAGTTTTGTCTCTCCTTTTGATTTCAAATTATTTTTGAATTAACGATGTTCCTGTCATTTCTTTCGGTTTTTCAACACCGAGAAGGTCTAATAACGTTGGTGCAAGGTCGCCTAGGATTCCGCCTTCACGCAGCGTGATGCCTTCCTTCGTAACAATCACAGGGACTGGATTTGTCGTATGTGCAGTGTGCGGTTCGCCTGATTCTGTAATCAGAATATCAGCATTACCGTGATCAGCGGTAATGATAGCATGTCCGCCTTTAGCGAGAATCGCGTCAACGACTTCGCCTAAGCATTCGTCCACTGCTTCAATTGCTTTAATTGTTGGTTCAACCATTCCGGAGTGGCCGACCATATCAGGGTTTGCGAAGTTAAGAATGATCGCGTCATGCTTGTCAGCTTCAATTTCTTTGACAAGCGCGTCCCTTACTTCATACGCACTCATTTCTGGCTTCAAGTCATATGTTGCAACTTTCGGCGAGTTGATGAGAATACGCTCTTCACCTGGGAATTCAGCTTCACGGCCGCCGCTCATAAAGAACGTGACGTGCGGATACTTTTCAGTTTCTGCAATTCGAAGCTGTTTTAATCCATGCTGAGATAATACTTCTCCGACTGTGTTATCAAGATTTATCGGTTTAAACGCCACATAGCCGTCAACTGATTCACTGAAGTGAGTCAGGCAGACGAAATGCAGGTTCTTCGGATAATTCTCGCCGCGGTCGAAATCGCGGAAGTCTTTGTTTGTGAACGTGTTAGAAATCTGGATGGCGCGGTCCGGTCTGAAATTATAGAAAATCACAGAATCGCCGTCTTGGATTTTCGCAACAGGCTCACCGTTTTCTTTTGTGATGACAGATGGAATCACGAACTCATCATAGATTCCGTTCGCATATGAATCATCCACAACATCCATTGCGCTGCGGTATGTCGGGCCTTCGCCGTACGCCATTGCGCGGTACGCTTTTTCTACACGGTCCCAGCGTTTGTCGCGGTCCATTGAGTAGTAGCGTCCGGAAACGCTGGCGATTTCTCCAACACCGATTTCCTCAATTTGTTCGTTCAGCTGGTTGATGTATGTTTTCGCTGTTTGCGGACCTACATCACGGCCGTCAAGGAAACCATGAATGTAAACCTTTGTCAGCCCTTCATTTTTCGCAAGCTTTAACAATGCGAACAAATGATTGATGTGGCTGTGCACGCCGCCGTCTGATAAAAGGCCGAACAGGTGCAGGGCTTTGTCGTTTTCTTTCGCGTTGTTAATCGCGTCAAGGAATGTTTGATTGCGTTCGAACTCTCCTTCACGAATGGCAACATTTACGCGTGTTAAGCTTTGGTACACAATACGTCCCGCACCGATATTTAAGTGACCTACTTCGGAGTTCCCCATTTGCCCTTCAGGAAGACCTACAGCCTCGCCTGAAGCAGTCAATGTTTGATGAGGATACTGGTTCCAGTAGCGGTCAAAATTCGGTTTTTTCGCTAAAGCGACTGCGTTTCCTACTGTTTCGTTACGTAATCCGAACCCATCAAGAATGATGAGTGCAGCTGGTTTTTTACTCATATTGACCTTCCTCCAATAATTGAACGAATGACTGTGGCTCAAGGCTCGCGCCGCCGACCAAAGCACCGTCAATATCGGATTCTGCCATATATTCTTTAATGTTTGCAGGCTTTACGCTTCCGCCATATTGGATGCGAAGCTTGTCTGCAGTTTCTTGGCTGAAGCTTTCAGCGACGGTTTTACGGATATGCGCACACACGTCGTTCGCATCTTTTGCTGTAGAAGATTTGCCTGTTCCGATTGCCCAGATTGGCTCATACGCAATAACAGAAGCAGCAACTTGTTTTTCAGAAAGACCAGCAAGGCCTTTTTTCACTTGGTCAGCAACAAGATCATTTGTTTTGCCGGCTTCGCGCTCTTCAAGCGTTTCACCTACACAGATGATCGGCACAATGCCGTGTTTGAAAGCAGCGTGTGCTTTTTTGTTAACTGTTTCATCAGTTTCAGCGAACATTTCACGGCGCTCAGAGTGGCCGATGACGCAGTAGTCAACGCCAAGGTCGTTAAGAGCAACCGGGCTGATTTCGCCTGTGAACGCGCCGCTTTCTTCGAAGTGCATGTTTTGTGCGCCGACTTTTAGGTCAGTGCCTTTAACAGCAGAAGTAAGCTTTTCTAAGAAAAGTGCTGGCGCGCAAACAACAGCTTCCGCTTTGTCTGCTGCTGGAATGGAAGATTTCACTTCTTCAACGAAGCTGACAGCTTCGCCGAGTGTTTTGTTCATTTTCCAGTTACCGGCGATAATTGGTTTTCTCATCTGTTCCACTTCCTTATAGCAGTTTTGAGATTATTTATCGTTAAGTGCAGCTACCCCTGGAAGCTCTTTGCCTTCCATAAACTCAAGGGATGCGCCGCCGCCTGTTGAGATGTGGCTCATTTTGTCAGCAAGGCCGAATTTTTCAACCGCTGCCGCAGAGTCTCCTCCGCCGATGACAGAGTATGTATCTTTCGCCTCTGCCAATGCTTCCGCAACCGCTTTTGTTCCTTGAGCGAACAAGTCGATTTCGAATACGCCCATCGGTCCGTTCCACACGACAAGTTTGCTGTTTTTGATTACGTCAGCATACGTTTCGCGTGTTTTCGTACCAATGTCGATTGCTTCTAAATCACTAGGGATTTCAGAGATCGGCACAATTTTCACGTTTGCATCGTTAGAGAAATCATCTGCAACGAGTACATCTTCAGGCATGTAGAAGTTAACGCCTTTTTCTTTCGCGCGGTCCATAAATGATTTCGCAAGCTCGATTTTATCCTCTTCAAGAAGAGATTTACCGACTTCATGGCCAAGCGCTTTAACGAATGTATAAGCAAGACCTCCGCCGATGATCAGGTTGTCTACTTTATCAAGAAGACTTTCGATCACACCGATTTTGTCTTTTACTTTCGCTCCGCCGATGATCGCTGTGAACGGGCGGTCAGGGTTAGAAACCGCTTTTCCGAGTACGTCAAGCTCTTTTTCCATTAAGAAACCTGCAACTGCTGGCAGATGCTCGGCAATTCCAGCTGTAGATGCGTGAGCACGGTGGGCAGCACCGAATGCGTCATTTACATATACATCTGCAAGCTCAGCAAATGCTTTTGCAAGCTCAGGATCATTTTTCTCTTCACCAGGGTAGAAACGTACGTTTTCCAATACAAGAACGTCTCCGTTCTTCATGTCAGAAATTTGTGCTTTTACAGCATCACCGTAAGCTTCATCCGCTTTTTTCACTTCTTTGCCAAGCAGTTCGCCGAGACGTGCAGCGACAGGAGTTAAACGAAGCTCCTCAACCACTTCGCCTTTCGGGCGGCCTAAGTGGCTCGCAAGAAGGACTTTTGCGCCTTGTTCTGCAAGGTGTTTGATAGTTGGAAGCGCAGCACGGATACGTGTATCGTCTGTTACTTCCCCGTCTTTCATTGGAACGTTAAAGTCAACGCGGCAGAATACAACTTTGCCTTTTACGTCGATGTCTTTGAGAGTTTTCTTATTCATGCCTAGGAGATCCTCCTTCAAAATGGTTTGCATACAGCACGAAAAACGTGAAACCGTCTGGTCAAGCGATAACTCCGCTAGGGCAGATCGCAGTCTTTTTTCGGCACAGGGCAGTTCGTCTGAAGCCAGGGCAGCGGCCTTAGGCGAAAGCGCCGGCAAAGCTGCTAAAAACGCGGTCGTTTCTCTATCACAGAACGTTTTCTGAAAGCCGGTCTTCATGGAAAAAGGGAAAGGGAGTCCGTCCCCTTCCCTTGTCCGCTTTCATTATAGCGCTTCTATTCAAAAGAACCAAGTCAGGTCCTTTTTTCAGCTATAAATTAAAGACCTTTTTTTGCGATGTAAGCTGCAAGGTCAACAACGCGGTTAGAGTAGCCGCTTTCGTTATCGTACCAAGAGATTACTTTTACCATGCTGCCTTCCATAACCATTGTAGAAAGAGCATCGATTGTAGAAGAGTTTTTGTTTCCGTTGTAGTCGCCAGAAACTAATGGCTCTTCGCTGTAGCCAAGGATTCCTTTAAGATCGCCTTCAGCTGCTTCTTTAAGAGCTGCGTTTACTTCTTCAGCTGTTACTTCTTGGTTCAGTTCAGCAACCAAGTCAACTAGAGAAACGTTTGGAGTTGGAACACGCATTGCTCCACCGTTCAGTTTGCCTTTTAGTTCAGGAAGAACTAGAGAAACTGCTTTAGCAGCACCAGTTGATGTTGGGATGATGTTTTCAGCTGCTGCACGCGCACGACGGTAGTCTTTGTGCGGAAGATCAAGGATTTGCTGATCGTTCGTGTAAGAGTGAACAGTTGTCATCATACCGCGTTTGATGCCGAATTTGTCGTTAAGTACTTTTGCAAACGGCGCAAGGCAGTTTGTTGTGCAAGATGCGTTAGAGATAACATCATGGTTAGCCGCATCGTATTTATCTTCGTTAACACCCATAACGATTGTGATATCTTCTTCGTTAGCAGGAGCAGAGATGATTACTTTTTTCGCGCCAGCTTCTAAGTGTTTCGCAGCGTCTGCGCGTTTTGTGAAGAAACCAGTAGATTCAACTACGATTTCAACGCCTTGTTTACCCCAGCTAAGTTTAGCAGGATCGCGTTCTGCAGAAACTTCAATTGTTTTGCCGTTAACAACAAGGTTGTTACCGTCAACTGAAACTTCAGCGTCTAATTTTCCGTGTACAGAATCATATTGTAAAAGATGAGCCAGCATGTTAGCATCTGTTAAATCGTTAACCGCTACTACCTCAACTTCAGGATTGTTTAATGCTGCGCGGAATACGTTACGTCCAATACGACCAAAACCGTTAATACCGACTTTTACTGCCATGATTGTTTCCTCCTTTAAATAAGTGAGAGATATTTATATTGAGGGATTATTCATCCCTTAATAACTTCTTTGCGGCTCCTTCGTCTGTGACGAGAACCGTGTTTCGGGGCTTTTTAAAGTAAGCCTCGATCGCCTCGGCTTTTGATGATCCGCCCGCTACCGCAATAATATCGGGGATGGCGTCTATGTCATCCAGCTGCATTCCGACAGAATGCACTTTGTGGACCACTTCGCCGTCCGCGTTAAAATAGTAGCCAAACGCTTCTGTCACCGCGTCGTGATCATCTATTTTCTTTAAGTCTTCTAAAGGTGTGTTTCTCCGCTGAGCCATAGTTTTAGCTTCACCGATTCCGTGAACCAGCATACTCGCTGATTTAATCGTGTTCAGCACCTCTTTGACAGAAGGTTCTTCAATAATAGATGAATAGGCGCCTTGTGACAGCTGTCCCGGAACAAACAAAAGCCGGTAAGTGCCTGAAGCCTTTTCCGCCATATGCGCGCATATGGTGTTCGCCTGGTTTTTCACGTCTTCGCCTAAACCGCCTCTTGCAGGCACAAACAAAAGCTCACGGTTTTTAGAATCCGGCGTCATCATTTCGGCGACAGCTTCAATTGTCGTACCGCCAGTTACAGCGACGATATTTTTGCCTGAAAATCTTTTTTTCATACATGCGACAGCTGCTCTTCCCATTTCTTTTTTGACCCATGGGGATTGATCGCTGTCTCCGGACACGATAATAGCATCCTTTAGATTTAAACGTTCTTTTAATGTCTTTTCCAAAAGCGTCAAACCTAAAACATCTTTCATCGTATCTTCCAGAACGGAAAGCAGTTCATAACCCTCTTCTGTCAATGTCATGCCGTTTGTTTTAATATCGACCAGGTTCTGTTCCTTTAAAAACTGAACCTCGCCCCTCAACACACGCTCGCTGATTCCGAGACTGGCAGACAGGCTTCTTCGCCCGATGGGTTCTGTCAGCCTGATATACTGCAAGATTTCAAACCTCTTTTGCATAACGAGCAGAAGATCAGGCAATAATTTTTTTTGAGCTTGTATTAACTGGTTCATGACTCAAACGTTCCTTCCTTTTTTTGCTGGACATTATACGTCCCGCTATGACAAAAAACGTCCCATCATAGCCAAAAAAAATTATTTCTGCTTTCTTTAATTATTTTAACAGGGTGGAATTGTTTATTCAACTGTTAAGAGTCAATTCATCGACAATATTCGCAGAGTTTTCATGCCGCAGCGTTTTATCCAGCATTATTTTTTCCTATATATCTATATCTTATACAGAAAACGCCAAAAGGTGCATCCCAACATAAACAGCCCTTCCAAAAGAAAGGGCCTGTTTTTTTAAAGCGTTTTCATTTTATCCAGAGCTTTTCAATCTCTTCAAGCGATTTGTTCTTTGTTTCCGGACAGATCGTAACAACAAACAGGAAGCAAAGGATGTTAATCACCGCAAAAATCCAGAATGTATAGGCGAGCCCGAATGAGTCGATCATCATTGGCACAAACTGTCCGATCGCCCAGTTTGCTCCCCATAAAAAGATGGTCGCAATACCCGCGGCCCGCGCACGCAGATGGTTCGGGAAGATTTCAGAAATCATAATCCATGTGATCGGCCCTACAGATACACAAAATGCCGCCACAAAACCTAAAATAAAGAAGACCAGCATAAGTCCGTCTGTTAACTGAAAGTAGAACGACGTTCCGATTAAGATCATAAAAATAGCCATAAAAGCAGATCCGATGGACATCAGTTTTTTTCGTCCGACTTTATCAATCAACAGCACCGCAATAATGGTAAAGATGACTTCTACAACCCCTACGATACAGGTTGTCACAAATCCGGCATTTTGTCCGAATCCCATCATTTTGAAGATTTCCGGCCCGTAGTAAGTAATCGCGTTCATGCCAATGACTTGGTTAAACAGCGCCAGCAGGATTCCAATGACAAGCGCCTTTCTGAGACCCGGCTTAAAAAGCTGGGAGAGCGATCCCATTTGTTCTATTTTTAAAGAGTTCTCAATGTTCTTTAATTCTTCTTTTGCAACAGTTTCTCCATTAATACGTGTCAGTATCTTTAGCGCTTCTTTTGTTTTGCCCGCTTTCGCCAGCCATCTCGGACTTTCCGGCACGACGAGCAATACGAGGAAAAAGATCACAGACGGCACCATTCCATAAGCGAGCATCCATCTCCAGCCGGTGTGCACACCCCATTCGTATGTTCCAGACCGCTGCACAGCGAGATTAATAAAGTACGTCGCGGAAATACCCAATATCGTAAAGAGCTGATACAAGGAAGAAAGGCTTCCGCGTATGGCAGGCGGCGCAGCTTCCGTAATATACGTAACAGAGAGTGATGAGCCCATCCCAATCCCGAGGCCTCCGATAATCCTTGCAATAATTAAGGTAGACACGTCTTGAGAAAGCGCTGAAACGATGGCTGATATCGCAAATAACAAAGCAGCTGTCATTAAAATTTTTCTCCGTCCAAACCTGTCGCTTAAAAATCCAGAAATTCCGACGCCCACTACTCCTCCGATCATAATGCTGGAAATCACAAGCCCTTCCATAAATGGACTCAGACTGTATAAATCTTTCAGAAAACCGATGGCGCCTGAAATCACTGCCGTGTCATAGCCGTACAATAAGCCGCCAAGTCCCGCCGCGCATGAGATCAAAATGACAAATCCCATTGAATGGCTTCGTGTTACAGGAGCATTTGGTTCTAATTGAGTTGGAGTATTCTTCATTTCCCTGCCCTCCCGAATGTTGAGTAAAGCGTTTACATTTCTCTTTCTAATTGTACGTACTTATTTAAAAATTTAACGAAAATTATTGTTTATTAGTACGTACAAATATAGGATAATCCCGTTTGCATTTTCTGTCAATGTTTTCTTGTATAGATCACTGTGATATACTGAAATTTGTCCGTATACATTTTGGAGGAATGGATATGTTACCAAAATACGCTCAAGTAAAAGAAGAAATCAGTTCATGGATTAATCAGGGCAAAATACTGCCCGATCAAAAGATCCCTACCGAAAACGAATTAATGCAGCAATTCGGCGTCAGCCGGCATACCATTCGCAAAGCGATCGGAGACCTCGTATCACAAGGTCTGCTGTACAGCGTGCAAGGCGGGGGCACCTTTGTCGCTTCACGCTCTGCTAAGTCAGCGCTGCATTCCAATAAAACGATCGGTGTTCTGACAACCTACATATCAGACTATATTTTCCCGAGCATCATTAGAGGAATCGAATCCTATTTAAGCGAGCAGGGATATTCTATGCTATTGACCAGCACAAACAACAATCCGGACAATGAACGCAGAGGATTAGAAAACCTGCTGTCACAGCATATTGACGGATTGATTGTAGAACCGACAAAAAGCGCTCTGCAAACGCCGAATATTGGCTACTATCTTAATTTAGAGAAAAACGGCATTCCTTTTGCGATGATTAATGCGTCATACGCCGAGCTTGCCGCACCAAGTTTTACTCTGGATGATGTGAAAGGCGGTGTGATGGCGGCCGAGCACCTGCTCTCTCTCGGCCATACGCACATGATGGGTATTTTTAAAGCTGATGACACGCAGGGTGTCAAACGGATGAACGGATTTATACAGGCGCATCGTGAGCGTGAGTTATTCCCTTCTCCGGATATGATTGTGACGTTTACGACGGAAGAAAAAGAATCAAGACTGCTGGAGAAAGTGAAAGCCACATTGGAGAAAAACAGCAAGCATATGCCGACAGCCATACTTTGTTATAACGATGAAATTGCGCTGAAGGTGATTGATATGCTGCGGGAGATGGATATCAAAGTGCCTGAGGATATGTCCATCGTTGGGTATGATGATTCTCATTTCGCGCAAATCTCCGAGGTGAAATTAACCTCTGTGAAGCACCCGAAGTCTGTGCTGGGAAAAGCGGCTGCAAAATATGTTATTGACTGTTTAGAGCATAGAAAGCCTAAGCAGGAAGATGTCATTTTTGAGCCTGAGCTGATCATCCGCCAGTCCACAAGAAAGCTGAATGAATAAAAAAGCAATGTATGGGTTTCCCCCTTTACATTGCTTTTTTTTATGGCCTTTATCTGTTTTTCCAAATGTCAGCCACGATTTCAAATGAACGCATTCTGTCAGCGTGTTCAAAGGTTTCTGAGTTGACCATAATTTCATCAGCCTGTGTCGTTTTGACAAAGTCTTCTAGCTTCGCCTTCACTTCTTCCGGACCGCCGACAATCGTGGAGCTCAGCTGTTCATTGACCATCGCTTTTTCATACGGGCTCCAGATTTGATCCATATCCTCAACAGGCGGCTTCAACTGGTTCGGCGTGCCGCGTACTAGATCAAGGAATCGCTGGTAATGCGATGTAGCCAGATGCTGCGCTTTCTCGTTTGTATCTGCGGCGATAATCGTTACACCGACCATTGCATACGGTTCGTCGAGCACTTCTGACGGCGTAAACGAATTGCGGTACAGCTCCAAAGCGGGAACCGTATTCGCCGGCGAGAAATGAGCGGCGAACGCAAACGGAAGACCCAGTTCGCCTGCCAGTCGGGCGCTGAAGCCGCTTGATCCCAGCAGCCAAATCGGCACATCTATACCCTCTCCTGGAATGGCGCGGACTTGATTGCGCACATTTCCGGACGGTTTAAAGTAATTGCGCAGTTCCTCTAATTGTTCTGGGAAATCTTCACCGCTGCTGATGTTTCTGCGGAGCGCTCTTGCTGTCAATTGATCTGTTCCCGGCGCACGTCCGAGCCCCAGATCAATCCGTCCGGGATACAGCGTTTCCAGTGTGCCGAATTCCTCAGCTATCACTAGTGAAGAGTGGTTCGGAAGCATAATGCCGCCGGAGCCGACGCGGATTTTCTTTGTGCCGCCGGCAATATGGCCGATCAAAACCGCGGTGGCAGAGCTTGCGACACCTTCTATATTATGATGCTCAGCGAGCCAGTAGCGGTGATAGCCCCATTCCTCCGCACGGCGCGCCAAGTCCATGCTGTTTCGGAATGATTCTGCAATCGTTCCTCCCTGAACAACCGGAGATAAATTCAAGACAGAAAGCAAGGTATCTTTGCGTTGTTGAGTAGACATGTTTTTCTCCTTTGCAATTGTGATATCAGTAAACAGCCTCAAGCTGTCAAGTCATGATCGAAAGGACTTCTCTCACACCATAACACAACTGCAATCAGGAATAAAAGAATTTGATTCGATGAAATTCGAACAATATAAAACGAACGGGTTGGCACCGTTATTCTGCACCAAACAATTCCTGCGCCATATCAATGAATAGCTTAGCCGCCAGAGAAGCCTCCTTGAGTGACGGAACAGCAAGCTGCACATCACGGTACACCTGCGGGTCCAAATCCCGCGTCACCACATGCTCTGGCAGCGGCATGCCCGACATGGACATTTCTGATAAAATCGCCAGGCCCAATCCTTCTCTGATCATATTGACCGAGGTGTTCATGTTATAGACTGTGAAAGCGGCGTGAAGCGTAGCACCCGCCTGCCTGAACATATCGATAAAAGGCGATTCATAGCCGCCGTCACAGACGATCATCGGTTCACGGTCGAGATCTTTCAGCGTAATAGCCGAACGGCTGCAAAGCGGATGATCGTCCCTGAGCACGACGGTCATTTTGTCTTTTTTCAGCCGAATGTATTCCATCTCCTCTGTTGGATACAGAAGAATGCCGACATCTATCATCCGTGTGTGAAGCCACTCCTTGACTTCATTTACAGTTCCCTCGTGCAGCACGAGCTCCAGTTTTGGATATTTTTGTTTAAACTCACTGATCAGCTTCGGCATAAAATAAGCCGAGGCAGTTGAGAATGTGCCGATATGGATCGTTCCCAGTTCAAGCCCTTTTTCCGCGGCTGCGACTTGCTCAACTTTTTCAATGCCTTTTAAGACTTCCCTGATGTGGACTAAGATTTTTTTCCCCGTCTCGGTCAGCATCAGGCCATTGCGGCGGTCACGAATGATCAGCTTCACATCAAGCTCAGCTTCAATCGCGGAAATCGCATGGCTGACAGCCGGCTGTGTCATGTTCAGCGCCTGCCCCGCTTTTGTAAAGCTTCCCGTTTCAGCAATTTTCACGAAAACCCTTAATTGTGTAATGGTCATAACAATTTACTTATGCTCCTTATAAAAAAGATTCATTTTATTTATCTTATATTCTACAGTATCATAATGGAAAAGTTCTACAAGGAGTGATTGAAAAGTGAAACAGCTCTCAAAAACGCGGACAGCGCTCCTGCTCGCCTTTCTCGTCATCATGTGGGGCATCAATTGGCCGCTGTCAAAAGCAGCGCTCGCCTATTCGCCGCCATTGTTGTTCGCGGGCATCCGGACGCTGATCGGCGGGCTTTTATTAGTCATTGTCGCACTGCCGCGTATTCATAAATTGCGCTTAAAAGAAACATGGCCGATTTATCTAATTTCTGCACTTTTAAATATTACGTTATTCTACGGCCTGCAAACGATCGGGCTGAACTACCTTCCAGCGGGCCTGTTTTCCGCGATCGTCTTTTTTCAGCCGGTTCTGATGGGCGTGTTTTCTTGGGTGTGGCTCGGCGAATCCATGTTTGCCATGAAAGTAATCGGGCTGACCCTCGGTTTTACAGGAGTAGCTGTCATTAGTGCCGCAGGCTTTGGCGGGCATATTTCTGTTATTGGGGTTCTGCTGGCTCTCGGCTCCGCACTCAGCTGGGCGCTCGGAACAGTATATATGAAAAAAACAGGCAGTCGTGTCGATTCCATCTGGATGGTCGCCTTGCATCTGACGATCGGCAGCGTGTTTCTGCTTATATCCGGCCTTTGGACAGAAAGCTTTTCTGCGATCCAATGGACAGCTCCGTTTATCACGAGCCTGCTGTTCATCTCTGTATTCGTTATCGCACTCGGTTGGCTTATCTTTTTTACACTTGTCGGTTCAGGAGAAGCAAGCAAGGTCGCTTCCTATACTTTTTTGATTCCGCTCATTTCGATCGTGGCCAGCTCTATTTTCCTGCATGAACCGCTCACCTATAGCCTATTGGCGGGTCTGCTGCTGATTGTGACGAGCATCTGCCTCGTGAATTCAAAATCAAAAGCACAAAAAGCAGCAGCGATCTGTGTAAAGAAGAAGGCTGCACAATAATAAAAACCCTCTTGTCGGATGTGACAAGAGGGTTCCTTATTTACTGATGCTTGCGTCCTTTGACCAAATATACAACTGTAATCAAAAGGTAGATCGCCGCAGTAATGCTGGTAATGACAATTGACGTTGTCAGGATGACCCCGATCAGAATGGCGAGTAACGCCAGAATCGCAAACCATGTGGTGTACGGGAACCATTTTACATAATAGGCCGGTGTTTCTGTTTGCTCTTTTCTCGATTTCAAATGAGCGAATCCGATGATCAGCCAAATGAATAAAACGG
Organism: Bacillus sp. VA13; assembly: GCF_055710085.1. NCBI lineage: Bacteria > Bacillati > Bacillota > Bacilli > Caryophanales > Bacillaceae > Bacillus > Bacillus sp. VA13. Next base: position 765,104 of record NZ_JBVQPP010000002.1, on the reverse strand, counting down.
TATACCCCAATGATCCCATTAAGTAATTAAACGTTTGGCTTCCTGCGAACAGAGAAATCAATACGCCAATATAGAGAGAGGAGGTGCACATCAGAATCGCAAACATCGGCACGTTTTTCGATGAAAGCTTCGAAAAGATCTTCGGAAGCCTTCCGTCAGTAGCCTGTGTATATAAAATGCGTGATGATCCGTATAAACCTGAATTCATAGAAGAAATGATCGCCAGCAGGATGACTGCGTTCATAATATGATCCGCGCCCGGAATACCTACCATTTTAAAGACCATAACGAAAGGACTTTCCGGAACGGAATTGACTTGATTCCATGGAATCAGGCTGACGATGATGAAAAACGGCAGCAGGTAGAACGCGACAATCCGTGTCAGTGTGCTTCGGACAGCTTTCGGAACAACCTTTTCCGGATTCTTTGTTTCAGCAAGCGTTACACCGATAATTTCTGTACCGCCGTAAGAGTAGATCACGACAAGCATCGCCGTAATCAGCCCTGTGCCGCCGTGCGGGAAAAATCCGCCGTGCTCTGTCAGGTTTGAAAACCCGGCAGCTGTATGATCACCGAATGATACAAATAAGAGCAACAATCCTAATATAATAAAGAGAATAATAACAGTAATCTTGATCATTGCCAGCCAATATTCGGTTTCGGCGAAGATTTTAACAGAAAGCAAGTTCACAATCGTGACGATAAGAGAAATCCCTAATGCCAAAACCCAGATCGGGCAGCCCGGCAGCCAATATTGAATAAAGATCGCAGCCACAACAGCTTCAGCCGCAATATTAAGCACCCACATTTTCCAGTATATCCAATCCAAGAAATAAGCAGCGTAATTCCCTAATACCTGTTGAACAAGATCCCGGAAGGTTCTGGCGTTTCGATTGCGCACAGCCATTTCCGCAAGCCCCTGCATAATAAACAGCAAAATAATGCCGCCGAGCAGGTAAGCGATAATGACAGATGGCCCTGCCACATCAATCGCTGAGCTGCTCCCTTTGAATAAACCTGCGCCGATTGCTCCGCCCAGCGCCATCATCATAATGTGGCGGGACGTCATCGTGCGTTTTAACGTCTGATTGTCCTTTTTCATCCTCTTGTACCTCTCCTTCTCATTTTCAAAAACAAAAAAGCCCGCCGTCTCCTATCTAATCTAATAGATAAAGAGACGACGAGCCTTCGGCTGACCGCGGTACCACTCTTGTTGATTCTTCATGAAGAATCCAGCTTTTGACCTGTAACGAAGGTTAGCCGTTAAAACATGGGGAATATTCAATCTATTCCGTTTCGTCTTACCACTCCCGGGCGAGTTCAAAGAAGAATCAGGCTGCGTCGCACCATCCCGCAGCTCTCTGTTCTGATCACTTTCTTTTACTGCTCCCAATCTATGTGTTTTAGTTTTCTGAAAAACTTAAATTTTACGATCTGAATATATTAACATAATATACGTGCTTCTCTTTTCCCTGTCAATAACTTCAGAAAAAAAAGAAACTGTTATTTTGTCCCTTTTTGAATGGCTTTCCAAAAGGATTCTGACTCGTTTCCTAATGCGTAGACTGAGACACCTGCTATTTTATATTGCTTTGCCAGGTGGCTTTTCGTTTGAATGGTTTTTTCGTTTTCATACCACACGACATGTTTATGCTTCTTTTTGTCAACGTAAGAAAACGTCATCGAACCTGACTTTTTGTTGAATGCCGGCTTTGCTTTTTGCTTTTTGATGAGGGACTTGAGTTCATTCCATTCCCACATTGTGCTCCCGCTGCCGTCTTTCATATCCCAGTCATAACCGTACGCCGGGATTCCCATGATGACTTTATTGGCTTTGATTTTTTTAACCGAAAACTGCAGAGAGCTTTTGATCCAGCTTGTGCTTGCCACTGAGCCCGGCTCGCCCCAAATGCCGTGTTCGTCGTAAGTCATGACTTGTACGTAGTCGGCATATTTACCGATTTTCGCATAATCATACGGCCAGCTCCATTCATCGTTTTGATCATCTGCGCTTTTGGCCGGAACGGAAACCATTGTTTTGATCTGTTTCTTTTTTAGAGCCTGTGAGACATCTTGAATGAAGCGTGAGTATTTGGATCGGTCTTCTGGATTCACTGCTTCAAAATCGATATTGATACCGTAGTATGAGTGCTTTTTAGCCAGTGCTATTAGCTGATCTGTGAATCGTTTTTTCGCTGTTTTATTACTCATGACTCGACTCGCTAAATCTCCGTCAAAATCGTAAATGCCGTCATTATAGTTTGAAATCACAGCCCAGGTCTTGATTTTTTTCTTTTTCGCATATGTCAGCTGCTTGCTTGGGGCATCGCCAATGACTTGTCCGTTTTTTTCAAACGCAAACGTATCTGTAGCGATGGCATTCATGTATGTATGATACTTCGTTAGAGAATTGTATGAGGCCGTATCCCCAGTCGTGTAGCCTAATGTTACGCCGGCTGCCTTCGCTTCTGTTTGTGTATACATAAACAGCACGATCGCAATCGCCAGTGAAACAGCTATAATCAGCCATTTTTTCATCGCACTTCCTCCTTTTTCAAGTCATACTCTTCTCATCGGCCAAAAAATTGGATAGTTGAAGTTTTTTTCAAGCAGAAAGCCCGGCATATGCCGGGCTTTTAAAATCAACGGTCAGAAACGAGAATGTATGCGGCTTTTACAGGTCCGTGCACCCCGACGACCAAATCCATTTCGATGTCGGCTGAGTTACTCGGTCCGGTAATGTAGTTGATGCATGAAGGAACAGTGACGCCGTCCGCAATGTTTTGACGGATGATTTCACTGGCTTGCGTCATTCTTGGCACAATGCTTGATTTCGGGACAATCGCAATATAGGTCGTCGGCAGAAGGCTGACAGACCGGCCGATGTCTTTTGAGGAAAAGAGGACAACCGTCCCCGACTCAGCCAGTGTGATTTCACTGAATGTGATCCCTACATTGGCTTGCTCCGCTTTTTTGATATTTTCTTCGCCTTTGTCAGCATCCCACTCCCAGACCGGCGTTCCTTCGCCCGGCCAGTCCTTGGTGAGCAAGCTTTTTAGTCCGTATTCTTCAAAGCGGGGGTCCTTCGGAATGATGACAGGGCCTCCGGAAAACCGGCTGACCTGCTCACGGAGGGCATCGTAAAGGCCGGTTGAATCCGTTTCAATCAGCTCTGTATGGATTTTAACGCAATGGTTTTTGAGGACTGTGACTAAGTCATCCGCTGAATATCCTTTAAGTGTTTGATATTGCGGCTGATGCGCCCACTCAGGGACTGCCACGCCCCCTGTTCTTCTTTCACGGCCCAGGCGTGATGCGATTCGGTTTAAAAAGCTCTCCTGATTCTGAACGTTTCCCTTCGTCATCACTGCTCCTCCTTCGTGCGTTCACTTGTTTCTCTGTCCGTAAACCAATCTCTGAATCTCGATTTATGCGGTGCCGGGAAATCGCGGATCTGTGTCCAGCTTTTGAGCGGGCCCGGCCCTTTCGAAATTTTTTCGTCCTCTGTAAAAGGCGTCATGGCGGCTGGCGCCCATTTTGAGCCCATTTTATAAAGCGACAAAGAGGACGCGCCAAGTCCGAACGCTTTCATCGCAAGCTTTTCACTGATCGGTGCTCTGCCTTCTTTTTCGACGATGTTCTGGCGATGCTTGAGAAGCAGCTCATGAAGCGGAATTTTGACCGGACAGGCTTCAGAACAAGCCGCGCACAATGTAGACGCGTACGGCAGCTCCTTAAAATCGTCATAACCTCCGAGCAACGGCGATAAAACCGCTCCGATCGGCCCCGAATAGATGGAGCCGTATGAGTGTCCGCCGACATGGCGATACACAGGGCAGACATTGATACAAGCTGCACAGCGGATACATTGCAGCACGGATTGGAATTCCGTTCCGAGAATATTGGACCGGCCATTGTCAACAATGACAAGATGGAATTCCTCCGGCCCGTCCACTTCCCCTTCCAGCTTCGGTCCTGTTAAAGCCGTAATATAACTTGTCAGCCGCTGTCCGACAGCGCTTCTTGTCAGCATGCTGACAAGGACTTCAAATTCAGAAAATGACGGGACAATCCGCTCCATTCCCATCACAGTGATTTGCGTTTTCGGCAAGGTGCTCACAAGCCGTCCATTTCCTTCATTGGTCACAAGGCTGACAGAACCCGTATCAGCAATGGCGAAGTTACAGCCGGTAATGCCAATATCCGCCTCCAGAAACTTTTCCCGGAGGATGGCGCGCGCATGCATCACTAGCTCTTCCGGTTTTTCTGTATGTTGATAGTCCAGCCTTTCTTTAAATACATCGCGTATCTGTTCTTTATTTTTATGAAGGGCGGGCGCTACGATATGTGAAGGCGGATCATGATCATCAATCTGCAAAATATACTCGCCGAGGTCGGTTTCGACGACTTCGCAGCCTTCCTGTTCCAGCACCTCATTCAGATTGATTTCCTCTGTGACCATTGATTTTGATTTTACGATTTTCTTCCCATTCTTCTTTTGAATGACATCGCGAATATAAGAAGATGCCTCTTCCGCTGTTTCCGCGAAATAGACATGCCCCCCTCTTTTCGCCACATTTTCGGCTAGCTGGCCGAGATAGAAATCGAGGTTTTCAAGAACATGCTGCCTGATTTCCTCTGATAGCGAGCGCCACTCCTCCCAGTTTCCCAGCTCTTCGGCTGCTTCAAGGCGCCGTGTCCGCAAACGCTCCTGCGCCCCCGAAACAGCGCCTCTCATAAATTCATTATCGATCCCCTGTGATACCCGCTCTTTAAAAGCGTCAGTACCGATTTTCATCGCCATGATCCTTTCCCCCTCTGAATCCAGTTTTATCTGCTGTTGAGCACTTCGGCGATGTGCATCACTTTGACATTCTTGTCTTTACGATCAAGCCGTCCCCCGATATTCATCAAACAGCCGCAGTCAGCACCGATCAGCACCTCTGCTCCCGTTTCCCCCACGCATGCGACTTTTTCATCGACCATCTGCTCAGAGATCTGCGCCATTTTGACGGAGAACGTTCCTCCGAATCCGCAGCAGTTATGTTTGCCCGGAAGCGCTGTGAATTCTAGGCCCTTCACATGGCTCAGAAGCTTCATTGGCTCCTCCCGAACCCCGAGCAGCCTTGTCATATGGCACGACGTATGTAAGGTTGCTTTTGTATGAAGGGTCGCGCCGACATCCTCTATCCCAAGGACGTTCACGATAAAATCCGTCAGTTCATACGTTTTATCGGCAAGCTTTTGCGCTTTGTCTGCCCATTTCGGATCATCCTGAAACAGGTGCGGATACTCCCGGAACATCGTCGTGCAGGAACCGGAAGGGCTGACGACATATTCGGAATCCTGAAACGTTTCGATCATCCGTTTCATTGCTTTTTTGGCGTCATTCACATAGCCGCTGTTGTAAGCCGGCTGCCCGCAGCAGATCTGCCCCTCCGGAAAATCAACCTCACACCCAAGGCGCTCCAGCAGCTCAACTGTTGCTTTTCCGACATTTGTTTGAAACATATCAACAAGACAAGTGACAAAAAGTGAGACTTTCATGATGAACCCCTCTCTCATCCCCAATATATGATCAGGTCATCTGATGACCTGAGTTAAAATAACTATATGAATATCGTACACTATTCTGATAATGGAAGGGAAGGGTTTTCTATACATTCCTGCAATAAAAAACGCCTGTTTCACTGGACAGACGTTCATGGTGCAACACACTTTTTAATGGTCATACAGGCACTTCCTGTACTTTTTATATGTTTTCACAAATAGATAAAAGAAGCTAAGAGCGCTGAGGAGAACAATCCATCCCGCTCCCCCTCTCATCAGTGCAAAAGGTGTTTCAAACAAAAAGGCCCTGATAAAAGTTGCTCCGGTCTTATCCCACAGTCCCGGCGTATAATACAAACTCTGGGGACGGATAAATAAATCAGTATTCAAAGCATTGGCAGTAAAGAGAGTCAGGATGAAGGATAAGAATATAAATGAAAGTGCAAAGTACGCTTGAAATAAGCGTTTGTATCTTCCAGCTCTGGATTCTGCATCAGAAAAAATATCGTCTGATGCACTGGAGTTCTCTTTTCTAAAATAATGCAGGCCTTGTGAACTGAAAAGATGCTTCCATCCGCTGTCTTCAAATAGAGTGCGATAATCAGTAAAATCCTCCGGATGTTTAAAGGTGCGATAGTCTATTTTGACGATAGAAGGGTCTGACGTTGCTTCGTCTGCAAACCGATAGGAAAAAAACCCCTTTCCTTTCAATCCGTACCCCTTATCTGCCATCTTATTGAGCCACTGTTCCTCACAGTCTATGTCCGTAAAATATCTGTATTTCTTCATATGGCCTCCCCCTTTTTATTTAACTCCTGCCTTGTTATCTCAACCAGCCGCTCCATTCTCTCCATGTCCTTCCTTAATACACTTCTTCCAAGTTCAGTGATGATATATGTTTTTCTGCGGCGGTCTTCACTTGGATAAGGCTCTATCAATTGATGCTTCAATAAGTTTTCGATTGCGCCATAAAGAGTTCCAGGCGCCATTTTAACTCTTCCGCCGCTAAGATCTTCAATATTTTTCATAATGATGTAGCCGTGAGCAGGATGTAACAAAGATAAAAGTACATAGTAAACAGTCTCAGTCAGCGGCAAATGCTTATTTTCATTCATATATCGGCCTCCATATTCAGTACAACTGTATAGTTCCATAATATACAGTCGTACTGAATATTTCAACCATAAATAACCAGATGAACAAAAAAACCTGGCTATAAATAACCAGGTCTACATTAAATCCATCCTTTTTCCTCAGCAATGCTGGCTGCTTCTGTCCGATTTTTCGCATCGAGCTTTTGGATGATTTCTGATATATAGTTTCGGACTGTGCCTTGAGATAAATAGAGTTCCAGCGTAATATCTTTTGTTGTCTTGCCTAAAGCCGCCAGACGCAGAATTTCTTGCTCTCTTACAGTAAGCGGATTTTCGTCTCGCATCATATTAAACGTCAGCTCCGGGCTGAAGACTCGTTTTCCCTTTACACACTTTCGGATGGCGTCGGCCAGATCGTCAATTTCGCCGTCTTTCAGCAGATAACAATGTACACCGGCTTTGACGGCGCGTTCAAAATATCCTGGGCGGGCAAAGGTGGTTAAAATAATAACCTTGCTGCCGCAGCCTTTTTTCATTAATTCCTCTGCCACATCCAGCCCGCTTCGAACCGGCATTTCAATGTCCATAATGCATACATCCGGCTCCAGCTTCAAAATGGCTTTTAACGCCTCTTCCCCATTTAATGCTTGTCCGATGACTGTCATATCCTCTTCTAAATCAAGCAGAGATCCCAAAGCGCCTAACAGCATTCGCTGGTCCTCAGCAATAAACAGACGAATCATTCTTTTCGCCCTCCTATCATTCTCGCTTTTTTTATAAGGGGAACTGTCAGTGTCACAACTGTTCCGTTATGAGCTGAAAGCGTTAATCCCCCTTCAATGAGCATGAGCCGTTCTTCCATTCCCCGCAGGCCATTCCCAAACATTTTTTCCTTCGCCGCTCCCTTTCCGTCATCCCGTATGACAATCCTCATTTTGTCAGCGAACTGGGTAATGGTGATGGCGCAGTGGGTGGCATTGCTGTGCTTGATGATATTGGTCACGGCTTCCCGCATACACATGCTAATAATATTTTGAGTGACGGGAGATATTGCTGAAAAGTCTTCGTCCCCTTCGTATTGAAAGGTAATGTTCCCAGTTCTTAATATATGCTGAATGTTGGCGAGCTCCTCCGTCATCGTGACTGTTCTCATATCAGAAACCAGCTCACGAACTTGCTTGAGTGCGGCTCGTGAACTTGTTTCCATTTCTTTTGCTTCAAGCCGGGTCCGTTCTGGATCAGATGTTGCCAGCCGCTGAATCAGCTGGCTTTTTAATGTAAGCAGCGACAGAGTATGGCCGAGAGTATCGTGAAGATCACGGGCAATTCGAACGCGCTCCTCCCTTTTGGAGAGTTCTTTTATCTGTTCGTTGGCTTGGGCAAGCTTGGTTTCGAGTTCAATTCTCCGAAACAAAGAACGGATTCCAAATGGAGAAATGAGCATGATAACGAGAAACGGGAGAACAGAAAAAAGCTCCCGGAGCGAGACCGAATTCGCAAGTAATTGATAAAAACAAGGGAATAGCAGCATAAAGATTAAACCGCAGAACGCACGGTTAAACTTTGTTTTCTCTTTGTAATAACCAACAAAGTTTGCCGGGAAAAAACCTAAATAGATATAGGTGATATTGTAAAACACACTATAGATAAAAATAACCGCCATTTGCACGATAAGCCAATACGTAAACGAAGCTCTGTCCACACTGCAGAACAACTGGCGATATGCCATGACAAAAAAGATCAGCATGCCATATCCAATCATCTGTTTGATGCCTGATTCTCTCAATAAAGTAAGAAACGGCATGATGGTATACACCAGAAAGATATAAGGGAAAAACCCGAATTGCCTAGGGAATATGGATGTTAAGAGTTTCATGTATTACACCGCTTCTTGTTTTCTTCTTATATATTTAGATAGTAGCATGAAGAGCATCAAATAAGCGATTAATACCAGAATATTTTTCCAGGTCGGACTCCCGCCTCGGACAAGTTCCCACGCTCCGCTCCCGAAATGATAGGATGGAAGCCACCGGCCAATGTTCTGCATCATATCAGGCATGACCTCAAACGGCATCCACATGCCCCCGCCTAAAGCGAGCAGCATGTAAAGCACATTACTGATTCCGGCTGCTGTTTCTACTTTTCTCATGAGGCCGATGAGTGTACCTAACGCTAAAAACGGCAATGCGCCAAACAAAATCCATAGTCCGCTCATGATCCATTCAAACGGTGACAAGGCAATGTCATTGATAATTGCGCCGAACAGAAAAATGACGGTAATGGATAAAACGTGAATCACACTTTGGCCGATCATCTGAGCTGATAAATAGATATGATCCGGAAGAGGCGTAATGCGGATAAAAGCTGTCCAGCCTTGTGACCGCTCTTGAACCATACGGATTCCAAGCGTCATGATAGAGGATCCCATCACACTGAAGACTGTCATCGACATTAAGTAATGGGCGTCCCATGCACGTTGATCAGGTACGTTGGTATTCACTACATTGGTAAAGAGATAATAAAAGGCAATCGGCATCATCAGCGACCAAAGCACAAAGTACTTATTCCTAAGCACCCTTTTCATTTCAGCTATGCTTTGTTTCTGCAGCATGTTCACTCACATCGCCTCCCTGTTTCCGTCAGCCAGCTGGCGAAATGCCTCATCGAGCGTTCCTTGCTCAATCCGGATATCGCGTGCATGTATGTTTTCTTGAAAGATCAGCGCTAACACTTTGTCTGTATTTGATGTTTGGATGATGGTTCTCTTATGCTTGTGGATCATCCGCTCTACTTCCGGGTGACGAGACAGCCTTTCCAAGGATTCATCTGAATGTAATGTAAAGGAAACAGACTGTTTTTGAATCCTTGAGCGGAGTTTCATTGGTGAGTCGTCTGCCACAAGCCGTCCATCAGCAAAAAATAAGATTCGCTGTGCGGCATCATCTGCTTCCTGTAAATAATGAGTTGAAAATATAATCGTTTTTCCTTCATCCGCCAGTCCATGAATAGTCTGCCAGAATCGATGTCTTGATGAAGTGTCCATCCCGACTGTCGGTTCATCGAATATAAGCAGCTCCGGGTTCCCGGCAAGAGCCAAAGCAAAGCTCAAACGGCGTTTTTGTCCGCCGGATAATTTTTCTGCTCTTGTTTTCAAATCTTCTTTTGTGAGTGCTGTTAACGAAACGAGTTCTTTCATGGACAATGGATTCGGATAATAGCTTCGGAAGAGTTCGAGGATTTCACTCACCTTCAGACCCGGCATGACACTCACTTCCTGCAGCATCACGCCTATTTTTTCGCGAACCTGTTGATCATCGGGAACCCGGTTAAATAGTTTGATTTCTCCCTTACTCGGTTTCAGCAATCCTAGGATCATGGAGATGACGGTCGTCTTCCCTGCCCCATTCGGTCCGAGAATAGCTGCAATTTCTCCTTTTTTCATACTGAAGTTGATGTTGTTTACAGCTGTTTTTTGCTGAAAATGTTTTGTCGTATTGCTTACTGATACAATCTCATTCATCACATGAGCACCTCCTGATGGCTTACATTGATTGTAAAATGACGGAGAAGATGACGTTAGTATGGGGTGTCATGATATCAGAGTGACAAATGTCATATTCTTCCCCACCGCATGTGCCTAGGCCATCCATCCTCTACATCTTCCAATTCATCCAGCTCTCCTATGCCTGATGTCCCCTTTCTTTTAAACTGCTATTTACTTTCATAGAAAGACACACTCTTGAAACGGCGAGTGTTATGATATACATATTGAACTTTATTTTACTTTCCGGCTGAAAGGAGCCAATCATGAACGAAGCGATTTTGTCTCGAAATGATGTGAAGGTGAAGGGAAGCGGCAAAACATCTATCATTTTTGCACCTGGTTTTGGCTGCGATCAAAGTGTGTGGAATGCCGTGGCGCCGGCCTTCGAAGAAGAACATCAGGTCATTTTATTTGATTACGTCGGTTCGGGGAATTCGGATTTACGTGCATATGACCTGAATCGTTACGGAACACTTGACGGCTATGCCCAAGATGTTCTTGATGTTTGTGAAGCTTTAGATCTGGGAGAAACCGTGTTTGTGGGGCACTCTGTTGGGGCTGTAATTGGCATGCTAGCTTCGATCCGCCGCCCGGAGCTGTTTTCCCATATCGTGATGGTGGGACCTTCTCCTTGCTATTTGAATGATCCGCCTGAGTATTTCGGAGGATTTGAGGAGGAGCAGCTCCTTGGTTTGCTGGAGATGATGGAGAAAAATTATATAGGCTGGGCTACTGTATTTGCGGCAACCGTTCTGAATCAGCCAGATCGGCCTGAAATCAAGGAAGAACTTGAAAGCCGTTTTTGTTCTACTGATCCTGTGATTGCCCGGCAGTTCGCGAAAGCCGCGTTTTTTTCTGATCACCGGGGGGATCTTTCGAAGGTGACGGTTCCCTCTCTTATTCTCCAATGTTTAGATGATATCATCGCACCGGCAGCAGTAGGTGAGTATATGCATAAGCACCTCCCTTATAGCAGACTGAAACAAATGGAGGCACGCGGGCATTGCCCCCACATGAGCCATCCGGAAGAGACGATACAGCTGATCAGCGATTATTTGAAAGTATACGTGTGATATAGGAACGAAAGGGATAGAGGTGACCCTCTTAATGGACAAACAATTGAATGATGCACCATGCGGTTTCCTCACTTTGTCAGAAGAGGGTTCGATAGTAGCAGTCAACCGTACCCTGCTTAACATTCTGAATTATGAGCAGGAACAAGTTATCGGCCAGCATATGGATACAATTTTGACCGTTTCCGCACAGCTTTTCTACCAGCTTTATTTTGTTCCGCTTTTGAAGCTGGAGCATCACATTGAAGAAATATACATTTCCCTGAAAACTAGAGATGGAGAAGAAATTCCCGTCCTTGTCAATGCTGTTGTAAGAACTGATAGCGGAGGAACTGTCACCGAGTGTGTTCTGATTCCGATGCGGAAGCGAAATGAATATGAAAATGAGCTGCTGATGGCCAAAAACGCGGCCCAGGAAGCTTTGCTTGCCAAGCAGAAAGCCAATGCGGAGTTAGAAATTGCCTTGGGAACGCTGAAGGCCAAACAAGAAGAACTCCTTGAGACCAACAAACAAAATCAGCAATTTAAATTAAACACCAAAAGAGAGCTTGAGCTCGCCAGAAAGATCCAAGAAAACTCGTTGACTGAACCGATTGTAAACGATCAGATTCAGATTGACGCTTATTACAAAGCATCCAGTGAGTTATCAGGTGATCTATACGGATTTTATCAAATTGATGAACATCGTTACGGCATTATTATTCTTGATGTGATGGGGCACGGGATTTCATCTGCATTGATTACGATGTCTCTTCATCCTTTGTTCCAGCGCCAGATCACGCAAGGTCTCAGCCCCGTCAAAGTCATGAAGGAATTAGACCGCCACCTCCACAGCTTGTTTCAAAATGATGAGGAAGCAAGACATTATTGTACTGCCATTTATCTTGAGATTGATACAGCCCGGCAAAAAATTGATTATGTCAACGCAGGACATCCGCCAGCATTATGGCAGGGCGCCGGCGGAACCCAAAATCCGCTGCACGCAACCGCGCCTCCGATCGGGATGTTTGAAGACACGGTGTTTCATTCTAGCAGCCTTCCCTACACGGAGGGCGGAAGGCTCCTTCTATATACGGATGGCGTGATGGACCCTACAGCTTCATGTTATTTATTTGATTTATTAAAGGATCATCCCGATTTGCCTATTGCTGACCTGAAAGAGAAAATCCTTACATCACTGCATCATCATAAGGAAGCCCATCATAAAAGTGATGACGAATGTTTTATATTAGTTGATTTAAAATAAAATGATCCATGAGATAGTACATCTCATGGATTTTTATGTTTCAGCGCTTCTTCGGGGTATGGCCTGACTCCGCATATTGAAACACCTGCAAGGAAGGCAGCGGGTGTCCGTTAACATCAAACAAAGCTTGGTTATCCACAGCACTTCCCCCATACCACTTCCCAGCATCTTCAGGGTCATATTCAGCAGCATAGCTGGAGGCCCAGCCTGACCCGTATGTGTCCCACAGCACTTTGTTTTTCTCTACCTGTGTTTTCGGCCCGACTGGAGTCCACGCAGGCTCCCAATAGAAAACGCCAAGTCCCGCCGTGCCTGTATTCGCTACGGCCTGCATCACATCTCTTATCGCATCCGCCTGGCCTTGAACGGAAATTGGATATGGCAGCGTCTGCCCGCTTTTTGGCGCTGTATTTTCATGCCCATCGCCATCCTCAGCGGTATAGGTGTATGATGTCTCCGCCACCATGACTTTTTTGCCGTACGTATCGGAAACAGCCTTCAGCACGGAGGTCAAATTCTGTAATGTGCCGTGCCAGAAAGGATAATACGAGCTGGCAAACACATCATAATCCACTTTGTTTTTGCTGAGTGTTTCTGCAATAAATGAATACCTTCCTGCCGTTTCAGGATTGGTAAAATGCAGCGCGACCAAAATACCTGGGTCTGTCTCCCTGACCGCGCGGCTTCCTTCATTAAATAATTGGCTCATTTTCGCCCAATCGGTTTCACCTGCAAATGCCCCTGTCGTTTCATTTCCGACCTGAACCATGCCAATGTCGACGCCTTCCTTGATCATCTTTTGCAGGCTTTGTTTCGTATACTCATAGAGCTTTGTTTTTTTAGCTTCAAAGCTGAGATTCGCCCAAGCTTTGGGTACCTTCTGTTTCGCAGGATCGGCCCAGAAATCAGAATAATGAAAGTCGACCAGCACCTTCATTCCATTCGCTGTGGCTCTTTTTCCGATTTCGATGGCTTTTTGAACATCATTGTTCCCCCCTCCATACCCATTGCCATTTGAATCATACGGGTCATTCCAGATTCGGACGCGAATATAGTTGATGCCAGCTTGTTTTAAGGTTGTAAAAATGTCCTGGCGTTTACCTCTAGTATTGTAAAAGGTGACTCCGCTGTTTTCTAAAGCAATAACACTGGACACATCTGCCCCTTTGATAAAGTCCTTGTTCATACCCTCTACTTTTTTAACGAAAAGATCATCTGTCCGAAGCTCAGGCACATGTTTCTGCTCCTCAATGGAAGCGGCATTTCCCGTAGAACTGAATGCACTCCACACGATGGCAGCCGCAAAGAACATTTTCACTCTGCCCCTCATGATTCCACCCCTCACTCTAAAGTAAGCGTTTTTCAAATATGCTAGAAAAAGAATCCGCCCGTATCGAGCGGAGCATCAGCCTAATGTGTATTTACGACAATTCTGACTTCATATTTTTCCAGCGTCAGGTCACCTGATAATATGTCTCCTGTCATCATATCCTTCACACTGTGATCAAACGTGACGAGCTGCTTTTCTTCCGTAAAATTCATGACAAAAATATAATCATTATCCTGATCCTGCCTCGCTTGTACGGAGACACCTTTTCCATGCCGAACCGGAAAAACAGGAGAAAGAGACAGGTCTGTGATGAGCCCTTCATAAAAATCCCGGTGAAATTGATCCTCCAAACGCGCACCGATAAAATACGCCTTGCCCTGTTGATATTGATGGCTTGTCACCGCTGGCGTACGCGCGTAAAAATCTTCTTGATACACCGCTTCTGCTGATGCGGTCTTGACATCGATCACGGTTGCATAGTCCTTCATTTCATATGTTTGGCTGCGATAGCTGACAGCATTTCGATCCTTCGGATACAGCGTGTCGGTTTCAAGAGGCTCAATTCCGAAAATAGCTTGCAAATCCGGATGCCATCCTCCTGTATACGTTAAATCATGCTCATTTACAATCCCGCTGATATATGTCATGACTAAGGCGCCGCCGTTAGCCGTAAACGTTTTCAAACGGGAAATGGTGTCTTCGCTGATTAAATATAGCATCGGGACGATCAACAGTTTATATGGTGAAAAATCCTGTTCTTTTGTGATGACGTCGACAGGGATATCGTGTTCCCAGAACGTGCGGTAATGCTGCTGAAGCGTTTGCGCATAACGTTTTGTCGCCTTCGCAAACCCCTGAGCATCCTCGAGCGCCCAGTGATTTTCCCAGTCATATAAAATAGCCGTTTCAGCGGGCCTCTTCGTTCCGACAACCTCGGACAGCCGTTCTAATGTTTCGCCGGTTTTGGCCACTTCTTGAAAGACCCGGTTCTTCGGGCTATTGTCATGATCTACTATTGCCCCGTGCAATTTTTCTGATGATCCGCGCGATTTGCGGTATTGGAAATAGAGAACGCTGTCCGAACCGTGGGCAATCATTTGCATGGACGACAGCAGATTCATGCCCGGGCGCTTCGCCTTGTTGACGTTATGCCAATTGACCGCGCTTGGCGTACACTCCATTAATAAGAAAGGCTGCTGCTTCAGGCTCCGGTACAGGTCATTGATAAAGCCGACCTTCATCGCCAAATCAGCTGTGCTTTCCCAGTCATTGTGCCAGACCGGATAAGCGTCCCAGCTGATGACATCGACATGCTTCGCAAATTTGCTGTAGTCTAGGCCCTGATACGGAATCAAATCCGGTGTGTCAGCCATAAAGTTCGTTGTGATAGGGATATCAGGCGTCAGTTCTTTCAGCGGAATGATTTCATTTTCATAAAACGAAATCGTTTGATCTGTGACGAACCGGCGCCAGTCTAAGTTCAGGCCGTGTAAGCCGTTTTCACCGATCGGCGAAGGGCTTTCAATTTGTGACCAGTCATTGAATGTGTGGCTCCAAAAAGGAGTCCACCACGCATGGTTCAATGCCTTGAGGCTGTTGTCATATTTCGATTTCAGCCACTCCCTGAAAGCATGCTGGCATAGATCGCAGTGGCACTCTCCTCCGTATTCATTTGAAATATGCCACATTAACAGCGCAGGATGATTGCCGTATCGTTCTGCTAGTAACCGATTGATGTGACGTGTTTTTTCACGGTAGACTTTAGATGTGAGGCAGTGGTTGTGCCTTCCGCCGTGAAGCTGTTTGACACGGGAGGCATTGACGCGCAAAACTTCAGGATAGGTTTGCGACAGCCAGGCAGGACGAGCTCCGCTTGGTGTTGCTAATATGACCCTGCCGCCTATGCTGTGAATCCGTTCAAAAATATCGTCCAACCATTCAAATTGGTATACGCCCTCCTCTGGCTCAAGCGCGCTCCATGCAAAAATGCCGACAGAAAACGTATTCGTATGAGAAAGCTTCATCAGCTTGATATCATCGGCTAAAATATCAGGGCGATCCAGCCATTGATCAGGATTGTAGTCTCCTCCGTGAAGCATAAATTTTGCCCCTGTTACGTGCGTTTTTTCAAGCTTTGACATCATATTCTCCTCCTTAATCTCTTAACCTTTTGTTCCCCCCGCGGTTAACCCGGACACAAAATTCTTTTGCAGCATGATAAAGATGACGGCAACCGGTATGCTGATAAGCAGGGCTCCAGCTGCAAATGTCGTATAGCTGGCCCCCATAACATCATTCACTAAATTGAATAGACCTACGGGCAATGTATATGATTCAGGCGTTCTCAATATCGTTGAGGACAGCACAAAATCTCCGAGCGGGCCGGTAAAGCCGTTCATGGCGACTACTGCCGCCATCGGTTTTGATAATGGCAAAATGATCTGGAAGAAGATTCTTGTGCTGCTGGCCCCGTCAATCTTGGCGCTTTCGTCTAAATCCATCGGAATGGAATCCATGTACCCTTTCATCAAATACGTATTCATCGGGATCAGCCCTCCGATATAAAGCAAGATTAACAGCCAGTGGCTATTGATCATTCCTAAGATTTGCGCCAATACAAACAAGGCAATTAAAGCCGAAAACTGAGGAATCATTTGCAGCAATAAAAAGAGGGTTAAAGCGTATTTTCTCCCTTTAAATCGAAAGCGTGAAAATGCATAGGCCGTAAACGTCACACAGATTAAAGACCCCGCCATCGTAAACAGGCTGATCTTCATTGAGTTGATATACCACTGCACATATTGAAGGCTTTCTTTGCCCGCAAATAATTCCTTGTAATGGTCGAATGTCGGATGCTTCGGAATGATGGATGTACTGATCAAGCTATTGCCGGGATTAAAACTTGCGCCTGCCGTCCAAAGGAGAGGATAAACAATGATGACCGCCATACAGGCTAACAACAAGTAAGAGAGAAGGAGACGGATATATTTTCTGACCTTCATATCTGCCAGCATGCCTCATGCCTCCTCTTTAAAAGACTTCGTCTGCCTGAACTGCCACAAAGCGATGGAGATGACAAACACAGATAATAAAATGGTTAAAGCTGCGGCGAGTGAATATTGGCTTGACTGCATTGTCAATTTATAAATCCACGAAACAAGGATATCTGTCCCGCCGGCAGTTGATCCGGTTACAGCCGGACCGCCTCCATTGAATAGATAGATAATATTAAAGTTATTAAAATTAAATGTGAACTGAGTAATGATAATCGGAGCCATGGCAATGAACACCATTGGAAGCGTAATGTATCTCAGCTTTGCGAAGACTGAAGCGCCATCAATCGTGGCTGCTTCATACAGATCGTCCGGGATGGACTGCAAGACGCCTGTTGAGACGAGAAAGATGTACGGAAACCCGAGCCAGCCCTGCATAAGAATCAGCGCAAGTCTCGACCAATTGGCATCTGTCATCCATGGAAGAGGCTCTATGCCGAAGAAAGCCAAGATATCGTGATTCATCGCACCGAAGCTATCATTAAACAGCCCTGCAAAAATTAAAATCGTAACGAATCCGGGAACGGCCCATGGCAAAATGAGAATCGTCCTGAAAAAGCGTTTAAAACGAATGTCTTTCTGATTGACAATAATCGCGAGAAAAATCCCTAAACTGACTTGCAGTGTGGATGCGGCAAGTGTCCAAACCACCGTCCAAGCCAGCACATCAAAAAAAGTCGACCTCCAAATATCAACTGTGAAAATGTTTGAGAAGGTTTGAAAACCGACCCAATCAATTAATTTAGCAGGAGGAGAATGATACAAATCATAGTTTGTAAACGCTAATGCAAAGCTGAATAAGATGGGGAAGATTACGGCGAAAATTAATATAAACAAAGATGGGCCGCTGACGACATAAGGATAGCCATGAGAAATAATATGTTGGTATTGTTCCTTGAGGGAGCTCAATGGCTTGTTTTCATCGCGCTGTTTACCGCTTTGAAACGCATCGCGAAGATTCACATAATACACCGCAAGGCCAAAGCAGGTTACGATTACAGCGATAATCCCTTCCGCCAGCAAAAACACGGAATTATCCCGAGGCACTTCTGTTCCCAATGTAAAAATCCCCCAAAACCCCATATTGAGCAGATCTCCAAAGACTGCAAAAAACGATGCGCCTAAGAAAAGAAAGACAAAACCTTTTATCCATTGCTTGTTATAAAATTGCCCGAGCCCCGGGATGATTGACAGCAACAAAGCGATTTGACGATGCTGCACCGTTTTCACCTCTCTTACAATACAAATCTAGCTTTCTCTTTATTTTCCGCTGTGCTTTGCCTTGATTTGTCCTTTGGCCGTTTCAGCAGCTTGATCCAATGCTTGTTTCGGATCCGCTTTTCCTGTTGCAACCGTCTGCAATGCCGAATCAGCCGGCGTCCATATTTCATTCATTTCCGGAATATTTGGCGTCAGCTCTGAGAAGAGGGATTGCTCAGTAACAGCCCGTGCCGCCTCGCTTTTCATAATAGCTGGGTCATCGGCTAAGGATTTCACAGCTGGGACTTCTTTCGTTTGTTCATATCGTGTTTTAGAATTTTTTTCGTTTGCCAGGAAAACAGCCAATTCTTGCGCCAGCTCCGCATTCTTTGAAAATGCACTGACGTTGTAGCTTTTGACACCGATAAAGGCACTCATGTTTTTGCCATTTTCCAGCTCCGGCAGTTTCGTTATGCCATAATTGATTCCTGCTTTCGAAAAGGCTTCTACATTCCACGGACCTGAGATAATCGCGGCGGCTTTTCCTTCTGTGAACAGCGATTCCAACACATTAATCCCTTGTTCTCCAATAATGCCGGCCGGGAATAAGCCATCTTTGTAAAACTTCTGAATTAGCGCAGCACCTTTGACAGCGCCTTCATTATTGATCCCGATATCTGACGGGTTATAGCTGCCGTCTTTGTCCTTTCCGAAAATGTATCCGCCGTACCCGCTCATCACACTTTCCGCATAATAAATTTGATCGAACAGGGCTAAAAAGCCAAACTTGCTTCCATCAGCAGTCTTTTTAGAATAGTCGTACCACTCTTCCAGCGTTTGTGGCAATTCCTTTTCTGAAATGAGATCTTTGTTGTAAAAAAGCACTGTCGTTTCGACCGCTTTAGGCAGCCCATAAAGCTTTTGATCTACCATTTGAGATTGAATGGAAGCGTCAGTATAAAGCGATTGAACGTTCTTTTCGACATGTAATTCCTTGAGTAATCCTTCTGTGACAGCCGTTCCGATTTGGTCACCTGGCATTGTTAACACGTCAGGACCCGTGCCGGCCGGTCCGTCCATCCGCAAATCTTCAATCTGCTTGGCATATGGTTTTTCAACAACTTTGACCTTCACATCATGCTCTTTTTCAAACGCAGCCACGGCGTCTTTAATGCCGATGCTCTTTTCCTTATCCTCCCACACTACAAGCTCCGACCCTTTTGAACTTGATTTGGCGCTGCTGCTTTCCTTTGGGCCGCAAGCCGCCAAGGATAAACTGACAGCCGCGCAGAGCATGAGTGCGAAATACTTTTTTGCCATTTTCATTAATTGTCACCCTTTCGTTATGAGTGAAAGCGCTTTAAAAACAATATAGCACGACTGAGAAAATGTGTAAACAAACTATTTACTCCCATCGGTAAATTTTTTTACCTAAATAAAAAATGACTTAGTCTCCTAAGCCATTCTTAATTCATACTCTTTCTGACGATTAATTCCGCACCCACATATAATGTTTTTACCGTTCTTCTCTTGTCCTGCACTTGTTCAAGCAGCATTTCAACGGCATTTTTACATAATTCATGTATATCAATATGAAACGTCGTCAGAGGGGGCGAGACATACTTTGCGAAGCTGATGTTGTTGATGCTTACTACGCTTACCCTGTTCGGTATGGGAATTCCTTTTTCGTTCAGGGCTTGCAGACAGCCTACTGCAATCGGGTCCGCTGCGATCAAGAAAGCAGTCGGAAGCTGATCGCCTAATGTATCGATCGCTGTTGTCATCAGGCGGTAGCCGTTTTCTACAGAAAACCCGCGATGACAGAAAATATAACGCTCGTCCAGCATGCCTTTTTCCCTCATATAGGATCTGAAGGTTTGTTCACGGATGTCCATTTCATCCTGATTGGTGTTCGGATTTTTGTATGTGCCGCCGATAAAACCAATTCTTTTATGCCCTTTCTCGCTCAGGATGTTTACCGTCTTCTTTGTCATTTGAGCTAAATCAGGCCTTACCGAGTCAAAATGATCGGGATCAGGAGTTGAATCGATAAAGACGCCGTTTTCAGTGAGATTTCTGAGGAAAGCCAGCTCTTCATCAGAAAATGTCCCGACAGCTATAAACCCTTCCGTATGTTCAGGGATGCTTTCGATGCCATCCGATATTTTATAAGTTGTCATGTC
Organism: Bacillus sp. VA13; assembly: GCF_055710085.1. NCBI lineage: Bacteria > Bacillati > Bacillota > Bacilli > Caryophanales > Bacillaceae > Bacillus > Bacillus sp. VA13. The sequence continues at coordinate 744,831 of NZ_JBVQPP010000002.1, read as the reverse complement.
GACATTGAAGGTTTTCGCCAATTTCTCTACTTCTAATCTCATTGTTTTAAAATAGACATCTTCTAATTCTTCTTTATCGGTCAGCCAATATAAAAACGCAATATGTTTCACCAGCGGCCTCACTGTTTTCTTGCGGTAATTGAGCTTTTCAGCCGCTTCATAGATTTTCTCCCGTGTCTCATCAGGAACAGACAGGCTTTCATCGTTATTTAAAACGCGGGAAACGGTTGAAATTGAAAATCCCGCTTCCTGCGCGATATCCTTAATTGTCGCCATTGTATCTGCCTCCATTATTCAGCTCGTTGTTCATTTTAGTAAAATATTTTACTCCCTTTTCCGCAAATGTCAACAAGCTCTTCCTGCATCATGTAAAAAGACTGAACCATTTGCGGCTCAGTCTCGGTTGTCCGTACATGCGGTGCGGAATTGCCCGGGAAATGAGTTGGTTATTGCACATTTTCCTCGAAATATCCCGAAAGAACATCTTCCACATTCGTTAAATGCGCCAGCATGGCGGCTTCTGCCTGTACTCCATCCTGTGATGCCACGGCCTTGTAAATCCGTTCATGCTCCTCATACAGCCGCTGAACTGAGGTCTTCTTGGAAAACAGCCAGATTTTCCGTGTTTCTCTCATCGTTTCCAGCAGCAATGATGACACATGGTTCATCAAGTGTTTAAGAAGTTCATTTTGGGAAGCGTCAGCTAACGCCAGATGAAATGCGAAGTCTGCTTTCTCGCCCAGCTCCCCGTCCGTTTCAATGCTGCCCATTTCCTTTAACGCAGCATGAATTCTTTCGAGATCAGCTTCTGTCCTTTTTTCAGCAGCTAATGACGCCACGCCGATTTCAAGCAGTTTTCTGACCTCAAGCAGCTGCTTGACGTCCTCTTTATTCATGAGAAGGGCGGCTGAGAGCGGCTGAGAAATTTGATTGAGCTCAAATTCCTTCAGGTATGTGCCTTCTCCCTGTTTCATTTCGACAAGTCCCATCGCTTTTAGCGCGGAAAGTGCTTCACGAACTGCTGAGCGGCTGACTTGAAAGCTTTCGGAAAGCGCCTGAACGGAGTCTAATTTATCTCCTGGCTTCAATTCGCCGTTTTTGATCATATCTAATAGTGCATCCGCCACTTCTTCATATATTTTCTTTGTTTTAATCTGTTTGTATTTCAATGCAATTCACCCCGTAACTTGTAGGTCTGGCTGTTTACGATCTATTATACTCTGTTTTGGGGGACGCCAAAAGATTTTGACAATTTTGTCAAAAAGTCTTGTACTTTGATTTTTTTCAAAATATAATGCTAGGTAACTGGTCTTATTACCCAGTCATCAGATGATCATATCATCTATAGAAACCGCTTACACATAACGCCAGTTTATGTTTCAAGGAGGGGTTTGGGATGCAATGGACACAGGCATTTACGCCTATAGGGGGAAATTTGCTTTTATCAGCGCTTGCCGCACTTGTACCGATTATTTTCTTTTTTTGGGCACTCGCGATCAAACGGATGAAGGGGTATACAGCGTGCTTGTCCACATTGGGAATCGCACTTATCATTGCTGTATTGGTTTATCGGATGCCGGCAGAAAAAGCGCTGATGTCCGCGACACAAGGAGCCGTATACGGGATTTTGCCGATCGGCTGGATCATTGTGACGTCTGTTTTTTTGTATAAAATCACTGTGAAAACGGGACAGTTTGATATCATTCGCAGTTCTGTTCTCTCGATTACGGATGACCGCCGGCTTCAGGCGCTCCTGATCGCTTTCTCATTCGGGGCTTTTTTAGAAGGAGCTGCCGGCTTCGGAGCGCCGGTCGCCATTTCTGCCGCGCTGCTGGTCGGCCTCGGCTTTAATCCTCTTTATGCAGCGGGAATCTGTTTGATCGCCAATACGGCGCCAGTCGCCTTTGGCGCGATTGGGATTCCGATTACAGCCGTAGAAGGGCCGACTGGGATTCCGGCGATGGAGATTTCGCAAATGGTCGGGCGGCAGCTGCCGTTTTTATCCGTATTTATTCCTCTTTATTTAATCATCATCATGAGCGGGTTCAGGAAAGCCTTTGAGGTCTGGCCGGCGATTCTCGTTTCCGGTGTTTCCTTTGCTGTTGTTCAATATCTCAGTTCCAATTTCTTAGGGCCTGAGCTGCCGGATGTTTTGTCGGCGCTTGTTTCGATGGCTGCGCTTGCTGTGTTTTTGAAATGGTGGAAGCCGAAAACAACATTCCGGTTTGCCGGTGAACAAGAATCTGCCGCCGCGATTGAAATGGCGAAAACGAATCCGGCCGCGCCTGCGTACAGCGGCGGACAGATTTTCAAGGCCTGGTCGCCATTTCTGCTGCTGACGGTGATGATTTCTGTATGGGGCATTCCATCTGTCAAATCCGCGCTGACCGGGCATTATGAAGGCGCTGCGGTTTTCTTGAAGTGGCTGAACGCAGTTGGCGAAAAACTGACTTTTGCCCCTGGTGTGCCTTTGTTGAACAATCAAATTATCAATGCTGACGGCGCGCCGATTGAAGCGGTTTACAAGCTTGAGGTGCTTGGTTCAGCCGGCACCGCGATATTGATTGCTGCTGTGCTGTCAAAGTTCATCACGGCGATTTCGTGGAAAGACTGGGGAGCTGTTTTTAAAGAAACGATCCAAGAGTTGAAGTTTCCGATTTTGACCATCGCATCTGTCGTTGGTTTTGCCTATGTCACAAACTCCTCAGGAATGAGCACGACACTCGGGATGACACTCGCACTGACAGGTTCGATGTTTACCTTCTTTTCGCCTGTTCTCGGCTGGCTCGGCGTCTTCATTACCGGCTCGGATACTTCTGCCAACCTGCTGTTCGGCAACCTGCAGAAAGTCACCGCGTTATCGGTCGGCATGGACCCAGTTCTCTCTGTCGCCGCCAACTCTTCAGGCGGTGTCACAGGAAAAATGATTTCGCCACAGTCGATTGCGGTGGCGTGCGCCGCGGTAGGACTCGCCGGGAAGGAATCAGATCTTTTCCGCTTTACCATTAAACACAGCCTGTTTTTGCTGCTGCTCGTTTGTATCATCACCTTTTTGCAGCATCATGTGTTCAGCTGGATGATTCCTTAAAAAAATCCTCCCAACATGGGAGGATTTTATTTATACCGTTTTCTCGCTGCCGATGACGGAATGTTCATTTGATCGCGGTATTTTGCGACCGTGCGTCTGGAGATTTGGATGCCGTGCCGTTCGTACAGCAAGTCGGCAAGCTTTTGGTCTGAGAGCGGTTTTGTTTTGTCCTCTTGATTGACCAGGTCTTCTAGATGGGTTTTGACTGCATAGTTAGACGCATCTCCATCTCCTGAAGCCTCGGCTTTTGCTGAGAAAAAGAGTTTCATCTCAAACAGTCCGTACGGCGTTTGTATCGTTTTCCCTTTGATTGCCCGGCTTACAGTTGATTCATGAAGGCTCAGGCAGTCTGCTATCTCCCTAAGAGTCAGCGGCTTCATTGCACCTCGCCCTTTCAGAAAGAAATCCTTTTGCCGTGTGATCAGCTCATTGACAATTCTCGTGATCGTCTGTTTTCGCTGTCGCAGCGCGCGGCTCAGCCAGCGCCATTCCTGGTATTTCACAGATAAATAAGAGGCGGTATCCTGACAGGAGCCGGACGATAAAAGCGTTCTGTACTGCGGATGCAGGTCTATCTCTGGAAACGAGCGGGTATTCAGCTCTGCTGCGATGTGCCCGTTTTTCACGGTGATAAAAATGTCAGGCTCGATATACACATCTTGCTCTGGCTGGGCAAACAGAAGGCCCGGTCTTGGATGAAGAGCTGCGATGTCATCAGAGATATCTTGAATCGCATGAAGCGGAATTCCTGTTTCTCTTGAAAGCGCTTTCCATCTTTTTTGCGCAAAAGCATCAAAATGAGCTGAAACAAGCATTTCCGCTTGTTCATTTCTATTCGGCAGCCGCTGTAATTGGAGAAGGATACATTCCTGCAGAGATCTTGCGCCAATTCCAGCCGGCTCTAACGACTGAAGCTTTGCCAAAACCGTTTCCGCTTCCTTAGTCGAAACAGATAGTCGCCGTGCTGCTTCCTCCATATCTTCTTCCAAGTACCCGTTTGAATCAAGCGAATGAATCAGATAATTGAAAATCTTTTTTTCAGTGTTTGTCAGATTCATATCGAGTGACTGCTGCTTTAACACATCCTGCAGTGTTTTTTGCGGATCACTTAATTGAAGGCCTGCTTCCTGTGCATTCATCCTGTTTTTGTTTGTTTTATGGTAAGATAGTGGCGGTGTGTCTGTTTCCTTTCGTTCAATAAGAGGGTTTTCCAGTGAGAGCTCATCAATGTATTCGGCGAGTTCTGCCGAATGATAGCCAAGAAGCGTGATGGCCTGCCTGAGCTCCTGTGTCAGTTGAGGCTTTAATACTTGTACTTGCTGAAGTTTCATATCCATCTTGCTCACTCCCCTTTCTTCATTGTACATGATTGAGATCACACCGTATACATTTATGAAAAAGGAGCTGCCAAAGAAATGTCTGAACTTTTTTCCGTCCCTTATTTTATTGAGAATTTAAAACAGCATATTGAAATGAATCAGTCTGAGGATAAAATCCACGCGATGAACAGCTACTACCGTTCCGTCGTCTCAACGCTTGTGCAGGACCAGCTGACGAAAAACGCAGTCGTCTTGAAACGGATTCAGCATTTAGATGAAGCGTACAACAAAGTCAAACGGGGAGAATCAAAATAAACCTTCCGCTCATATGTGAGCAGGAAGGTTTTCCTTCTTTGAGGCGTTCTGGATGAGTCGGGTGCTTGGCACTCCTTCCATCCAGGTATGATAGTAATTGGCGTTTTTCCCGTAGGAATTATCAATGACCGTGTTTTCTTTTTGAAGAAGAGAGGACAGGATGTGGCCGTGCAGCCTCGATGTTTCCACCGATTCGTAACGGCTGAAAAACCGAATCGCTTTTTTGACGATATAATCCGAGTATTTTTCCCATATATACGCGATGGGCAGAGGATTGCCCGCTTTTTTATTCAGGACGTTCAGCGTTTGCAGAAAAGCGATCGTCCGGCGGTCTGAAGCTGACAGCACCGTGCGCCAGTCGTAGCTTTCCGCTTTTGCGTGTTCCTGAAGCTCCTTGTTTGCTTCATGATCTGTTCTGATAAATCTCAGCCTTTGGTTGAATGGCTGCTGCGTTGGAGCGACCGGAAACAGCTGATGAGCCATATCAGGCAGAAGCTTAATCTGATTGCTTGTAAAATAAGCCTGCGCCGTTGCATAGGAGGCTTTTTCCCTTGTGATGATATGGAGATTCGCATGCTTAGAAAATATCTCCGCCGTCCGTTTCAGATTGTCTTCGTTTTGGAAATAAATCGATTGCGGCAGGATCACGATTTTGTGATTCGGATAGGTTTGGACGATTTTCTCTCTAAAGCCTTGATAATACGGATACAAATCCCCGAAGTTGCCGCCTCCCTGGCAGACGATGATGAGATTCGGATCGAGCTTTCGCCCAAGTGGAAAATTGTCGGGATTCCAGCGTTTTCTGACCCGGATCCCGTGTTCTTTAAAGAAGGCTTCTGTTCCCTTCATAATAAATAAATCCCCTACATTTCCGTATAGAGGATAGTCGGCATATATGATCTCGGATTGCTTCGGAATGACGTCGAGCAGCCCGGACAGTTTCTGTTTCAGGCTGATCATCGAATGCTTGCTGTCCATTTCTTCACCTCGCCAGTTTGGAATAAGTGTGTTAGCACATCAATGACCCGGTCTTGCTCTTCTTCCGTCAGATTTGACCCTGATGGGAGACAGATCCCTCGCTTGAAAAGACCTTCGCATATGCTTCCTGTATCTTCATGAGAATAGAATAAAGACGGCTCAAACAGCGGCTGGGTATGGAGCGGCTTCCAAAGCGGACGTGCTTCAATGTTTTCTTCCGCAAGTCGTTGAACCGCGTCATATGGGCTCAGCCCGTTATCAAGTGTGAGCGTGGTCAGCCAGCGATTGGATACACCTGCTTCATGCTCCGGCATAAAACGGACACCGTTAATATGACCGAGCGCGTTTTTGTATCTTGTAAAAATGGCCCTTCTTTTCTCCACCCGCTCATCCAGCACCTCAAGCTGGGCAATGCCCACGCCGGCGAGGATATTGCTCAGCCTGTAATTATGCCCGACTTCGCTGTGCTGATAATGAACAGCCGGTTCTCGTGCCTGCGAAGCGAGAAATCGTGCTTTTTCAATGGCGGCTTCATCGTCTGAAACGAGCATCCCGCCGCCTGATGTGGTGATGATTTTGTTCCCGTTAAATGAAAAAACGCCGAAGCGCCCGAATGTCCCGCTTTGCTTCCCTTTATAAACTGTGCCGAGAGATTCGGCTGCGTCCTCAATGACAGGAACTCCATATGCATCACACAGGCTTACGATGTCATCCATTTTCGCGCTCTGCCCATATAGATTGACGGCAATAACCGCTTTTGGCAGAGTTCCGCTTCTTTTCGCATCCTCCAGCGCTCTTTCGAGGGCTTTCGGCGACATATTCCACGTATCAGGCTCAGAATCAATAAAGACGGGCACCGCTTTTTCATACAAAATCGGGTTGGCGGTTGCTACAAATGTGAAGGACTGGCAAAACACAGTGTCTCCTTCTTTTACTTCAAGCAAACGCAGCGCCAGATGAATCGCCGCCGTTCCAGAGCTGACCGCAGCTGCTGCTTTTACACCGACGCGTTCTGCCAGCTGTTCTTCAAATGAATTCACGAGAGGCCCAAGCGGCGCGATCCAATTTGAGCGAAAGGCTTCTGAAATATAGTGCTGCTCCCTGCCGCTCATATGAGGGGGAGATAAGTAGATTCTTTTATACATATAATCATCCTTTGTTTTATGTCTGAATGGAAGAAATAATGCGCGCCGGGGCACCGGCAGCCGTTACCCTGTCCGGTATGGAACGGATCACTGCGGAGCCGGCGCCGACAATGCTCCAAGATCCGATTGTGAGCTGCGGTATGACGGCCGCGCCGGTTCCGACGTGAGCGCCTTCCTGAACGGCGACCGCTCCTGATAGCGTGACACGCGGAGAAAGATGAACGTAATCGCTGATTTGATTATCATGCTCTGCCACTGCGCCCGTATTGATGATGCAGTGGGCGCCGATACGCGCATCCGCCTGAATGATTGCGCCCGCCATAATCACGGTCCCTTCCCCGATGACAGCCGACTTGCTGACGATGGCTGACGGGTGAATCAATGTAATGAAATCTTCTTTCTTAAGTCCCAGTCGCTCCGCCAGCTGTTTTCTGACACTGTTGTTTCCGATGGCGACCAGAAACAATACATCGGGAATGAGCCTTCGCAATTCAGCAACGGCTTCCGGCGGGCCTGTGTACCACTCTGATCCCGCTTCAAATGTTCGGAATTTATCATCAAGCACCGCGGCTAATCGCATGTCTGACCGAGCGTTTATCAGCTCTCTGATCACCTTTCCGTGTCCGCCGTCACCCACAATGGCCACGTTTCTTCTCATGAGGACACATCTCCGCTTCCCGTAAACCGTTCCGCTGTCACGTGATTGGTTTGCTGAATCCCTTCTGAAACAAGTACTTTTCGCACCGTCAAACATAAAATTTTCATATCGAGAAAAAATGATCGGTTGTCAACGTACCAAACATCTAATTCAAATTTCTTTTCCCAGGAAATCGCGTTTCTGCCGTTGATTTGTGCCCAGCCTGTGATACCCGGCTTCACCTCATGGCGCCGTGCCTGCTTTTCTGTATAAAGCGGCAGATAGTCCATCAAAAGCGGCCGCGGACCGACAAGGCTGAGATCACCTTTTAGGACATTCACCAGCTGCGGAAGCTCATCAATGCTCAGCTTTCTGATCAGCCTGCCCGTTTTCGTCAGCCGGACTTCATCAGGCAGCAGATTTCCTTCACTGTCCCGTTCATCCGTCATCGTTCGGAATTTATAAAGGGTGAACGGATTGCCGTGCAGGCCCGGCCTTACTTGCTTAAAGAAGACAGGTGATCCTATTTTCAGCCTGACAACGGCTATGGTGAATAAAATGATGACACTCGTACAGCACAATAAAAAAATGGCGGCCGTCAGATCAAAAAGTCGTTTCAGGATCAAAGATTCACAGCTCCTTTCGTTTTTCGAAACCGCTTTAGTACCAGCTGTCTTTCCTCTTTCGTACAAACGAGCATAAAAGCGAAAACCGCGTAGCAGCAGCTGACTGTCATTCCCGCCGCTATCAGTGATGCCCAGCCGTCAATCTTCACAACGAACTGGATTGCCTCACAGACCGCCCACGCAAACACAGCCGCTGAAAGAGGCCCGATTATCCCTTTAAAGAACACGTGCTTTTTGTAGCCGGTAATGCGGGATACGTAAAGCGGCGTAAAGATGGCATTTTTCAAAATAAGGGATACCGCCCCGGCCAATGTAATGCCGTACAGTCCGAGATGGGCCGGCCCGCTCAGCGTGACAGCCAGCACCACATTCACTGCGCCTAACAGCAGGGTAACGATCGCCGGTGTTTTTTGTTTATTAAAGGCGGTCCATATATAAAACAGCGGCATAAAGGCGAGGCTGACCACTAAGTATCCGGCATGAATATATAAAAGCGGTGCTATAGACGAAAAGGATGGTCCAAGCCAGATCGTCAGAAAAGGCCCCGCCAATCCGCCCAATAAGGCAGCAGGAAGCGCAAGCAAAAGACCGTTCAGCCTCACTGCCTTGTTGGCGTAATTCACTAATCCGTCCATATCGCCTTTTGAATAATATGAAGTAATAAGAGGCGCAAACAGGGATGCGACCGTGCCAGCCAAGCTGCGCAGCAGCAGCGGAAACTGGATAATCGCCGCGTATTTCCCGGATGCAGACGCCCCCAGCACCAAATTGGCAGTTAATAGATCAATCTGCAAAAAAAGCAGGACGCCGATTTGATTGACGGAGCTCCATGCGCCCGCCTGAAACAGCTCCCTGCTTATGCGGAATGAAAGATCCTTCATCCGAAACGAAAACCACGGAATCAGTTTTTTGAAGAAATAGAAAGACAGCACAGACGCGATGACAGCACCAGCTAAAGCGGCAAGCTGGATCTGCCAGATTTTCGGCGCAAAACATGCAAACAAGAGCAGCACAGACAGCACGCGTATCAGCATTTGCACCGCCTGAATTGAACTGGTGATGTAAAGGCGGTTTGCATAAAATGGTGCAGCGCCGAAACCCGCCATCAGAAACGTTAAAATGAACAGCAGACTGCCGATCAAAATTGACAGACGCACATCAGCCAAAAGCGCTGGCGGCACGTTCATGACGCGGTCAATAAAGAAAGCCGAACCCGCAAGAGGCAGCAAAAGTAGCATTGAAATCAGAACAGACGCCGCTAAATAATTACTGATATACGCATTTGCTTTATCGCGCTCTCCCCTGTGGGCGGCGACAGAAAAGAACCGCACAACAACCGAACTGAGCGCCACGGTGATAATCGAAAAGTAATTAATCACATTTTGTGTCAAATGAACAAAGCCGAACGCTTCCACACCGAGCGTTTTGACAATAAAAGGCGTCATCCAGACCGACAGGAAAACGGACAAGAGAAAAGCCGTGAGATTTGCGCTGAAGTTTATCGTGAATTTCATGCCTGCTTTGCACTGCCTTTCATCGTTCCCCGCTGCTCAAAAAACAGCTTGATGAGAAATATGAGCCGTAATTTGCACAGTCCTAATACCAAACGCTCGCCTCTTAATAATTTCTCATGCTGGACCGGTGTATTTCTGACAGCCTGCCGCACCATGTCATAGGATAAAATGTGTCTAATCTGTTTTTTGATGTCTTTCGGCGGTTTCGGAGAAGCACAGGCGTTTGCGAGAAGCATCGGAAGCTGGTGCTTGCAAATGTACACATTCAAATCTTCTTTGCATGCACCTGCTAAACCGTAATGATTATAGAATGCGATTTTCGCCTGATATTGCTTTTGGATATATTCATCCATCGCCGGCTTATAAGGAATTTCTGTCAGGCTGTTCGGATTTTCACGATAGATGTACAAGCCTTCATCCAGCATTTTCACCCGCTCGGCTTCGCAAAAAGCGGACAAATTGAAGGGAGAATCTTCAGCAAAACGGATGTCTTCATCGAACATCAGATTGGCTCTCTCCAAAAGCTCACGGCGATAAACATAACGCCATACATACCAGATAAATCTCGTTTCGTGAGCATGTTTGAGCCGTTCAGCCATTTCCGGTTTTGTCAGCACGCGGTTTATGTCAAGCTGCGGCGGCACATACACGCGCCTGTCCGCTGACTGCTTATAAAAACCGCACCCAGCGATGTCGAGCCGATTTTGTTCTGCTTCTTCAATCAGCCTCTGGAACATGGCGGAAGATACATAATCGTCTCCGTCAACAAAGCCGATATAAGTACCCCGCGCGGCCTTTATTCCCGCATTTCGTGCTGAGCTCAGCCCGCCGTTTGCCTGATGAATGACCCGGATTCTCGCATCCCGTTTTGCATAGTCCTCTGCAATCTCGCCTGAACGATCCGGTGTTCCGTCATTCACGAGAATAATTTCAATATCAGAAAACGTTTGACGAAGCAGAGAGTCAATGCACTCTTCTATAAATGGTTCAACGTTATACATCGGGACAATAATGCTGACGAGCGGGGTCATAGCGCTTCACCGCTGATTTTGTCCCGCAGTCCTTTAAAATACATATCTCTCGGAAAGCCGGCACGGGGTGTTTCTTTTGTTAACAGTTCTTTTACTGCGGCTGTTACACGCTCCGGGTCCGGATGTTCAATCAGCTTCATGGATGGGATGTCTCTGAGCCAGTGATAGCCTTCCATCACCTTGTGGTCAAAGGAGCGGATGACGACACACGGCGTTCCTGTCAGCGCGCAAAAAATCATGCCATGAAGCCTGTCAGTGACAACGGCTTCTGCGCTTTGCAGCTTAGACCACAGCGCTTCAAGCTCCCGCTCCCGTGAATCGCGGCTGATCCGGCGCCCGATCGTTGTCGTAAAGGCTTTGATGTCGCCGAATTCTTCAAATAGCGCAGCCTTTACCCGGTTTCTCTCATCCTCCTGAAGCACGCTTTCCTGATCCTCACGCAAACACATATAAACCCCTTCGCGCTCTGCGGGGGTCTTGCTTCTATCTAAATACAGCACCATGTCCGGCTGCTTCAAAATCGTTTTTTCTTGAAAATGCCGTTTCATAAACTGATACGTTGTTTCATCCCGGGCCATCAGCAATAGGCCAGGGTGCGCGTTATAAATTTTCTGCGCCCGTTTCAGCTCTTTGCGCCCTTTTTTCGTGTCAGAAAAATGAGCCGTTGCCGGCAGCTGGACAACTCGATAGTCGTGAAATGTTTTAATGATGAAGCGGCGCGTCCACTCCTCATAACGGTATAAATCACCCATGTTTCCTCCGCCGATGATAAAGACCATATCCTCCGGATGGCGCGAGCGGAGCAGCGCTTTTGCTGATTTGTAAATGTCCTTCATATCGACCTCGACGATGTCAAAATCGGGGTATTCCTGGTCAAGAAATGCTTTGCTGGCATAAGCAATCGCATGATCTCCCAAATTGTCATGGGACGGCAGCAGGGTCAGTATGATTTTTTTCTGATGTGCTTCGGTCTTTACCGGCTGATCGGCCGTACCCAGCCAATATTGAGACGGGTATTTGACCTTAAGCAGCAGCCATTCTGCAAGATTGATTTTCAATGATTGTAACGACATGTCCTCACCCTCTGTTTCTCATTTTGTACTCGATCGCCCGCTGATACACGGCCGAGGCCATAGCGACGAACGGAATCATTCTGTATTTCGCCATCAGAAGCAGGCATGATCGTTTTGCGTCAAAGGGCGCAGTACCCGTTTTTGAGAGGCTCTCCCGAAACACTGGATCCGCGCAAATCACGCCGACATTTCTAAGCTTTTCGAGCAGCCGGCGGCTTCCGCTTGTTTTCCATTCGTTCAGCATACAGATGCTGCTGTGAAGCACCATAAAAGTATCAAGCTCCTTTTGGTACGCCTCCAGTTTGTTGTTCTCCTGTAAAAACGCTGCATTTGCCTCATACAGCGCAAGCCCTGATTCAAACAGTTTTTTCTGATAGCTTTGCACAATGGAGGAAAGGTGAATCCGGTAATGATAGAGCGGCGCTTTCACATAGGATACCGAGCGGGCGAAAAAATGAGCCCGAAAGCTGAAAAACTGATCCTCCACATGCTCTAGCTCGCCGCGGAGCGGAAACGACAGCCGATGCGCTTCAACCATGCTTCTTCTGTACAGTTTGTTCCATGAAAACCCTCTGACCTTTCCTTCAAATAACGCCTTGATATACTGCTCCTTCGGCTGATTCTGATAGGTTTCTGTAATATCAGAGATCATGGTTTTTCCAGTGTCCTCAAACTCCGCGGCGTAATTGCAAATGACCAGATCCGTTTTATCGTCTGCTGCCTGGAGCATTCGCTCGCAATAATCAGGTTCGATCCAATCGTCTGAATCTATAAACGCGATAAACTCGCCGCGTGCCGCGTCGATGCCTTTATTCCGAACCGCGCCGAGACCCTGGTTCTCCTGATGAAACACCCTGAATCTGTGATCGTTTTTGGCGTATTCCTCCGCGATTTCCGGGCTGTCATCTGCTGAACCGTCATTGACAATGATGATTTCAATATTATTCAGCGTCTGGTTCCGCAGTGATTCGAGACACGTTCTGATATATGTTTCTGTGTTATAAACAGCGACTAACAGACTAACCGCAGGTGTTTCCATAATGACCGGCTCCTCTTGCATAAATTACCGGGAAAAAATCGTTCTGTAAGGCAGAACGGACGAATCAACCGGCATAAGCAAATAACTGTAAAGAAAATAACAAACAATGATAGCGATATAGATAAGGGCATTCGATTTTTCATCAAATATCCTGACGAAATAAGGGACTAAGATCATTTGATACAGGCCGAAATAAATATTGAATCTGGCAAAGATCACATCCTTTGTGGCCAAAAGCCCGAACAAAAAACCGAGCAGGCACAAATTGACGACGATGTCGATTTGCGGCCACAGCTTTCGCAGACGCGCTCTGTAGCAAAAGGCGAGAAACAGCGGCAGAACCAAGACAGCGATTTTGATCACATTCATTCCATTTGTGTTTGTCATGAGCCATTTTTCATAATGGCTGTATGAGCTGTTTTCAAGCACAACGACAAACACAGAAACAAATTTTTGATATAAAAACGTCATGCCTAGAAATAGAGCGGATAAACCGAATATCGCCGGTGACCAGGCTTTTCTTCTGACAATAAAGTACACCGGAATCATAATCAGTGCCGAAGAATGAAAGAGCGAGCTGATCAGCACGATTAGAAAATATCGCTTCCAGTTCCCGCTGATGATATAACGGATCGCCCAAAACAATGCGGCTGCCACCATGTATTGCCTGATGCCGTTAAAAGACGCGTAATAATGAAAGGTTCCTAAAAATAAAAAGACACTCAGCTCAAACGGCCTTCCGTAATCAGCGAGTGTCTTCATAACCAAACTGTAGGTCACGGCCGCAACCGTTATATACATGATTTGCGGATCTTCCGTGATAAAATTCATCAGCCAAAGGAGTGCGGTAAAGCCCGGATCTGTCGCCGTTTTTGCTGTGCCGAAACCGAATATCTGCCACACATTTTGATAATCGCCCGCCAATTCGTACAGCAGTGTGTATGTCTGAAAATCCGTGCCGACTCTGTAACGCAGACCCGACACGAGCACAAGTGAAGCAAGCGGAATCCAAATCAAAAGTTTATTCGGCCGATACCCCGTGGCGAGCGAATCGTCACGGCCGCCGCACATTTTGGCAAACCAAGACCAAATATATACAATTCCCATATTGACGGCATATACAATCATCGTTTATTGTCCTTTTCCGCTAGTAATGTTGTATACATTCAGCAGCGCTCCTACGTTTTGCTGTGCATCGTAGCCAAGTTTTGCGAGTGTACCTTGGATGAGCTCCTGCTTCGGCCTGCCTGCGGCGGCCGCTCTTGCAATGGTTTCAGCCCAGATGCCGATCGGCTCAGAAAGACTCAATCTCGTCACAAGCCCAAGCCCAGCGTCAACTTTATCTGTAATGTTGTCTGAAATAATGCATGGAAGCCCCGATGCCTGCGCTTCCACTAATACCACCGGCAAGCCTTCGTATAGAGACGGCATGACAAACACATCAAATGTGCGCATCAGCTCATGAATGCGTTCTTCAGTGCCTAAAAAGAGGACTTCTGAAAGCAGATTCTGCTGCCGCGCCTCCTCTTCCATTTTCTCGCGCAGCGGCCCGTCTCCTGCGAGAACGAGCTGAAAGCGAACCCCTCGTTCTTTGAGATGTGCGGCAAGCTTCAGCAAAAACGCGTGGTTTTTCACTTCATGAAACCGGGCCACATGGCCAATGATGAGACGGTCAGCAGCAATGCCGCGTGCTGTTTTTTCTTCATCAGCTCTCTGCCCATTTGGGGCGAACAAATCAAGATCAATCCCGTTCGGAAGGAGATGAACACGCTCCCGCTCCATGTTGGACTGGCCGAATAAAAACCTGCCCGCATCCTCTCCGCAGGCACACAGTGCTGTCGCATTCGCCAAAATAAGCCGCCTAAACACCATCAGCTGCAGGCGATCCTTCCAATTGAAGCCGGTCTTCCACGACGTATTGTGGGAATGACATACCCTGACCGGCACTCCGGCAAGCCTTGCCGCAAGGGCGATAAAACCCGTTTGAAAATCCGTGTGCGCATGAACGGCGCTGAACGGCCCGTTTTCTTTTATCGTGTTTCTTACATTCCTCACAAATGTAAGGGGATTGCTTTGCCCGATGCTCGGGACATAGAAAAGCCGCCCGCCTAAAGATAAAATCTCTTCATCATAAGCGCACGGATCATTTCGATACGTTAAAAAATCAAATTGTACTTTGCTTCTGTCCATTTTCCGATATAAATTCATCACCATGGTTTCCGCGCCGCCCCTGTTCATGCCGCTGAGAACTTGAAGCACGCGTTTTTGGCTGCTACTCATGCTTGACAAGCCCTTCCTTTTGGTTCATCACTCTTTTTTTGTGGTAGCGATTCATCACGGCTGGAGGCATAAATGCGCGAATTAACGGTTTTGCAATATATATGTAATCAGATAGAGGAAGCTTCAAGCGTCTGCATGCCTGATAGACAAGGATGGCATTGTCGATGGAATACGTAAATGACCTCCGTTTGAATGCATCGCTGTCTTCCCTTACTTTATACAACGCTTCTTGGAGATTGTAGCCTCTGAAGCCCTCTTCAAAAAAGCGAAGCCACAAATCAATATCCTCCATCCGTCTCGTCCGCCGCACCGAACGGTAGCCTTTCAGCGTTCGGTAGGCGCTGGCTCTCATCATAATTGTTCCGTGGCAAAACGGGGTTCCTTTTGCCATGATGCCCGGCTCCGGAACAGAAGGCAGGATGCGTGTGCCCCTTACGCCACATTCATCAAATACAAGCATGCCGGTGCCAACCACCTGATAGTGGTGGTGCTTTTCTAAAAACGCGACCTGCTTTTCCAGACGGCGCGGGAATGAAAGGTCGTCTCCATCCTGACGTGCGATATACTCGCCTGTCGCATGCGAAAGACAATGATTTAATGAAGCGGCAAGCCGCTTGTTTGTTTTGTTTTGAATCAGCTTGATGCGATCGCTGTAATGAGCGGCATACTGCTTCGCGATGCGGAGCGTGCCGTCTGTTGACGCATCATCGCACATAATCAGCTCCCAATTTTTATAGGATTGGCTGAGTATGGATTCAATGCATTCCGCCAAAGTGCATTCACAATTATAAATGCCCATAATGACAGAAACTTTCGGTCCTGAGTTCATACGCTTTTCTCCTTTGTATCCATATCCATGTACGCGGAATAAATATCTGCCATTTCTTCTACCGTTCGCGACTCCGAAAAGCGCAAGGCTGTTTTTCGGCCTTCCTGTCCCAGCTTTCTGCAGAGTTCCGGCTTATGGTAAAGCTGTTCAATCCGGCGGGCAAAAGCGGCACTGTCACCGATGTTGATCAGAAAACCGTTTTCTCCATCCCGGATGATTTCCCGATGCCCGCGGTTATCCGTGGCAATCGCCGGTTTTTCCGCTGCCATCCCCTCAAGCACATTCATGCCGAGGCCCTCCCTAATGCTGGATGCGACAGATACATCTGCAAGCTGAATCAGCTCATGAATGTCGCGGCAAAAGCCGTAAAAGCGGACATTGCCGGAAGCACCAAGCTTTTCAGCCAACGTTCGATACGCTTGTTCCATCGCTCCTTCTCCGGCAAAAACAAGGCGGAGCGACGGAATGTGTTCTTTCAGCAAGGCTGCGGCTTCGATTAACAACTTCTGGTTTTTGTTCAGATTGAGCTCAGCGGGATAAACCAATATAAAATCATCTTCACGGAAACCGTGTTTTTCTCTAAGTCTTTGCTGCTCTTCCAGGCTGACAGGCCGGAACCGCTCGGTATTGACGCCGATGCCATGAATTTTCTGCGTCTTTCCGCTCCGCCTTTGAAGTCTCTTCGCCCGTGTGTAATCCTCTTCGTTGATCGTAATCAGGCAGTCTGTATATGCCGAAAGCCATTTCTCAATCGGATAGTAAAGCAGCCAATTTTTCATCGGCGCTCCGCTGCAAAAGTGAAATCCGTGCGCTGTGTACAGCACCTTTGTTCCATGCCGCCTGGCCTGCCTCGCCGCTAGTCTGGCAAGCACGCCGCCGACCGGCGTATGGCAATGGACAATATCGTATTGATTGGTGTTGATCACTTCCTTCAGCTGTCTGTAAACGGCCAGATTCTGAGGATGAAAGGGTGACCTGCGAATTGGGATGGAGAACTTCTCATCCACATACGGCAGCTTGGTTTGTCCGCTCGCAGCGACATGAACCTCCCAGCCCATTCGTTTAAACCATTTAAAGTAAGGGAGGTGAAAGGCTTTAAAATGATAATCGACAGTCGCGCAAAACAATATCTTTTTCGTCATCTTCACTCCCCCTAATGAGCACTGGCAGCCGTCATTTCGTCTGATGTATTGATTGCCGCAAACAGCCTCGCTCTCAAGTCGGCTTCCGGCAGATCATTAAAATCCTCAATAAAGCGCATCAGCACCGGCCAATCGCCGTCAACTGCTTTGCCGATATGAATTTTCGGAAAGATTTGTTCAGCGTGTACTTCATTTTTATTCAGCAATTCCTCATACATTTTTTCGCCGGGACGAATGCCTGTGAATTCGATTGGAATCTGCTCAGTCGTGTAGCCGGACAAATGAATGAGGTTTTTGGCAAGATCCACAATCTTTACAGGCTCTCCCATATCGAGAACGAAAATCTGACGCCCTTTCGCCAGTGCCCCGGCCTGGATGACAAGTCTTGAGGCCTCGGGTATCGTCATGAAATAGCGGGTCATGGCCGGATGTGTTACCGTCACCGGGCCGCCTTTTTCAATCTGTTTTTTGAAAATCGGAATGACGCTGCCGCGGCTCCCAAGTACATTGCCGAAGCGGACAGCGACAAACTTGGTTCTGCTGATTTTTCCAAGATTCATAATAATCATCTCGGCGAATCGTTTTGTCGCCCCCATTACATTAGCCGGGTTCACCGCTTTGTCTGATGAAATCAGCACAAACGTCTCTGTCCCCGACATATCGGCTGCTTCCGCGACATTTTTTGTTCCGATGATATTGTTTTTGACAGCCTCTTCAGGATTATGTTCCATTAAAGGCACATGCTTATGGGCAGCTGCATGGTAGACCACGTGCGGCTCGTACTTTTTCATCAAGGTAAACATTTTATCGCGGTCCTGCACATCCGCAATTTCCGTATGGAACACAATGTGTTTGCCGAATCGTCCGTTCAGCTCTGTATAAATCGAATGAATGCTGTTTTCCCCATGGCCGAGCAGAATGATTTCATTAGGCTGAAACGGGCTGATCTGCCGGCAGATTTCTGAGCCGATTGATCCGCCCGCTCCCGTGACAAGAACTGTTTTTCCTTTGATGCGGTTCGAAATTTCGCTTGTGTCGAGGGTTACCGGCTTTCTGCCGAGCAAATCCTCAGCTTTTACATCTCTGATTTGTCCGGCAGTTCGTGTGCCGAGCAGCATTTCATCAAAATGAGGCATAATTTTAATGTTTACTCCAGTTCGCACACATTCTTTATATAACACCTGAAGCTCATGGGTGCGGAGTGAAGGAATGGCAATAATAATATAGTTAATTTTGAGCTTTTGCACCGCAGGCATGATACTATCTTTTCCGCCGATTACGGGCAGCCCCATAATTTCTAATTTATGCTTCGTTTGGTCGTCATCAATAAAAGCGACAGGTATGATGTCAGGATCATCTTTTGAAAGCAGCTGCCTGACCATCAGAGTCCCTCCTGAGCCCGCCCCGATAATCAGCGCGCGGGATGATGCGCTGCGTTTTTTTCTGATGCTTTCTTTTAACACTCTGGATAAAACACGGGTTCCTCCAATAGACAAAAGCTGAAGCACCCAGCATGCGGTTAACAGACGGAAGAACATCGTATGATACACAGCATACTGAATTACGCCTGTCACAGCGGCTGAAAGCGTAATGCCCTTAAGCAGGACGATCAGCTCGCCGAGACCGGTGTATGTCCACACCTGTTTATACTGACGGAACAGGAAAGCACATACATGATAGCTGAGGAGCAAGCTGACAGCGGTAAGCAATAATGCTCCGGAGTCATAAAATTGATAGGAATCTTTTAAAAATTGATATCCTGCAATAACTGAATTTAAAACGAGATAAGTATCCAGCGCAATAATCATTGACAGTCTTCTCCGGTAACTCAACCTTTTCCCCCCTAATTCTTTTATCGGTTTAGCTGCGGCGGTTTTCGTCCACCAAAACATCGGCAGCAGCTAAACCGACAATACATCCTATGTATATATCAGATAAGTGGGCATTTAACCCGTCCTCACGCCCCGCCAGCGACGACCAGCATCTAAGGCAACAACTTCAGCTGCCCACAGCAGAGCCGAGTGCCTCCATTGATACAGGTCAGGAGACATCACCTTTACCATCTATTTAGTAGGAATAGTGTTCCGATTTTTTCATTTTCTTTTTGTTTAAAAGAGCGCCTAACAGCTTCGCATTGGATTGTTCCAGTGCATCCTTTGCTTTCAGGACGGTATCGGTTTTTGTTTTTCCGCTTAAAACAACGAGCACGCTGCCATCTGTCTGATTTGCTAGAATCTGAGCATCCGCAACAGCCAAAAGCGGAGGGGAATCAAAGATGACGAGGCTGAATTGTTCATAGATGTCAGATATTAAATCTCCCATCGCTTTTGAAGACAGCAGTTCAGCCGGATTCGGCGGGGTCGGTCCGCTTGTCAGCACATACAAGTTATCGATCGGCGTCTTTTGCACCGTCTCACTGAGTGAAGCATTCCCGACCAGCACATTTGTCAGCCCGGTTACATTCTCAACCTGAAATGTCTGATTGATGGTGGGCTTTCTTAAATCGGCATCCACCAGCAGCACTTTCTTTTCCTGCTGCTGCGCAAAGACAGCCGCAAGATTCGCTGCACTGAACGATTTACCTTCACCAGGCACTGAGGAGGTGACGAGGATAGACCGCAAGTTGGTCTGAACGGATGAAAACTCAATGTTTGTCCGAATGGTGCGATATTGTTCCGCAACAATTGATTTATTGTGTAAAACGGATATTTGAGCCAAACCTCGTCTTGCTTTCTTTTTTCTAAAGACCACTCGCTTCACTCCCCGAAATGTTTTATCCCGCGATTCCGCCCTTTTTGAACATCAGGGACGGAGCCTAAGCATGGCAATCCGGTTCTCTCGCTGAGCTGCCGTGCGCTTTTGCACGTATCATCGAGAAAATGCAGAAAAAATGCCAGTGTAATGCCGCCCATGACAGCAGCGCCAAAAGCCATAACCATATTTCGCAGCCGGGCCGGCTTGATCATTGGGCTTTCAGAAGCCTTCGCCTCTGATAAAATATGCACGCCTTGTACGTTCATTCTTTCATCTACTTCTTTTTCAAACTTGTTCACTAATGTGTTCGCAATCTCAGCCGCTTTCGCCGGATCGTGGTCCTGAACGGCAACGGTGATAATTTCTGATTCATTTTCACTGCTGGTAATCACTTTTCCTTTCAGCGAGGAAGCCGATTCAGAAAGATGCAATTCCGCCTTGACCTCTTCCATCAAGGCAGTGCTTTTCATAATCGATTGGAACGTGCTGCTGTACTGAAGATTTCGCTGGATGTCACTGAGATTCGAGTTTTCTTCACCGTCTGATTCATGAACCAGCACTTGCGTCGATGCTTGATAGGTCGGTGAAATGACCTTAAATTGCACAAAGCCCGTAATAACGGTGACGCCGATTGTGATGAGCAGAATCAGCACGAATCTGTGTCTGACAATCGCATATAATTCTTTAAAACTCATATTCTCATTCATGTATTCATAGCCTTCAGCCTTCCCGCGGCTGGCTTCCCGCGCCCCTTTCTGTTAATGATTGGATTATAAAAGAAAACTTTATTATTTAAAAATTGCAAAATAAGCCAATAGGTTCTCTTTAGAGAACAAAATCATGATTTTCCTCTTATTTACTGCACTTCCCTTATTATTTTAAATTTTATAAAGAACGGATAATTCCTTATAATGAACAAAATAACGACAGGAATAGAGGAGAATTTCATATCATGATTGGAAGAATTATCCGTTTGTACCGTAAAAGAAAAGGCTATTCTATTAATCAGCTGGCTGTGGAGTCAGGTGTATCTAAATCCTATTTAAGCAAGATTGAAAGAGGCGTTCATACAAATCCGTCCGTTCAATTTTTAAAGAAAATTTCCGCCACACTGGAGGTTGAATTAACAGAATTATTCGACGCAGAAACAATGATGTATGAAAAAATCAGCGGCAGTGAAGAAGAATGGCGCGTGCATCTTGTGCAAGCCGTCCAAGCCGGAATGGAAAAGGAAGAACTGTTCACTTTTACGAACATACTAAAGAAAGAACAGCCTGAAACCGCTTCCTATCGCAATCGTAAACTGACAGAATCCAATATAGAAGAATGGAAAGCGCTGATGGCGGAAGCAAGAGAAATCGGCTTAACCGTTCAGGAAGTCAAATCCTTCTTCAAAACAATGGGAAGATGAATATCGGCTAAGGGCTGACGTTCGCATCCGCAGGGCAAATCTGTTTATAATGGGGGAAAAAGGGAGAGAATGCGATGACTCATAAAACAGTAACAACTCAATACGGCAAAGTAAAAGGCACAACAGAAAATGGCGTACATAAATGGAAAGGCATCCCCTATGCCAAACCGCCTGTCGGACCATTGCGTTTTAAAGCACCGGAACCTCCGGAAGCGTGGGAGAACGAACTGGACGCAACAGCGTACGGCCCTATTTGCCCGCAGCCGTCTGATTTGCTGTCACTTTCATACGCTGAGCTTCCCCGACAGTCTGAGGCTTGCCTGTATGTCAATGTATTTGCGCCTGACACTCCAAGTCAAAACCTGCCTGTCATGGTGTGGATTCACGGCGGGGCTTTTTATCTTGGAGCAGGCAGTGAGCCATTATACGATGGGTCAAGACTTGCGGCGCAGGGAGAAGTCATTGTCGTTACACTGAATTATCGTCTAGGGCCGTTTGGATTTTTACATTTGTCTTCGTTTGATGAGGCGTATTCCGATAACCTTGGGCTTTTGGACCAAGCCGCCGCACTGAAATGGGTGCGAGACAATATCTCAGCATTTGGCGGTGATCCGGATAACGTAACGGTATTTGGAGAATCTGCAGGCGGTATGAGCATTGCCGCGCTGCTCGCTATGCCTGCGGCAAAAGGCCTGTTCCAGAAAGCGATCATGGAAAGCGGCGCTTCTAGAACAATGACAAAAGAAAAAGCGGCTAGCACCGCAGCAGCCTTTTTAAAGGTCCTGGGGATTAACGAGAGCCAATTGGACAGATTGCACACTGTATCTGCGGAAGATTTGCTTCAAGCGGCCGATCAGCTTCGGAAAGCAGAAAATGAAAATATCTTTCAGCTGTTCTTCCAGCCCGCCCTTGATCCGAAAACGCTGCCTGCTGAACCAGAAAAAGCAATCGCAGAAGGTGCTGCTGCCGGCATTCCGCTGTTAATCGGAACAAACCGCGATGAAGGATATTTATTTTTCACCCCGGACTCAGACGTTCATTCTCAGGAAACGCTTGATGCCGCGCTTGAGTATTTATTAGGGCAGTCGCTAGCCGAGAAAGTTTCCGATCTATATCCGCGTTCGCTGGAAAGCCAAATTCATATGATGACTGATTTGTTATTTTGGCGCCCGGCCGTCGCCTATGCCTCCGCCCAGTCTCATTACGCGCCTGTATGGATGTACCGATTCGATTGGCACTCTGGTAAACCGCCGTACAATAAAGCGTTTCACGCATTAGAGCTTCCTTTTGTTTTCGGAAATCTCGACGGGTTAGAACAGATGGCAAAAGCAGATGTTACGGATGAGGTGAAACAGCTTTCTCACACCATACAATCAGCATGGTTCACGTTCGCCAAAACAGGAAACCCAAGCACTGAAGATGTAAAATGGCCGGCGTATCATGAAGAAACAAGACAGACGCTGATATTAGATTCAAAGATTACGATCGAAAACGATCCTGAATCTGAAAAAAGGCAGAAACTATTCCCTTCACAAGGAGAATAAACATGGGGAAAACAGGATACATTGGTGCTGTCATCGTTGTGGCAGCTTGTATCATCATTTTTTCAGCAGTGGTGTTTTTACGTGACACAGCCTATTACCAGCCCATCCGCTGGACTGGAATCATACTGTTTTTCGCGGGAATTGTGATGGTTCCCGAATATAAAGCAAAAAGAAAACCCGGGAAAGAGAAGTAATTCTCTTTCCCGGGTTTTTATGTTTTTTACAATTTTCCCGCGCGAATATCGTCTGTCATTCCTTCATAAGGAGCTTTCGAAATCACTTCTTCATTGTCGGCTCCCTCATTTTTCAGAAATGTAATCTCCGCAAATTCAGGTACAACGTATTTTGGATACGTTTCATATTTTTCGCGGGATTCTTTCATCAGATCAATGTGGTCATTTTGGTAGCAGACCGTAATTTCAGGATGTTCATGCACCCATTTCGGGAAGAAAATAATGCCGTGCATGCGTTTTTCATTCGGCATAAAGTTTAATGAAACATCTGTGCCTGTCGGCTCTGTCCAAGACACTTTATATACGCCTTCTGTCAGTTTGACAATATTGACTTCCTGATCCCGAACCCAGCGTCCGGCAACCATTCCGCTATGAATTCTATAATCAATTGTATGGTCGTTTTTAATATAAATCTCGTATTCCCAACCGTTTTCATAAGTATAAATCATGTGGCTTCCGATAAAGTTTTCCATCTTTCACACTCTCCTTAGTCTTTACTGAACTTCATAAATGTCTAGTCGAACGTAATCAGGGGTTCTTTCTGCGGAACCGATAAACAAGCGGTCATGCAGCCATTGATAGACTTCACTGCCTGTTTCAAATGTCGGCATCGTACGGAAATAAACATGCTCCGGATCAATGATTTCCCCGGCCGCGGCTTGTTTTCGAAAACGGCTCGCTGACTTGCCGTATTCCATTGTTTTCAATGTAAATCAGTTCATGATCTGCTGTTTCGATCACATACCTGGCAGATAAATCTGTTCTGCCGTCAGCGCGAATGATTTGTGAATCTGCACCGCCCGGCAAAATACGCCCCTTTATTTCCCCGGTTATTGTTCCCGAACGAATCGGAATGAATCGTCTCAGTCCCAGGCCTGTCTCACCAATGGTGATAGGCGGATCAACCTTGATTTCTAAAGAGGCGAATGGTTTTAAAACCGGCTTCTTCATGAGCACCACCTCACCTTCAGAAAAAATCATGTAACTATTTACATGTTTACTTTAACATCATTATAGTTAACTGTCAAACAATAGGAATATAAAAAAACAAGGGCTGTGAAAACAGCCCTTGTTTGATACTAGCTTTGATAGGCAAGATATGTGCTGACAGTGCTTTTTGCAAGACAGTCAGAGGAATCTATAATCGGAATCTCACTTTGAATATGATCTAACACCGCATTTAAATCCGTGCAAGCTGAAATGATGATGTCTGCATGCTGACTGATTTCTTCATATAGCGTCTGCCACAATGCTTGTGTGTGCTGCATATGATTTGGCTGTTTGATTGCGGCGATGAGCTGATTCACAGCCTGCTGCCAATGGTCCTTGTGAACAGCTTCTTGTCCATTTGCCTTCAGCCCTTTTTGGTAGATGGCGGATTGGATGGTTGAATCTGTTCCTAAAACCACCGCTTTTTTTGCAGGATGCGGAATCTCTTTTATCGTTTCCTCAATGATATGCAACAAAGGAACCGACAATGCCTGCTGAATCTCTTCATAGTAGACATGTGCCGTATTACAAGGCAGCGCAATGAAATCAACGCCTGTTTTCTCGAGCTTTACCGCTCCGTCGATAATTGCTCTTTTCATCTCACCATGGTCAATCGGACGATCTGCATAGAAGGGTGTCGGACATGAATAGATCATCATGTGCGGATAGTCAGCATCGTTTGAAGCCCCATACAGCTTCTGACAGTAATCAATCACCTTATCAATAAACGGCGAGGTCGATTTCGGCCCCATTCCGGCTAATATTCCGATCATTACGCTCATCCCTTTCTAATTCGTACGGACCGCTTCTTCTTCTGTTCCATCCTCATAAATGATAAAGCTTTTCACAACATCATCACCTAACATAAATTCTAATTCAACAGACAATGATCGCAGAAAGAAACGGGTTTCCGAGGAAGGAAACAATTCCAGTCTCAGCTGCCCAGTGATCTCCAAATAAAGACGTTCATTCTCGGCTGTCACCCGTGCAGCCGTCCCATCCTGAAACGAGTAGCTGCCAACATAGCGGCAGTATATCGCCGTATCAATTGCTTTTTTCTTCTTATCAGCCGGACGTTTTGGAATCTCATATGGCTGGCCAAATAGAATATTTTCCGCAGCCTTCAGAATCGCTTGTTCATATTCAGCATCCTCTTCCTTATTACTCAAATAGATCAGCGTTTTACGATGATCGATATATCGGATCATCGTCGTCGAATAGCCGGGCCACCCTCCGCTATGGCTGACAATCTGCCCTTTTTCAGGACTGTTTTGCAGCACCCAGCCAAAGCCGTAATCAAACGTTCCCCCATTATTCAGGCGTACCGGTGAAAACGCGGCTTCCTTAGAAGCATTACTGATGAAATCGTCCTGATATAAAGCCTGATCAAATCGAAACAAATCGCTTGTGACAGAGTTCACCGTTCCGTCTCCTTGTATGCCATCGAGGTAAACGACATAGCTTGTTTCCTCCAGATCATCAGGAAGGACGTACGTTTCGGAATGTACATCATACACATATCCATATGCATAATGATCAATCCGCTCAGGCCGAAGCCTCCTGTTATACACTCTCGTTTTATTCATGCCGACCGGTGAAAAAATACTTGTATTCATAAAATCCGCATAGCTCATGCCAGATGCTTTTTCAATAATAACCGCCAGCAGCACATACCCCGTATTGCTGTACAGCCAGCCTTCATTCGGCTCAAAATAATTAGGAAGCCCCTCATTCATCAGCATATCGACAATATCCTGATTCAGCGCAATCTTGTGTTGATCCCAATTGCTATAAAACCATCCCATATATTCAGGAAGCCCTGACGTATGGTTCAATAAATGCCGAATCGTTATACCCTGATACGGAAAACCCGGCAGCCACCGCTCCACTTTGTCTTCATATCCAAGAATTCCTTTCTCCTCCAGCAATATGATTCCCAAAGCTGTAAAAGGCTTTGACAAAGACGCTAACTCAAACAAAGAGTTGGTTTGCAAGGGGCGCTTTTCCGTCAATTCTGCATAACCGAAAGAGTGATGATATAAGATATCGCCATCCTCCGCAGCCAGAATCGTCCCGTTGAATTGATATTTTTCGCCTAATGTCTCAAATAACGTCTTAAGATGCTTCCTTTTATACTGCTTCATTCCTCCACCTCCCTTTTCTCTGTACGTTACTAAACTATTAACGTTTCAATTATTTTGAAAATAATAAAAAAGCTGATCAATCCAAAACAGGAAAAATCAACTTTAATATAGAGCGGCTTTGATCTGCCTGAATCAAATATCCCTTTTTTACGAAGTCAGAGAAGGAACTCTAGCGGCTGCAAAACGAGTTCTCGTAGTCGCTTGAATTGTTCCGGCGGCAGTACTTCTCATGGCAACTGTCACCGTATCTCCAGCGTTTAACTGAAGTATTTCCGTAATGGCTACGACTGCCGGGAGATTCCCTGCTTGAGTTTCGTTATTTCCGCCTACCACATCTTGATTCACGAGAAATACGACTTCTAAGTTGAAGTCAACATTCGCATTCGCTTGAAACTCAACTGATGCGTTAAGAGAATATACGCCTGCTGTTCTCGGTGAAAATGCAGATGTGTCGGGGTTATATTCATTCGCCAAATCAAATTGCTCATTTTGAAATAAGACTCCGCTTGCTGCATTTGCAGCCACTGACAAATTCATATTGCTCGTGGCTCTGAAAGCAGAAATAGGCTGGTTAGTAATTGGTGCGAAGGGCTGGTTTTGTTGAGATGTTGGGGTGTTTCCATTTCTGCCTTGCATGACACTTGGTGATAAAAGAGGTTCCGGTCGATCGTTCCTCTTAATCCATTTTGATGGCCGTGGCGGCATGACTTTTTCCTCCTAAAAAAATTCTTTCGCTTCTATCATTTGTTGGCTAGCAATACATTATTATATTGGTCGTTACTGACATTGAAACGGTATCTGCCCGACTGTGCTCAAAAATAGAAATGACAGCAGTAAGTTCCCAAAACGAATTACTGCTTATGATCCAAGATTAATTTCAAGGCATGGTTCACCAAGGATGATCATTTTCTGAACCATTACTCAAAAGGTAACTTTATGCCCATACATCAGGCGTTATAAAAAATACAGAGAATAAAAAGAAATAGATAAACAAGTTAGTTCTTTAGACCCGTAACCTTTACATCCTTTTATGATTTTCTATCAAACAAAAGAGGAAAATAGACCAGTTGCAATCCAAACGAGAGTCTAATAGAATGATGTCGAAAAGTAAATCACGCAGGTTTGTTACTGATAAAGCAGGCAAGACCTAAAATGTGTAAAGGGCAAAGTGTATTCTTTGGCGTCACCCCTTACATATTTTAGGTCTTTTTTTATTGTGCGTAACTGACTTGCCATCTTCAAACAGGAGGGCTGGACGAAGCAGACCGCTAACACAGTACATAAAAAAGGAGACATGAACGATGAACATCAAAAAGTTTGCAAAACAAGCAACAGTATTAACCTTTACTACTGCACTGCTGGCAGGAGGCGCGACTCAAGCGTTTGCGAAAGAAACAAATCAAAAACCGTATAAGGAAACTTACGGCATTACCCATATTACCCGCCATGATATGCTGCAAATCCCTGAACAGCAAAAAAACGAAAAATATCAGGTGCCCGAATTCGATCCATCCACAATTAAAAATATCTCTTCTGCAAAAGGCCTGGACGTTTGGGACAGCTGGCCATTGCAAAACGCTGACGGCACAGTCGCAAACTATCACGGCTACCACATCGTCTTTGCATTAGCCGGAGACCCTAAAAATGCGGATGACACATCCATTTACATGTTCTATCAAAAAGTCGGCGAAACTTCTATTGACAGCTGGAAAAACGCTGGCCGCGTCTTTAAAGACAGCGACAAATTCGATGCGAATGATTCTATCCTAAAAGAACAAACACAAGAATGGTCTGGTTCAGCTACATTTACATCTGACGGAAAAATCCGTTTATTCTATACTGATTTCTCCGGTAAACATTACGGTAAACAAACACTAACAACTGCACAAGTTAACGTATCAGCATCAGACAGCTCTTTGAACATCAACGGTGTAGAGGATTATAAATCAATCTTTGACGGTGACGGCAAAACGTATCAAAATGTACAGCAGTTCATCGATGAAGGCAACTACAGCTCAGGCGATAACCATACGCTGAGAGATCCTCACTATGTAGAAGATAAAGGCCACAAATACTTAGTATTTGAAGCAAACACTGGAACTGAAGACGGCTACCAAGGCGAAGAATCATTATTTAACAAAGCATACTATGGCAAAAGCACATCATTCTTCCGTCAAGAGAGTAAAAAGCTTCTGCAAAGCGATAAAAAACGCACGGCTGAATTAGCAAATGGCGCACTCGGCATTATTGAGCTAAACGATGACTACACACTGAAAAAAGTCATGAAACCGCTGATTGCATCTAACACAGTCACAGATGAAATTGAACGCGCGAACGTCTTTAAAATGAACGGAAAATGGTACCTGTTCACTGACTCCCGCGGATCAAAAATGACAATTGACGGCATCACATCTAACGACATTTACATGCTTGGTTATGTTTCTAATTCTTTAACTGGCCCATACAAGCCGCTGAACAAAACAGGCCTTGTGTTAAAAATGGACCTTGATCCTAACGATGTGACCTTTACTTACTCACACTTCGCTGTACCTCAAGCGAAAGGAAACAATGTCGTGATTACAAGCTACATGACAAACAGAGGATTCTACGCAGACAAACAATCAACGTTTGCGCCAAGCTTCCTGTTGAACATCAAAGGCAAGAAAACATCTGTTGTCAAAGACAGCATCCTTGAACAAGGACAATTAACAGTTAACAAATAAAAACGCAAAAGAAAATGCCGATATCCTATTGGCATTTTCTTTTATTTCTTATCAACATCATAAAGGTGAATCCCATATGAACTATAAAAAAGCAGGCAAATGGCTAACTGTATTCCTAACCTTTTTAGGAATATTGCTGTTTATCGACTTATTGTCAAACGAAGAACCTGTCAAAAAAACAAAATCAACACAGAAGCCGGACTACCGGGCGGCATATCATTTTACGACGCCGGATAAATGGAAAAATGATCCCCAAAAACCGATCTATTTTGATGGCAAGTATCATTATTTCTATCTATATAACCGGGATTACCCAAAAGGCAACGGCACAGAATGGCGCCATGCAGTATCAGAGGATTTGGTGCATTGGACTGATGAAGGCGTGGCGATTCCGAAATATACAAACCCGGACGGTGATATTTGGACCGGTTCCGTCGTGGTGGATAAAGAGAACACAGCCGGCTTCGGGAAAAACGCGCTTGTCGCGATTGTGACACAGCCTTCAGCCAAAGACAAAAAGCAGGAGCAATATTTGTGGTACAGCACAGACAAAGGAAAATCATTTAAATTCTACAGTGGCAATCCCGTTATGCCTAATCCGGGCACAGACGATTTTAGAGATCCGAAAGTGATATGGGATGGCCAGGATAACAAATGGGTCATGGTCATGGCTGAAGGATCAAAAATCGGCTTTTATGAATCCGATAATCTTAAGGACTGGCATTACACAAGCGGATTCTTCCCAGAGCAGGCGGGAATGGTCGAATGTCCTGACCTCTACATGATGCGGGCAAGCGACGGAACGAATAAATGGGTTCTCGGCGCGAGCGCGAACGGCAAACCATGGGGCAAACCAAATACGTACGCCTACTGGACCGGAGGCTTCGACGGAAAAGAATTTACAGCGGATCAGACCGAAGCCCAATGGCTTGACTACGGCTTTGACTGGTACGGCGGCGTGACGTTCGAAGACGGCAAAAGCACAGATCCATTAGAAAAGCGGTATGCGCTTGCCTGGATGAACAATTGGGATTACGCCAACAACACACCGACACTGAAGAACGGCTTTAACGGCACAGATTCTGTCATACGCGAACTCCGGCTGCAAGAGGAGGATGGCACATACAGCCTCATCTCACAGCCGACCGAAGCTTTGGATCAGCTGACCGTTTCAACTGACAAAGAAGAGGATCAAGATGTGAACGGATCAAAAACACTGTCCATCACAAGTGATACGTACCAGCTTGATATGGATCTTTCTTGGTCAGAGCTGAAGAATGCTGGCGTCAGACTGAGAGAGTCAGAAGATCAAAAACGCCATATTGATGTCGGCATTTTTGCCGAAGGCGGCTATGCATATGTCAACAGAGCGGCCACAAATCAGCCTGACAAAAGCAAGACCTATGTCGAAAGCCAGGCTCCATACGATGTAAGCAAACAGAATGTGCATTTGAAAATTCTCGTGGATAAAACAACGATAGAAGTATTTGTCGACGATGGGAAAACCGTTTTTTCAAATGAAGTGTTCCCAAAGCCTGAAGATAAAGGCATTACTCTTTATTCTGAAGGCGGCACAGCCTCATTCAAAAATATAACGGTGAAACATTTGGATACGGTTCATGAATAAGAAACAGGTGCAGCGCTTGCTGCATCTGTTTTTTTATTAGAGCGGTATTCTCTGTTACATATTGGGCATTGTAAGGAATATAAGGCTGGTTTCTAAGGAGGAAGCGGATGTCTAAACAAGGAAATTTTCAAAAATCAATGTCGTTGTTTGATCTGATTTTGATTGGGATGGGGGCCATCTTTGGGTCTGCTTGGCTGTTTGCCGTCAGTAATGTCGCTTCAAAAGCAGGACCCTCAGGCGCTTTTTCCTGGATCATCGGCGGAGCCATCATTTTGTTAATCGGGCTCGTGTACGCGGAGCTTGGAGCCGCTCTGCCTCGTACCGGAGGCATCATTCGATACCCCGTTTATTCACATGGCCACCTTGTCGGCTATTTAATTTCATTTGTCACAATTGTCGCTTACACAAGCCTTATTTCAATTGAAGTGACGGCTGTGCGTCAGTATGTGGCCTATTGGTTTCCCGGCCTGACCATAAAAGGATCTGATTCGCCGACCATTGCAGGCTGGATTTTGCAGTTTGCCTTGCTATGCTTGTTTTTCCTGCTGAATTATTGGAGCGTCAAAACTTTCGCTAAGGCGAATTTCATCATATCGCTTTTTAAATATATTGTCCCGATTACCATCATTAT
This sequence comes from Bacillus sp. VA13, assembly GCF_055710085.1. Classification (NCBI taxonomy): domain Bacteria; kingdom Bacillati; phylum Bacillota; class Bacilli; order Caryophanales; family Bacillaceae; genus Bacillus; species Bacillus sp. VA13. The sequence continues at coordinate 713,758 of NZ_JBVQPP010000002.1, read as the reverse complement.
CGTGCTGATCTTTCATTTTCAGGCTGAGAATTTGTCTGTTGAAGGATTTGCACCGTTTGGTTTTACAGGTATTCAGGCTGCGATTTCGACAGGCGGCGTGATGTTTGCGTATCTCGGCCTCCACCCGATTGTGGCTGTTGCAGGTGAAGTGCAAAATCCAAAACGCAACATCCCAATCGCTTTAATCATTTGCATTATCGTTTCAACCATCATTTACACTGTTTTGCAGATCACATTTATTGGTGCTATCCCGACAGAAACACTGAAAAATGGCTGGCCGGCAATCGCGCGGGAGTTCTCATTGCCGTTTAAAGATATTGCGATCATGCTCGGTTTAGGCTGGCTTGCAACGCTTGTCATTTTAGACGCCATTCTGTCTCCCGGGGGAAACGGGAATATTTTTATGAATACGACGTCTCGCCTCGTTTACGCCTGGGCGCGTAACGGCACATTATTTAGCATATTTTCAAAAGTGAATAAAGAAACGGGAACACCCCGTGCTTCACTCTGGCTTTCGTTTGCCATGTCAATTTTCTGGACGCTCCCCTTCCCTTCGTGGAACGCGCTTGTCAATGTCTGTTCTGTTGCGCTCATCCTTTCTTATGCAATTGCACCAATTTGTTCAGCAGCGCTGAGGGTCAATGCGAAGGACTTAAACAGGCCGTTTTATTTAAAAGGAATGGGCATCATCGGACCGCTTTCCTTTATTTTCACGGCGTTTATCGTGTATTGGTCAGGATGGACAACCGTTTCCTGGCTGCTCGGTTCACAGCTCGTGATGTTTTTAATCTATCTCTGCTTTAGAAAATATGCGCCTCAAGAGGATGTCAGCCTTGCCCAGCAGCTGAAATCAGCGTGGTGGCTTGTCGGATTTTATATCATGATGCTGATCTTTTCCTACATCGGCTCTTTCGGACACGGTTTAGGCATCATCAGCAATCCTGTCGACCTCATTTTAGTCGCCATCGGTTCACTTGCGATTTTCTACTGGGCAAAGTATACCGGGCTCCCGAAAGCCGCTATTGATTATGATAAATAAAGAAGCAAGAATTTTTCTTGCTTCTTTATTCTTTACAAACACACATACCCGCGATAAAATGAATGATAGTCAGTCATTACAGGAGGTGTTCCTCATGCCAAAACAAACATCGGGCAAATATGAAAAAATTCTGCAGGCTGCCATTGAAGTTATTTCTGAAAAAGGTCTCGATAAGGCCTCTATTTCTGATATTGTCAAAAAGGCCGGCACTGCCCAAGGAACGTTCTACTTGTATTTCTCATCTAAAAATGCCCTTATTCCGGCAATTGCAGAAAATCTTCTCACCGATACGCTGGACCAAATCAAAGGAAGGCTGCATGGAGACGAGGATTTTTGGACCGTTTTAGATATATTAATTGATGAGACATTTCTCATTACCGAACGCCATAAGGATATTATCGTCCTCTGTTACTCTGGGCTTGCGATCGACCACTCCATGGAAAAATGGGAGACGATCTATCAGCCTTATTATTCTTGGCTTGAAAAAGTCATCAATAAGGCCATTGAAAACCTTGAGGTAATGAAAGGAATCAATGCAAAATGGACAGCAAGAACGATTATCAACTTGGTTGAGAACACTGCAGAACGATTCTATATCGGGTTTGAACAAGATGAAAATGTCGAAGTGTATAAAAAAGAAATCTTTACTTTCTTAAAACGAAGCTTAGGTACTGCTTAAAAAATGACTGGGTAACACCGCTCATTTTTTAATGGTTAAAAAATGACTGACGTTCATTCATAAACTAGAGAGGTGCTTCATATGAATTGGGTGCTTGTTTTTATTGCAGGACTTTTAGAAGTTGTCTGGGCGTCTTCCCTCAAACATGCCGATTCGCTTTTGGATTGGGTCATCATTTTTATCTTAATCGCAATCAGCTTTATCCTGTTGATCCGCTCTTATCAAAAAATTCCGATGGCCGCGGCATACACTGTATTTGTCGGAATCGGAACCGTCGGAACATACATCACCGGTATTGTTTTGGGCGAATCCTTTTCAGCAGCGCAAATGTTCTTTTTAGCTTTATTGCTGGCCGGTATTTTAGGAATGAAGCTCTTTACAAAAGAAAGCAAATCACAGCCGGGAGGTGAAAAATAATGGCATGGTTTTTATTAGTGGTTGCCGGCATAGAAGAAATAATAGCTGCTGTGGCCATGAAATATATCGACGGTACAAGAAAAAAATGGCCGATCATTGTGATGACGATTGGATTTGGCTTATCCTTTTACTGCCTTTCACAAGCGATGCTGATCCTGCCTGCCGGAGTCGCTTATGCCGTCTGGACTGGCATTGGCAGTATTGGCGTTTCGGCGGTCGGGTTCATCTGGTTTAAGGAGCGTTTTCAGCTTTCACAGGTGATTTCTCTTTGCCTAATCCTCACCGGCGTCATCGGCCTGCGTCTTACGGCTTAATCATAAGATAAGGGCATATACAGCTGTATATGCCCTTGCCATTAATCGTCTTGGTGCTTTTGAAGATGAAGCGGCGGCGGGATGAGCCAGCCTTTGTTTTTTAGCAATCTTAAGTATTTTGCGCCGGTTGCCGCTTTCGATACATGGAATTGCCCAAACATCATGGCAATATCCTCACGAATTGACTGTCCCATAATTTTGCTGCATGTCACAAGGCCTGCAGCATTTTGCGCTGCCGCAGAGGCTGCCACATCCGGATCAAGAAACCGCGCACCCGGCGGAATATCTTTAAGATCTGCAGCAGGCGGTTCAGGAGAAGCCGGCGGGAGCGCCACCCCGTTTTCTTTCAGGATCGCACTGATCTGTTTCACTTCATCTTGGCACTTCTCAATGGATTCACGAAGCAGCTTCTTCAAGTCGTCATCACCGACATGATGCAATAACATCTGGTAATTGCCGACCATTTTATTGCCCGCCATCACATAACTCCACAAGCTGAATACCTCACCGTAATGCATCGGTTCATCCTGCGGATTTCCGCTTAAAATACCCATGTTCATCCTCCTCGCAAATTCAATATCACACATCCCATAACGTGCCCGAGAGGAGGAAAATTTATGTTACGTTGAGAAAGATTTTTGAAACAAAACAAAAAAGACAAGAGCGGCGAAATGCCAAACCCTTGTCTTTCCTGTTGTTCTATTGGACGCGCTCGGAGGGATTCGAACCCCCGACAGACGTGGTACCGGAAACCACCGCTCTATCCAACTGAGCTACGAGCGCATATGACTGCGTTATGAGAACGTCAGCACAACTAATTATACGATAATTCCATTGAAATAACAACCCTCTATTTCAAGAGGCCGTTTTTTAGAATCAGACACATCATCTTATTTGGCAATCTAACATACGATGGTTTGAACACCTGTATTTTTGGGGAAAATGGGAAAAAGAGACGACTTTGCATATCTAGCCAGCTTTTTGTTTGACCTTTATTGACCAAAAATGTATCATGTAACTACATACTTACCTAAAAGGTGAAGGAGGAGCATTATGAATTTAATACCTACAGTCATTGAACAAACGAACCGCGGGGAAAGAGCGTATGACATTTATTCTCGTCTATTAAAGGATCGTATCATCATGCTTGGATCTGCGATTGATGACAACGTTGCGAACTCCATCGTGTCACAGCTTTTATTCTTAGAAGCAGAAGACCCTGAAAAAGATATTTCTATTTACATCAACAGCCCGGGCGGCTCTATCACAGCCGGTATGGCGATCTATGATACCATGCAGTTTATTAAGCCAAAGGTATCTACAATTTGTATCGGTATGGCTGCATCAATGGGCGCGTTCCTGCTTGCTGCCGGCGAAAAAGGCAAACGCTATGCGCTTCCAAATAGTGAAGTCATGATTCACCAGCCTCTTGGCGGCGCGCAAGGTCAGGCAACAGAAATTGAAATTGCCGCGAAACGCATTCTCTTGCTTCGCGACAAATTAAACAAAGTTCTTGCTGAGCGTACTGGCCAGCCGCTTGAAGTGATCGAACGCGATACAGACCGCGATAACTTCAAGTCTGCTGAAGAAGCGCTTGAATACGGCCTGATTGATAAAATTCTGACTCGCAATACAGAAGAGCAAAAGTAATACTGTAACCTGCAAGAGCAATGTCTCTTGCAGGTTTTTTTCTTTGAAGGCATTCATCCTCTAACGCTTCTTAAAAATGTTTGATTCTATACTGCTCCCATTCCTCATTCAACAGCTCAAGCGTCAAGTCACGAGTTTGCCTCACAACCAGATCAGCGCCAATCATTGACTGTTCATGACCTACTCCAACCGCAAACATCCCAGCAGATTTGATTGCGGAAATGCCTGCTTCAGCGTCTTCTATTGCTGCACAATCAGCTGGGGAAACGCCGAGCAGCTCTGCAGCTGTTAAAAAGATTTCGGGATCCGGTTTTCCGTTCGCGAGAGCTGTCGGGTCAACAATGGCATGAAAATCATCCATAATCCCCAAACGTGTTATAATCTCGGGGGCATTGCGACTTGAAGACGCTAACCCGATTTTTATATTTTCACCTTTTAATTCACAAAGAAGCCTGCCGATTCCCGGCAAAAGATTTTCCGGCGTCAATTTGCTGATCAACATTTGATAATATTGATTTTTTAGGTGCATAAGTTTTTGTTTCTCTACATTTGTATACTTTGTTTTCGCACTGCCAAAGGTAAGTATGCTTTCAAGTGACTCTTTTCTGCTGATTCCTTTTAGGCTTTCATTCACACTTCTGTCAAAGGGAATATCGATTTGTTCCGCGATGTGCCTCCAAGCGAGAAAATGATATTCAGCAGTATCTGTTATCACTCCATCTAAATCAAAAATGACTGCTTTCATATGCTAATGCCCATCACAGCTTCATAAGGTTCGAGGCAAATGCTCTTTAAGTCAGCCGACTCCTGCGAATAGTTGGAAATCAGCACTTTCCAACGCTCATGAATCAGTTCCGCAGGCGCCTCGAAGAGAGCCTTGTCTTCCGACAAATTCACAACGACGAGAAGCTTTTCCCCTCGATATTCACGGAGGTAAGAAAAGATTTGCGGATCATTCTCCTGCAGCAGCTGATAATCTCCATATACCATGACCTTATATTGCTTTCGTAATTGAATAAGCTTCTGATAGTAATAGAAAATCGAATCTTGATCTTCCAGGGACTCTTTCACATTGATATCTTGATAGCTGGAATTTACTGCTATCCAAGGGGCTCCGGCTGTGAATCCCGCATGTTTTCCGGCATCCCATTGCATTGGTGTTCTCGCATGATCCCGTCCTTTTTTCGTCACGGCTTTTAGAAACTCTTTTTCTGACATCGTTTTGTTTTCGATGACTAGTTCACGATATGCATTTTTTATTTCAAGATCGTCATACATCTCCAGCGGCATATCACTGTTGACCATACCGATTTCTTCTCCCTGGTAAATAAACGGTGTTCCTTTCATCCCGTGGAGAACCGTTGCAAATGCTTTTGCACACTGTTTTCGCAGCTTGCCGTCATTGCCCCAGCGGGAAATAACCCTCGGCTGATCATGGTTTTCAAAATACAAGGTATTCCAGCCGACATTCATTAACCCGGTCTGCCATCTTGTCATCGTCTTTTTTAAAGCAATCACATCAAACGGCTTGATCTGCCATTTCCCATTTGGCGAGTTTTGTTCTGTATCAATATCCATATGTTCAAATGTAAAGATCATATTCAACTCTTGCCTGTTTGCATCTGTGTACTTTTTCGCCTCTTCAATATCAGAGCCGTTTGCCTCTCCGACCGTCATGCAGTCGTAATGAGAAAGCACTTCCCTGTTCATCTCTTGAATAAATTCATGAAGGCGGGGGCCATTCGAATGATAACGTCCGACGATATAGCTGCGGCTGCTATCTGTTTCGTAGTCCGGAAAATCGGTGTACTTGGAAATGGAGCCGATCACATCCATCCGCCAGCCGTCAACGCCTTTATCCATCCAAAATCTCATCAAATCATAAACTTCCCGGCGTACCGCTTCATTTTCCCAATTTAAATCAGGCTGTTTTTTCGAAAAGTAGTGCAAATAATACTGCCCTGTCCCTTCATCGAACGTCCACGCCGGGCCTGAGAAGATCGATCCCCAATTATTCGGCTCTGAGCCGTCCGGTTTCGGATCTTTCCAAAAATAATAATCACGGTAAGGATTGTCCTTTGACTTACGGCTTTTAGCAAACCAGGCATGCTCATCTGACGTGTGGTTCACGACCAAATCCATGATGATTTTCATACCTCGTTGGTGCACTTCATCAATTAACTGAAACATATCTTCATTTGTCCCAAATTTTTCGTACATGTTTCTGTAGTCGCTGATGTCATAGCCGTTGTCATCCTGCGGGGAATCAAACACCGGGGAGAGCCAGATCACATCCGCCCCGAGATTTTTGATATAATCCAGCTTTTGAATCACGCCTTGCAAATCCCCGAATCCATCTCCATTGGAATCATAAAAACTGCGCGGGTAAATTTGATAAACGACAGCTTCTTTCCACCATTTACTCATCAGGCGTTCTCCTTTCACATCGTCCATTTAGGACAAGCGGTTCCTCATAAACTATCATGTGCAGCGGCTCGCCTCTTAAAAGCTCAAAGATGGCGTTCATTTCGTCAACCGTAACATTGATTAATCGGTTTTGATAATTGATTTTGAACGAATATCCGTCCCATTCTTTCGGCAAAAACGGAGCAAATGAAAGCGTCTCATTCCTGACGCGCATGCCCGCAAAGCCCTGAACGATCGCGAGCCAGCTTCCCGTCATTGATGTAATATGCAGGCCTTCTTCCGTGTCATGATTGTAATTGTCGAGATCAAGCCTTGCTGTACGCTTACATAACTCAAGCGCTTTCTTTTCCATCTTGAGTTCAGCGGCGAGAACCGCATGGACAGAGGGCGACAGGCTTGATTCATGAACAGTCATTGGTTCATAAAATTCAAAGTTTCGCCTTTTTTCTTCCATTGTAAAACGGTCATGAAAAAGGTAAATGCCTTGAAGCACATCTGCCTGCTTAATAAAATTGGAGCGGAGAATCTTGTCCCAGGACCAATTCTGATAAAGAGGCCGCTCAGCTGGATCTAATTCGTCCGCTGATTGCAGGTCTTTGTCCAAGAATGTGTCATGCTGAATAAAAATTTGCAGTTCTTCACTATACGGATAATACATGTGCTGGATGATATTTCTCCAGGCCTTCAACTCTTCTTCCTGCACATCAAGCAGGCGGCGTTTTTCCGTTGAGATACTTTCGAGATTTTCTAATGTATACTCCAACGTCCAAGCCGCAATTACATTTGTATACCAATTGTTGTTGACATTGTTTTCGTATTCATTTGGCCCTGTGACGCCGTGAATCATATACTTGTTTTTTCGTTTCGAGAAGTGAACGCGGTCAGCCCAAAACCTGCTGACTTCCACGAGAACTTCTATTCCGTATTCTTTCATATAGTCATGGTCGCCTGTATATTGGACATAATTGCAGATCGCATAGCAAATCGCGCCATTGCGGTGAATTTCTTCAAAGGTGATCTCCCATTCGTTGTGGCATTCATCACCAGTGAACGTCACCATCGGGTAAAGTGCCCCCTTCATCCCCAGTTTGGCGGCATTCCGTTTAGCTGCCTCCAAATGATGATAGCGGTACAAAAGCAGGTTTTTCGTCACCTCCGGCTCGGCTGTCGCCAAATACATCGGCACGGCATATGCCTCAGTATCCCAATATGCTGCACCTCCGTATTTTTCGCCAGTAAATCCTTTCGGTCCGATATTCAAACGGGCATCGCCCCCGTAATATGTCGAAAATAACTGAAAGATATTGTAGCGGATTCCTTGCTGAAGTTCCTCATCCCCTTTAATCTCTATGTCCGCTTTCGCCCATCTTTCCTTCCATTGAGCAGTGTGCCTCCGTTTTGCTTCTTCATAGCCGTTTTCAAGAACACCCGCCAAAAGCTCCTTGGCTTTCGGTAAAAGCTCTGCCTCCCGTAAATCACGAGAAGTCGTGACAATAATAAATTTTTTCAAAGAAGCCTTCGTTTGGTAACTGTAGCGATTCTCGACATACATCCCAGCTGTGTGAGAGCTTTCATTGACAAAACCCTCTGTCACGTTTGCCATTGTCGCTGAAACAGTAAAACGCGGTGTTCCAAATCGATTTTCGATCGTTTTTGTGACTAAATGGCCTCGGTGAGGATCAGCCTCTTTCGCTTTTTCCTGCCAAAACTGTTCTTGGTAGTTAGAATCTTCATTTGTAACATTTCCATCCAGGTAAGGAACAAGCGTAATAACAGCATCTTCTGTCAGACACTCCGCTTCATAATGAATCGCACAAAGTTCTTTTACGGCAAGGCTAAGAAATCGCTCGGATCTGATTCTGACGATTTTATCCTGAATGCGGACAACAGCGCTTCGCCGCAGAATCCCCTCTTTCATATTGAGTTCTAACTCAAATGATTCGATTTGGTTTTGATAGAGATCGACTTTTTCACCGTCTACATATAGGCCTATGCCAATAAAGTTCATCGCATTGATCACTTTTCCGAAATATTCTGGATACCCGTTTTTCCACCAGCCCACTCGCGTTTTGTCAGGGAACCACACCCCTGCAATATATGTGCCTTGGTGGCTGTCGCCTGAATAGCCTTCTTCAAAATTCCCTCTAACTCCCATATAGCCGTTAGCAAGAGACGTCAGGCTTTCCTGCAGCCGTGTGTGCTCCTTCTGAAATGTATGTGTTTTGATTTTCCATTCATCAATCTCGAATAACCGCTGATTTATCATAATTTCCTCCCGAATGTAAGTTTCCATTATAACGGCGGGTTTTGGCCAAATATCTAAATGCAAAAGAGATCATCAAAGTGACGCCACACGAATGGATCATCAATACAGTGATCAAGTCAAAATGAATCATACCGACAGCAGCTGCCACAAATGCCGGCAGTGCTGATGCACAGATCGCCATAGATGCCGCTTCCTTGAATGACGCAATAGAGATCATGTTTGATATTTTTGTGATCCAGATGCCCCCCGCAAGAACAGCCATTAAAAAAAGCTGAATCATAAAAATCACCGCATATGCCAGCATCATGATCATCGGCTTATACTGTGCCAACCACAATGTATCGATTAAAGCCTCTACATCATGAACGTTCGGTTCCTTGAGCTTAGCGTCCATTTTTGCATAGCCAACAGAAAATCCCGTTCCGTTTTGATCGGTGATCACCAGTTGATCAGATTGAAATACGATGGCGTTATCATATCCAGTTACTTTCAATCGCCCATTTTCACCGCTTGTCTGATATTCATGCTTTATATCTAACGCCAGCAAATTCTGTCCATCTTCAATCTGCCCAGAGCTCTTCCCGCCTGTCAGTTTTCCGTTTCTGATTTGAAAACCTTGTAATTGATCAGCAAATTGATCATTAACCTTTTGAATCGCTGACGGCATGAAAGATGTAACACTGAAGCGATCTATTTTTATAAACGAAACCGTAAACGGCGCCATCAAGCAGGCCGTTAAAAACATAAAAAGAAAAGAGAGCTGCAGCCAGCTAAATGTGTTCCCGTAACGGCAAACACCTGACGGAGATGCAGCCGCTTTCAAACAGCGGATAATATAGCTTTCATTTTTCATCGAATTACCCCTTTGTTCCGCCGGCTGTCAGCCCGGACACAAAGTTCTTTTGGAGAAAAAAGAACAAGACGCATATCGGCAGTGCAGCCAATATAGCTCCGGCCGCAAACAGGGCGACTTTTTGCTGCTGCGGATTTGAAATGAAGGACTGCAATCCTACAGCGATGGTCAGCCTTTCTGGTGAGCGAAGCAAAAACTTTGCCAGCAAATAGTCGCCGAACGGTGCCATAAACGCCCAAAGCGCTTGCACCGCGAGCATTGGCTTAACAAGCGGCAGCACAATTGAAGCGAAAATCCTCAGATGTCCCGCTCCATCAATTCGCGCGGCTTCATCAATTTCTCTCGGCACAGTATCAAAATAACCTTTCATCAGCCACGTGTTCATCGGAATTCCGCCGCCGATATAAATCGCTGTCAAAAACCAGTATTGATCGAGTGCGCCTATCAGCATCGCCAGAACGTAAAAAGCAGTCAGCGCTGCCATCGTCGGCACCATTTGAATGATTAAAAAGAATACCAGGCTCTTTTTTCGGCCTGCAAACCGATAACGGCTGTACGTATACCCGGCAAGCGTCACAATCGTAACCTGCAATACCATGACCGATAACGCGATGACAAGTGTATTGCTGTACCAATGAAGATAAAGCGTCTCGTCAAACAGCCGCTTAAAATGATCCAAAGTCCAAGAACCCGAAAAATCGAGTTGAAAAGCTGCCGCATTTCCCACACGGAAAGCGGATGATGCCGTAATCAGCAACGGATAAATAATGACAATACTTAAAAGCGTCAAAAATAAATAGGTACAGATTCTATTAAGCATTCTGGCAGTTCTCGCGTTCACCTACATAACCTCCTCATTGCCAAAAGCATTCGATTTTTTGAAAGCAATCAGAGAAATTCCAATGACAATGAAAGAAATTAACAGTGTAACAGCCGCCGCTACGGAATATTGCGGTGATGTGCCTGTTGTCAGTTTATAAATCCAAGAAATTAAGATATCGGTCGACCCGGCCCCGGCTCCCGCGCTGCCCGGTCCTCCCTCATTAAATAAGTAGATGATCGAGAAATTATTGAAATTAAACGTATACTGGGTAATCATCACGGGTGCTGTCGCAAATAAAATCATCGGGAATGTAATATGCCGAAAGCGCTGAATAAAAGTAGCCCCGTCAATCTTTGCCGCTTCATACAATTCACCTGGAATCGCCTGAAGCACTCCCGTTACCATGACATAAATATAGGGAAAGCCGAGCCAGGTCTGAATCATAATGAGGGCTGTCTTTGTCCAGAAAGGATCAGTCTTCCACGCAATCGCCGGCAGCTCTACAAACGGCAGGTGATTTAATAATGGAATCACCTGCGCATTCACCGCCCCTATGCTGTCGTTAAACATGTTGGAAAAACTCATGATTGTAATAAAAGCCGGAACAGCCCATGGAAATAAGAAAATCATTCGGAAAATCCGCTTGCCTTTTATAAAATCCTGATTGACGAAAAGTGCCGTCACGATACCCAAAATGATTTGCAGCGTTGTTGCACAGATTGTCCAGATGATCGTCCAGCCGAGAACATTCACAAATGTTTCACGATAGGAGCCGAGGAAAAAAATATTCAAGAAATTTTTAAAACCGACCCAGTCAATCAGACTGTTAGGAGGAATATGATAAAAATCATAGTTTGTACATGCAACAAACAGAGTCACTAAAACTGGAAAAATAATTACAAACACCATCATGATATATGCCGGCAGTGTAAATAAATATGGAAACCCTTTATCACCCGCATGACAGATCATATCCTTGGCCGTTGTATTGACCTCCAACCCCGCCGCTTTCATAGCGGCGGTCTTACGCGAATCATGAATATTAAAGATATAGAACATGAGGAAAATCAGCGTCACGATCAATTGCAGCGTGCCTTCAATCAGCATAAACAGTGAATGGTCTTCACCGGGAACACTTCCCAATGTAATCAATCCAGTGAGCGCCTGAATGCCGAAAACGCATAATTCAAAAGCAAACAAACCTGTGATGGCAAGAAACAAGATTCCCTTTGAAAACTGCTGATTCGCAATCTGCCCAAGTCCTGGAATGATTGATAAAAGCCCTGCCTTTCGTTTTTGCTTTGCAAGTGTGTGGTGTGTATTCATTTTTTCGCCCTCTATTCTTCCGGACGCTACCCCGCCGTTTTATTTCACATACTTTTCTTTGATGTTTTCCTTTATGACGTTTACAGCATCATTCGCTGATGTTTGCGCCGCTTTTTTTCCTGACACTGCGTCAAAAATCAAACTTTCCGCTCCCGTCCATACCTCAGCCATTTCCGGAATATTCGGAGTCGGTGTCGCTGTTTCATATTGTTTAATCACAGCTGACGTCAGCTCATTTTTTTGCTCATCCGCTTTCTTCCTTGCAGCTGTATTAGCCGGAACTTCGTTTGTATCCTCATAAAAAGCGTAAGCATTGGCATCATTTGTAGCATATTCAAGCCATTTTTCAGCCAGTTCGGGTTCTTTTGTATATTTTGATGCAACCCAGCCCTTCCCGCCGGCAAAAGGGGCATATTCTTCTCCATTTGGCAATGTCGGAATGGGAGCCGCTCCGTAGTTCAATTTGGCCTCTTTATAGTTGGCAGCTGACCAAGGTCCGCCGATGATCGCAGCCGCTTTTCCATCTAAAAACATCTGCTGAATAAAATCGTCAGCGCTTGAATTGTCTTGCATGCCTTTTGGCCAATAGGTTTTAAACCATTTCTCCGCATATTTCACTGCTTCTACAGCCCCTTTATTGTTCAGGCCGATGTCCCCGGAATCTGTGCCGTTTTTTCCAAATACGTATCCGCCGTAACCGGCCAACAACCCGTACGACATATAAAAGTCAGTCCATTTCGCTAAAAAGCCGGTTGATTTTCCTTTTTCTGAAGCAAACGCAAACCGGGAATCCCCCGTTAATGTTTCCAGATCTTTAAATGTTTTTGGTGCTGTTTGTAAGAGATCTTTGTTGTAATACAAAACTAGTGTTTCAATGACTAGCGGCATTCCATACACCTTGCCGTCAACCGTCACCTGCTGCATCTCTTTATCTCCGAAACTTTTTGTATTAGATGGCTTAATATCAAGCAACTGTCCTTGCTGGCCCAAACCGCCGATCCGGTCGTAGGCGGCAAGCATCACATCAGGTGCATTACCCGCCGGGCCATCAAGAGGAAGCGCTTCCAACTGCTCGAACATTTGCTTTTCAACGACTTTTATTGTGACATCATTCTCTTTTTCGAATGTTGCTTTCATGCTTTCAATGTATTCTTTATAGGTCTCTTCGACAGACACAGTCAGGACCTTTTTGCCATCAGAACTTGCCGGATCTTTTGAATTAGAACAGGCGGCAAGGCCAAATGTCAGAACTGATGCCGCCAATAAGGCGAACCCCTTTTTAAAAAGTATCATCTTGTTTCCCCCTTCTATTTATGAATCTAAAACAATTGTATTGTTCTATAGAAAGCGGTTACAACAACTTTTGATTTGTTACCGATAACAGAATTTAAACAGGGACGGCAGCACCCAAAATAAAAAATTCTCCCGGCTGAACGGCAATTACATCGTGATGATGAAGCGGCTGCTCTGTCCATACATCGTAGATTTTTTTATTCCTTTCAATATTCAAATCTCGCAAACTGACATGTCGGGTCGCGTCCCCCTGATTAAAGAAATAAATCAGTGTTTTTTCATCAAGATTCCGTGAAAAGCTAATAAAATTGTTTTGGTCATCCAGCAGATTCCACTCAAGACTTCCCTCAGTCAATAAAGTGTTTTCCTGTTTGCGTAAAGCAATCAATCGTTTCATAAATCGCAGCATGTCTCGGTTTTGCTTCTCTTTTTCCCAAACCATACATTTCCGGCATAATGGATCATTTTCGCCGTCCAGCCCGATTTCCGTTCCGTAATAGATGCATGGTGAACCTGTCTGGGCAAACATAAAGGCCAGCAAAGCCCGTGCTTTTTTCTCGTCATGTCGGCATCTGGTCAAAAGGCGTTTTGTATCATGGCTATCCAGTAAATTAAACATCACCTCATTGACCTGCTTCATCCCATTCATTAAATGCGCATTTACACGGTGGGCCATACGCGAGGCTGGAATCGTCCCGTCAGCAAAATATTCAATCATAGGCTCTGTAAAAGGATAGTTCATCACCGCATGAAATTCATCTCCTCTAAGCCAAGGTTCGGCAGAATGCCAGATCTCCCCTAAAATATAAACGTCAGGCTTTTCTGCTGAGACGGCTTGCCTGAATGTCTTCCAAAAAACGTGATCCACTTCATTTGCCACATCCAAACGCCAGCCGTCAATGTCAAATTCACGAATCCAGTACAAAGCAATATCAAGCAAATATATCTGTACTTCAGGATTAGCCGTATTTAGCTTCGGCATATCAGGTGTAAACGCAAACCTATCATAATTGTCTTCTTTGACAGGAAAAGAGTGAATATGAAACCAGTTTTTATAACGGGATTGAGCTCCGTTTTTCACGACATCCTGCCATTGCGGAGAAGCGCTGCCTATATGATTAAAAACAGCATCAAGCATAATTCTCATCCCCCGCTGATGAAGCTGGCTGACCAATGTACGAAAAAGCTTCGGATCTCCAAAATGCGGGTCAATGGAATAGTAATCCAGCGTGTCGTATTTATGATTAGAAGGCGCGGAAAAAATTGGAGTCAAATAAACTCCGTTTACGCCTAAATCCTCTAAATAATCAAGCTTGTCAATCATCCCTTGCAAATCGCCTCCAAAAAAATCATTGACATCCGGATCTTTGCTCCCCCAAGGTAATGCATTCTCCGGTGACAAGTCTTCTCTTCCATTCGCAAAACGCTCTGGAAAAATTTGATACCAAACCGTTGATTTGGCCCACTCAGGCGCTTGGAATGTATCAGCCTCGTGAACAAATGGAAGTTTAAAATAATAATGTGTCGTCTCCAGCGTTTTTTCGTTATGAGGGCATACACCTGAACTTCCGAAAAAGATGTCTTCTTGATGGTCTGATATAACAAACGCATATTGCAAACGCCTATATGGCGGCACCACTTCAGCAAACCAATAATCATGCAAGTCTGTTGCGGCCATTTTCCTCATCGGCTGCTCGTTTGCCGACCACCTGCCGACGTTGTATTCATAAGGATCACCCCAAATGAATCGAATGTGATCTGCATCACCTTTTTTTGTCCGAATCTTGATATGCACTGTCCGCCCGTCATAAGAATAAGCATCAGAACTGAACGGCTGATGATGAATCGCTGCATATTCCATCATGTCTCCTCCTTTGAATTCCGTTTTATTTAGGCCAGCTCTTAGTGAAAGTATCATGATGAAATAGCAGGAACAATCCTTTTTACCTTGTTACCGATAACAGAATAAAGCTCTTACAAAGTTGATTCACGTACAATTAACTCCGGCTCAAAAAATAGATTTCCTTGAGCAGCACCGTCTTCATTCATTTTTTTCAATAGCATTCTCGCACAGGCTTCCCCCATTTCTACAACAGGCTGTCTGACCGTAGTCAACCGGGGCGAGGAAATGCGATCAAGAAAAACACCGTCATTCCCGGTCACCGCAACGTCTTCCGGAATTCGTTTTCCAAGCGATTGCGCTGCACGAATGACGCCGAGTGCGATTCGATCGGACGCGCAGACAAATGCGGCCTGGTTATCCAGGGATTTCAGCACTTCTCTTGCAAGGCATTCACTTTTCTTAGAACTATTGTCGATCCGATACAGATTCGTTTTTCTAAAGCTTTCATTCATCGCCCGAATATAGCCCTGTTCTCTTGAACGTTCAAAAGGCTCATCTAAATCGATGCCAAAAAAGACAACTTCCCGCTCCCCCAGTCCCATAACATGGCGGGTTGCCATAAAAGTGCCTTTCTCGTTATTTACATCGATAAAGTCATAGCCCATTTCATTTTGCCCAAATACGACCAGCGGTTTTTCAAAAGCTTTGATCACCCCTTCAAAATCGGTCTTTCTCAACCCGGTGGCAATAATGCCGTCGCATTGGCCAATATTGAGAGAGTTTCTTGTCACAAGCTGCAGAGCATAATGATTGCGATCCAGCTCCCGGCTGATTCCGGTCAGCAGGTTCATGTAATATGGTTCAGTCGTATCCATTTCCTCAAGAATCAACAGTTTGACAACCTGTGTTCTGTTTTGCACAAGCGCTCTCGCCGCATAATTAGGGATGTAATTCAGCTCTTTCATCGCAGAATGAACAAGCTTTTTCAATTCATCTGTCACCGTCTCAGGATGATTGATCACTCGTGATACCGTCATTTTCGAAACATTTGCTTTTTTTGCCACATCTGACAATGTTGCCATTTTCATCCCCCTCCTTACCTGTGCTTATTATCCAAACTAGTGAAAAAGTCCTTTATTACTGCTAAATACGATGCACGCAAAAGAGAAGTAAAAAAGAGATTTCCCTTAAGGAAATCTCACTTTGTTAAAAAAACTCGATTTTTAATGAATTCTCTGCCCGGCAATAGACCAAATACGCTAGGTGACGGACTCATTCTCTCCACTTCCACGTGAAAGTCTCTTTTTAAATTTCTGTCCACTTTTTCTCTAAAATCGGATAAGAGTAGTTCTGCATTTGCTCAATTAACTCATCCGGCCGCGACGAACTGTGGATCAGTTTTAGATGAGAATCGTTAGAAAATCCTTCTTGAATGCTGTATTTGACCATTTTCATCATTGGTTCAAAATATCCGTTGACATTGTACAGTCCGATTGGCTTTTGGTGGATGCCGATCTGCGCCCAACAAAGCACTTCAAATAATTCTTCATATGTACCGAAGCCGCCCGGCATGGCGATAAAGCCGTCCGCCAGCTCGCTCATTTTGGCTTTTCGTTCATGCATCCCGTTTACTTCAATCAGCTCAGTCAGGTTCTGATGGACAACCTCCCCGCTGAACAAGCCGCTCGGCATGACCCCGATTGCAGTTCCGCCGTTTTCCATAATCGCATCAGCAATGGCGCCCATCAAGCCTACGCGGGAGCCCCCATAGACAAGGCCGATTCCCTGCTCAGCCATATACGCTCCAAGCTCTGCCGCTTTTCGTTTATACGCTTCATTCCCCCCCGGGTTTGAGCCCGCAAATACACAAATGGTTTTCATCTTTGTCATCTCCGTATCTATATATCGTATCAAACATTCAAAAATACACTATATATTGTCCCATCTTCATGTGATAATATCAATATGAAATACATAAAGAATGCAGGAGTGATGATGGTGCAGCTGGCTGATGCAGAAAAATGGATGAAAGAGTTTTACGAAAAAAGAGGCTGGACAGAATACGGACCGTTTATTCGAGTCGGCTTTTTAATGGAGGAAGCCGGAGAACTGGCCCGGGCTGTCAGGGCATATGAGATCGGCAGAGACCGGCCGGATGAGAAGGAATCGACACGAGCTGAGCAAAAACAAGAATTGATTGAAGAAATGGGAGATGTCATCGGAAATATCGCCATTCTTGCTGATATGTACGGTGTCTCCTTAGAAGACGTGATGAAGGCACACCAAGAAAAACTGACAAAACGATTTGAGCATGCATAAAAAAGCGGCCGCAATGGCCGCTTTTTTTAACCTGTGATTTCATCATGGTGATCAAAGAAATGCTGCTTCCCTATTTTGTGAAATAGGCCTGTTTTATGCAGCAGCTCCTTCGGCTGCGATTGCAGTCCTACAATCATCAGCTTTCCATTGTGGCGTTTAATTCTGTTCATCACGTTCCCAAGCACTGCTTCAGCCGACGTATCCATGTAGTGCACCTTATTCATGAGCAGGATAAGGGTCTTCGGCTTTTTCTGTACATGCTCCAGCAGTGAAGATTCAAGGGAATCAATTGATCCGAAAAACAGCGGCCCTTCTATGGCATACATGCTGACAGATGGATCTTCTCTCTTCGCCAGAACAGGATGCGATTCCTGATTGTGGATGCGGGTCGCTTCGCTCATTCTTCTGATAAAGAACACAAATGCAAGCAGCAAGCCGGTTGCCACACCGACGATTAAGTCAAACAGAACCGTTAGCGCAAAGGTCGCTGCCAAAATAAAGGAATCAGCGTTTTTCAGTCTCAGCATGTTTGCGACTTCCTTGCGCTCACTCATATTCCATGCGACAACCATGAGAATCGGCGCCATACTGGCAAGCGGCACATGAGATGCATAAGGCGCGAATACGAGCAAGACAAGAAGAACGACTACACCGTGAACGACGCCGGAAACAGGAGAAACCGCTCCGTTTTTAATATTGGTTGCCGTTCTGGCGATCGCTCCTGTTGCCGGGATTCCGCCGAACAGCGGCGCAGCCATATTCGCAATCCCCTGGCCGACAAGCTCCTTGTTGCTGTCATGCTTTGAGCCCTTCATGTTATCAGCGACCATTGCGGACAAAATGGACTCAAGGCCGCCAAGAAGCGCGATGACAAGCGCTGCCGGAAACAGCATAACCATTTTATCCAATGTAAGCTCAGGAAACTGAAATTCCGGCAAATGGCGAGGAATTTCTCCATAAGTTGACCCGATCGTTGCCATGCGGTCAGGGAAAAACACAACCGCGACCAGTGTGGAAATCAGAAGCGCCAATAAAGCGCCCGGTACTTTAGGCATCACTTTGGCAGATACAAGCAAAATGACAAGCCCGATCACTGCTGTCAGAATGGCATACACGTTAAAGGTGCCGAGCTTCTGTGCGATTTCAAACATGTTGTGATGAAAGTTCTCATGTTTTTCAACATTTCTTAAACCGAGAAAATTAGCGATTTGCTCAGTAAAGATCAGCACGGCAATTCCGGCTGTAAAACCGACGATAACAGGTTTTGGCACGAATTTCATTATTTTTCCGAGCTTAAACAGCCCGAACAGCACCAGCATCACCCCTGCCATAAACCCTGCAATCAGCAGGTTCTCCAAGCCGTACTGTATCACAATGCCAAATAGAATCGGGACAAAGGCGCCTGTCGGACCGCCAATTTGATATTTGGATCCCCCAAACAAAGAAATACAAATCCCTGCCACAACAACAGTGTACAGCCCGTATTCAGGCTCGACTCCCGAGGCAATGGCAAACGCCATCCCTAAAGGAATTGCCACGACACCTACTACGATACCTGCAATCAGGTCTTTCTGAAATTTCTGCAAATTGTATCCCTTGAATCTCCCTGAGAATCGCATATTTTGTTATAACCTCCCTTATGAATTTGTGTTTATGAGCTCAGTTTCATAACCGTTAATGACGACATCAAGTTTTCCTGTTTCAGGGTGAATGACAAGCCCGTGCACCGGCACCTTTTTCGGCAGCAGCGGATGATTCTTGATCATATTCACACTGTGGGAAACGCTTTCTTCTACGCTGTGAAAGCCGGTCAGCCATGATTTCAAATCGAGTCCAGCGCTCGACAGCAAATTCAGGCAGCTTTCTTCCACTCCGCGTTCCTTTGCTTTCTCGAGAATCGATGTTGCATTTAATCCTGACATCCCGCACTCATGGTGACCGACAATGCACACCTCTTCAGCCTGCAATTCATAAATCGCAACCAGTATGCTTCGCATCACGCTTCCAAATGGGTGAGAAACGATGGCTCCCGCGTTTTTTACAATTTTAGCATCACCGTTTTTAAGCCCCATTGCTTGCGGAAGAAGTTCTGTGAGCCGTGTATCCATACAGGTGACAATGACGAGCTTTTTTGAAGGAAATTTTGTCGTTTTGTACGGTTCATACTTCTTCTCTCTGACAAACCGCTGATTGTGTTCCAAAATTGATGTTAAAGAAACCATTTGATTCATCTCCCATCCATATGATTTTGCAAGCCTTCTTACCCAGCTTACAGTAAGGAATTATAGCATAGGAACACGCCGTGAAAAGGCTTTCAAAAAAAGACACTATAATTGGACTGTAGAATAAAAGCATAAAAATTTATATCTTTCAAAGATAATAAAATTTATATTTATTGAATCCTATAATCCGGCTACAGCTCGCATATTGAGATTTGTCTGACAAAAAATATAGGTGAATTCAGATAATTAAAAAACTTTTTTAAGCAGATTTAGCTGTTCAATCAATTTCAATATCCATTTTAAGTTCAAAAGAACCAGAAATTTAAAAAGACACAGCTATATTTTTAACATCTATTTATTTCCGATATAATTAAATAGACAACAGCCATAAAGGGGGAGCCTTGATGAAACCATTTGTATTGATCACAAAACCGATTCCTGAAGAGATTGAAGCATTCATCGGTGAACATTGCCGTTATGAAATATGGCAGGAGGATACGCTTCCGAATGACGTGCTATTTGAGAAATTAAAAGAGGCAGAAGGGCTTTTAACTTCAGGAACGTCCGGACCGTCAATCAATCGTGAATTGCTGGAGCATGCGCCTAAGCTCAAAGTGGTCAGCAATCAATCCGTAGGCTATGATAACTTCGATATAGAAGCCATGAAAGAAAGAGGTGTCCTTGGCACTCATACACCTTATACACTGGATGACACGGTCGCGGATCTGGCCTTTTCTCTGATTCTATCTTCCGCCAGACGTGTTGCCGAACTGGACCGTTTCGTCAGAGCCGGAAAATGGGGAACAGTTGAAGAGGAAGCGCTTTTCGGCATTGACGTTCATCATCAGACGTTAGGCATAATCGGCATGGGCAGAATCGGCGAACAAGCAGCGAGACGCGCCAAATTCGGCTTCGATATGGAAGTGCTTTATCATAACCGCCATCGGAAACAAGAAACGGAAGACAGCATCGGCGTCAAGTACGCTGAGCTTGATACATTGCTCGAACAATCTGATTTTATTCTTCTCATTACGCCGCTGACTGATGAAACGTATCACATGATAGGGGAACGCGAATTTAAGAAGATGAAGGATTCAGCAATTTTCGTCAATATTTCCCGGGGAAAGACGGTTGATGAAAAGGCCCTCATCCATGCCCTTCAAGAAGGATGGATTCGTGGCGCCGGCTTAGACGTGTATGAAGAAGAACCTGTCGCAAAAGACAATCCGCTCTTGCAGCTAGATAATGTTACTTTACTGCCGCATATCGGCTCAGCAACAGCGAAAGTGCGCTTTAATATGTGTAAACAGGCTGCCGAAAACATGATCGCAGCCATTCAAGGGCAAACACCGAAAAATCTCACAAGAGAATTCCAATAAACAAAAATCCGGTCTGATCCAGACCGGATTTTATATTACATATGCTGAAGAACAGCACGCTTATAAATATGGCGGGTGACGATATAATAAACAGCCTGGAACACAAAATAAATGAAGATGACAATCACAGCCTCAAGAAATAAGTTGGAATTCAGCATGTTGCTTAACGCTGCATACGCAAAACCGGCGTGAATTGTGCCCGCGATAAATGGGATGAAGAACAAAAATCCAATTTGCTTTCCGAGGATGGAGTGAATTTCTTTGTCCGTAATCCCCATTCTCTTTAATGCTAAAACTTGGACTCTCGTATCTTCTATTTCCGTAAACATCCGCAAGTACAGCATGCTTCCTTGCACGATAAAAAACAGCACGCTGACAAACAGACCGATAAACAGCATTAATGCGACTCCCTGCTTCACAATTTGAAAATTAGGAGCACGCGTTTGAAAATCAGATGTATGTTCCTTCGGCACCATATTTCCAAGCTTTTCAGAGATATCTACCGTCTCCTGCCAATGCTCAAGCTCATAACCTACCACTCTCATCTGTTCCTTCAGCGGCACTTCCTGAGTAAGGCTGTCAAAGCTGTTTTCGCTGACGACTAATAAACGGCTGACTCCTTCAACTGACATCAATATCCCTTTGTTTTGCTGCTTTTTCATGACGTAGGAAAGTGTTTTCCCTGACTTCATATGAAATGCTGCTTTTTCCCCTTCACCAAATGTATCTTTTACCATCATTTGAAACGGAACATTAATAAACGCTTCATTTTCTTGTAAATGAATAACAGGGAAACCTTTTTCCTTTGCGACTTGATTATAAATTTTCTCTGAAATCAGCAAAGCCTCCGCTTCCGCTTTCCTGTTTCCATACGGCAAGTCTGATTGAAAAGTGACAGGAATCCCTGTGGTATCCACCTTATACTTGATATTAGCATCAGCTTTTTTCAATGTATTCTCAGCCGTCTCAGGCTTCATAACCTGAAAGCTGGAAGCGTCTTTTTCTACCCAGGCGACAGATTGAGGAATGCTTTGCTCCTCCTGTCTTTCTAAATCAGCATAAAACATATAGATAACACCTGTAGCGGTTAAAATGACCGCTGTAATGATAGAAGTTAAAAACAGCATGCGTGCATGATCCTTCAACCTGAATATCATGTTGGAACGGACAATGATATTCGTTCCTTTATAAAAGCTGTGTTTCTTTCTGTACAGCATGCGGAAAAACGCCACACTGCTTTGTGTAAAAAAGAAATACGTCCCGATTAACACTAAAATCAAAATCGGAAAGACACGAAATACCATATCAATTGCATTCGCTGTGGCAGACAGATAATAACCGCCAGCCAGACACAGCAAAGACAGCACAGTGAGCCATTTCGAATAGGCCGGCAAGCTTTTCGGCTTTTGAGCCGATTTAATCAGCTCAATGATTTCCAGCTTGCGAATCCGTGCCAGTGATAAAATGAGCAGTGTCTGAAACAGGATGAGAAAGCCCACAGCTGTCATCACAAACGCTTTCGGCACAATGACAAACGAGATCGGCACCTTCACGCTGAGCATCCAAGTCATGATCATAAAAAACAGTTTTGAAAATAACAGCCCTGCTCCAATGCCGGCAGCAATCGCCGCTAGAGAAATGAGTGACTGCTCATAATAAATCATCTTGCGGAGCTGCTGCTTTGATGTTCCGAACAGCGTAAGCAGCCCAAACTCTTTCTTTCTCGCCTGCAAAAATGCTGAATTTGAATATGAAATAAAAAATATACAAAATACAATGATGACGACAAGGGCTGCGCTCAAGCACGTTTTGACAAGGCTTCCGCCATATACATTGTCTTCATTGACATCTGGATGAAAAATAAAAGATGTGAAGACAAAAAACACCGAAACGGCAAATACACAGCTAAGAAAGTAGGCGACATATCGTTGCAGATTCCCAAGAATGTTTTTACGGGCGATGGTTCTCAAATTCATGAAAATCGCCTCCCAACACACTCAAGGTATCCAGTATACTTTGATAAAACACCTGCTGGTTTGACCCTCTGTGAATCTCTGAAAAGAAACGTCCGTCTTTAATAAACACAATCCGTTTACAGAAGCTTGCCGCTGTGGCATCATGCGTTACCAATAAAATTGTCGCTTCCTTTTCTTCATTCAGCTGAGCCAGCGTGTTCATCACTTGCTTAGCCGATTTTGAATCAAGGTTTCCCGTCGGTTCATCGGCAAGAATGAGCGCCGGATTATGAATAATCGCTCTGGCACAGGCCGCGCGCTGCTGCTGCCCGCCCGATACCTCATATGTCCGGTGGTCAAGAATATGCTTGATTTGCAGCGTATCCGCCAGTTCTCCCAAGCGGGCTTCCATTTCTCTCAGCTTTACCTTGTCCAATGCGAGCGGCAAGAGAATATTTTCCTGAATCGTCAGCGTATCAAGCAGATTAAAATCCTGAAAGACGAAGCCGAGTTCTCTTCTGCGAAACAGAGCCAGGTCTTGATCCTTTAACGTTTTCGGCTGAATGCCGTTAATCATCATCTCGCCCTGGGTCGGTTTATCAATGGTGGCCAGCAAATTCAGGAGCGTGGTTTTTCCGCTTCCCGACGGCCCCATAATCCCGACAAATTCTCCTTTCGTCACATTGAGATCAAAGTCGCTGAGCGCTTGGTATGATATCGTTCCTTTATTTGAATAGTACGTTTTTGACAGGTTCGTTGTTTGTAACACGTTCATGTTCTGCTCCTCCTTTTTCTTTATTATAAAAAGGAAGTCAGCAGCCTCCCATCGAACTTTCTTTCAATTCCGCTCCCCAACCTTACAATGCTGTCACATTCACTAAGGTGTCACTTGAAAACACGATGGTCATCACAGTGCCAGCCCCTTCTTTTGATTCCGCATACAGCTGATGGCCAAGCCGGGTGCACACCTGTTTTGCTAAATAAAGGCCCATTCCCGTTGCCTCTGACATGCTTCGTCCGTTTTCCCCGGTAAAAAACGCATCAAAAATCCGCGGCAGATCCTGCGGCGGTATGCCGATGCCTTCATCAGCAATCGATAAGCGCGTTTCATGTCCCTCTGTTTCAATCCGGATTGTAATATGGTCTCCCTCACCTTGCTTTGAGTATTTTAAGGCATTGAAAAGGATTTGCTCGACAACAAAGGAAAGCCATTTTTGATCACTTGAAATCTGAACGGTGTTTGGCGGCACATGTAATTTTGGGAAAAGGCGCCGTTTGATAAACTGCCGTTTTTCCTGATTAATAAGTGAACGGACAAGCTCGGTTACATCAAAGGTTTGCGGCCTTACATCAAACGCAAATTCCTCCAGCCGGGCCGTTTGCAGCATCATATCAAGACCATGGCGAAACCTCTCATTTTCATCCTCCAGCTCCTCTAAAAACGTCGGAAAAGAAGAAGAGGTTCCATTTTTTCCTTCTTGAATCATTAAGGAAATGACAGATACTGGTGTTTTCATATGGTGGACCCATTGATTGGTGAAGGTATAATGCTGTTTTTGCTGATTGTTATATTGTAAGAGCCTGCCTTCGTATTGCTGCCCGAGTGCGTTGATCATTTTCGTCCAAAGCGCCTGCTCTCGTGTTCTTGGCTTTCGGGCTTTCAAAGACTGGCCGATGTCATTCGAAGAAGGCGCTTGTTCTGCAAGCTTTTTGACATAAGCCAGAAAGGAAAATTGCCGTACGTAATCAGCAGCAAAACCGGCAGCTAAAAGAACACCAGGCAAGACCCACATGTATATCATATTTTCTGCAGGAGGTTCTGCGCCGCTCTCTATGATGCTTAAATACGCAATCAGCGTGGCAGCTCCTATCCCTAATAATGCAAATAGAATAATAGCGAAGCGGTCGATGAGATAAGTCTTTAACACTCCGGTTCATCCTTCCGATTGACTTGAAATTGATAGCCTTGTCCTCTTATCGTTGAAATGCAATCTTTCAGTCCGGCATTCTCCAGTTTTTTCCGCAGCCGATTGACATTGACCGTTAGCGTATTATCATCGACAAAATCAACGTCATCCCATAACGCCTCCAATAATTCATCACGGGAGACGATTTTTTTATGCTCCCTCACGAAAATCGATAGAAGCTGAAATTCTTTTTGTGAAAACAAGATGCGGGTGCTGTTCCACTCGGCCTCATTCTGATCAGGATAAATCGTCAGCCCGCCAAGCTCAACTATTCTTGATTCCTGTGACAAAGAAGGCGAGTATTCACCATATGTGCGGCGCAGGACGCTTTTGATTTTGGCCATCACTACCTCTAAATGGAACGGCTTGGTGATATAATCATCGCCGCCATTTTCAATCGCCATTACCTGATTCAGCTCATCGGTCCGCGCTGATATAAAGATAATCGGCGCATTAGAAATGGTACGGATTTGCCTGCACCAATAAAACCCGTCAAAAAAAGGCAGATTGATATCAAGCAGCACCAGATCCGGCTTCATTTCCGCAAACTCCAATTTTATATCATTCAGCTGTTCAGCAATTTTCGCTTCATATCCGTATTTTTGAAGATGACCGCCCAACAAAGCAGCAATCCGCTCATCATCTTCCACAAGCAAAATTCGATACACGTTGATCCCCCTTATATGTACATCACGATGATTTTTCTAGAAGATTCCAAAATTATTATAGCATGTGCGGAATAGTAAACCGGTCTTTTTCTTTTTGTTATGATAGAATGATAAAGGTAAAATTTTCATAATAGGCAGGTGTCGTGATGAAGAAAACCATGTTGCTTCCGGCAATTACGTCAATTCTTTCAGCATGTCAGCCCAACTATACCGGGAAATACATAGAAATTGGGGATACGCTAACTGACTATACCAAAGAGTGCTTTAAAGAGAATGAAATTCCTTATAAATACGAAAAGGGAAAACTGTATATCCCAGAAGATGCATTTGATGCAGCAATCTACACTTGCTCATAAGAAAAAGCTTGCAGACATGCTGCAAGCTTTTCACGTTACAAAAAATGAGTATTTAATTTCTCTTCAAACTCTGAAGGGCCGATGTCACTTTTTTGGCCTTCACCGCCGTTTTCATGAATGGTGAAATGGCGGCCTGACATGACCATCCGTCCGTTCGGTGTCAGCTTTGAGGCAAGCAGTGATTTGTTAAAAGGAGATTTTTCATGAGAATGAATCATGTCCTTCATGTCATCTAAATCACCGGCATTGCTCTCTTCAAGGGTAAAGGCGTAACCGATTTGCCAGCCTTCCCCTTTGTCCATCAACAGAACATGGCTGCCCTTTTCTGTCTCTTCTTCTTTGATTCGGAATGAACCAACAGATGATTGTACCGTTTCTCCAGAAAGCGGTATCGGCTGGAGCGCCAGGTTGATGCCGAAGCCGATATCAACGATATACTCGCCTTTTTCCGCAGACAGCAATACAGCAGCATGCGTTCTGTCTAACGCCCACTCTTCTTGTTTTCCGGCATAAACCGTTCCCCGAATGAGCTTCACCTGAAACCCGGCCTCACGCAAGACAAAATAAAGGAAACCATTTAAATCGTAGCAAAGGCCGCCGTGGTGTTCTTTGACCAGGCGGCGCCACAGCTCTTCTTTTGTTACCTTATAATTCTCTTTTGCGAGTACGGCGCGGTTTTCAAATGGAAAACGGTATGCCATTGCTTTAAGAAAAAGGGGGAGATCGCCGAAGCTGACATGGTCTTTCTCCCAGCCGATTTTCTGAAAGCATTCTTTTAGAAAGTCATTCATCTTTTATCACCTAAACTTCTTCTTGAACGTAAGCAGCCAGCTTTTCAAGCGCTTCTTGTTCGTCTTCTCCCTGGGCAATCAAGGTAACCTCAGTGCCTGTGCTTACCGCAAGACTCATCAGCCCCATGATGCTTTTTGCGTTTACTTTTTTCCCATCCTTCTCAAGAAACACATCTGACGTAAACCGGTTTGCCTCTTGTACAAACAAAGCAGCAGGACGCGCCTGCAGTCCTGTCTTTAATCGAACTTCCACTTTCTGTTGAACCATAAGATCTCCCCTTTTCTTTACGGTTATTTTAAAGTGACGGTTTGCCCTGTCCGCAGCTGTTCTGCGATTTCGTCAAGTTTTCTCAGCCTGTGATTGATCCCTGATTTGCTGATTTTCCCGCTTGCTACCATTTCCCCCAGCTCTTTCAGCGTCACTTCCTGATAATCAATTCGCAGCTGCGCGATTTCCCGAAGTTTTTCAGGAAGCGCATCCAGGCCGATTCTTTCATCGATGTATTTAATATTCTCCACCTGTCTGAGCGAAGCACCGATCGTTTTGTTTAAGTTGGCTGTTTCACAATTGACGAGGCGGTTGACCGAATTTCTCATATCCCTGACGATTCTGACATCCTCAAACCGCAGAAGCGAATTGTGGGCGCCGATCACGTTCAGAAACTCAGTAATCTTTTCCGCCTCTTTTAGATAGGTGATATAGCCTTTTTTCCGTTCGAGCGTTTTACTGTTTAACTGAAACTCATTTAACAGGTCGCATAATGAATCGTTATGCTCCTTATAAAGAGAGAAGATTTCTAAATGATACGAGGAGGTTTCCGGGTTATTGACCGAACCTCCTGCCAAAAATGCCCCTCTCATATAAGAACGCTTGCAGCATCTCTTTTTGACCAGCTCTTTCGAAATACTTCGTTCAAACACAAAATTCTCCCCAAGTATTTTTAAATCCTCTAAGATTGCTTTTGCATTTTCTGAAAAACGCACAATATAGACGTTATTCTTTTTCAGCCGCATTTTCTTTCTGACCAGCAGCTCGACCGACACATCATATTGTTTTTTCAGCAATGTATAGATGCGGCGGGCAATCGCCGCATTTTCGGTTTGAACATCAAGTACGAGATGGCGGTTTGTAAATGATAATGCTCCGTTCATCCGGATAAGCGCCGACAGCTCTGCGTTAATGCAGCAGTCTTTCACTTCCAGATTCGTTAATTCTTTTTTTGTTTCTGATGCAAATGACATATAGCCACCTCATTTCTGGCTTCATTCTTTTAGTAAATCGACAAGAAGAGAGGCCACTTTATGTGTATCGTGACGAATTACGTCATTTTTATACGTTACGATTTGATCTCTGATGACTTCAAGCCCCATTGTTTTCAGCTCCTCGATATCAAAATCAACAGGACGCGCCGATTCCATTTCGTACTTACGTTTTATTTCGTCAGGAATGTCTTCGCTGTTCACTAATATCGTATCAATAAAACCACAGCCCATATGCTGATTGAGCGCTTTCACATGATCAGCTGCGGTGTAATGGAGTGTTTCGCCGGGCTGAGTCATTACGTTGCAAATGTATACTTTTTTCGCTGGCGCCTTCACCACTTCTTCCCCGATTTTCGGGACGAGCAAATTGGGAAGAATGCTTGTATAGAGGCTTCCCGGACCGATAATAATCAAATCCGCTTCCCTGATCACGTCTATCGTTTCCGGCAGCGGATCAATATGTTCAGGCGTGAGGAAAACACGCTTAATGCGCTGTCCGGACGCCGGGATCGTGGACTCGCCTGAAACCACGCGGCCGTCTTCCATCTCAGCATGCAGAACGACACTGGCATTGGCAGCTGGCAAAACCTTTCCTCTTACATTCAGCACCTTGCTCATTTCTGTGACAGCGTGAAAAAAATCACCGGTTATATTTGTCATCGCTGCCAAAATCAAATTCCCGAGAGAATGGCCTGTTAAGTCATTCCCCTTATTGAAGCGGTGCTGAAAGAGATCTTCAACAAGCGGCTCCACATCGGATAAAGCGGCAAGCACATTTCTGATGTCTCCGGGAGGCGGAATTTTCAGTTCATCCCGCAGACGGCCAGAGCTTCCCCCATCATCGGCAACTGTCACAATGGCCGTAATGTCAACAGGTTTATGCTTTAAGCCCCGAAGCAATACAGAAAGACCCGTACCACCGCCAAAGATTGCAATTTTCGGCTTTTGTCCCATCTTATTTCCGGCTTCTCTTTTCAATGTCCCGGTGAGTAACATGAGTATAGTAATCCTTTTTGAAATAACCAGCTAAATTCTCGGCAAGTGTCACAGAGCGGTGCTGGCCCCCTGTGCAGCCGATTGCAATGACGACCTGGCTTTTTCCTTCTCTTTTGTAAGATGGAAGCATAAAGCTCAGCAAATCGATTAATTTTTCATTGAACTTTTGCGTTTCATTCCACTTCATGACGTAAGAGGAAACCTCTTCATCCTTGCCAGTCAGCGGCCTCATGCTTTCGATATAGTAAGGATTCGGCAAAAATCTGACATCAAAGACGAGATCTGCGTCAATCGGAATACCGTATTTAAAACCAAATGACATGACATTCACGGTAAATGTCTCTCCTTGGTTTGACGCAAAGTGCTTTACGATTTTTTCGCGTAAATCACGCGGCTTCATGTCTGACGTATCGTAAATGATTTGAGAGCGGCCTTTTAATTCCTCAAGAAGCTCACGTTCCAGCGCGATGCCTTCAAGCGGCAGGCCCGTCACTGCCAGAGGATGCGAACGTCTCGTTTCTTTATATCTCGTGACAAGAATGGAATCCTTCGCGTCCAAGAATAAAATTCGCGGGGTAATCCACGGATTTTCCGCCATTTCATCCAGTGCTTCAATTAGCCGGTCAAAAAATTCACGGCCGCGCAAATCCATCACAAGCGCAACCTTGCTCATTTTTGAATTTGATTCCTTCATCAGCTCTAAAAATTTCGGAAGCAATGAAGGCGGAAGATTATCGACGCAGAAATAGCCGAGATCTTCAAAGCTTTGAATAGCGACAGTTTTCCCCGCTCCCGACATTCCGGTTATAATGACAAGCTGAATATCATGTGATTCACTAACACTCATCTTTCTCCCCCCTGACTTGTCTTTCTATTTGATATGCTGCGGGTCTAAACGATAACTGAGCAGCTCAAAATCCGGTGTATACGTAAATGTGCCGTGCAGCAGCCCTTGTCCCTTCATCATAAAATCAAGGATATGGCCGTCTCCCGGCGCCATAGGCAGGTTTTGAATGTCATTGACATCGTGCCACTGCAGCTTGCCTTCCTCTGATTCAGCTACATTTTGCCCTGTATAAGAATCAGCGACAAACGTAAACATCATCCACTCAGAGACAATGTGGTCACCATCTTTAATAATAAAGGTAAAAACGCCTTTTAACTGAGGATTTATGATATAGATACCAGTCTCTTCTCTGTACTCTCTGATGACGGAGTCTCTGACTGATTCTCCGCTCTCCATCTTGCCTCCCGGCGCGACCCACCAGCCGCGTCTCGGCTTTTGAAGCAGAAGGACTTTGTCATCCGTCTGAAGCACACAATTTGTCACTCTTTGCAAGTACGTTCACCTAACCTTCTCGTCCTGTCATCGTCTCTTTATTATACCGCTTCAAGATGCCTCCCACAATGAAGAGACATTGACAATCTTTTCTTCTATTTTACAGCATATTCATCTCTTAGTTCAGGTGATTTGCTGTAACAGGCATCCGTCTTTTATTTTTGGACAAAAAAAGGACACGGATAACTGGAGAATCCGTGCCAAAAAAGTGTATTCATTATAAAAAGGGGGTCAATTACTTTATTAATCATAACCGAAAAGCATTACACAACTGTTACAGCGGAATTAAAACCCAGTAACGTAATGTGAAACTCGTATGACAGCCCTTTTTATTTTAAAGTTTTCAGCGTTTCTTGGAGCTCTTCGACATAATGCTGTACGCTTTGTGCCGCAATACTTCCGTCTCCTGTAGCCGTTACAATTTGGCGCAGTGACTTTTCGCGAATGTCTCCGGCAGCGAAAATACCTTCAACCTTTGTTTCCATGCGGTCGTTTGTTTCGATGTAGCCTTCTTCATTCGTAATGCCCAGATTTTCAAACGGTTTAGACAGAGGAAGCATGCCGATGTAAATGAATACGCCGTCTGTTTTGAATTCACTTTCTTCACCGGTTACCGTATCGACAAGCGTTACGTTACCGACTTTGCCGTTTTCCTCATGAATTTCCTTCACGGTTTTGTTCCATAAGAAGTCAACTTTTTCATTATCAAATGCTCTCGCTTGAAGAATGCTTTGCGCACGGAGTTTATCACGTCTGTGAACAATCGTTACTTTTGAAGCGAAACGTGTCAGATACACACCCTCTTCAACCGCGGAATCTCCCCCGCCAACAACAACAAGCTCTTTGCCTTTAAAGAAAGCGCCATCACATACTGCACAATAAGATACACCGCGGCCGCCCAATTCTTTCTCGCCAGGCACGCCGATTTTTTTATACTCCGCACCTGCGGCTATGATGACAGCACGTGCTTTATATTCTTTTGAACCGGCTTTGACCACTTTGTATTCTTTGCCGTCAACGACTTCTTTAATATCACCATAAGCGTATTCAGCACCGAATTTTTTCGCGTGTTCGAACATTTTGTTAGAAAGCTCAGGCCCAAGGATACTTTCGAATCCAGGATAGTTTTCTACATCTTCCGTATTGGCCATTTGCCCGCCTGGAATTCCTCTTTCAATCATTAATGTCGATAAATTTGCTCTTGATGTGTATACAGCGGCCGTCATCCCAGCAGGGCCCGCGCCGATTATAATCACGTCATAAATTTTTTCTTCTGACACACTATTCACTCCTTAAACCATCTTTTCAAGTTTGGGCTCTTTCTTATATGATAAGAATCCCCATCAAGCGTATTCCTTACCCATATCCTATAAAATCTCATGGTGATACGCTATTTTTTTGCTCACTTTTTTTCTCATCACGATTAAATGTATTGTAAACGGGTATACATGTTAATAAAGAAAGAGCCTTCTGTTCAAAGAAGGCCCTTGTCTTATTTATTATTGAACAACACGTCTTACAACGCCTTTAAATGCTTTTTTCCAGTAAACGTTGCTCATAGAGTCAATAGATACACCGTGAGATGTATTGTCGTTTAGGAAAGTACCGTTTCCTAAGTAGATTCCTACGTGTCCGTTTGTTTTGTAAGTGTCAAAGAACACAAGGTCTCCACGTTTCATTTCGGACGCGCTGACAGCTTGTCCTCTGCCAACTAACGTATCAGTTGTTGTTCCGCCGACAGGTCCAAGGTTCACACCTGCAGAAGCGTATGCCCAGCGTACGAATGATGAGCAGTCAAAAATACGGTTGTTGATATCAGACTGAGTGCGTCCGCCGCCAAATTTGTACGGGGATTGTCCTACAATGCTTGAACCAACGCTGATCGCGCCTTCAATTCCGCCGGAGTTGCTGATAACAGTGCCGCCTGAATTGCTGTTTGAGCTGCTGCTCTTCTTAGAAGATGATCCGTTAGACGAACTATTTGACGAACCCTTAGAAGAGTTATCTGAAGAATCATTATCAGATGAGCTTGCTTTTGCTGATTCAGTTGTAGCCGTTTGGCTGTCATCTGTTTGTGTTTCATCAGATGCTTTTTGTGCTTCTTCCTGCTTTTTGATCAAAGCAGCCGCTGCTTCTTGTTCTTTTTTGATGCGTGCTTGTTCAGCTTCAGTATCTGCTTTTTGATTTGCAAGTTTAGACGCTTCTGATTTTAATTCAGAAATCGCGGCAGCCGTTTTCTTCTGGCTTGCTTTTGCTTCGTCGAAAAGCTTGTCTTTTTCATCAAGCTGTTTATCAAGGTCTTTTTGCATTGTTTCTAATTTAGCCAATGCAGCTTGAACTTCTTTCAGCTTATTATTCAAATCCGCTTCAGAATCTTCAAGCTTCGCTTTATCCTGCTCTTGCTGCTTGATTAAATCTTTGTCTGCATCCACAATAGATGAAACCGCAGTGGCGCGAGAGATAAAATCACCAAAGCTTGTTGATCCTAAAAGGACATCTATGTACCCTTGAGATCCGCCGCTTTCCTGTAAAGAACGAACGCGTTTTTTCAGGATTTCATTGCGTTTTTCAATGCGGGCTTCTGTCTCTTTAATCTCTTTTTTCAGTTTTTTGATTTCTTCTTTTGTTTTATCGTTTTCTTCTTTTTTATCTTCGATCTTGTTGCTTGTATCAAGCGCCTTAGCGTTAATGTCTTTCAGTTCTTTTTCAATCTTTGTTTGGTTCTCCTGAAGCTCAGTTAATTCTTTTTCCATTGCTTCAATGCTGGAAGCAACCTCAGATTGCTTGCTTTCGATTTTTTGTTTCTTTTCATCTAATGTTTCCGCCGATGCAGTTTTACTTGTAAATGGGATCAAAAAACTGCTTGTCCCGATGACGGAAGCCAAACCAAGTGTCAATAAACTCTTTCTCACTTTTTATATCCTCCCTTTTACTGTGAACCTGTTCTCATTTGGAATTGTATTTTGAACATCAAGTTTCGTTCCTCATACTCTACGAGGAATGATGGTCGTTTATGGTTAATTATTCTGTGCATCTCTTATTCTGGTTGTATAGCGTTTATTTCACATCATATGTAAAAAACACTAATTCCTTATGTACGAGAATCATTATACCATTAAGTTTCGACAAATTAGCGATAAATTTTATTACATTTGTGTTTCAAACAGATGTCAAGTCGCGCATCATCTGTCATTTTTCTTAAACGAGTAAAAAAACTGTCGATATTATTTTCTTAATATAATCTATCAAACGAAAAAAGAGTCGATTCTACAAATCGACTCTTCAAAATATTTTATTCTAGAATATCATCAATATATTTCATATATTTCGTCAAAGTTGCCGGAGAGATGCCGAATCGGGCCGCTGTGTCTTTTTTCGTGTCATGCTTGCCGTGGGCTTCTTTCCAAATATAACAGATCGCCGCTGCCCAGCCCCTCTCATTTTTCAACGGAGCGGCTGCACGGATTTGCTGGATGACATGGAATACCCAGCAGCTCATGACTTCTGTTTTCATCTCTTCTTTTTCAGCTTGCTCTAATAATTTGACGGTTTGATAAGCAAAAAGTGCATCCTCTGTTACGTCAGCAGCCGCGGAATCTCCATTCAACAGCAGCTTAACAAAATGATTTTCGAAAGAAGCGGTAATTCTCTTTGAGCGTATCACCGCTTCAAGATGCTCCGTTTCTCCCTTTGTGCTGCTGATATAATAGGCTGCGAGACGCTGTTCCACAGATGAAGGAAGAGCTTCCCTCCGCTCAATCCAGGGAGCCGGGCGGTCTTCTCCGGGATATTGCGACTCGACTTTTCTCCAGATCGTCTCGGCAAAGTCGGTATGGCCCGTAAAATAAGCGGAGCACGAGAGCCAGTAAAAGAATGTATCGTCACCTTCAAAACCGGTTTTATATAATGATTTGAGCCATTTATATCCGATCTCGTAACGGCCGACAAGCGCCAAAGTGGCCCCCAGTTTATAGCGCTGTTCCAACAGCATCGGATATACATTAGAAAGCTGATCACTCAATTCCGCCACTTTTTCGTCTTCTCTTTCATAATAGTAGAAAACAAGAAGATTGCATAAGGCGTGAAGATTTCCTTCATTATGAGAAAGCACTTCATAAGCGGTTTGCTTCGCTTTTACAACGTTTCCTGAATAGAAATAGGCAAGCGCCAGATTGTTGTATGCTGACCAAAGCTCCGGATATTCTGCTGTGATTTCCTCAAGCGCCGCAACCGCTTCAGCAAGCTGGCCGCTTTCCAGCAATGACTTTGCCCGATCCTGTTTCATCAGCAGTTCATCCTGATCATACAACGAATCCTCAATGCCGTCGTCTCCTAAATCGAGCAAATCAAGCAGACTATCGTTTTCTTCGGCGAACTCACCGTCCGGATCCGCATCTGAATAAGCGGCCGCTTCTTTATAAGCTTCTTGAAAGAGCCCCAGATGGGCGAAGTTATTCGCTTTAAAGTAATGGCACTCCGGCATTTCGTCCTCCAGATTTGCCATGATATAATCAAGAAGATCGTTCGACTCTTGATACTGGCCCATTTCTGAATAAATGACCGCAAGCTGCGATAGCATCTCTGAATCCTCCGGCTCCAAGTGAACAGCGCGCTGAATCAGTTTGCTTGCCCGTTTCAGATTGCGCTCTTTATACGCTTTCAAGCCTTTATGAAAAAAATATTGTCCATCTTGAAGCAGCTGGACAATTTGTGCGTGATTTTTATGTTCAGAAGTGTGTTTTCCCACAACTACCCTCCGTTTTATACAATATTACCGTCAGTAGTATACCATAAATCATAAGCCCCTCAATAGTTCAAAAGGAAGGATTGGGAAAATCCCTCCGCTTTTTACTGGCTGATTCGACCAAAATTTACCCGGCTTTGTTTTCTAAATCTGCGTTCATTTTCAGCTGTTGTTCAGCAAAATCCCTATAAAGATCATGGGAAGCCATTAATTCATGATGTGTTCCACGCCCGGTAATTTCTCCTTTTTCAACAAACAAAAGCTGGTCCGCGTCTACAACAGTAGATAAGCGGTGGGCGATGACAATCGTTGTGCGGCCCTCCATCAGCACCTCCAGTGCCTGCTGAACTGATTTTTCAGATTGGCTGTCGAGGCTTGAGGTGGCTTCATCGAGCATAAGAATGCTCGGATCACGAAGAAGCGCTCTCGCAATCGCAATTCTCTGTCTTTGTCCGCCTGACAGCATAATGCCGCGTTCGCCCACCTCTGTATCAAGCTGATTCGGCAGCTCCTTTATAAAATTGAGCGCATATGCCATCTCCGCGGCTTTTTCGATCTCGGCATCTGTAACATCACGTTCTAACCCGTAGCAAATATTTTCTCTGATTGTTCCTGACATTAATGGGCTTTCCTGTGATACATACCCGATGTGCTCCCGCCACGATTCAAGCGAGTAAGTATCAACTGGATCGTCCCCCAGCCGGATGGCCCCTGCAGTCGGAGTATAGAAACGTTCAAGCAGCTTAAACAGCGTCGTTTTCCCGCCGCCGCTCGGGCCGACAATCGCTGTTACTTTTCCTGCTTCAATGACAGCGCTGATCTCTTTCAAGATCAGCTGATCAGGCTTATATCCAAAAGACACACGATCAAGCTGAATAGGCAAATGCGCGTTTTCGATTTGTTTTCCTGTGACTGTATCTTCCTCTTCCTCTGCTAAAATCTCAATCATTCGTTCTGTTGCGCCAATTGATTTTTGGAGCTGTGTGAAGAACGTGGTAATCTGGCCCATCGGCATAATAATTTGAAACAAATATAAAATAAAAGCCACGAGCGCTCCGGCGGTGAGCTCACCTGATGACACCTGCATGCCGCCGTATCCGATAACTGCCACAAGCGCCGCCATTAACACGAGTGAGATGAGCGGGCCGACAAGCGACTGAACCTTTGCTTCACGCACTCCAAGTTTAAATAATGAAGAAATCCCCATCTTCCCGCGCCCATATTCGACATCCTCCGCATTTGAAGCCTTGACGAGTCTGATTTCCGGAAGAATTTGATTCAGCAAGCCTGTAAAACGGGCTGTTTCATCTTGCGTTTCTCGGGAAATGGAGAACATCTTCCGGCCAATCGGTATTAAAATAAGAGCTGCCAGCGGAACGACAACTAACACAAGCAGTGTCAGCTTCCAATTCATAATAAACAAGATTGTCAGTGATCCAATAACAGAAATGATCCCTGTAATAAATCCGCTGATATGGGTTGTAATCAGTTCTTTGACCACCATCGTATCATTCGTTACACGGCTGACTGTTTCTCCGGAAGCGTTTGTATCGAAATAAGAGACAGGAAGCTTAATTAATTTCTTCCATAATAAATCCCGCAGTCCTGAGATGATTTTTTGCCCATTATAGTTAAGCGCATAGGTGGCATAAGCGCTTAAACCGGCCTGAACGAAAAAAACTAGCGCGATCAGCCCGATTTGCGTGCCTGACAGATTTGACATGGAAAATCCGTCGACAAGCTGCTTCGTTAATAATGGAATCAGCAGGCTGACCAGCGTGGTCACAATACTGAGGGCCAGCGCAAAAGCAAGCTTTCCATAAGAAGGATTGGTCTTCTTTACTAATGCAAAAAAGGGTTTCAATTTACTTTTAGATTTTTGTTGCTTGGTTGGCATATATGTTTCCTCCTGTTTCAGCGTTCAGAAAGGTGAAATGGCATAGCAAAAGGATGATTTTTACTCTTTCTCAATCATATCAATGGAGAGAGACTTTTTCAGTATATTTTTGCCGTGATGAAAATAAAAATCTCCCACTCATTGTTTGAATAGGAGATTTTTTATATTAGACACCTTTAACAGGCTTCTTTTTTCTGTAAGTCAATGTCACATCCTGCTTTCGCAGGTCTTCAATCATCATTTTGTACCGGTCAACTTTTGCAGTATGTTCTTCTTTTATCATTTGAAGTGCAGCTTTTCGTTTTTCGCTTTTTGATTCAAGCTCTTCTTTTATTTTTTTTACAATCAACCCTTTTTGTCCTTTAATTTCCTCTTTTAGCGAAGACTCAAATTTCTTTGTCAGGCTTAGAATGTCGTTGATTGGTTTATTGAGGTTGCCTGCTTTCCCCTTCATTTCGTCTTGGGTAAGAAACATATAGGTGGTTGATACAATTTCTGTTTCACTTTCTGAAAATAAGGAAGTCACTCTTCATATTCCTCCTAGGGCTGAAAATCAAATAACTGAGAAATCATTTCTTCTTTTTCAAACAACTTTTCAATACTCTCGCGGATATTTTTGATGAAATCTCTTTTTTCTGTTGCCTGTTTTTTTAATTCAGCAACAATTCCATCATTAGCAGGGAGCGCACCTGTGTGGAACGATTCATGAACTGAGATTTTCTCCAATTTATCGAATGTGTGGCTGAAACCGGCTGCAAGCCGGAATTGAAGATCGAAGGCATAATGCGAAGGATTTTCTTCCATATGATGAATAGCCGTGATGATCGCCTGTTTTTTATCTATGAAGTCTTCATCGATTTCCTGACTGTAAACCTTCTGGTACTGAGAAATCGCATCTTCCATATCTTCAACGAGCTTCATACCGTTTTGATAGATTCTGACAGCGGATGAGAGATTAACCTTAATCGTTTCTCCCGAGCCGCTCTTTCCTGTAAAGTAAATATCGGAGCCTTTATAGCTGAATCCTTTTTCCTTTGATAATGCGTTCAGCATTTGAACGATGCTGTGGCCGTCGACGATGAGTTTTAATGCGTCTTTTGTTTCTGTGTCGAGTGTTTCTAATGCCGCCTTTAATTCTTTAACACTGCCTACTAACTCACAGACATAATAAACAATTGCAACTACATTATTAGTAGAAAGTGCGTATTTTAACTGTTGATATTGAATTTCTATATCGCTTATCTTATTATTAACAATTTTCAACTGTTTTTTGATACTCTTCTTTTGTGTCTCATCAATATACCCATTCTCTTTAAGCTGATCCACAAATGTCCCGCTATTATTCAAGATAGTATGAAAGAATTTAATAAAGGCCGGCATTTTTTCCCCGATATTTTTAACCATTACCTGTATATCACCAAACCGGTCTTTCACTATTTTCCCTTTCGCCACATTTCCATCAGCACTAAATATACTGCCGACAAGCTCTGCATCTATCCCAGTTGAAGCCATGACAAATCCGTTTAGCCCACCTTTTTTATAGTCCTCCGAATACTTTCGCAAAAAGGTTTGGATAGAGCGGACTTCCTCATCAGGAATCTTATCTATAATGCTTCTGATTCCTTTGACATCCGTGTTTGTATCTTTCAGCTTTACATTGCCAAATGTAATAAAATCAGCCTTTCCGCTAACGCCATAAAGCGGGTCATCTTTGGAGATGCGTTGGGTGATGTTTGCTGTTACGCCTTTGTCATTGTAGTATTTGGTGATTGCTTTTTTAAGGTCTTCTTTAGGGACATTTTCGAGGTCTTCAGTGTTCAGAACATTAAATTTATTGATCATAGCATCAAGTAAATCTTTATCAGCCTGTAACAAATGATTTACACTAACCTGAGCACCGTTTACCCCATATACTTCATCAAACTCTCCATCTATTAACTGAACCATTACCTGGTTGTTATTTGCAAGTGAATGCCCAAGAGCATAAGTATGTAACTCATCAGAATTTCCAGCTCTTTTCTTTGCTTCCTTAGTAAATTCTCTCGTTGCTCTGTATTGGCTACTGTCGATCCCTAAGAAGAGGCCAAAAAAATTATAAGACCAATCCTCGTTATCAGCACTACCTTCTGAAATAATATGAAGTTGGTCTATTTGGTTTTCACTATCTTTTATATATATTGCCGTACCATCATAACCCGATTCTTTTATTGACTTATCTTTTTGGTTATTTTTCTTAATCAGTTCTTTAGATGTATAAATCTCAATATCCTCAGGAAGATTTTGATTAGTTTCTTCTTTATAGATCCGGCGGACTTCCGTTTCAAATTCTGCTTTCGCTTCCTTTATTTCTTTAGGATTGTTTGATGCAAACTTTTTTTTATAATCATACTCTAAATTTATTAACCGCAGTTTTACATTTTCATTTGAAAATATATTATTGTTAGCCATCTTACCCCTCCTTATTTAAAAAGGTGATGGATTTTACGAACTTTTTAACCTGATCTCCTAAGTTATCTTTATCTAACGTACAAGGCTTATCATTATTTGGGCATCTAAACATAAACGAAAACACAATACCTATTTGGTCTTTCTCAGTAGATTTAATATAACCGAAGTATCTGTATGAAAAATTATATTTATTTTTATCATTTTCAAAATTATTTTTCTTGTGAGCAATATAAATATCTTTACCTTCGTTCTCTAGTTTTTCAAAATTACCATTATAGCCATTTTCACTACTTATTTGGTCTAGCATTGTCTCAGGATTGTTAATAAAAGTTACTCCTTGATAATACTCTATTTGTGCATTTAGCATTTTATTTTTTGTTTTTTCATAGCTATCAAATGCGATGATTTCTTCATTTTCATCACGACTAGACAAATAGCTTGAATACTCCCCATCCTCCGGAAACAACATCCTAAATCCTTTCGACTTAGACTCAAGCAAATAATACCCGGGCTCCTCTTCTTTTGTTGACACCATGTACTCTCTCGTTTTCTCGTCCTGAAACGCAGGAACTTTCGGCAGGTCTTTTGGATCCATATCTTTTGGTTTTACGGCTTCTGTATTGTCATTTTTGGTGTTTTTATCATTGTCGTTCATACTGCATCCTCCTGTCAGGGCAAGTAATAAGCTGAAGCAAATAAAGATGATCTTTTTCATTACGAACCTCCACGGGTTTTGTGAGAATAGCATTCTATTTTTACTCTAAAAATAATTCTATTGACCTGGTTAATAAGTGATTAATTTATCCTTTTCCATGTTACAACATGGCGGAATTTGGATAAATAGGAAATCCGACTTGGTTTTACTCTCCTTTTATTAACTAATCATGCAAAACACCTCATGCGCACCTAAATACCTATTACTTTTTTCATAAAACAAAAAGAGCCGTATGATAACGGCTCTTTACTCTTATTTTTCAGAATGTCGTTTCTTCAATACGTCAAGCACATCATCCAGCGTCAGTGCTTGTTCTCTGAGCAGGACAAGCAGGTGATACAGCAGGTCTGCCGCTTCCCATTTGAGTTCCTCGTGGTCTCGGTTTTTCGCGGCGATGATGACTTCGGATGCTTCTTCACCAACTTTTTTCAAAATCTTATCGACGCCTTCTCGGAAAAGGTAAGTGGTGTAAGCTCCTTCAGGCATTTCCGCTTGGCGTTCCGCGATGACGCGCTCCAGCTCGTTAATGATGTCGAATCGGCCCGCAGCCTGTTCTTCTGTTTGTTCCTTTGTAAAACAGCTGTAGCTGCCAGTGTGGCATGCCGGTCCGGACGGTTCTACGAGCACGATCAGCGCGTCTTGGTCGCAGTCATACCGAATACCCGTAACGGCTTGCGTGTTCCCTGAGGTTTCTCCTTTATGCCATAACTCTTGACGCGAGCGGCTGTAAAACCATGTTTCTTTCGTTTCCAGCGTTTTTTCGTACGATTCCTTGTTCATATAGGCAAGTGTCAGCACTTCTTTGCTTACCGCATCCTGCACGATGGCAGGAATTAATCCATCCTCATTAAAACGCAGTTCATCTGCCTGTTTCATCTCACATTCACCCCGTGCTCTTTCAAGTATGATTTCACTTCTTTCATTGATGTTTCTTTATAATGAAAAATAGAGGCGGCCAGCGCGGCGTCGGCTTCTCCTTTTGTAAAAGCCTCAAGCATATGCTGCGCGTTTCCCGCTCCTCCCGAGGCGATAACAGGTACGGGGACAGTTTCA
The DNA here is from genome assembly GCF_055710085.1 of Bacillus sp. VA13. Classification (NCBI taxonomy): domain Bacteria; kingdom Bacillati; phylum Bacillota; class Bacilli; order Caryophanales; family Bacillaceae; genus Bacillus; species Bacillus sp. VA13. The sequence goes on along the minus strand of NZ_JBVQPP010000002.1, from coordinate 672,716 downwards.
GAAACAAGCTTTGTCAGCCTGTGATCAAAGCCTTTTTTCTCACCGTCAGAGTCCATGCTTGTCAGCAATATTTCTCCTGCGCCGCGTTTGACGCCTTCTTTTGCCCATGCTGTGACTTCCCAATCTGTTTTCTTTCTGCCGCCGTGCGTGTAGACTTTATATGTGCCAGATTCCTGGTCATACTTGGCATCGATGGCAAGTACGATGCATTGCGAACCGAAAAACTCGGCTCCTTCCGTAATCAGCTCAGGCCGGAGAACAGCTGCCGTGTTCACAGAAACTTTATCTGCGCCGGCACGCAGAATCGTTTTCATATCGCTGAGCTGATTGATGCCCCCGCCGACTGTAAACGGAATCGCAAGCTTCGCGGCAACCTGCTCCACCACATCAACCATCGTTTTTCGTCCTTCATGCGAGGCGGAAATATCGAGAAAAACCAGTTCATCCGCGCCTTCCTGGTCATACACTTTCGCCAATTCAACAGGGTCACCGGCATCTTTTAATTCGAGAAATTGAATTCCTTTGACAACGCGTCCTTCTTTGACATCAAGACATGGAATAATCCGTTTTGTGATCATTTGCGTTTCACCCTTTCAAGCGCCTCGTTCAGCGTAAACTGATTGGTATACAGCGCTTTTCCGATGATCGCTCCAGAAACGCCGTCCGCCTGACAGCGGTCGAGGGCTTCAAGATCCGCGACGGAACTGACTCCGCCGGAAGCAATCACAGATTTCCCCGTTTCCTTAGCAAGCTCGACCGTGCTTTCAATATTGGGGCCTGACAGCATTCCGTCTGTCGCAATGTCAGTAAAAATAAAAACTTCCGCTCCTTCATTGGCAAGCTCTTTGCCTAGTTCAGCTGCCTTAAGGGTTGATGTTTCCAGCCATCCCTCAGTTGAAACAAAGCCGTTTCTCGCGTCCAGTCCGATTGCAATTTTCTCGCCATATTGTTTCAGCATTTTTTTTACAAACGGAGGGTTAGAAACAGCTGAACTTCCCAGGATTACTCGATCGACTCCTGCTGATAAGTATTCATAGACGTCACTTTCGGAACGGATCCCGCCGCCGATTTCCACTTTCAGATCCAGCTTTTGCGAAATTTCGATCACATGACGGTCATTTACTCTTTTTCCTTCTTTTGCGCCGTCAAGATCAACGAGATGGATCCATTCGGCACCCTCACTCGCAAATAACGAGGCCATGTCGTATGGTGAATCGCCGTATATCGTTTCCTTACTATAATCTCCTTGAACAAGGCGGACACATTTGCCGTTTCTCATATCAATTGCCGGATATAATGTAAAAGCACTCATTTTTTCACCTTCTGTTCTGCTGCCATTTTCGTGAATTGGGTTAGGATGGACATTCCGACCGTGCTGCTTTTTTCCGGGTGAAATTGGGCGCCGAAGACGTTCCCTTTTCCGACTACAGCAGGCACACGCACACCATAATCAGCGCTTGCCAGAAGTGCGTTCTCCTCCATCCCGTCAATATAATACGAATGCACGAAATAAGCGTAGCCTTCTTCTGTTTCAGCCAGCAGCGGAGATTCGTTATGAAAGGAAAGGCGATTCCAGCCCATATGCGGAACCTTCAGCTTGTTTCCTTCCTCGTCTTCTGCTTTCAGTCTGACTGCTTTTCCTTTTAACAGCCCAAGGCCTGACGCGGTCCCGTTTTCTTCGCTTTGATCAAATAAAAGCTGCATGCCGAGGCAGATCCCGATAAGCAGTCTTCCTTCTGAGACCATATCGCGAATCAATTGATCGAGCTTCGCGTTGCGCAAATTGTCCATCGCGTCTCCAAATGAACCGACTCCCGGCAAAATGAAGGCATCAGCTTCTTTCAGCTCCTCCGGCTTTTCAGAAACAAAATACGGCACGCCGACACGCTCAAGCGCCTTTGAGACACTGTATAAATTGCCCATTCCGTAATCTATCACGCCGATCATTTACAGCATCCCTTTCGTTGATGGTATCCCTTTAACACGCGGATCGATCGTAGTCGCTTCATCAAGCGCACGTCCAAGCGCTTTAAAAACAGCTTCAATCATATGGTGGGTGTTTATGCCATAATGAACGATGACGTGCAGGTTCATCCGTGCTTCAAGCGCCAGCTTCCACAAAAATTCATGTACAAGCTCCGTATCGAATGTGCCGACTTTAGATGCTGGGAAGTCTGCGCGCATTTCCAAGTGCGGCCGATTGCTTAAATCTATGACGACTTGAGCAAGCGCCTCATCCATCGGCACAAACGCCGATCCATAGCGTTTGATTCCTTTTTTATCGCCCAAAGCTTCGAGCAGCGCCTGCCCTAAGCAGATGCCGATATCTTCGGTCGTGTGGTGATCATCTATATCAACATCGCCTTTTGCGTTAATCGAAAGATCGAATTGCCCGTGTTTCGTGAATAAATCCAGCATATGCGTCATAAACGGTACGTCTGTTTTGATATCAACTTGTCCCTCACCGTCTATTGCGAATGCCAGCTCAATATCTGTTTCGTTTGTTTTTCTTGCGCGTTCCGCTTTTCTCATTTTGAATTCCTCCGTTCTCTTGCTTCGATTGATCTGGCATGGGCTTCTAATCCTTCAAGTCTGGCAAAAGCCGCGATGCTTTCGGCATGTTCTTCAAAGGCTGATTGGCTGTAAGAAATAATGCTCGATTTCTTTTGAAAATCCGTTACGTTTAATGGACTTGAAAATCTCGCTGTCCCATTTGTCGGAAGCACGTGATTCGGTCCGGCAAAATAATCTCCGACAGGCTCAGGGCTATATCTGCCTAGGAAAATTGCACCCGCATGTTTGATTCTGCCAAGCAAAGCTTCGGGAGACTGTGTGATGATTTCTAAATGCTCCGGTGCAAGCGTATTGACAGTGTCAATCGCTTCATCCATTGTTTCCGCCACATAGATACAACCGTAATCACTCACTGAAGCGTCCGCTATTTCTCTTCGCGGCAAGGTTTTCAGCCGCTCCTTCACCTCTGCTGAAACCGCCTCGGCCAGCTCCATGGAATCTGTGACAAACACACACGAACTGAGCTTATCGTGTTCCGCCTGTGACAGCAGGTCGGCTGCAATTTCGCTCGGAATCGCTGTTTCATCAGCCAGCACAACGATTTCACTCGGTCCGGCAATCATATCAATATCGACATCGCCGAATACCTCTCGTTTGGCCAGCGCGACATAAATGTTTCCCGGACCTGTGATTTTGTCTACCGGCTCAATGGTTTCGGTTCCGTACGCCAGCGCCGCAACCGCCTGAGCGCCGCCCATTTTGTAAATATCTTTTATGCCCAGCTCAGCAGCAGCGACTAAAACCCCTGGAGATAGCTGTCCGTCTCTTCCCGGAGGCGTCACAAGAACGATTCTATCCACACCGGCTGTCAGCGCCGGAATGACATTCATCAAAACAGATGAAGGATATGCAGCCGTTCCCCCTGGCACATATACGCCGGCGGAATCAAGCGCCGTCACTTTCTGCCCCAGCATTGTGCCGTCCTTTCTGTGATAAAACCATGAGGATTGCAGCTGTCTTTCATGATATTCCCTAATATTTTCGATTGCCTGCCTAATCACCTGAAGCAGCTGTGAATCCAGTAAGGTGTATGCTTCCTCAATTTCTTCTTTTGTGACCAGCGGGCTGTCTATTTCGATGCCGTCAAATCTCGCCGTATAGCTGCGGACCGCCTGATCACCGTTTGCTTTGACATCTTCAATAATAGATCGAACCGCTTTTCTTTGCTCTTCCGTTCCGGCATCTATGGACCGCTTCAGAGAAAGCCGTTCAGCGCCGCTGATGGTTTTGATCTTCATTTTGCCGTTTCTCCTTCCACTACGAGAGATAAGCGGGATGCCATTTCGTCAATCACATCGTCTTTCATGCGATAGCTTACCGGGTTGACGATAAATCGAGAAGTAATGTCGCAAATGTGCTCTGTTTCAACAAGCCCGTTTTCTCTCAGCGTCTGTCCCGTGGAAACGATGTCCACAATTCGGTCCGCAAGCCCAATAAGCGGTGCCAGCTCAATTGAACCGTTGAGCTTAATGATTTCGACTTGTTCTCCCTGCTCTCTGAAATAACTGGAAGCCACATTCGGATACTTTGTCGCGATCCTTGGCGCTACGCCGCTCCAGTCTGTATTCGGAAGTCCGGCGACTGCCAAGTGGCATTTGCTGATGTTCAAATCCAGCACCTCATACACATCGCGTTCCTCCTCCAGCATGACATCCTTGCCTGCAATTCCGACGTCTGCCACGCCATGCTCCACATATGTGGTCACGTCCATCGGCTTAGCTAATATAAAGCGGAGATTTTCCTCCGGCACATCGATGATCAGTTTTCTCGAGTCGTCAAACTCCTCAGGGAGCTTGTAGCCAGCCTGCCGCAGCAGCCCTGCCGCTTCTTCAAATATCCGGCCCTTTGGCATCGCCATTGTGAGTAACTTACCCATTTTGCTCTTCCTTTCTGGCACCGATAAAATAGGTGACGTTTGCAAAAGATTTTGTCATCTGATCGATATTTTCAATTCCCGATAAATCTTGAAGAACCACTTTGTTCCCTTTCATACGTTCTTCATTCGCATAAGCGATGGCTTGCGCCCGCTGCTCTTTGCTGAAAATAACAGCGTCAATGTCACAAGGTTCGTCTTTCATATGAAGCGCTTCAATCAGCCGGTCGATCCGAAGCCCGAAGCCAGTTGCAGGCGCGGGTGAATCAAAATGACCCAGAAGCTTGTTATAACGGCCGCCGCTTCCAATGACAAAGCCGACATTTTCGGCGTACACTTCAAATAAAATCCCTGTGTAATAGCTCATGTGGCTAACCATATTCAGATCAAGGCGGACATTTTCCGTACATCCGTAATCCTCAAGAATGTCCCACAGCGCCTTCAGCTCATCAACCACGCTTTTTCCTTGTGCAGAATCGACGATTTCCTCAGCACGTCCGCAAACTTCTATACCGCCCCGCAGTTCAAGAAGCTCAAGCAGCCTGCTTTTATCAATGGAGGAAAGCGGGAGAGACTTGACATGTTCTCTGTAGCCGACGTAGTTCTTCTCGTATAAAAACCTCCGCAGCACATCAGCGCGTTCAACGTTTCCGAGCACCTCAACAAACAGGGCATCCGCAATACCGGCGTGGCCGATGGCAATTTTAAAGGAAGCAAGCCCGGCGCTTTTTAACGCACCGATTACTAATGCAATGACCTCCGCATCAGCGCTTGTCGTGCCGTCACCGATTAATTCCACTCCGACCTGCTCGAATTCGGCGGGACGGCCGCCTTCGCGTTCCTGAGCCCTGAATACATTTGCCGCATAGCCGACTCTGAGCGGATGATCGTGTTTCAGAAGCTTTGATGCCGCCACCCTTGCAATCGGTCCTGTCATATCCGGGCGAAGCACCAATGTCTTGCCGTCCTGATCAAGAAGCTTAAACAGCTGCTGCTCTTCAATCGCTGACTGTACGCCAACGGTATCGTAAAACTCCAGTGTCGGCGTTTCCATAAATTGATATCCCCATTTATCTATTAAATCGGTTAACGATTGTCTCACCTTTTTTTTCGTTTCGTATAAACCCGGCAGTGTATCTCTCATGCCGTGCGGTTTCTCAAACATAAACATCAACCCGAGCACCTCCGTTGCATTGTTTGAAGGAAAATTCCGAATCCTTTAGTTCGCTAATATGATAATATGTTAGCAGATGAAAGAATGAAAATCAATGCTTAACTTCAGTCAAGATATTTTTAGTTCAGATATCCTCCTCCCAATTATGAAAAAATCATGAATAAATGATTAAAGGTACGTAATATCTCAAATTCTTTATGTTTGGCATGCTATAATACATATCAAATAGAGAACAAGGAGATAAAGATGAAAACACTGCGAACTCTATGTGTACTGATCATTCTTTCAGGCGTTATTTTTTTCGGACTTAAAATAGATGCAAAAGATATAGATATTCCTTTTTTGAACAGCCTTAAAAAAGTGGTTTCTGATAGCAATACGGGCACAGCCGCGAACAGCAAAAAGAAGCTGAAGGGAAGCGCCGAACCGCTTGATGTCATCCTTTACAATCAAATGGACGCGCCTCGGCTCTATAACGGCTGTGAAGTAACAAGCCTTGCGATGGTGCTGAATTACGCGGGATACGACGTGACAAAAAACACACTGGCTAACCAGATAGCCATAGTGCCTTTGACATACAGCAGCGGATTAAAAGGTGATCCGAATGACGGATTTGTCGGGGATATGGCGAATGGACCGGGTCTCGGTGTCTATCATGGACCGATCTATCAGTTGGCGAAAACCTATGCCGGAGACAAAGTGTCTGACCTGACTGGAAAAAGCATTTCTGCTGTTTACGAACAGCTTGAGAAAGGCAATCCTGTTTGGGTCATCACAACCTCCAACTTTACGCCAGTTGACAACATGCAGACATGGAAAACACCAAACGGAACGATTGACATTACGTACAGTGAACACAGCGTCGCCGTCACGGGATATGATGAAAAATATGTCTATCTCAATGATCCGTATGGCTATAAAAACAGAAAAACCGACAGAGCCAGCTTTGAAAAAGCGTGGGAACAGATGGGCAGCCAGGCCGTTGTGATTCAAAAGTAAACAGCTGACAACCGTTCGTTTTCACAATAGTATGCTCTATCCTGAGCAAATACGACAATATTCACGCTTTTTATTTCAATCGGTAATATCGATTCATTTTCCAGTTACCATCCAACATTATCTTTACTTTCCGGCTATCTGTTTTTATGATTAAAGCAGATTCAGCCTTGCCCCGATCTATGTGAGAGAAGCCGGCGCAAGACGCTGAAGCTTCTCTTACAAAAATTAAAGCGATCCGGGGAGGATTTTATCATTGAAAAAAATCGTGTCTATCCTATTTATGTTCAGTTTGGTTATGGGTTTCAGCCAGATTCAGTCATCAACTGCTTTTGCAGCTGACAAAGTGGTGCACGAAACAATTATCGTACCAAAAAACACAACATATGACGGGAAAGGACAGCGGTTTGTAGCAGGGAAAGAATTAGGTGACGGAAGCCAGGCCGAAAACCAGGAACCAGTTTTTCGTGTGGAGGATGGAGCAACTCTGAAAAATGTGGTGCTCGGCACACCTGCTGCTGATGGCGTGCACACTTATGGAAACGTTAACATTCAGAATGTGAAGTGGGAAGATGTTGGCGAGGATGCGTTAACGGTGAAGAAGGAAGGAAAAGTGACCATCGACGGCGGCTCTGCCCAAAAAGCGTCAGATAAGATTTTCCAAATCAATAAAGCCAGCACATTCACAGTGAAAAACTTCACTGCAGACAATGGCGGAAAGTTCATTAGACAGCTTGGCGGTTCAATCTTCCACGTTGATGTGATCATTGACAAGTGCACCATCACGAACATGAAAGAAGCGATATTCCGGACAGACAGCAAAACAAGCACGGTTAGAATGACAAATACACGCTACTCCAATGTCGGCCAAAAATGGATTGGCGTTCAGCATATTTACGAAAACAACAATACTCAATTTTAAAATAAAAAATCCCGCTGATGTTTATTCAGCGGGACTTTTCAATCTTGCTTGCATTTCTTCCTTCGTATAGATGATCCTCATCGGATTTCCGCCGACAAAAGCCCCGGCAGGCACATCTTTATGGACAAGTGTTCCGGCGGACACAACTGCGCCATCCCCTATTTCCACACCGGGCAGAATAGTCGTGTTGGCACCGATCATCACTTCGTCTCCGATCAGGACTTTGCCGATCCGGTATTCTTGAATCAAATACTCATGGGCCAAAATGGTCGTATTGTACCCGATGATTGTATTTGTTCCGACTGAGATCTTTTCCGGAAACATAATATCCGGCATCACCATGAGGGCAAAGGAAGTCTGCTTTCCAACCTTCATCCGCAGAAATGTACGGTACAGCCAGTTTTTCATCCCTATAAACGGTGTATATCTCGCAATTTGAATGACAATAAAATTTTTGACAACCTTTACAAAAGGCACCGTTTGATAGACATGCCATAGTGAGTTAGCCCCCGAGACCGGATGACGATCTGTTTTTCTCACAGATTACTTCACTCCAACGATTTGTAATAGATCACTCATTTTCTCAAGCATATAATCAGGCTCATGCTTCGCCAGTGTTTCCGGCCCTTTAATCGTCCATGCGACTCCAGCCGTTTTTGTCCCGGCGTTTTTCCCTGACAGCACATCATGGTAATTATCTCCTACCATAATGGCTTCCGCCGGCTCGCTTCCCAGCTGTTTCAGCGCTAAAAGCACAGGCTCGGGATCAGGCTTTGCCATCGTCACATCATTAAGGGTAACGACCGTTTCAAAGAATTCGCCGATTCCCGTCAGCTTGAGGCCCATATTGACAGTATCTCTTAATTTCGTTGTCACAATCCCTAATTTAAAGCCGGCTTTTTTTAATGCATCCAGGGTTTCATACACCGTTTCATATTCAGTCACGAGTGTATCATGCATGTCATGATTGTACGCTCTGTACATGGCGATCATATCATCGCATTTATCAGCGTCCATCGAGGAGAATGTGTCAAAAAGAGACGGCCCGATAAACGCGAGAACGTCTTCTCGTTTATACTTGCTCGGGTAATAATGCTCCAGTGTATGCAAAAAGGACGCGATAATTAATTCATTCGTATTAATAAGAGTTCCGTCTAAATCAAACAGAATCGTCGTTACTCGTTTGTCACTCATATTGCTTCCTTTCCAACCGCTGAGGGTTTCCATTTTTTCCATGTGTGCGCAATAGCCATTGTCAGCAGCACTGCGGTGGTGACACGAATCAGAAGAAGAGGCCAGACCGGTATGCCGAGCGGAATAAAGACAAGTGTATCTTCCACCACCGCGTGGCAGGCAACGAGAAAAATAAATGCCAATGTCATATCCCTTCTGCTCACGCCGTCGTCCTCGACAGCTTTGATCATAACACCCGCTCCGTAGGCCAGACCGATCGTCAGTCCCGCCACCATTGTCATGGACGTATTTTTATTCATGCCAAGCAGCTGCGTAAACGGAGACAGCCACCTCGAAAACCGATGCAGCCAGCCTAAATCTCTTAAAAACTGAATGATGATCATCAGCGGGATCACTATTGCCGCCAGCTGCAAAACACCAAGTCCAGCTTTCGTTAAAGCTTCGGCCAGCATTGCCAGCCAGCCGTCAGGGGCCGCACTCTTCGCGGTGATAAAACCGTACTGCGCCGTTTCCTGTCCGCCATGCCAGATGAGGTTGATGACGATCGCTGACACAGCGGCCAAACCGATACGCACCGCCAAAATAACGCCAATTCTGATGCCGACCTTTGCGGCAACTGTCGATTCGATAATCAAGTTATGACAGAATGAAAGCATTACAGCTAAAATAAAGACTTCCTTCACAGATAAATCCAATGTCAAAATTCCGGCAATTCCTGCATACAGATTCAGCATATTTCCCAGTACAAGCGGAATGGCCGCTTCACCCGAAAGCCCGAACAGGCCCATAACCGGTGTGATCAGCTGTACAAGCCAATCCATGACAGGTGTATGCTGAAGCAAAGTGACCAAAAGTGTTACCGGGAAAATGACTTTACCGAGTGTCCATGTTGTTTGAAGCCCCGCCGTTAGACCGGCCAGAAAGATCTTCTTCATCCCTCATCCCCCTTTGTTGACGTCTACTCTGCGTACCGCTCCTTCGAGTATCCCTTGACGCGTCTGAAGATGATGGCTGCCACAGCCAAAACAATCAATACGATTGAAATCACCTGAGCGATGCGAAGTGCCTCAGTCAGCATTAAGCTGTCAGTCCGCATTCCTTCAATAAAGTATCGTCCGATTGAATACCAAATGATATAGATCAAGAACATCTCGCCTCTACGCAAATTTGCTTTGCGCAAGAACAGCAAAATGATGACGCCGACAAAGCTCCATAGTGATTCATATAAAAAAGTAGGGTGATAATATTGTCCATCAATGTACATTTGATTGATAATAAATTCAGGCAGGTGCAGGCTTTCTAAAAAGGCTCTGCTGACTGCCTCACCGTGCGCTTCCTGATTCATGAAGTTTCCCCAGCGGCCGATCGCCTGGCCGAGTAAAATGCTTGGCGCGGCAATATCCGCAAGCTTCCAGAACGAAAGGTTTTTCACTCTCGAAAACACATAACCTGTTAAAATGGCGCCGATCAATCCGCCGTGAATGGCAATGCCGCCTTTCCAAATCTTAATGATTTCTCCGGGATGTGCCGCATAATAATCCCATTCAAATGCAACGTAATAAATTCGTGCGCAAATAATCGCAATCGGAATGGCAAACAGGACCAGATCGATAAACGTATCTTTCTGCAGCCCCCGTTTCTCACTTTCCCTCATCGCAATCCAAAGCCCAAGCAAAGCGCCGAGACCGATAATGATTCCGTACCAATGGACGGCCAACGGCCCTAGCTGAAACGCTATCGGATTAAGTGGTTCTATCGCTTCATTCATTTAACGCCAACTCCTATTCGTCTTGTTCACTGTCTTCAATGACATCCGCCAGCTTATTGGTAAATTGCTCAGCGGCGTTCAGCCCCATCCGCTTCAATCTGAAGTTCATTGCTGCCACTTCGATGATGACTGCGAGATTTCGGCCCGGACGGACAGGAATCGTCAGTTTTGTAATTTCTGTATCAATGATTTTCATGGTTTCTTCCTCAAGCCCGAGACGGTCGTATTGCTTACCCTGCTCCCAAAGTTCAAGATTCATGACAATCGTAATCCGTTTATTGCTTCTGACCGCACCGGCACCAAACAGCGTCATCACGTTGATAATGCCAAGCCCTCTGATTTCAAGGAGATGCTCAATTAATTCAGGAGCGTTTCCGACAAGGGTATCCTGATCCTCCTGCCGAATTTCAACGCAATCATCGGCGACAAGGCGGTGCCCCCTTTTCACAAGCTCCAGCGCGGTTTCACTTTTCCCGACGCCGCTCTTTCCTGTGATCAGTACGCCGACACCGTATATATCCACAAGCACACCGTGAATGGCTGTGGTTGGCGCAAGTCTGCTCTCAAGGAAGTTGGTCAACCGGCTTGACAGCCTTGTCGTTTTCAGCGGCGATCTGAGGACAGGCACGCCGTTTTTCTCAGAAGCGTCAATCAGCTCCTGCGGGATAGGCATATCTCTAGAAAGAATAATAGCTGGTGTTACATCCGTGCACAGAGAATCCATTCGCTGCTTTTTATCCTCTTCCGGCAGCTGTTCAAAGAAAGAAAGCTCCGTTTTTCCGAGAAGCTGCACGCGCTCTCTCGGGTAATATGTAAAATATCCGGCAATTTCAATGCCTGGTCTTGATAAGTCACTCATTGTAATCGGGCGGTTAACTCCTTCTTCTCCGCTGATTAATTCCAAATTGAACTGTTCCATTACGTCTTTTGTGCGAACCTTTGCCACGATATGTTCCTCCTGTTCCGGGCTGCCCCGAGCTTGCTCACAATAATTTCATTTTATCACTTTCGGGCTTGAACCTAAAACAGATTTTATAAAAGACAGGAAAACGCCTTAGCTGGTCTAGATCACTAGTCTGAAAAGGGGTAAAATAAATGTATTCATATTCCAGAAAGGCGGATCACCTATGGCAGAAAGTCTTCTTATCAAAGGCATCGAGATCGTGACAGAAAACGAAGTAATCAAAAATGGCTATGTCGGAATCAATGAAGGAAAAATCAGCACAATCTCAACAGAACGGCCTAAAGAGTCTTATTCAAAAGAGATTCAAGCACCGGCAGATTCCGTTTTGCTTCCCGGGATGATTGACATTCATATTCACGGCGGCTATGGCGCAGATACAATGGATTCAAGCTTTTCAGCCCTCGACACCATGTCGTCAAGGCTGCCCGAAGAAGGCACGACGAGCTTTTTGGCAACAACGATTACTCAGGAACATGGGCACATTTCTCAAGCTTTGGTAAATGCAAGAGATTGGAAAGCAGCTGAGGAATCCTCTTTATTAGGTGCGGAACTGCTCGGCATTCATTTAGAGGGCCCCTTTGTTTCACCTAAAAGAGCCGGAGCGCAGCCAAAGGAATGGATCAGGCCTTCGGATGTTGCGCTTTTCAAAAAGTGGCAGCAGGAGGCGGGCGGTCTGATCAAAATTGTCACACTCGCGCCGGAAGAGGACCGGCATTTTGAACTGATCCGCTATTTGAAAGACGAATCGATTATCGCATCGATGGGGCACACAGATGCCGACTCCGCATTACTGTCGGAGGCCGCGAAAGCAGGCGCGAGCCATATGACCCATCTTTACAACGCGATGAGCCCGTTTCATCACCGAGAGCCCGGAGTGATCGGAACGGCACTTGCCCATGATGGGTTTATGGCAGAGCTTATTGCCGACGGCATCCACTCCCATCCTTTAGCGGCAAAGCTTGCTTTCTTGGCAAAAGGCAGCACCAAGCTCATTTTAATTACCGATTCAATGCGGGCAAAAGGCCTGAAAGACGGCGTATATGAGTTCGGCGGCCAAAGTGTGACGGTAAGAGGAAAAACAGCTCTTCTTTCAGACGGAACACTTGCCGGTTCGATCCTCAAAATGAACGAAGGCGCACGGCATATGCGTGAGTTTACAAATTGTTCTTGGACGGATATAGCTAATATAACTTCTGCAAACGCGGCCAAACAGCTGGGCATCTTTGACCGAAAAGGCAGTGTGACAGAGGGAAAAGATGCGGATCTTGTCATTGTCAGCAGTGATTGCGAGGTGATTCTCACCATTTGCCGCGGAAACATTGCATTTATATCCAAGGAGGCTGACCAGATATGAAAGTAATAGAATGTCAAACATATGAAGAGCTAAGCCAAAAAGCAGCCAAAATAGCGGCAGACACAATCAAGGAAAAACCTGACGCCGTTCTCGGTTTAGCGACAGGCGGCACACCGGAAGGCACGTATCGCGAGCTGATCCGCCTGCACCAAACTGAGAATCTCTCATTTCAAAACGTCACCACGGTTAATTTGGATGAATACGCCGGACTTTCAAGCGATGACCCGAACAGCTATCACTTCTATATGAATCATCGTTTTTTTCAGCATATCGATAGCCTTCCAAACCGGCATTTTATCCCGAATGGAAATGCAGACGACCTGGAAGCCGAATGCAGACGGTACGAACAAGTAGTCGAATCCCTCGGCGGCACTGACATTCAGCTTCTCGGCATCGGCCGAAACGGACATATCGGCTTTAACGAACCGGGAACGCCTTTCAAGTCGCGGACACACGTTGTGACCTTAAATGAACAAACCCGCCAGGCGAATGCCAGATATTTTCCTTCAGTAGACAGTGTGCCAAAAAAAGCGCTCACAATGGGAATCCAGACGATTCTCACAAGCAAGCGCATTCTGCTGCTTATTTCCGGCAAAAGCAAGGCAGAAGCAGTGAAAAAGCTGTTAGAAGGAGACATAAGTGAAGATTTCCCTGCATCTGCTTTGCACCTGCATTCCGATGTAACGGTTTTGATTGATCGTGAAGCAGCGGCATTAAGACCTTGAAAGGAACATGCTGACTTATGAAGATCGATAAACAATCGCCTATTCCGATTTATTATCAGATTATGGAACAATTAAAAGCGCAAATAAAGAGCGGAGAGCTGCTGCCGGATATGCCTCTTCCCTCTGAGCGTGAATATGCCGAACAATTTGGGATCAGCCGGATGACGGTTCGCCAGGCTCTTTCTAATTTAGTCAATGAAGGCTTTCTCTATCGCCTTAAAGGGCGGGGAACCTTTGTCAGCAAGCCAAAAATGGAACAAGCACTCCAAGGGCTGACAAGCTTTACCGAGGATATGAAAAGCCGCGGGATGACACCGGGCAGCAGGCTCATTGACTATCAGCTTATTGATTCAACGGAGGGGCTTGCCGCTATATTAGGTTGCGGGCACCCCTCCCCTATCCATAAAATCACTCGGGTGCGACTGGCAAATGATATTCCGATGGCGATCGAATCCTCGCATATTCCGTTTGAGCTTGCGGGTGAATTAAATGAATCGCATTTTCAGTCTTCGATTTACGAGCATATTGAAAGGTACAACAGCATACCGATTTCCAATGCAAAACAGGAGCTTGAACCAAGCGCTGCAACATCTGAAGAAGCAAGCATACTCGGCATTCAAAAGGGGGCGCCTGTCCTGTTAATCAAACGAACAACATATTTACAGAACGGAATTGCTTTTGAACATGCCAAATCTGTATACAGAGGCGACCGTTATACATTTGTCCACTATATGGATCGTCTTTCATAAAAAAATCTCCAATCCTTTTTAAGGATTGGAGACATGGCGAAAATCTAACTGGTCTGGCGCCGGACGATATGTCTCTTTTTTCGTCTTGAACTTCCAGATCGGTGATTTCGTTTTGCCGTTAAAACTGTCTTCTACAATGATGTACCAATAATAAACAGAATGCGGCTCGAGATGATCCCAGCGGAATTCAGCAGTATCCCCGCTCTTCACTTGCTCCCGTTTTCCGAGCTCTTCATTGGTATATACATTACACTCAAAATAATCGGTTTCCACCTTTTTGATCCTCGGCTTCAAATCAAGCGAAAGAGAAAACTCATCCTTGTCACCGTGGGTATCCGCATCATAGTAGTTTTTATCTTGTAAATGCGGAGAGTACGTCGACACATGCACCATATCATTCGCCTGGTCAAATTGCAGCAAACGCAAATACCCTTGCCCGCCTTCTGGCCCGCCCTGATAATCGGCCAGCATTTGATGCACGAGGCGATCCGGTTTTCCATCACCATCATCATCAAGCTCATCAGTTTTTCTCATCGCACTATGATAATGTCCGCTTAACACCATCACGACATTCGGATTCGGCTTCACGACTTTTTTAAATATTTTCTCTCCGATCGGGCTTCTGTTTCCGCTGACCAGCAAATACTCATGAAAAGCTAAAACAGCCATCCGGTCAGGGTGCTTCTTCAGTACCTGATTCATCCACGCGATGTCTTCATTGGTAATGCCCCACCCCATGTATAGCATGATGTAATCATTGCCGTTGCTTGAAATCAGGTCGTAATGCCCTCGGTTATTTTTATAGGAACCGCCATAATGCAATTTTTTATCAAAACGATCACTGCCAAAGTATTTGCCAAACGCCCTGTAGGAGCCGTCCTTATGCCCGACATCGTGGTTACCGGCCAGCACGCCGTAAGGAATCCCGCTTTTATCCAGAACGGACATTGACCGATTCGCGTTTTTCCACTGTCTGATATCAGCTGAATCATCTACAATATCACCCGTGTGAAACACATATTTGATATTGAGTTGCTTTTGATTATCTTTTATCCATGCAGTTTGTTTATCAAAAATATGCGGATAGCTTTCGGCGTAATACTGTGTATCGGACGTCCAGACAAATGTGTACATATCTTTCGCAGGAGGAATTTCATCCTGTACGATCACATTCATCTTCGACTTCCGTACAAAATCGGAGGCGATCACAGACGCCTTCAGCATAAACGGTTTGTCATTCTTTGCAACAAAGCTGTCAACCGGCTGCCACTCGTTTGTCCGATAATTCCAAACATACATCGTCACCTTTCTTCCCGGCAAAGAACTTCCCTTCCAGACTGCTTCCGCCAAGTCATTCTCATCAACTGACGGATCAACCGTCACTTCAAAGCGATGATAAGGGAAAAGTTCCTTCTTTTCTGTCGATACTGTTTTTCCGTCAGCAGCAGATACTCTCTCCAACTCTTTATTCGTAAATGGGGTCTCGCTTTCCGGCACAAAGCTTTTCGGCGGTTCAGTCAGTGACGCATGCTTGAATATTTTCACATTGTTTCGCGCTGTATATTGAAATCCTCTATAAAAAGCGACATCCATGGCGTCATTCGTCGGATCCTTCACCCGCACAGAAAGCTTAGCCCTATGCGTGTCGGCTTCGCTGTCTATGACCTCCGGCTGATCTGGATGCTCTCGTTCTGTTTTAAACGTCCGCTCAATAACTGTTTTATTGCCCGCGAGATCCGTTGCTGTCACTTTTAGCGAATGTTTTCCCGGCAAAAGTTCAGAAGATGACGTATGGTATGGGAGTGTAATGCTTTCACCATCTAAAGACGCCTTCACTTCCTCAATTTTGCTCCATTTATCATACATATCCGCCTGCAGGATGAGGTTTCCTTTGTACGTTTGTCCCTCGGTGATATTCGGCTCAATGTGAGGCCCTGAATTATCTACCCGCACAACCAAGCTTACATTTTCCTTGCCGTCGCTCGCTTGAATATAGTGAACCCCTTCAGAAAGCTTTGATGTATCCCACTCCAGCAGCTGTGACGTAAACAGTCCGTCAGGCAGATTGAATTGAAATTGCCAGCTTTTATTCGAGCGCTGATTATCTCCAATAAAGAGTTCCTTCTCAGGAGAAACCCTCTGATCCCTGATCACCGTACCATCCGATAACACCAGTCGGGCGTTTTTGACTAAGAAATCATCACGGTTTTCAGCCGTATCAAACGGCGATACCTTTGAACCTGATCGTATCGTAATATGCTGCAGCTGCTTCCCTTTGCGAAGCAGCGTCTCCGGCAATGGAACAGAATAGGTGCGGTATTTATTTGTCGTATCATCGAACACCTTTAATACTTTGCCTTCCATCGTTACCGCGTTTTTAAAGTAAAGATTCGTTTTTCTCGTATCGAACGCAAAATACACTTCTTTTTCCATAGCGGGCTCTGTCACTTGTTTTTTTCCGTCAATCCACAGCCTAATGCTGTCAGTGCGCCCGTCTGTCGTCGCTTTTAGAAACTGAGTTCCCGATAGCGTATCTCTGTTTTCAATATTCATCCGCAAACCGTGCGACTTGCTTGTTTGTTTAATATCAATCATTTTGACCGGGGTTCTTGCTTCATTGATCCCGTCCCCTGCAGTCACGTAATACTCAAGCTGATCCTTCCCGATCAGTTCAGGCGAATACACAATATAATGATAGAGATTGTCGTTGCGGTCTTTTTCAGCGAAAATGCGCTTAAACGGTTTGTTTTCATCTGTCCGATAGTAGAAAGCCGCCGTTTTCACAAGACTGCGATCCCGTATGTCAGCACGCAGCTCAATGCTTTCAGCAGGACGGACAGGCTTGCGGTCAGTCAAATCCTCAATGACTGGTTTTTCTTTATCAAGCTTGATTTTTCGTTTCTGCTCAGGCACCTGCGCCTGTAATACAGTTCCGGGGGACGGATTCTTTTCTCCGATTGAAATATTGAGAAGTTCTGCGGTACCGTCCATCGGATACTTGTAAAGCACAGACGACAGCCGGCGCAGCGCATGTTTCCGATAATGTGCAACCGAAATATCTTTTCCTGTATTCGTTGATATCACGGCTGCACGCGGTCTGGTATTGGCCATGCCCTCTGTCTCTTCTATCACCGCAAGATTTTTCCCTTCCGTTAATTGTGTCTGATAATATCGATTGAAATCCTCCGCCGTCAATTCTGGATGTCCGGCAGGCTTCAGCCAAAACACAAACGTTTCACCGGATGGAATCGTGATCTTTTTTTCCGGTCTCCAAATCAGATCGGAGTCAGGCCCTTCTTTCGGATAGCGGTAACGGATGTGATAGTCTTTAAAATCAATCGTTCTGTCAGTCGTATTATAAATCTCAATAAATTCATAACCGTCTGCACGTCCAATGTTCTTTGTATCAACCGCTAGTTCTGTGATCAGAAGCTCCGGAATATGGGCAAGATCAGCCTGATATCCTTCGAGCTTCAGTTTCTTCATCTCCGACTCGACCCGCTGCTTCCCATTGGAAACCACAATGTAATAATCAAGCTCGCTGTTCCAAATCAATCGTTTCGGAATTTGCGCGAAAAACTTGCGGACCGCTCCAGGTGTCGGATCCATCGGCACCATTTTGTAGCCCAGCTCATTACTTTGTTTATAAAACAGAAAGGCAGAAAATGCTTGATACTCATTGTCACGCACTTGAGCCTCAATCATCAGATTGCTTTTCATTTCAGCTTTCACATCGATTTGAGGAGGATTTTCAAGCAAGGGTATGTAATGAGGCGTTTGGAATGGTTCCTGATTTATAACAGGAAAAGCTTTCGGTTCATGATGGCCGCCAGACAAAACTGAAAGAAAAGACAAGAATAAAGAAGTAATAACAGTGTATTTCCTCATCAAAACACCTCCCTTTTCATGTATTTTGCGTCTGAACAGGGAAGCTTATGAGTTCATTTTTGTGCATAAAGAACAAAAAAGCGTCTGCCTCTTGAAGATTCCACTATTACCCAGTAAACTAAGGATAGTTAACCAGTTAACAATTAAATCAGAGAGGCAAATTGATGGACAACAGTATTCATGATGAATTAATTCAAGCTATACAACAATTCGCTTTAAAAAGGGATAAACGTGTCATGCAAAAGGTACAGATACCATCCCGCGACATGTCCTCAGAACATCTCGAACACCTCAGAAAAGAATGGACATTGACCCAGCTTCACATTGTTTCCTGTATACATACCAGTCAAAATGTGAACAACAGCTTCTTAGCATCCCGCTTACATATTTCAAAAGCCGCTGTTTCAAAAGCAGTTCAAGCTTTGTTGAAACACAATATCATCACAGTGACAAAAAAGCCCGGCAACAAAAAAGAAATTTTTTATACGCTAACTGAAAGCGGCAGAGAACTGGCGGCATTACATGAACAGCTTCATGAGAAAGCAAAGGAGCAATATAAACAGCTCTTCAATGAATTTTCAATTGATGATTTAAAAACAGTGACTGCGTTTTTCAACTTGTGGGTAAAACATATGTAAAAAAAGCCTCCCCCACATGGGAGAGACCTTTGAAATCTTATTACGCCCTGTCAAACGCAACGTGAAGTGAAACAGGTCCGCGTGTATACAGACCGGACTCAGCATAACGAAAACCTTCCTCTAATCTAATATTCCGCATCTTATCCAGCACAATATTGGCTACAATCTCGATTTCGGTTTTGGCAAAAGCTGCTCCTACACAGTTATGGATGCCTGATCCGAAAGCGAGATGCCGGGCGGCGCCGCTAAAAGCGCTTTTGATGCCGAGATCTTCCCGATGAATATGAAACACGTCAGGACGTTCAAACGCTTCAGGGTCCCGGTTAGCCGCTCCGATCATACAAAAAACAATCGTATCTTTTTTGATTTCCATACCGCCGACCACCGTATCTTGGGACAGCTGCCGCGGAATCAGCTGAACCGGCGGTTTATAACGCAACGTCTCCGCAATGGCTCTCGGCACTAACGAACGGTCAGCCAAAACATCATTCATCTGCTCGGGATTGTTGAGCAAATGATAAATCATCAGTGCCAGCGTCTTATCTGCCGGTTCCGTTGCGGCTAACAGCACATTGAGAATCAGTGCCAGTATATCCTTGTCCGACATCGCCATGCCTTCATATTCAGAAGTACATAGGATGGAAATTAAATCAGATTCCGGATTGACGCGGCGTTCTTCGATGACCGGCATCAAGTATTGAGAAAGCTGTTCGCTGCACCATAAAGAATGCGCCCGCGCTTCTGGAGTCTGAGAGATACTCGTAATAAAATCGGCAACCCCGCTGTGCCACTCAGCGATTTTTTCATGATCTCTTTTATCCAGCCCGAGCATGTCCATCGTGACACACACTGCAAACGTCTTTCCAAAATCATTGACGAGATCGATTCTTCCTCTTTCAAGATAAGGTGCTAACAAGTTTTCTGCATTTTGTTTAATCAATGGAGACAGATGATCCAATGCGTCCCCTACAAAGCTTCTCACTACAATTCTTCTTTTAGCGGAGTGTTCTTTCCCATGCATTTGGGCCAGCACAGGGCCGCGCATGACCGGTTCAGCACGCTGAACAAGTGATTTTGTCGTGAAAATATCAGGATGCTGAAGGATATAGCGGACATCGTGATAGCGGCTGATAAAATAGCTGTCTATCGACTCTTCATAATGAACAGGATCTTCCTCCCGCAGCTGTGAAAAATAAGCATATGGATTTTCTTGAAATTGATCAGAAAGCACGCTAGACAATTTAATGGATTGATTCATGTTAACTCCCCCTATCATCCTTCAGATGTGATCCGTGTTTCAGAAAGCATCTGCGCCATTTCTTGTACAATGAGATACCCTTGATTCGGCCGCATACGAATAGAAAATTCATGGTTACTGATCTTCTCACCCAGCTTCCACGGACGATGATAAGCAAGGAGCGTCTCTTCCACCTCAAGAATATCCGGAGCTCCGATAAAAAACGGCAGCTCAGCAATGACATATTCCACAGCCAAATTCAGCATATCCTCACTGACTTCTTCCATCATCAAACTGATTCCGCGTGCACGCCCGATAATCGCTTCACGAGACATGTCCAAACAAGCATGCCGAAAATGTGGCTGCTCAAAAAACGCATGTTCAACTTCTTGTCTCATCAGCTGATAGGCTTTGTTTTCCGTGAAATCAGAAAATGTATGAATCGCCTTCGTGTCCCCGCCATGAGCCGCAAGAGCCCTTTCTGCAAATCTCCTGTTTCGCGATACCTCTTTCCTTACCTTTCGTTCAGCCTTGCCTCTGGGAGTTCCGAGCGCTTCAAGAAGGTTAGCCGCCTCATGCCCCGCAAGCAAAACGGAAACGCTTTTAAATTCAGCTGTCGCCCATCCAATCAATCTGTAAATATAATCTTCAGAAAACCTGCTGTTAAATGGGCTGATCCCCACCAAAACATGCTGGCGCCGTTCAAATATTTCTCTGCAATTTTGTGTCAGTGGCTCAGCAGTAAAATCTATAGGCTTTCTTTCCGTCGCCATTTCGGTCATCTCATTCACCCCTAAAAAACTTATCCCGCTTTAAGTCATCACCCTCATAAAGAGTTGGAACAACTGGCACAACTGAACAAGACGAATGGCAGGCAGCACTTAAAGTTACCAAGCGAATTATGTTAAGATTCAAACTTCTATGTTCATTTTTCAAGGTGCATATCATAATTAATGTTTACTAGTAAACATTAGTCATTTTATCCCTTATTCCTCTACCCGTCAATATAATCTGTACCCAAATATTTGAAAATAAATGTAAATGTCACATTTTTCACACACTTTTTACACTCATATTCAGCATGACACAACACCAAATAAAGCTTAAACACCAGCAATTGACAACGAAAACAAGAAAAGATAAAATAATATTGTTCACCGGTAAACAATATTGTTTATTGTTTCATCGTAAACTATTATTCCTAAGAAAGAAGGTAGCCTATGTCTGATTTGACGAAGCAGATGATATACGACATATATGTGAGACTGCTGCACCTTAATGAACAAAAAGCGAATACTTCACTTCAGCAATTTTTTAAGGAGGCCGCAGAGGAGGATGTGATCGATATCCCTAAAAACATGACAAGCATTCATGTCATTGACTGTATCGGCCAGCATGAACCCATTAACAATGCGGGAATCGCCAGAAAAATGAACTTATCGAAAGCGAATGTAACGAAAATCAGCACAAAACTGATCAAGGAAGAATTCATTAACAGCTATCAGCTGACAGATAACAAAAAAGAAGTGTATTTCAAATTAACTCGTAAAGGCAGACGGATTTTCGACTTGCATGAGAAATTGCATAAAAAAAAGGAGCTGGCTTTTTACCAATTCCTCGATTCATTTTCACAAGACGAACAAAATGCTGTATTGAAATTTCTAGAGCAGCTGACATCTACACTTGAAGCAGAACAAAACGATGAGACTCCGGACAAACCTGTAAAGTAAACAAAAAGGCGGTGTACACTTATGACTCAAACAAAATCAAAGGCGGTATTGATCTTATACATTGTTTGCTTCAGCGCATTTTTTGCATCTTTAAGCCAAAACATTTATTCACCTATTATCCCGATTATTAAAGAATCATTCCATGTTTCCGCAGCAATGGTAAACCTGTCAGTCTCAGTTTTTATGATTGTGACAGCGATTATGCAAATTATATTAGGGACCATCATCGATTTTAAAGGCGCGCGGTTTGTCTTGATTGCCGGAATTATGGCAACGGCAGCTGCCAGCATCGGCTGTGCGGTAACCACTGACTTTACTTTGTTTCTGATATTCAGAATGATACAGGCTGCGGGATCTGCAGCACTGCCTCTTATTGCTGCCACAACGATCGGACAGCTGTTTACAGGCAGTGACCGCGGGAGTGCAATGGGAACATATCAAATGCTCCTGTCCGCCGCGCCGGCTATCGCACCCGTTCTCGGGGGATTCATAGGCGGAGCAGCCGGGTACGAAGGGATCTTTTGGATGCTTACGGCCATCTCTGTCGTTATGCTGGTGACAAACAGCATCATCTTTCCTAAGGACTCTCCCGCTGGATCTAAGCAGCAAGCCCAAGGCAATGTGTTCGCTCATTACAAATCAATATTTACAAATCGAACAGGAAACGTCATTTTGACCTTAAGTTTTGTCCTCTTTTTCATTTATTTTGCGGTGATCGTCTACCTCCCGATATTGCTGACGGAGCACTATCATATTGATGTGAGCATAGCAGGATTGTTATATTTGCCACTGGCGCTAAGCACGATTGCCGGTACGTTTCTGTTTAAAAAAATACAGGCAAAAATCGCGCTGAGCACCTTGTTTATCGGCAGCAATGTAATCGCAGCCTGCAGTATCATGTTGTTCGCCGTTACACATTCCGTTTCTCTCACTCTCATGGCTCTCACACTGGCACTGTTTGGCATCTCGATGGGGGTCATCCCTCCCTTGTACTCCACAATGATCACCAATGAATTTGAACACAATAGAGGGAGTGCAATCGGAGTTTTTAACTTTATCAGATATACAGGCATGGCGGCAGGTCCGATGATATCCGCCTATCTGCTCACACTGATGCCGTCTGCCATGTCCTTTGGACTCTTAGGCCTTATATTTGCCGCATTGAGCTTTTGCCTTCTGCCGCAAATGTATCCGCCGCAGAAGCGCGTAAAACAAAAAAAACACCACATGTAAAAAAAGCTGCCTTCTGTATGGCAGCTTTTTTTATTTCTTTCGCAGCGGCTCTAAAATGCCTTTTTGAATCAGCAAGTGGAACACCGACAGGATAACAGATGCCCATATCGCTGTGCCGAAGCCGTCAATTTGAAAACTGTCACCCATAATGGACGCGGTCATCATCAGGGTGATGGCGTTAATCACAAACAAGAAGAGACCAAGCGTCACCATCGTGACCGGCAGTGTAAAGATAATCAAAAGCGGTTTAATCAGCACGTTTAAGATCGATAAAATGAGACTGGCGATAATCGCTGCCCCAATGCTGCTAACATGAATGGAGTCAATGTATCCATCAATGACGATTAATAACAATGCATTTACCAAAATGCTGACTGCCCATTTTACCATGTCATTTCATATCCCTTTCTGACGGGACGATAAAAATCCAAGATATAAATGAGCAAAACAGGGAAAACACTTGTCATAATAGCTAGGATGACAGTTATGACTCTGAGGAGTGATGCATCCCAATTGAAATATTCCGCGAGACCTCCGATGACACCGGCCATTTTCTTGTTTTTTTCTGAACGATAAAGCCTATTCATTTGATCACCTCTGTGAGTACTTTAGTTTGATGGCGCCTGTTAATGATTCTGAGAAGACGGTGATGTTTTGATCATGTGCCTGATTTGAAGTGAACAACATTTCTTTTTGAATGGTATCATTTTTTTCTTTCAGCATCTCAACATCCATTAATTCATGGGACAACGAACCAAGATTGCTTTTTAGCTCTGCCTTCACTGCAAGATCGTCCGGAATCGAAAGCTCCACATTTCCAGTTGTCGTTTTGGTATAAATGGAGCGGCAGTCAGAGTCTGTTACGTGAATCGCAATATTTCCGTTAAAGCTTTGAACGTCAATGGATTCGCTTCTCCCACGGAGATCGATCAATCCGTTAATGGTTTCCGCTTCTATCGTGCCACAGCTGTGGCTGGCAAGCTTAATTTGCCCGTTGGCCGTTTCGGCTGTGGCTTTTTCGGCTGTTAAATGCGAGAACGACAGCACGCCGTTTGTCGTTTTCGCCGAGAACTCTTTTACATGTAAATGTTCCCCTCTGACCGGACCATTAAACAGCTTCACCCGAATCTTATCATACTCCTTCTGAGGAATATATAAAGTCACATTGGTTTTCATTGTTTTCTTCTCAGTACGGATAAAAAACTTATTTCCTTTGATTTCACATTCAATATGCTGAAGAAATGCATGTCTCGCCGCATCCTGACTGTCAGCGCGATATACCTTCGCCTGGCATTCCGCTCTGATATCCTCGTCTTCCCAAGGGACGATATTCACGCTGCCGTTGGCAATTTGAAGCTCAACACTGGAGAAGTCAGTATCTTTAAATTGAAAAATGTGCTGAACATCATACGCATGGCCAAAGTTCAAATCAAGGTCAACTTCCTTGACCTTTTTCACAGCGGAATCAATCCAATCAAACAGCTTGGCTCCTAAAGACGGCTTGCTGCTTTCTTTTTTTTCTGCTGTAAACGGCTCTTCCTCGTCATGTACATGAACTGAGAGCGCTGTGATTTTTTCTTCTTTTTCCTTGTAGTCGCTGTCAAGTTTTTCAATCAGTGTCAAAGCCTCTTGTGCTGTAAGCTTTCCTTCCTCAACAAGCTTAAGGATTCGTTCCTTTTCTTGCTTCATGACGATCTCCTCCCCATTGTCTACTTATGCTGCACGCAGCACCTTAATGCCCTGAATCACATTCCAAATCATAATGCCAATAACAACTAAGAAATAAATAACTGCTCCCCCAATGATCACAAATACAGGCAGCAGGCTGTCTCCATCAATGGCAATGGCTCCGCCCAGAAAAGCGATAAAAAGGACCAGCCAGCCGGCAAAAGGAACAATGTGAGAAATAAGAGAACGTATCGCATGGCGTTTTGTTTCTTTCTCATCTACAACAAAATAAGCGACAATCGGCACAATGATTGGCGCAATGAACACACTGAAATAGCAAAGTGATGCAATAATAGCTTGATTACGGTTCAATTCATTCCACACTCCTATTGTGAATTTTACCCATGACAAAAGATCAGGGACGTTTTACTTATATATACGTTTAAAACGTCAGCAGGTTTCAAATTCATTCTTTAGACATGCTCCGATTTACGGAAATTGGATTTTAAAAAGTTTTAGAAGTAGAATCTTCCGGCTGTACCGATTACAATATGTAAAAAGCTTACGGCAATCAAGGAGGCTGGACAAGCAATGGAGAAAGACCCCAGTGACTATACAGTAACACAGGAATCGGTGTTAAAGCTGATTCGTGAACAAAAAAGAATGAATCGTGAAATGATCGCTGAGCTTGAACAGATCCACGGACCTCTTCCGATCTCTCACGATATTCAATACATAAAAGTACTGCTTGACAGCAGCAACACGCATATCGTTCAAGATTTAATGAGTGTAAGTAAGCAGCTGTATAAGAAGACTTTGTAATATATACTGCAAAGAAAAGACAAAACCCTCTGAAAAGAGGGTTTTAAGATGTTGCCGTTTCTTTCGCTTCCAAGAGCGATGTCATGCGTTTTTTGTCACGCTCCATAACAGGCTTCAAATAACGGCCTGTATACGATTCTTCCACTTCAGTGATTTCCTCAGGCGTTCCTGACGCGACAATGGTTCCGCCTCCGGCTCCGCCTTCTGGCCCCAGATCGACAATGTAATCCGCCGTCTTAATGATATCAAGATTGTGCTCAATGACGAGTACTGTATCTCCATTGTCAACCAAACGCTGAAGCACGACAAGGAGTCTGGCGATGTCGTCGACGTGCAAACCTGTCGTCGGCTCGTCTAAAATGTAGAGCGTACGTCCAGTTGAGCGTTTGTGCAGCTCTGATGCAAGCTTCACACGCTGCGCTTCTCCGCCCGACAAGGTTGTAGCTGGCTGACCGAGCGTAATATAACCTAAGCCAACATCAAAAAGAGTTTGGAGCTTACGCTTGATTTTCGGGATATTTTCAAAGAAAGAAAGAGCATCTTCAACCGTCATATCAAGCACATCAGAGATGCTTTTTCCTTTGTACGTCACTTCAAGCGTTTCACGGTTATAGCGTTTGCCGTGGCACACCTCGCACGGAACATACACGTCAGGAAGGAAGTGCATTTCAATTTTAATAATCCCGTCTCCGCGGCAGGCTTCACAGCGCCCGCCCTTCACGTTAAAGCTGAAGCGGCCTTTTTTATAACCGCGGACCTTCGCTTCATTTGTCTGCGCGAATACATCTCGAATGTCATCAAACACACCGGTGTATGTCGCAGGGTTGGATCTCGGCGTTCTTCCAATTGGCGCCTGATCAATATCAATGACTTTGTCTAAATGATCCAAACCTTTAATCTCTTTATGGCTACCGGGCTTCGCCTTCGCTTTATGAAGCTTTTGCGCCAGCGCCTTATGCAAAATTTCATTGACGAGAGTACTCTTTCCTGAGCCGGAAACCCCTGTAACCGCTGTGAACGTTCCAAGCGGGAACTTGGCATTCACTTTTTTCAGGTTGTTTTCTGCAGCGCCTTTAATTTCAATGTAACGGCCGTCCGGCTTTCTTCTTTCAGGAGGCAATGGGATGAACTTTTTCCCTGATAAATAGCTGCCCGTTAATGAATTTGGATCTTCCATCACTTCTTCCGGCGTACCCGCAGCCATCACCTGACCGCCGTGAATGCCGGCACCAGGTCCAATATCTATTAAATAATCGGCTGCCATCATCGTGTCCTCATCGTGTTCGACAACAATCAGCGTGTTCCCAAGGTCTCTCATATTTTTCAGAGCGCTGATCAAGCGGTCGTTATCACGCTGATGCAGGCCGATAGACGGTTCATCTAAAATATAAAGCACACCGGATAAGCGCGAGCCGATTTGCGTTGCCAGCCTGATGCGCTGCGCCTCTCCCCCGGACAATGTTCCCGCTGCCCTGCTCAATGTCAGGTAATCAAGGCCGACTTTGTCCAGAAAGCTTAAACGCTCCACAATTTCACGCAAGATCAAATTGGCAATCTGCATATCCTTCTCAGAAAGGGTAAGGCCTTTGAAGAAAGCAAGTGCGTCGGCTACAGACTGCTCGGTAATTTTTCCGATGTGGCGGCCGTCAATCAGTACGGCAAGCGCCTCTTTCTTTAACCGATAGCCTTTGCATGTCGGACAAGACTTCTGAGACATATACTGCTCCATTTGCTCACGGATGAAATCAGAGCCTGTCTCCTTATACCGTCTTTCAATATTGCGCAATACGCCTTCAAATTGAATTTCGCCTTCACGGATTTGCCCAAAATCATTTTCGTAACGGAAATAAATCAGGTCGTCTCCGCTGCCGTACAGCACTTTATCCAGCTGATGCTGCGGCAGATCTTTTACTGGCACGTCCATATCAATCCCATAATGGGTGCAGACCGCCTCAAGAAGCTGCGGATAATACTGTGAACTGATCGGTGTCCAAGGGGCGACCGCATTCTCCTTTAATGACAAATCTTGATTGGGGATGACGAGATCCGCATCCACTTCAAGCTTCATTCCGAGACCGTCACATGTCGGACACGCTCCGAACGGGCTATTGAACGAAAACAGCCGCGGCTCAAGCTCACCGATTGAAAAACCGCAGTGCGGGCAGGCATGATGCTCACTAAACATCAGCTCTTCCTCACCGATGACATCAATCATGACCCGCCCTTCACCTAAACGAAGCGCCGTTTCCAATGAATCTGACAGACGGGCCGCCACACCTTCTTTCACCACAATCCGGTCAATGACAACCTCAATCGAATGCTTTTTATTCTTTTCTAATTCAATATCATCAGAAAGCTCAGCCATTTCGCCGTCAATTCTGACTCTGACATAACCTTGTTTTCTGATCTGGTCAAGGACTTTGACATGGGCGCCTTTACGGCCCGATACGATCGGGGCCAGCACCTGAAGCTTCGTCCGTTCCGGGTATTCCAGAATTCTGTCGACCATTTGCTCGATGGTCTGCGATGTAATCTCAATTCCGTGCTCCGGACAATGAGGCTTCCCTACTCTCGCATACAAAAGACGCAGATAATCATAAATTTCAGTTACCGTACCGACAGTAGACCTCGGATTGCGGCTCGTGGTTTTCTGATCGATGCTGATGGCGGGAGACAGCCCCTCAATCGCATCGACATCCGGCTTATCCATCTGTCCTAAAAACTGGCGGGCATAGGCAGACAATGACTCGACATACCGTCTCTGCCCTTCTGCATATATGGTATCAAAGGCAAGGGAGGATTTCCCTGATCCGGACAAACCCGTAACAACGACAAGCTGATCTCTTGGAATCGTTACATCGATATTTTTCAGGTTATGCGCCCGGGCTCCCTTCACCTCTATCCGATCCATAGCCATTTGTTCATCATCCTTCCGCTTTTAGCTCTAAAAGTAAATCGCGAAGCTCCGCGGCTCTTTCAAAGTCAAGCGCCTTGGCTGCTTCCTTCATTTCGTGCTCCATCTGTTCAACGACTTTCTGGCGTTCTTTCTTCGTCATTTTCGACAGCTTCGGCGCGGCTTTTGTTTTGTATTCCGCTTTATCCTCAGCTGCTACTGTGGCACGAATGACATCGCGAATTTCTTTATTTATCGTTTTCGGCGTAATGCCGTGCTCTTCGTTAAACCGCTCCTGCTGCTCGCGGCGGCGTTTTGTTTCATTAATCGCAATTTCCATAGACTTCGTCATTTTATCTGCGTACATAATGACGCGGCCTTCTGAGTTTCTTGCTGCCCGTCCGATGGTCTGGATCAGCGAACGCTCAGAACGAAGGAAGCCTTCCTTATCCGCATCCAAAATCGCAACGAGAGATACTTCAGGAATGTCGAGCCCTTCCCTCAGCAGGTTGATGCCGATAAGCACATCATGCTTGCCGAGACGCAGATCACGGATAATTTCAATCCGTTCAAGCGTCTTAATCTCTGAATGCAGATAGTTTACTTTAATGCCGATTTCCTTTAAATAATCGGTCAGGTCTTCTGACATTTTTTTCGTCAGGGTTGTCACGAGCACCCGTTCATTCCGCTCAATCCTTGCTTGAATTTCACCGATCAAATCATCAATCTGGCCTTCAATCGGACGCACATCAATCAGCGGGTCAAGAAGCCCTGTCGGACGGATGATCTGCTCGACCATTTCATCCGTGTGCTCAATCTCATACGGCCCTGGCGTTGCTGATACATACACGATATTGTGCATATGCTTTTCAAACTCTTCAAAACGGAGCGGACGGTTATCAAGCGCTGACGGAAGCCGGAAACCGTGATCCACGAGTACCTGTTTCCGCGCCTGGTCTCCGTTAAACATGCCGCGCACCTGAGGAATTGTCACATGCGACTCATCCACCACGATCATAAAATCGTCAGGAAAATAATCAAGAAGCGTATACGGTGTTGAACCCGGAGGCCGAAGCGTCAAATGTCTTGAATAGTTTTCAATGCCGGAGCAGAAACCCATTTCCCGCATCATTTCAAGATCATATCTTGTCCGCTGCTCTAAACGCTGCGCTTCCAGCAGCTTGCCGTTTTCATGCATGACCTTCAGCTGCTCCTCAAGCTCTTTCTCGATATTTTGAATCGCTTTCTCCATTTTCTCGGCCCGCGTTACGAAGTGGGATGCCGGGAAAATCGCGACATGATCACGGTCGCCGAGAATTTCTCCTGTCAGGGCATCCACTTCTCGGATCCGCTCGATTTCATCTCCGAAAAACTCGACTCTGATACAGTGTTCATCACGGGATGCCGGGAAGATTTCCACTACATCTCCGCGCACCCGAAATGTACCGCGCTGAAAGTCGATATCGTTGCGGGCATATTGGATGTCTACAAGCTTTCTGAGCAGCTCGTTGCGCTCAATTTCCATTTCAGACCGCAGTGACACGACCATTTCCCGGTATTCTTCAGGCGAACCGAGACCATATATACAAGACACACTCGCAATAATAATGACATCTCTCCGCTCAAACAGAGACGATGTTGCGGAGTGTCTTAATTTATCTATTTCATCATTAATACTTGCGTCTTTCTCTATAAACGTATCCGTTTGAGGCACATACGCCTCCGGCTGATAATAATCATAGTAGCTGACAAAATACTCGACAGCGTTGTTCGGAAAAAATTCCTTGAACTCACTGTAAAGCTGTCCGGCGAGGGTTTTGTTATGGGCAATGACAAGCGTCGGCTTATTGACTTCTTTAATCAAATTGGACACCGTAAATGTTTTGCCCGTTCCTGTCGCCCCCAGCAGAGTCTGATGCTTCTTGCCCTCCTGAATTCCTTTTACAAGTTTTTCAATGGCTTTCGGCTGATCTCCCTGGGGCTGATATTTCGAGACTAACTCAAAGCGATCTTTCACAAAATAAGCCTCCGTTTCTTTAACGAAATCTTCCTATAGATATAGTAACACAATGGAATGCAAAATCACTAAAAATACGAACTAAAGTTCGGTGGTTTTTTATTTCCAGCTGTTTTCGTGTATAAAAAACCTGCTTTTAAAACGTAAAAGCAGGAATTCAGTCTTTATATTCATTATGTCCGATTTATTCTTCTTTTTTCTCAGCAGCTTTTTTGGCCATATACAGTCCGCCAGCCACAAGAGACACAACATCCAATCCTACAATAAAATACGTTTCTGTATAGCCTTTTAAATAAGAGGCAAACAGCAATGCAGCTGTTAGAGCGATCGCCACATAATGATTAAAGGTGACTCTTGTAAAAAGAACAACGAGCATAAAAGGGAAAAACAATGCAAAAACGGCTTTTGTAATCAACAAAAACCCTCCTCAGGGATTCTTCATCTGATCTGATTATAGTAAAAAATGAAGAATCGGACAATCGTGCAATCGTTCCCTCTTTCTACACCATACCCTTTTTCAGCCAAAATCAATCACTATATTTGCGCTTTGGTCCCGGTCAATAGAAACATCAATAGATCAAACAATGATAAATAATAGAATGGAATGATTCACAAGATAAACAAGCAGAGTTATATAGTATGGTTGTAGATCTGGGCAGTTCAATACAAAAATGGACAGGAGTGGACAAATATGAAGTTCAAGTTCGTTACATATGTTTCAACAGCAGCTGACTCCCCCGGTCTCCTTATGGCATCACAACCCGCTTTTGCAATCACAAATCTAGCTGATGATAAAAGTTCAGCCCTCGAAGTTCTTCCCGATAATCATTATAGATGGAAGCTCCAGACGGCTGCCGATGAAGAATGGTTCCTTTGGACAATTGTTATCCAAACTGAAGATCATGGCCAAGGAGGAACTTACTCTCGATTAAGAAGTCCGGAGAACGTGTGTATATGAGGCTGAAATCCCATGATGGCGACTACAGCACAATAAGCAACTATGATTTCACTTATTCCATAAAGTAAGAACATATATGAATTTACATGAGTGCCGCTGTTCCAATCAGCGGCACTTTTTTTATTAAAGCATGCCCGCCGCCAGATTCCGAGAATATAAGAAAAATAGGCATACAGCACCAGCCTGGCCCCATTTTTCATGATAATCTAACTAACTTAACTATTCATTTTATTTAGGGCTTTCTGCGTTTGACAGCATTTTCCTAAAAACCTACAATTGAATGATAGTGTTTACTATCATTTTTTAAACACAGGCTCCGTCATAAAAAGACTAGAGAGAAAAACAAAATGAAGGAAAGAGGGGTTTCAAATATGTATTCTGTAATATTTCGCCAAGCAGAAGAGTCCAGCCAGCTTGCTGGAGCAAAAGGCATGAACTTGATTAAATTGACCAAACACGGTCTTCCTGTTCCGGACGGGTTTATTATTCAGACGAATGCGCTCGCCCGTTTTATGGAGGAAAACCAGCTTCGTGAAACTAGCGAAAACATCGAAAGCGGGATCATCGCCGGAACGTTTTCTGAAGAACTGAAACATGAGCTGACAAGTTCCTTCTACAAGCTGAGAGAATCATACCAATCCGTTGCCGTGCGTTCTTCATCTGCCTCAGAAGATTTAGAAGGCGCTTCATTCGCTGGTCAATATGAAACCTACTTAAATATTAAAACAGAGGAAGAGTTTCTCACTAAAGTGAAAGAATGCTGGGCCTCATTTTTCTCTGGCCGAGTCAGCAGCTATAAGAAAAAAATGAATAACCAAATCGCAGAGCCGTTAATGGGAGTTGTCGTTCAGGGCCTGATCGATTCAGAGGTATCAGGTGTTATTTTCAGCCGTAATCCTGTTACCCATGATGATAGAGAGCTATTAATCAGCGCCAGCTATGGTTTGGGGGAAGCTGTCGTTTCGGGAAGTGTCACCCCAGACACATTTATAGTCAATAAATCTTCGTTTGAGATTCAGAAAGAAATAGGTGCAAAGGAAATCTATATGGAGTCTGCAGCAGAAGGAATCACAGAAAAAGAAACGAGCGAAGATATGCGCAGCCGTTTTTGCCTTGCAGATGAACAAGTAATTGAACTGACTGAAATCACGAAAAAAACCGAAGACCTGTACGGATATCCAGTCGATATAGAATTCGGAATCGCTGATCATCAAGTATACCTTCTGCAGGCCCGCCCGATTACAACCATTGATCAGGACAAAAAGGAAGCAGAAGAAGAACGCAGTTTCATGATTACAGACGCTGATATGAATGATTTCTGGCTCAACATGGAGTCAAATATTGAAGGTCCGGTGAGCCCGTTATTTTCATCCTTGATCGTACCGGCATTGGAGTATGGCTTGAAGAAGAGCATGCAAAAGTACCCGATTGGTGTAGTTGTTGATGAAGTAAAACTTTATCGCGGACATATTTATTCCAAGAATCAGGGCGGACAGCCGCAGCCTTCTAAAGACTGCGGCAAAGAGCTTTTTCCAATATTATCGGAGCGTATGTATGACATCATCAATCACACATACCTCCCATTTTATAGAACGCTTGACCAGCTCGCACAAACTGAGCATACTGCAGAAAGTGCACTAGATGCTTTTCAAAAATTAAAGGCTTTTTATCTCACGGCTTATGAGGAGCACTTCAATATCGTTTTTCCGCAAGTTCTTCTAACAAACAAATTGCAAGCGATGTACCAACATATTCAAGGAGAATCCCAAAACGCTCATTTTTACGAGATGCTGACAGGCAAAATGAACAAATCACTGGAAACAGACCGCCGCCTGTGGCTATTTTCTGTTGAGGTTCAGGAAAACCCGAATCTGCTGTCCATTTTTGAAAACACCAAGCCGGAACAGCTGCAGGAAAAAATGGAACAAACAGATGAGGGCAGACACTTCCTGAAGAACCTCCATGAATTTTTACAGGAATACGGATGGCGATCTGTAAAGAGCCATGATCTGATTCAAGAGACCTGGGCAGAAAATCCGTATTATGCCCTTGCCAATATTCAAAATTATGTCCGCAATGGCTATCATTTTGACATTGAATTTCAGAAAACGAAAGAAAAACGAGAGAAATTATACAATGAATTCTTGGAAAACATAAATGATCCCGATTTGCGGAAAGAATTTGACCGTTATTATCAGTGGACGTTGAACTCTGCAAATATAAAGGATGATCATCACTTTTATATTGACGCCATGCTGGATGCCAAGGCAAGAGTCTTTTTGCTTAAGGTAGGTGAATTGCTGGCGGAAAACGGTGTCATTCAAAATCGTGAAGACCTTTGGTTCTTATATGATGATGAAGTGGAAAACGCGCTTCTTCACCCTGTATCCCTGCAAGAAGAGGCTGAAAAACGCAGACAGACCTTTCACGAGTATGAGCTTGCTCAAGCCCCTGCCTATCTCGGCACTCCGACAAAAGAACAGCTCAAAGCTGCAGAAGAAATTGTCGGCGCTGTGATAGAGGATGAAAAAAACACGGAGAATCATATTTTTGGCATTGCTGCATCAAGCGGCATTGCAACAGGTCCGGTCAAAATCATTCGGGACGCCAGTGAATTTTCTCAATTCGAGCCTGGGGATGTCCTCGTTTGCAAAATGACCACACCGCTATGGACCAGCCTGTTCCAAGACGCAAAAGCAATTATTACAGATACAGGCGGCATTTTGTCTCACGCTGCAATCATTGCTCGCGAATACGGCATTCCCGCCGTTCTCGGCACACGTACAGCAACGGAAAGACTTCGGGACGGAGACATCATCACTGTTGATGGAAGCAACGGTAAAATCACAGTTGTCAGCCGGGCCTGATGCGTCCTCCCTCTTTCTTATACAAGCGGGGCAGGTGTATACTTGTCCTGCCAGTATATTCGTGAGGTGAAACGTATTGAGACCGACAAACAAGAGAATCCTTGACGCTGCCATGCAGCTGCTTGTCAAAAAAGGATATCGCGCAACGACTACAAAAGAAATTGCAGAAAAAGCAAATGTAAGTGAAGCGACGATTTTCAGGAATTTTAAAAACAAACAGGGACTAGTCGAGGCTTTGCTTTCTCAGCATTCTCCAAACAGAAGCAGCATTCTGGAACAAACTGAAGGCGATTTGTACAAAGACCTGCTTCATATCGGAACCTGTCTCTTAGAGGAGCTGGAACATAGAAAAGATATCATTAAAATCAGCTTTCGTGAACCGGCCATGTTTCAAGATGTCATCAACCACGTAACAGAATATCCCCAATCTATGAAACAGCTATTGGTTGATTATCTCAAAACAATGGGTGAAAAAGGGGTTATTCAGACAGGAAATGAAGCGGAGCATGCCGACGTGTTTATGTCGATTATTTTCGGTTATTTTATTCACCGTCTCCATTTAGGAGACCGGGTGATTTCAATGCCCCAGGAAAAAATGCTGGAGCATAGCACAGCTCTATTTGTCAAAGGAATTTCGTGATGAACTCCTTGGCATAACAAAAAGGAGGATCCCAATGAGTTCAAGAAAAGAATGGGCGCTGATCGTCTCGCTATTATTAGGGGCCATCCTGGTTCCCATTAACTCCACGATGATCGCGGTCGCGCTCTCATCTATATCCCATACGTATAACGAGTCCATCGCCAGCATCACTTGGGTGGTTACCGTTTATTTAATCGTGATGGCAGTCACACAGCCGATTGCCGGAAAACTTGGTGACATGTACGGCAATAAAACCATGTACTTATGGGGCGTCGGCCTTTTTCTAATCGCGTCCTTAGGCTGCGCACTCTCACCGAGCCTGCTGCTGTTGATTGTCTTTCGGGCATTGCAGGCTGTCGGCGGTGCACTGCTTACGCCAAACAGCATTGCCATTATCCGTCACGTTGTTTCTGAAAAACGCCTTCCGAAGGTGTTTGGATTTTTTGGACTTGGCGCAGGACTTGGGGCAGCACTCGGGCCTTTTATTGGCTCTATACTGATTGACAGCTTCAGCTGGCATTCGATTTTTTGGGTCAACATCCCATTTCTCGCCATTGCTTTATTTACGGCATTAACCATGTTCCCTCAATATAAAGAAAATAAATCTGACGCGCCACTGGATATTATCGGCTCTGTCTTGCTTGCAGGCAGCATCGTTTCGATTATCCTGCTGACGAAAAACGAGGCTTCATGGGGCTATGCGGTATACAGTGCATTGATACTTCTTTTTGTCCCGCTTTTTTTCAGAAGAGAAAAACGCACACAGCACCCAATTATTGATTTTACTCTGTTTAAAAGCTCAACCTTTACAAATGCCAATCTATCAGTCTTATTAAGCAATCTGATGATGTATGCCGTCTTATTGATCATGCCGTTATTCATGACGAGCCAATTTGGGCTTAATACGTCTAACAGCGGCATGGCGCTCTCTGTATTTTCGATATTCATGTCGGCCAGCAACTGGGTCGGCGCCCAGCTCCATCACAAATGGGGAGCAAAAAAAATCATTTTTCTTTCATTTGCCATGATGGCTGGAGCGAATCTATTATTTTTGCTGTTAAGCAGCTCACATTCCGTCTTGTTCCTCATGCTCTCTCTTATCCTGGGCGGGCTCGCGTCCGGAGTCGGCCTGACCAGCATGCAGGTGTCTTCCCTTGCCACAGTAGACCCCGGCATGTCAGGAGTGGCGTCTGGTATTTTCTCGACCTTCCGTTATTTCGGAAGCATCATTTCATCAGCCTTAATCGGCCTGATTTCGGGATATCACACCTTATTTATGATTCTCTTTGCTGTATCCATTATTGGCGTTTTTGTTTCATTAGGCATCAAATCTGATGAAACGGCACGGATGGAAAAAAACTCAGCATAACACAAAACAGCCCGGCACCACATCTTCTCGCGGTGCCGGGCTGTCTTTTATGATCCGGACAAAGCGGCTGCTTCGTCTTCACGGTCATCCTTTACGAAAAGGATACCCAATTCATGATGTTCTCCCTCATAAGAAGCTCGCTGATCAAAACGAATTTCTCCATTCAAACCGATAATTTCAAGCTTCACATATGCACGGTTATGCTGGAGCGCTTCATAAAAATCAGAAACATTCTTAACCGGTATGCCATTAACTTTCGTAATGATTTCCCCGATTTTCAATTCCAGATCCTCAGCAGGTGTGTTTGGTATAATCCCAAGCACCATCAAGCCCTGATCACGTTTCGAGAAATAAAACGGAGCCGCGTTATCATTCACCCTTTGCTTAATGGACAGAAAAATACGTCCTAAAACAGCCACACAGACGGCTGCACCCGCAAGCGGCGTCCACAGTAAGCTCGCTGCACCGAGAACTGTGACGGCAAGGCCGAGAATACAAACGCGTTTCGCTGTGATCCTTATGCTCGTTTCAGGCAGCGACCCCTGCACCCTTTGCCCGAATCCGACAAAGTAAGGAATCCATAGAAAATGGAATGACCCACCGGGAACAGTAAACACAGGCCACCAACTGAGGTGCGATTCTAATCCGTTACCGGGTACGAGAAGGAACAGCGGCAAAAGCCATATCCGGTTTGCCAGCTGCTGTCCAATCGGCAAACCGCGGCTGCTTACGACAAGTGCCGGTGATGTTCTCACATGTGCAGAACGATAAGCAACCGCTCCTTCAATGATAATCAGCAAGCCTAAAAACACACCCATAGCCGGCCAAACGACTGCAAATCCTTGCGGAAATCTCTCTAGAAAAGGCTCCGCCTGATACATTTGCAGTCCAAAACCTATCAGCATACTCACACTGACGATATATGCAGCAGACATCCAGTTTGCGCGAAGAGTGAGCGCTGCCACTGCAGTGATAACGGCAATAATCGCAAGTAAACCGAGAGGAATCGAGATTCCGAGTACGCCTAAAACAACTGACAAAAGGAGACCAGGGATCAGTCCCTTTGTATAAGTAAATTTCAGATCATCATAAATATCTGCTATTCTTGTATGAAAGGTTTTACGTTCCCGTTTGATTCTAACATAGCCGAAAGCCAGGCTTATGATGATAAAAAACCAGAAAAGCGGGTGTAAGAAGAACAGGCCCGCACTTTTTAACAGTTCAATTCCCCATTGAACAGACACTATCTTTCACCGCCTCAAGCCAAACATGTTACCCATATTCTATCAAATATTAAGTGGCTTGGATATCCTCAGGAGGGTTTATCTCTCTTGCGTCATCCACAGCGTGACATTCGATAGTGAAAAATCCTTTAAATAATGGTTTACATCCACATCCAATAACCCGCTGATCAGATGCATCGACCTTTTTATATCTGTCAGATTGATTCCTAGTCGCTTATGGTTTTTCATTAAGTAATTAAAATAATGTTTGGCACATTCTTCATTGATGTCATTTACTGATTCGACATTGGTGTAATTGACCAAATACCTGCTGAATAGCATAAGAAGACTTAGTGCTTTTGTAGCCGAAAATGTTACATCTTGTGTTCTGTCTTTTAATTGTTCAACTAATTCATAATATTTTTTTTCACGCACAATACTTGCCCTCTTCAATTGTGAACCCCCATTTTCTTTATACAGATAAGCACGGGCCAGTATAAGCAGCAGTACTGGAGTGCTAACAAGCATTCTCGCTAACGTTACTCTTTAATACCTGTCGTTCAGCTGCCATAAACCTGATTACTGTTCTTTTTAGAACCTTCTTATATTGTATGAAGTAAACAAAGACTAGGCAACTTGCAAAAGTTTCATTTTAAATGCATATTATCTCGTTAGAAAGTCTCTCTCATATATTGATATCGGGTAATCACAGTCCTTTATAAATGTTTATTTGTGAAAATTTTTTTAATTTCTTGTCAAAAACTCAATTTTTATGTGACTTATGGTTCATTTTATCGTTAAGTATAAAGAAATAGGAGATGGGACACCATCTCCTTTAATTGACAAATAATGATTTAAGCGCTGTTTGAAGCTGCAAGTCATTTTTTTCATCGGATTTTTTCTTTTCTACCAGCTGATTTAATGCCTCTGCAGTGCGAGTGTCGATTACACCCGTTTTATCCAGCTTGTTTTGATCCTGAAAGGCCATAACCGCTTTTTTCATGTCTTTGCTGAAATAGCCATCGTCACGTCCGGGATCAAAGCTCAGGCCTTTTAATAATACCTGTGCATGCTTGACGTCTTCATTGTTCATGTCCACTTTAAGCGGCTCTTTCAGCTGCAAGGGCCCGGCGGAAAAATAGTCAGGCTGCTTAATTGCAATGGTCGGCTCAATTCCTTTCTTATGAATCCAATTCCCATTTGGCGTCAGCCACTTGTAAAGCGTCAATTTGATGTTGCTGCCGTCTCCCATCGGAACAGCCTGTTGAACCGTTCCCTTACCAAAAGACGTATCACCTACAACATCATAATGCCCTGCTTCTTTTAATGCGCCAGCAAGAATTTCTGATGCGGAGGCACTCCCTTTATCCGTGATCACATTGACAGGATATGTTTTTTTATGGGTCAATGTTGAAAAATAACGTTTTTTATCTCCATTGCGTTCAGCAATTTGAATATACGGCTGATCCTTTGTGACGAAGTGCTTCAGAATTTCTTCCACACTTTGAAGATATCCGCCCGGGTTGCCGCGTACATCAATAACGAGTCCTTCTATTCCTTTTTTCTCAAGATACTTCAGCTCTTTTGCAAAATCCTCCGCGGTATGCTCAGAAAAAGTAGAGATGGCGATATATCCGACAGAATGCCCCTGCACTTTTTTCTCTGAAGCAAAAACCGTTTCGAGCGGAATCTCAGCTCTTTTGATCCGGAATGACAGCTGCTTCTTCGTCCCAGGCCGCTGAATCTTCATTGAAACGCTGGACCCTTTCTTTCCTCTTATTTTTAACACAGCGTGGTTTAAATCCTTGCCGGCCATCGATTCTCCATTGATGCTGATGATTTCATCATTAGGCTTGAGCCCGGCTTTTTCCGCTGGCGATTTCTTAAATGGGGAAACAATAATAATTTTGCCGTCTTCCATTCCAACCTCAGCCCCGATGCCTTCAAATGAGGAATCAAGAGAATCAGAAAATTGCTTAGCCGTCTGCTTGTCCATGTAGACAGAATAAGGATCATTTAGTGTTGACAGCATTCCCTGGATAGCTCCCTCGAGCAGCTTTTCTCTATCAACTTTTTCTACGTACTCATTCGAAATTAACTCATACGCTTTTTCGATTTTGTCCATAGCCTTATCCCGTTCAGAGTCAGCTTGTGCCGTCGCGGGAACTGCTTCAGTCTGGGGCTTATCCATCTCAAGCAGGTTTATTCCCGCATATACACCGGCGCCTCCGAACAACATGCTCCCCGCTGCGATCACAGCCATTAATTTTTGCTTCATCCTTTACTCCTCCTGTATGCCAGACTGTCTTTATCAAAACCTAGAGATAGTATATGTAAAGGATGGAGATTTCATGTAATCATAGAAGAAAAAGAAGGCAAAAGAAAAGCCGCCCCGGTAGCGGGACAGCTTTTCTCTTTATACTCGCAGAAACTTGCGGATGGAAGTCAGGCTTCCCCATACGCCAATTACGGCGCCAATTGCAACAAGCACTAACGAAATTTGGAATACAAATGGATTATAAGGAAGAAGAGAGACAAATGAACCTTGAACCTTCGGAACGACCCATCCGATGACGTATTGGTAAGTGCTCAGCACCAGTGCGATCGGAATCACTGAACCGAATACGCCAAGCAGCAATCCTTCAAGGAAAAACGGCCAGCGGATAAACCAGTTCGTCGCGCCGACAAGCTTCATGATTTCAATTTCTTTTCTTCTTGCGAAAATTGTAATTTTAATGGTGTTGGAAATTAAGAACATCGCCGTAAATACCAGGCCGATAATTAACGCGATTCCGATGTTGCGGGAAACGCCGACCACTTTAAACAAACGGCTGACCTCTTCTTTTCCGTAAGTAACTTTATAGACATGATTCATTTTTTCAATCTTTTTCGCCACGTTCGGCGTATCATGCGGATCTGTCGTTTTTACGACAAACGCGTCATTAAGCGGGTTTTCCTGATCCTTCATTGTCAGGGATTGTCCACTGTCGCCAAAGCTGTCAACCAGCTGGTCAAGCTCTTTTTCTTTAGATGAAAAAGTGACACTTTGAATGCCCTTTAAATCCTTAATATCGCTCTGCAGCTTATCCTGTGCCTTCTGATCTGCAGTCAGATCAATCAACACTTTGATTTCGACTTGTTTTTCAGCATTCGAAGCCATGTTATTCAAATTCAGCATAATCACTAAAAACACGCCGACTAAAATCAGCGTAACGGTTACAGCACTAATGGATGCAAACGTCATCCATGTGTTTCTCCCGAGAGATTTAAAACTCTCACGCAAGTGGCGCCCGAGAATTTTAATCATATGAACCATACTCCCCTCTTGACTCATCACGCACAATGATACCATCTTCGATTGCAATGACACGTTTCTTAATGGTGTTTACGATTTCTTTGTTATGTGTCGCCATCACAACTGTTGTCCCGCGGTTATTGATTTCCTCCAGCGTCTTCATGACTTCCCAGGACGTATCCGGATCAAGGTTTCCTGTAGGCTCATCAGCAATGACAACATCAGGGTTGTTCACAATTGATCTGGCAATAGATACACGCTGCTGTTCCCCGCCTGAAAGCGTGTCAGGAAATTGTCTTGCTTTATGCTTCAGCTGCACGAGATCAAGCACTTCAAGCACCCGTTTTTTAATGACAGACGGCTGTTCTCCAATCACTTCAAGGGCAAATGCCACATTTTCAAAAACAGTTAGTTTAGGCAGAAGCTTAAAATCCTGGAAGACAACACCTATTTTACGGCGCACAAAAGGAATCTCTTTTTCTTTAATTGTAGCGAGATCTTTATGATTGATTAAAATTTGTCCTTTTGTCGGTTTTTCTTCTCTGTATATCATTTTAATAAAAGTAGATTTACCCGCTCCGCTCGGACCGACAACATAAACAAACTCGCCGGGATGAATGGTAACAGAAATCCCATTGAGCGCTTTAACGCCGTTCGGATAGGCTTTGTATACTTCCTTCATCTCTATCATGAAATCACCTAATCTTTTATGTCATTTTATCTATCACACGGTCATACTCTTCGAATGCATTCGACAATTTATGACCCTTTCATTTGTAAAAAGATGAAAAATCTGAAAGTTTCATTTTTCAACACACTTCATTATACGTCAAATTTAGACATAATACTATTACAGTTTCTTTTCATTCATATTGTCAAGGCATAAAAAAATCCTTGCCTGCACTGCGGCAAAGATTTTTCATCTTACTTTTTTTCTGACAGCCATTTGGCAATAACGGCGGCTTCCTTATCATCGACAAGCCCCTTCGGCATATTGCCGCGGCCGTTTTTAATAATACTTTCAATTTTGTCTTCGTCGTATTTGCCTCCGACCTCTTGGAGGTTAGGCCCTGACATACCTTCTAAATCCTTTCCGTGGCAGCCTACGCAGCTTTGCTGATATAATTCTTCCCCTTCAGATGCTGAGGCTTCAGTCTTGCTGCCGGTGTCTGTCTTCTCTTCTTTTGCATCGTTTGAACCGCAGGCAGCCAATAGAACAGAAAGCGCAAATACAAGCATTAGTATCGATAACTTTGATTTCATGTTGAGAAGCACAACTCCTTTACGATCTCTTCCATATTATAACCTCGTTTAAGCGCGTTTGAAACCCTCGCCCAGCACCTCACTCGCATCCGCCACAATCACAAAAGCTGACTCATCAATCTGTTTGACGATTTGTTTCAATTTGGTGAATTCAGTTTGCCCAACCACACACATTAAAATCGGGCGGTCATCGTCAGTATATCCGCCTACCGCGGAAATTTTCGTCACGCCTCTGTCAATTTTCTGTAAAACGGCTTCCTTGACAGCCTGCTCCTGCTTTGTAATAATGAGCGCCATTTTTGAACGATTGAAGCCGACTTGAACGACATCAATCGTTTTGCTGGACACATAGACGCCAAGCATGGCATATAAGCCTTGCTCAATATTAAATACGATCATCGCCGTAACGACAATCAATCCGTCAATGAGGGCGAGACACGTCCCTAATGACAAACCGGAGTACTTATGAATGATCTGTGCAGCCAAGGCCGTTCCTCCCGTCGAGCCTTTCCCTAAGTACACAATGCCAATTCCGACACCGATGCCTACGCCGCCAAAAATTGCCGCCAGAAGCTCATGATGGGTGGCGGGCTGAATATCTCTTGTCAAAAAGACAATAAGCGGCAAAAAAACAGAACCCGCAAGCGTCTTAAGCCCAAATTTTCCGCCGAGCAAAATGACACCGGCAATAAATAAAGGAATATTAATAATCCACTGTACATACGCTGCTTCAAAACCATATGACTGCAAAATTGTGCTGATTCCGCTGACACCGCCGGCAGCAATCTTGTTTGGAAGCAAAAATACATTAAAGGACACACCTGTAATCGCCGCTCCTATTAATATGTATACATAATCCCGCAAAACCCGAAGTGTTTGATTCCGTACATCCATCATATATCCTCCGTTTCTTCCAATGCTCTCCGATAGCATTTTAATCCTTCCCTGATTAGATGTAAATAACACCCAAATACAGTGGTAATATGCTAAAGCAGCAGTGAAATCAAGGATATGAAGAAATTAAAAAAACACACCTGTATACATCAGGTGTGTTTTTCTGCTTATGATAGCTTGGAACGCAGGTAGGCATCAATAAATGTATCAATGTCTCCATCCATTACCGCTTGAACGTTCCCCATTTCTGTATTGGTCCGATGGTCTTTTACCATTGAATACGGATGGAATACGTAAGAACGGATTTGGCTGCCCCAGCCGATTTCTTTTTGTTCACCACGAATTTCATCCAGCTCTGCCTGCTGTTCTTCAATTCTGCGCTGATACAGTTTGGCCTTTAGCATTTTCATGGCTCTTTCACGGTTTTTAATTTGTGAGCGTTCCGTTTGGCACGTCACGACCACATTCGTCGGCAAGTGAGTAATCCGAACGGCTGAATCCGTCGTATTGACGTGCTGTCCGCCCGCTCCGCTAGCACGGTACGTATCAACTTTAATATCCTCCGTACGGATATCAATATCGATCTCATCGTTAAATTCAGGCATGACTTCACATGAAACGAAAGACGTGTGGCGGCGGCCTGATGAATCAAACGGTGAAATCCGCACGAGACGATGGACACCTTTTTCTGCTTTGAGATAACCGTAGGCGTTGTGCCCTTTAATCAGCAATGTAACTGACTTGATTCCCGCCTCATCACCCGGAAGGTAATCGAGCGTTTCCACTTTAAAGCCGCGGCGTTCTCCCCATCTGGTATACATTCTAAGAAGCATAGAGCCCCAGTCCTGTGACTCTGTACCGCCAGCACCAGGGTGCAGTTCTAAAATCGCATTATTTTTATCATACGGCTCACTGAGAAGAAGCTGAAGCTCAAACTCATTGAACTCTTTTGTTAATGATTTTAGTTCTTTTTCAAGCTCAAGCTGGAGGTCAGAGTCCGGCTCTTCCTTCAAAAGATCATGAGTCATTTGCAATTCTTCATGTGATTCATTTAATTTTTTATACGAATTGACATAATCCTTTATACCGTTTGCTTCATTTATGACCGTTTGAGCTTTCTGCTGATCATTCCAGAATTCCGGATCAGCCATTTGTTCATCTAGCTCAGCAATGCGGGCCTCCTTTGATTCGAGGTCAAAGAGACCCCCTAAAGTCCGCTAAACGAGAAGCCATATTTTCGAGCTCTGCTCTGATTTCTGATAATTCCATTCCATTCACCTCATTAAAAGATCCGCGGGCGCCTACAGGCGCCGCGGTCAGTAAACTTGCCCGAGCGGACTATTCAGTCCGGCCGCAGCAATTTTTATATTTTTTCCCGCTTCCGCAGTGGCATGGGGCATTTCGGCCAATATCAACCACTTTGCGAACCGGTGCTTTCTTTGCTTTTTTGTTATCGTCGCCTTCTTGCTGCTGATGAGCCGTTGTCTGGCCCTGTACAACCTCTTCACGCTCCAGATTGTTTTCAATCTCAGCTTTCATCACAAATTTTGCGACCTCGTCCTCGATCGATTCAATCATATTCTCAAACATCGCAAAGCCTTCCATTTGATACTCTCGAAGCGGATTCGTCTGTGCATACGCTCGAAGGTGAATTCCTTGGCGAAGCTGATCCATTGCATCGATATGATCCATCCATTTTGAATCAACGGCTCGAAGGACGATGACTTTTTCGAATTCGCGCATTTGCTCTTCGCCGAATTTCACTTCTTTTTCATTATATTTCGTCATGATGCGATCCATAATGAGTTCATGCATTTCATCCGGCTCTTTGCCAAAGATATCGCTCTTCTCAAGCGCACCTTCATCAAGATAAGTCGTGTTGACAAGCTCAACAAGACCATCAAGCTTCCACTCCTCAGGAAGCTCTTCTCTTGGCGTATAGGCTGCAATTG
The DNA here is from genome assembly GCF_055710085.1 of Bacillus sp. VA13. Classification (NCBI taxonomy): domain Bacteria; kingdom Bacillati; phylum Bacillota; class Bacilli; order Caryophanales; family Bacillaceae; genus Bacillus; species Bacillus sp. VA13. The sequence continues at coordinate 627,836 of NZ_JBVQPP010000002.1, read as the reverse complement.
CACGTTCGAGAGAAGACTTGATCATATTTTCAACGATTTCGCGCAAGTTTTCAGAGTTAATGACTTCAAAGCGCTGCTTATAAATGACCTCACGCTGCTGGCGGAGAACGTCATCATATTGCAGAAGCTGTTTACGTGAATCGAAGTTATTGCCTTCGACGCGTTTTTGAGACGATTCAACCGCGCGGGATACCATTTTGCTTTGAATTGGAGTAGAGTCGTCCATTCCGAAGCGGTCAAGCATTGCCATTGTCCGCTCAGCTCCGAATCTGCGCATCAATTCATCTTCCATAGAAAGATAAAATTGGGTGATCCCCGGGTCTCCCTGACGTCCGGAACGTCCTCGGAGCTGATTGTCAATCCGGCGTGATTCATGGCGTTCCGTTCCGACAACTGCAAGACCGCCAAGCTCTTTTACACCTTCGCCAAGCTTAATGTCCGTTCCGCGCCCCGCCATGTTTGTCGCAATCGTAACTGCGCCTTTTTGGCCGGCCTCTTCAATGATCTGCGCTTCACGTTCATGGTTTTTGGCGTTTAACACTTGATGCGGGATCCCTTTGTTTTTAAGCAGCTTAGAAATCAATTCAGATGTTTCAACCGCAACTGTACCGACAAGAACAGGCTGTCCGGTCATGTAACGCTGTGCGACATCCTCCGCAACCGCCTTAAACTTCCCTTCCATCGTGCGGTAAATTAAATCCGGACGATCGTCACGGACAACAGGCTTGTTAGTAGGGATCGTGACAACCTGCATGTTGTAGATGTTGCGGAATTCTTCTTCCTCTGTCTTAGCTGTACCAGTCATACCGGCAAGTTTTTCGTACATCCGGAAGTAGTTTTGGAACGTAATGGTCGCCAAGGTCATGCTTTCGTTTTGAATCTCAAGCCCTTCCTTTGCCTCAATTGCTTGGTGAAGCCCCTCGCTGTAGCGGCGGCCTTTCATCAGACGTCCCGTGAAGGAATCAACAATAACAACCTGTCCGTCTTCCACTACATAGTCAACGTCCTTCTGCATCGCAGCGTGCGCTTTTAAGGACTGGTTGATATGGTGGTTAAGCGCAACATGTTTCACATCAAACAGGTTATCGATGCCGAACGCTTTTTCTGCCTTCGTCATTCCTTCCTCAGTCAGCTGTACACCTTTTGTTTTGATATCATACGTATAATCCTTCTCTGCTTTTAACGTGCGGACAAAAGCATTTGCCTGCACGTACAGCTTAGTGGATTTCGCAGCTTGTCCAGAAATGATAAGCGGTGTTCTCGCTTCATCAATTAAAATAGAGTCAACTTCATCTATTACCGCAAAATGAAGCGGGCGTTGAACCATCTGCTCTTTATAAAGAACCATATTGTCACGCAAATAGTCGAAACCAAGCTCGTTGTTTGTGGAGTAAGTAATGTCAGCGGCATAAGCTTCCCGTTTTTCGTCTTTTGACATTGAGTTTAAATTTAAGCCGACAGTCATACCGAGAAACTCGAAAATTTTCCCCATCTGCTCAGCGTCACGGCTTGCCAAGTATTCGTTGACAGTCACGATGTGTACGCCTTTACCTGTTAACGCATTTAAATAAACAGGCAGAGTAGACGTTAACGTTTTCCCTTCCCCTGTTTTCATTTCAGCGATATTTCCGTCATGGAGCGCTACGCCCCCCATGAGCTGGACTTTGAACGGAAACATTCCGGTTACGCGGCGCGAAGCTTCCCGAACAACAGCGAATGCTTCAACAAGAAGATCATCAGTTGTCGCCCCTTTTTCAAGGCGCTCTTTAAATTCAATCGTTTTATGTTTCAGCGCGTCGTCAGAGAGATTTTCATAGTCTCCGCGAACCGCATCAATATCGTTAGCTATTTTTTCGTATCTATTCAGCGTACGTTTTGTTGGATCAAACATTTTATTTAAAATTCCAAGCATTTATAACGCTCCTCTATCATCACATGCCTGATTTGCAGGCATGTATAAATAATTTACTAGTCCATGTATACCTCCCATTATCATATCATACCTTCTCTTATTTCCAAAGAATTTGCAAATAAGAAAAAACAAAAACCTTCCGCGAAAATCACGGAAGGTTGCTCTTCATTATTCAGTCGGTTCAATCAGGCCATATTTCCCGTCATTTCTGCGGTACACGACGTTTGTAAGGTTTGTTTCCGCATTTGTGAAAACAAAGAAATTATGGCCGAGCATATTCATTTGCAAGATCGCTTCTTCACTGTCCATCGGCTTTAAATTAAAGCGTTTCTGACGGACAATGTCCAAGCTCTCCTCATCTTCTATTTCATCCTGAACCGCAATATCTGTATCAGAGCCAAGGCCGTTTGCCAATAAATATTTTGGAGAGCCCTGCTCACGGAATTTACGGTTTACTTTCGTTTTGTGCTTACGGATTTGACGTTCCAGTTTGTTTGTTGCGAGATCAATTGCGTTGTACATATCCTCGTTATGCACCTCGGACCGAAGCGCCAGATCTGTCATCGGAATCGTAACCTCAACTTTAGACTCCTTGTCGTTGTAAAACTTCAAGTTGACGTTCACATCGGCATTCACGCTATGGTCAAAATAACGCTCCAGCTTGCCGATCTTCTTCTCGACATGATCCTTTAACGCGGGTGTCACTTCAATATTTTCTCCTCTGATGTTATAGTTCATCAAAGAACGCCTCCCTTTTAATTAAGGATATGTATCTATTTCTTCTTTACCCTTTACAATTCCTGCTGAAACGTAAACATTTTGTGAAAATTCAGTGAACTTTGTCGAATTGTGTTTGTATGTGCTGATGATTTGGCGGTTCGGAGGTATATGTATATGCTGATTGTAAGAAACAAATACCTCACCCTCGCCTAATTGATTACAAAGGGCTCCATACATTGATGAATGGACAGCATCCATTTTCTATAATGAATCAGAAAATGTTCTTTTAAAAACTCGCAGAACTCATAAGAGGGAAAAGAGAAAGAAACCAATTGATCAAACTCCGCAAAAATTTCGTCAAATGCTTTAATACATATTTCAGCACACCGCGTGTTCATAACAAAGAGAAGTGTTGAATGTGTTGAATCCAAATAAAAAAAGGCTTGGATCAGATCTTGGTAGATCCGATCCCCTTCTGTTTTTGATAAATTCTGTTCAGCTTCTATCAAATAACATAGCCCTTCCTCAATGGTAAAAAGAAGATGATAATAAGCTGATAAAAGCGTATAATCTTCAATGCTCTTCAAGGCACTCACCTATTTACGCTTGTCATAATATCTGCCGTCAATCGTAATGTTGTTATAAGGATTTAAATACGTCGTGTGCATCGCACGTTTCCTTTTTACCTGCTGAAGTTCTGTTGCGATTGACTGCTTTAGTCTTTTCATTTCCTTCACAATAAGCTGATCCCATGTCAGGACAAGCTTCATCTGCTTTTTTTCTTCTTCTGAAAGCGGCAGAGATATCTCCTGAATAAGTTCAGACCGTTTAGCCACAAAATCTTCAATTTGCTTTAAAAGTTCATCGCTTTCAGGTGTATCTTGTATGTGTGACAGCATACTCTGCGTCTCAGTGTATAGTTGATCTATGTTATTCATGCGATCCCGCCTGATCCGTGCCGGTCCTTCCGTTCACTTTGAATGGCTTGTTTCCATGCATCGCGAAAATCTGTTACATATCCTTCAACCTCAGCCAGCATGCTCGTATCATTTTTGATGTTTGCCTGTACCAATCTTCGATACATATAATCGTACATCGCACCCATGGAAGCGGATAGCTCTATGTTACGGTTAAGCGTAAAATTTAATTCCTGAATGATATTTTGCGCTTTAATCAGATTTTCATTTTTACGTTCCAAATCATTATTCTCAATGGCCTGAGATGCAAGTCTTATAAATTTCAAACAGCCATTATACAGCATAAGTGTCAGTTCACCGGGTGTAGCAGTATTCACTGAATTTTGCTGATAGGCTGTATAAGGATTTTGGATCGCCATGTGTCATCCTCCAAATTACATTTATTGTACAAGAAGCTGTGATAAATAGGACGCTTGTTCGTTCATTTTTTGAATCGCAGAATCCATTGCACTGAATTTTTTATAATAACGGTTTTCTATCGTGGTCAATCGGTCCTGCATTTTGGTGATATCAGTGCTGATCGTGTTTAAATTTTTACCGATTGAGTAGTCATTGGTTCCCATTGTCGAGTTGCCGGCTTTTGCTTCAATGCTTTTCACTGTGCTTTTCAGTGTGTCGCCGATGCGTTTCATAATCCCTTTATCACTATAGGCGCTGCTGTTCGTTCCGCTTGTAAATAAAGCGGCAACACTTTGCGGATCTTCTTGTATTTTTGCTTTCAGTTTATCTTCATTAATCTCTAAATGTCCCCGTAATTGGTAAGCACTTGATGTTGTGATGCCAAATTCAGTTAATTGATAGGTTTTTCCATTCGCATTTACTTGAGTATAAAAATCAGTCCGCATTTGGTTCGTACCGGTGCTTATGCTGGCATCATTTCTCAGCAATCCGCTTTTTGCCTTCTCTTCCCACAGCTCTACCTCTTTATCGGACATTGCTTCTTTTTGTTCACTCGTCAGCGGCGTATAGTCTCTGTATTTTTCTTCCTTAAGCTTTTCATTCAGGCTGTCAACCAATTCATTGTATTTATCTACAAACTCTTTAATTTGGTTATAAATCCCGTCAACATCAGTAGAAACAGATGTGGTAACAGGGCCTGTGGCTGCCGTTGTATTTTTGATCGAGTAGGTAACGCCATTAACCGTAAAGTTGTTTGTCAGCTTCTCCATTTCAAAGCCATTAATTGTGACTTTTGCATTTGTTCCTTCCTTGTAAGCAGTGAGCTTATTATCAGCGTCTAAAGAAAAACCGAGCTGACCGGACATAAAGTCGGCTGTAGAAGAGTCTGCTGCCTGTATGCTGCCTCCTGCGCCTGTTGCTTTAGAAGAAAACGCAATCGTTTCTACATACTCTGTACCGTTCCAAATTTTATCTTTAAATGCTGAGACTCCTAGATCTGAGCTGTTAAGTTTAGAAATCACATTATCAATCGTATCGGCGCTCGTCACACTGATGTTTACTGTTTTTGCCGTTGTCTCGCCAGGCGCCACAACGTTAAATGCCAAATTATAATCGCCTTGTGTGTATCCCGTGTAATTATCTGCCTTATACGTTGCTGCGGTTGCCAAGCTCGCTACTTCAACAGTAGAAGAAGAATTTGGCGCACTTGCGTTTCCTGTAGCAGTTAACACAGACTCATTGGAGCTGGTCACAGTTTTGCTCTGATACGTACTCGGATATGTCAACGTATTTTTAGACATATAATCTTGCAATTCTTTTATTTTTGAGTTTACTTCACGATAGCTGTCGCGCTGCCATTCAAGAGTCTGCTTTTTTTGTGTCAGCTTATCAAGCGGCGCTCTTTCTGTCTGCATCAGCTTTGATACGATATCATCTATATCCATTCCTGACGCCAGACCTGTTATTCTCGTGACCATTCCAAACCACTCCTAATCTACTTTTTTTCATCTACAAATAACCCAAGAAATTCAGTCATAGCCGCATAAAAATCAAGCCACCGTTTCGGCGGAATTTCGCGGATAACTTCATTTGTAGAGTCTTCTATTACTTTTACATAGTATTCATTTAACTTTTCATGAAGCTCAAACTTCAGGTGAACTTGCGAAGGTTCCAAAAGCTTGTTCATTTCCCCTACCATTTCAGCAAGATTGGTATATGAAACTTGATGAACAGGACCCTCACTCTCATGATCTTTCTGATTATGTATTTGGGTATCATAACGATCCCAAACAGGTTGTAACGTAGTGAGCCTTTCAATGTTCAATTGATCATCCCCTATGCCCCAATCTATCGTTTATATCGACTAAGTAGAGAGAAGATTACACATATTTTTGGAAAAAAACTCATCTGTTTTAGATTTCTTGTTTGGAAATACATTTATAAAGCAGGTGAAGAATCTGATTATTATATCACGAGTAATAGACAGCAAGGGGAATGATTCGGAGATAAAAACATAAATAAAAGACCCTGGCAAAGCCAAGGTCTTTTTTAAAAAATTAACGTAACAATTGAAGTACGTTTTGCGGCTGTTGGTTAGCTTGAGCAAGCATCGCTTGAGAAGCTTGAGAAAGAATGTTGTTCTTTGTGAACTCGCTCATCTCTTTAGCCATGTCAACGTCACGGATACGAGACTCAGCAGCTGTCAGGTTTTCACCAGAAGCGCTCAAGTTGTTGATTGTATGCTCAAGACGGTTTTGAACTGCACCAAGTTTAGAACGTTGGTTAGAAACTTGAGTGATTGCTTCATCAATCCCGGAAAGTTGATTATCGAATGATGAAGTATCAAACGTTGTTACATCGATATCGCTGATTGCTACAGTTGTTCCAAGGTCTGCTGCTTTCATGCTGTCGATATTTACTGTTAATTGCTGTCCTTTATTTGCACCAATTTGGAATGTAAGGTCTGCTGTCCCGCTAGCAAAAGAACCATCTAATAGGTTTTTACCGTTGAATTGTGTACGGTCTGCAATCCCGTTCGCACCAGTCCCACCGCCAATTTCTTCTTTTAGAGCGGAGATTTCGTCTTGGATAGATTTAAGATCATCTGCTTGCTGTGTACCAGTGTTTCCAGCTTGGACTACTAGCTCACGCATACGTTGAAGGATTGCATGAGTTTCAGTTAATGCACCCTCAGCTGTTTGGATAAGAGAGATTCCATCTTGAGAGTTTTTAGAAGCCATTTCAAGACCTCTGATTTGTCCTCTCATTTTTTCAGAGATCGCAAGACCTGCTGCGTCATCTCCCGCACGGTTGATACGAAGTCCTGAAGAAAGTTTCTCCATGTTCTTTTGTGCTGCTCCGTTGTTTGAACCCAAACGATTCAATGTGTTAAGTGCTGCGATATTGTGGTTAATTCTCATTGTTTTGTTCCTCCCTGAATGTGTTTTTAGGCACGTCCTTGTGCCTCATTTTTTATAACCGGCGGAGTCTCTTGCGTCTCCTCCCGGCTACATCATTAATATCGGATCGTCTCTGATTTTGTTAATACCAAAATAAAAAAATCCTCACTTTTTTTGTGAGGATAATGCGGAGATTACATCGCTGGATAACGCTGCCGCACGGTTATTTTCTTCCTGAATGGTCAAATATATTTCTTTCCTGTGAATATCAATATGCTTTGGGGCGTCAATTCCAAGTTTCACTTGGTCACCCTCAACCGCAATGACTTTCACTTCAATATCAGCACCTATTTGAATCGCTTCGTTTATTTTCCGGGATAAAACTAGCATGATTCTCCTCCAATCGGATGCTTTGTCGTATACGAGGAGTCGTGTAAAACGACTTGCTTAGCCATCATGTTTTTGCGATTCACAATAATGGGAGCCAATAAATTGGCAGTAGATTTTTCGAACGGCTCTGCCATGGTCAGTATTGTCATGACTTCTACGTCTTCAATATTATCGATATCCAAAAGTTCAGCAGTTGATTCATCAAGGTCAAATTCATAATTCTTAAAAAAGACGAACGGACTTACAACAATGAACGCAAGATTTTCTGAAGTGACGGACTGCAGCGCCACGAATGGAGAGTCTTCTGAAAGCGGAAGTATGACGAACTGTTTTTCTTCTAAAAAGCCCGGAATCCCGTTTTCAAAAAGAATGATTTGTTCTTCTTTTACGTTCATTTGGCCATGGTACTTTGTATGAATGATCATTGTTCACGATCCTTTTCTGTTTACTTTTCGTGTGATTCTTTCGGGTATTCTACATCTATATTTAAATCAGGGTATTGAAGCATGTCAACCTTAACGTTTCCCGGCGTATATTCAACAACTGGCTTATGCGGTTCAGCCTGAATAACAGGCTTTCTCGGCGTAATCTGAATATCAAGCTCTGACGGGGTATATTGTATTTTCACCCTTGAAAAAGAAGAAGCATAATGTTCGCCTAATTGAATCTGGTGCATCTCAGAGTTCCTCCTTGCTTGTGAAGCGATTGGGTTCCCCTTATTTTCAATTCTCATAAGCTCGGCGCCTTCTTCTGCAGTGCGGGCTATTCCCTCCATTACATCCTCATGCCCTTGTTGGGCGGCTTCTTCGATTCTCTTGAATATATGTTTTCTGTCTAATTCTTCCCATGCTTGCGTCTGGTCAATCGTGAGTTTTCCAGGTGTCACCGAAATTTCCATTTCCGCGCTTGGCTGTTCGATCTCTAGATCGGCTTGCGGCTGCTCCATTTTTAAGCTGGCGGGCGTCGTTGTTAAACCAATTTTCCCTTGAACACTATGCATAATCAATCTGGGAATTTGCATCACTCTACCTCCTGAACTATAAAAAAAGCGAACTCCTGAGAGCCGCTTTACTTTAAAAAGTCAATCAATGTAGGCTGAACAATTTGTGCATTTACAGCCAGGGTAGCCCTGTGCACGCTTTGCTGCGCAATAAATTCAGTTATTATTTCTTCCAGTTCTACATCTTCATTGTCTGACAACACTTTTGTAGCTGTTTCTTCTTGAGCTGAAAGTCTTGTATTAACCAGTTCAAGACGATTATATCTTGCTCCAAGATCAGAGCGTTCAGCGCTCATGCCGCCAGAAAATTGATCAATATCATCTAAAACATTGTCCATGCCATCTAGTGAACCTGAACTCAGTGCTTTCTCAAATGAGTCAAGCATTTCAAATACATTCTGTCCGCTTTCAGAGGTGCCTCCAAAAGCTGACTTTGGATCTGAATTCACTTTCAATGTCATATTATTTGATATATTGACAACAACATCAGCAGTATCAGAAATTGTATAAGTTCCGTCTCCGTTATCTGTAACCGGAGGCTTGTCTGAATTTGTGCCGTTAAAGATATATCTTCCGTTCACTTGTGTATTCGCAATATTTAAAAGCTGTTCCTTTAACTGCTTCACTTCTACGCCAATCGCTTGCCGCTCCGCTTCGCCGTTTGTATCACTTTGAGCTTGAACAGCTAATTCTCTGACCTTTGATAGGATGTCAATTCCTTCAGTAATGTTTGTTTCTGTGTTTTCGAGCCAGGTAAAGGCTTGAGAAGCATTACTTTTATATTGCTGCACTTGAGACAATTGCGTCGTATACTTTAAGCTTTTCATCGCTACTACAGGATCGTCGGAGGCTTTTGAGATTTTTTTTCCTGAAGAAATCTGTGATTGAAGTTTATCCAGCTTCGAGTAGCTTGAACCGATATATCTCAATGAGTTTTGCTGAATCATCCCTTGTGTTACTCTCATTTGATCTACCTACCTTCCTCCGACACCCATGCCATTGATCACTTTGTCGAGTATTTCGTCTTGTAACGTTACCATTCTCGCAGCAGCATTGTATGCGTGTTGGAATTGAATCATATTGGTCATTTCTTCGTCTAAAGAGACCGCGCTCATTTGCTGACGGTTGATGTCAGCATCATTGAGCTGTGTTTCTGTATTAGACGCCAGGCGATTCGCCTCTTGAGCTTTGATCCCCAGCTCGCCAATCAAACCCGCATAATAATCTAACACACTAGTTTCTTTGCCATTAATGATCATTTTACCGGTTAAAACATTCGCTAATTTTGTAGCATTTGCATTATCGTTGGCTGCACCAGTCAGTGAGAAAGCAATGTTTGCGCCTTTAGAATCTATTATGCTGTCAGCAACTTTAATCTTGCCCGCTGCTCCCTTTGCAGGCTCAGTGTCACCGCCAGTAAAATCAAAAAAGTCCCCGCCTTGTTCACCGCTCTTGGTCAAACCATTTCTGTGCACTTCATTGAAAGCTTTCGCGAATTCAAGGGCCATATTGTCAAGGTCAGTTAGCATTTCAGGGTATATGCCCTTTTCTTCACCGTCTGCTGTTATATACCCGTAAGACTCTACAAATCCTAAAAGGGATCCCTTACTGCTGAATGACTCCACCTGTACAGCCGTATCTCCGATTGAAATACTTGATACTAACCCAGTTTCATTATCATAGTTGGCTGCAAGTTCTGAAACCGCGTAATTTTTACCGTCCAAAACAGTTCCCAGCGACTGTTTATTTTTATCAAGGATTTCAATTGATACAGTTCCCTCAGCAGAAGAAAGTGCATTCCCTCCTGATTTGTTGTAGCTGACTTTGATATCAACCATTGAGGATAATTTATCTATCAGCAAATCTCGCTGGTCATATAAGCCATTCGGAAGAAGTCCGACCGGTTCTACTTGTGCAATTTGCTTATTTAAACTGTTTAATTGAGAAAGCAGAGAATTAACGTCCAACACAGTTGTATTTAGTTCTGCTTTTAAGTTCGATTGAACATTTGTAAGTGATTCAGAAATATAATTAAACGTTTCAGCTACAGCTTGTCCTTTTCGAGCAACAACAGAACGCGCACTGTCTTCATTAGTATTATTCGATAATTCCTGAAGGGAATTCCAAAACGAATTGAGCACACTGTTCAAGCCGCTGTCATCGGTCTCATTTAAAACGCCTTCCATTTGGGACAGAGCTTTGACTTTCGTGTCATAGTATCCGGCACTGTTGTTTTGAAGGCGGTATTGGTAGTCAAGAAAGATATCTCTTATTCTCTCAACTGACTTCCCTTGAACACCCGTTCCCATTTGTCCCGCGGTTTTTTCTGCATTTTTTGATACAGCAGGGAAATAGTCAGTTGCCTCTAATGAGACTCGCTGTCTTGTATAACCATCAGTATTGGCATTTGCCACGTTATTTGCAGTAGTGCTTAACGCTGCTTGCTGAGCGCTTAACGCCCGCCTTGCAGTTTCAAGCCCCATAAAGGTAGATGTCATATTCTGAATTCCTTTCTGCTAAGCTTTTGAATCAAAAAGTTTCATTGGGCTGCTCTTTGGAAGCTCAGCTTTAATTGATTTGCTGTAATTGAAATTATTTTCCTTAGGAACCAGCATATCGTACGAAATAGAGATGAATTGCAGCGCGTCTCTCGTCAACTGCCTATTCATCTCATTCACTTCTTTCAGATGTCCGAGAACGTTAGAAAGAGCTTCGTATAATTGTTCCAGCTCTTCCTTTTCACTGCCTGAAGTTTTGGCGATACATGCGGAAATGGTGTTATTGTCGCTGTATCCGAGAAAGGCGGAAGTCGCCTTGATCCGGTCATCTTCTGTCTGCCCGATTGCTTGAATATACTTTTGTTCTTTTGTCAAAATGTTAGAAAGCTCTTTTGTTTTGCCGGCTTTGAGCGCTTCCGTCTTTTCCTCAGACAGCGTGAGCAGGTGCTCATGCAGAACGCAAAGTCGCTTCAATTGTTCAATAATTGGCTTTGCTGACATGGGCTTTCTCCTTTTTATTGCTTTTTATAAAAATCAATCATATTTTTTGCTATATGATTTGCGTCTACTTTGTATGACCCATTTTCAATTTGCGCTTTAAGCTGCTCAATTTTTTCCTGGCGTGAACCAGTGACTGCGTCGGATGCATTTTGCAGTTCCTTAGCCTGTGATGAAATTTCAATTTTATCTTGAGGCTGTGCAGCAGTTTTTTGCACCGCTTGCTTTTCATAATTTTTTTGGTATGGATTAACGGATTGTGTTCCAAATTGATTGATTTTCATAGGATTCCTCTCGCTTTCCGTTGCAGTCTTTAAACAATCTAACCCTTTTATCGACTGCGGTTTCAGTTAGTTTAGGGAATCAGTTGTTTTTGGTATTATAGGCATAGTATGTGTCTTTTTTACTATTTTCCTTCTCTGTTTTCAGTGCGTCCTCGTGGTCCAAATGATCCATTTGAGCCTTTAAATCGGACTGACAAGCCTTGCAGAACTTGCCTTCCCGAATCGATGTCCCGCACCTTTCACATGGGTATGCCAAATTAGGGAGATGAGTGATTTGAATGCGTTTCTGCCTGATGAATTTCAATATCAGCTCTTCTTCTACACCTGTTTCCTCGGTTATCCGGCTCAAAGTCGATTGCCGGTTTTCCTGCTTCCTTAAAAACTTATATACAATCTCAAATGATGTTTCTTCTTCCTTAATACACGCCTGACATACGGTTTGCAGCTTTGTTTTTAAAAATAAAGCATTGCATTTCGGACAATTCGCCAGTTCTCCCATCTTTTTTCTCCTTATTCGATAATATGCCTGTGTTAATTTCTAGTGATTATATCGGCATAAAAACAGAATCATTTAGCTTCTGATTAAGGTAAAAGATGCCACTGAAGCGGCTTTTCCTTTCTCTAATAAACAGCGGGCTGCAAAATGCAAAGTGGCGCCTGTTGTATAAAGATCGTCTATTAAAATGATATTCATACCTTCGGCTGAGTTGTTTTTTGTATCAAAAATACGTGCTGAAAGCAGGCGTTCTGTTTTCTTTTTCTTAGACTGTTTCTCATTATTCAGGCGGATGAGGGGATGGTGGATAGGCCGGTCTAAACATTCTGCCAGGAGCTGTGCCTGGTTAAATCCGCGCTCTTTTTCCCGTTCCTTGCTCAGCGGAATAGGAACAAGAACAAAATGCTTATCGGGGTAAACCTGTGAGAAGGTTGAAGAAAAATCACTTTTAAAAGCATTTATGATTTCTGCATCTCCTCTAAATTTAAAACGGGAGAGCGTTTCTTTCATCATATCATTATATGTGTAAACTGAACGGTTTTGGCGCAGCAGCAAGCTGTCACTGACTCTTGATTTCCACGCCTCGCAATCCCTGCATACCGCATGAACGGATTGAGGCCTGCCGCACAGGGTGCAGATATGTCCTGTGATTTTCTTTAATTTGCTTCTGCAGGTATGGCAGACCTTTTCTTCAGGCTTTAATAAAAAAAGAGCTCTCCATGTAATAGCTTGAAAAAATGGTGAATCGCATAATAGACAGATCAGTTTATAAATGCCCCCTCCTGCTTCATTTGGCATAAATCGCTTGGACTCTCTGATACCACAGCAGCAGATTCAGCCAAAATGACAAGCATAGCCGTGTTTTTTTGTTTATCTACAAGCTCAGCTTTTGTATATGCGATCTTTTGAAGATCAGTGACGTAGGATGGTCTTACTTTGTTTAAAGAAAGTGCCAATACATCGTTTTTGCATACTTGGCAAGTGCAGATCATATGAAGCTGATCCATATATCGGTCGAGCAGTTCTTTCATTACGATTTCTTTTGAATTGACAAGCATTTTTACAGCTCCTCATCGTCGGTTATATGAGTATACTGTACCACGTTTTCAAATAATGGCTAGTCTGTTCATTCATTTTTTGCTGCCAAGGCATTCATTTCTTTTATATGCTTTCTTGCATCCAGCATACTCTTTGTTTTTCCGTAGTGAAAGAAAATGACATCACCGTCTGCATGCTCTTTATGCCGCCCGGTTCTTCCTGCGATTTGAACAAGTGCGCTTTCCGTAAAGATAGGCGATTCCGCCCCTAATACACCCGTTTGCACCTTGGGAATCGTGACGCCTCTTTCTAATATTGTTGTTGTGATTAAGAGATCAAGCTGACCGTCTCTGAATTGCTGTACTTTCTCTTTTCTGTGTTTATCTTCCGCATGCACTGCCGCTGCTCGGCAATTAACATCTTTAAAGCATACAACTGCCTTTTCCAGAACAGTAACGGAGGGAACAAACAAAAAAACCGGCCTCCCTTCTTCCACATGAAACTCTATCCATCTTTTTACCGCTAGCGGGATTTTATTTCGGTATAATTTCTTTTTCCAGTTTCCACACCATAGAAAGCGCGGTTCGGGCAAAGGTTTTCGATGGTGTCTTGCTGGAATACGGACTGAATATAACTGTCCATTCAGTGTTTTCCTTTTTAATTCTTGAGGAGGTGTTGCACTTAAATAAACAAGGGTGCTGTTTTTCTTTCTAGCTTTTTGAACAGCGAACTGAAGTGTTTGATCAGCAGAATACGGAAACGCATCAACTTCATCAATGATTATAACGTCGAATGCCCCTTTATATCGCAAAAGCTGATGTGTGGTAGAAATCATAAGCGGAGATAAACAGCCTTTGTCATCACTTCCTCCGTAAAGTGCTGAAATGTCAGCACACTGAAAGGCAGCCTTGAGTCTAGGAGCAAGCTCTAATACTACATCTGTGCGGGGTGTCGCAATACATACACGCAACCCTTGATTTAACGCGGATTCTATACCGGGGAATAACATCTCTGTTTTGCCAGCGCCGCAAACAGCCCAAATGAGGGACTCTTCTTTTTTTGATATTGCATCAATTAAGACATTGGCGGCTTTTTGTTGTCCGCTTGAAAGCTTGCCATCCCATGTCAGCTTTATTTGCGGCCAGTTTGGTTCATCCTCCTCTATCCACGAATATAAAGGAACATTCTCACTCACTCTGCCCATCATGACACAGGAACGGCAATATAGCTGATTCTTTCCAGATGAGAGACAAAAAGAAAAATACCGCTGATCATTTTGGCCGCACCTATTACACTTATATCCCCGTTTATTTATGGATATAGAGTTTTGGGCAGCGACATATCCATTTTCGATATGCCATTCAATCAACTTATCGGAAAATGGGAGTTCGGTTCTGAGCAAATGACGGCTTTGAAGCGTCTGCTGCAATTCTTTTGAAAAAGAAATGTTCTTTTCTGCTGGCACAATCAGCATAGCACCGCCTCCTTTCGAGACAGTATGCCTTAGTGAATATTTTCTGTCCAGCAATCAAAATAAGAATATAAAAAAATCTCCGCTGTTAAAACGGAGATTTTACGTTATTTAAAACACCAGCATATTCCTAGCGCACCCTCACCCAAATGAGTGCCGATTACCGCGCCAAAATAACTGTTATAAAATTCAACGTGAGGATATTTTGCAGAAAGCTCTTCAATGATTTTCGCTGCTTCTTCTTCTCGATTAGCGTGGATAACAGCAGCACGCATAGGCAATCCTTTACTCGCATCTTCGTCTAAAAGCTCATAAATTCGCGAAATTGCTTTTTTACGTGTGCGAATCTTCTCAAAAGGCACAATTACCTTATTGTCAAAATGAAGAATAGGCTTTACCTTTAGAAGACTCCCAATGAAGGCTTGAGCGCTGCTTAATCGTCCGCCCCGCTGAAGATGGGCTAAATCATCTACCATAAAATACGCCCGAACTGTTTTTTTCATTTCTTCCAGTTCTTTTATGATATCTTCCGGCGATGATGCTCCATTTCTGATTAATTCAGCAGCTTTAAGAGCATAAAAGCCTTGAGCCAAACAGCTGATCTCTGAGTCAAATGGATACACTTCAATATTGTCAACCATTGTGTCAGCCGCTGCTGCACTGCTGAACGTTCCGCTGATCCCGCTGGAAAGATGGATACTGATGACCGCATCATAAGACTTGCCAAGCTCTTCATACAAAGCAACCAGTTCGCCGATTGACGGCTGAGAAGTCGTCGGAAGCTCGGTATGTTTTTTTACTTCATCGTAAAAGCTTTTCCAGTCCAGTTCGATTTCTTCACGATAAGTTTCTTCACCAAAAACAACCTGGAGAGGGATCATATGTATTTGATGTTGTTCACGCATTTCTTTCGGAATATATGCCGTGCTGTCTGTTACGACTGCAATATTCATAGCTTCGATACCTGCCTTATTGCTTTATAACTCTATTGTAAGGGAAACGGCAGCCTAAAAAAAGACCTGCCTAGTAAAAGGCAAGTCTCGTATTATACTATCTCATTTCTACCCAGCCATTTTTAATGGCGACCACAACGGCTTGCGTCCGGTCGTTTACATTCATTTTTTGCAAAATATTGCTCACATGGTTTTTAACGGTTTTCTCACTGATAAACAATGATTCACCAATACCGCGGTTGCTTTTTCCGTCTGCAAGCATCTGCAGCACTTCACATTCCCGCCGGGTTAAAATATGTAATGGTCTGCGGATTTCAGGGTAAACCTCATGCTGAGGATGTGCAGAAACTCCGCTTGTTGCAAGACGGCGGAATTCGTTAACGAGATTGTGAGTAACCTTCGGATGAAGGTAAGAACCGCCCTCGGCAACTACTTTAACCGCTTCGATTAATGTATCAGCATCCATCTCTTTCAGCAGATAACCTCTTGCGCCTGTTTTCAGGGCATGTGTTACATAATTTTCGTCATCGTGAATTGATAGAATAATTACTTTAGATTCGGGATACAGCTCTACAAGCTGTTTTGTAGCTTCCACACCATTTACGTTTGGCATATTGATATCCATGATCACAACATCAGGATGATAGTGCTCAACAATACGAGCCGCTTCGTCTCCGTCGTCACCTTCGGCTACCACTTCAAAGGTAGGTTCAAAATCCAATATCCGTTTAACACCTTCACGAAATAACTGATGGTCGTCGATAATAACAATGTTTACTTTAGTCACAAGCCACGCCTCCTTGTATTATTGTTCAATATACTCTAGCATTCGGTCAATATGCCTTTTGGCTCTATTTTACAAATCATAGTCAAAGAGATAACGGAACCTTAATCATAATAAATGTCCCAAGACCTATTTTTGAATCTATTGTCATGGTTCCTTCCAATAGATCTACTCTTTCTTTCATGCCCAGCAAGCCGAATGATTTGTTTTTCTTCTCTTTCGCTTCCTTCAAGTCGAACCCTTTTCCGTTATCTTTTATCATTAAAATCACAAAATCCTTTGTGATTTCAACTTTGACTGTAATTTCTTCAGATTCAGAATGCTTTAGCGCATTAGACACAGCTTCCTGTGCGAGCCTGAAGAGCGCAACTTCAAACTGAGGCGCAAGCCGCTGATCCTCTGTTTCACCAATGCACTGAAAATGTATTTTGACCTTCCCGTTATATTCCTCGGTTGTATATAGGTATTTTCTTAAAGTTGGAATCAGGCCTAGGTCATCAAGGGCCATCGGTCTTAAATCATATATAATCCTTCTCACTTCGTAAAGGGCATTCCGCACATTTTGACGGAGATTTTTAATTTCTTGGAATCCGTCCTCAGTACCCCGGTCACGGAAAATCCGCTCGATTAATTCCGATCTCATCATAACATTTGCCAGCATTTGAGCAGGTCCGTCATGAATTTCTCTGGAGACTCTTTTTCGCTCTTCTTCCTGTGCCTCAATAATTCTTAAGCCGAAATCCTGTTTTGCCTGAGCATCAGCAAGAAGGAGTCCGACCTCGCGCAAATCCTGATTCAAGTAGTTAAGCACAACTGTTATTTGGCTTACTAATGATTCAGACCGCTCAATGATTTCCTGAAGGCCTAACAATCTTCGCTCTAAATCATCCCGGCGTTCCCGCAGTTGCTTCTCACGCTGCTGGATCATCGTCAATTCTACCTGCAGTTTATGGGCTTTTTCGTAAGCATTGCGGATTTCTTCTTCACTGAACCTATGAAAATTGCGGCTGACCTCGGATAAACGGTTTCTCGCATGGCGGGTTTGCACTTCAAGTTTATCGCCAAGCTCGATAACTTCATACACCTGCTGTTTAATTTGTTTCAGTTCTTCAACCAGCTGTTCATACTGCTGGCGTGACTGCTCCCCGATTTGAAAAACCTCGTCCTTGCTCCCGTCAACGGTTTTCAGCATCTTCATCAAAATAGAATCCAGAACTTTGGAATCCATCTTTGTTTTATTCATAATTTCCCTCCGTCACGGCGTTGTCATATATTTTTATTATAAATGTAATTGATATGCAAATTATGTCGAATTATAATGAAAGAATGCGTATATTCTAGAAAAAAACAATTTTATATACCTTCCATTCTTTATGATACCAAAATACGCACAAAAATTCTAAAGACTGTACGAATTTGTATAGGCAGTCTTTTATGCTTAGCAGGGGGTCAGCAAGCATGCTGCACAGCTATTTTACTGTGAAAGAAGCAGGAGAACACGAGATTGTTATAGAAAAATCGCGTTTTATCTGTCATTTAAGCCGTGTTTCTACCGAACAAGAGGCACAGGAATTTATACAGAAAATAAAGAAACAGCACTGGAATGCGACTCATAATTGCTCGGCTTACGTAATTGGCGAGAACGATCATATCCAAAAAGCCAATGACGATGGAGAACCAAGTGGTACAGCGGGAGTGCCAATGCTTGAAGTATTAAAAAAACGCGGACTTAAGGATACTTGCGCCGTCGTTACACGATACTTTGGAGGCATTAAACTTGGAGCCGGCGGATTAATTCGCGCTTATGGGAAATCAGTGTCTGAAGGATTAAATCATATAGGTGTTGTAGAACGGAAGCTTATGCGGGTCATGCACACTTCCGCAGATTACACTTGGCTTGGCAAGATAGAAAATGAATTAAGGGAATCACAATTTCTATTAAAGGAAATCCATTATGCCGAAAATGTTGAATTCGAAACATACGTGGAAGAAAAAGAAACAAACACATTTTCTGAGTGGATGACAGAACTGACAAATGGAAAGAGTGATATTAAAGAGGGAGAGTTGACGTATCTTGAAAAAGCCGTCAATCACATAAAGGAGACTGAATAATGGCTGAACGCGTTAGAGTGCGTGTGCGAAAAAAGAAAAAGAGCAAACGCAGGAAAATTTTAAAAAGAATTATGTTATTGTTTGCCCTTGCATTATTGGTAGTCGTAGGGCTAGGTGGATATAAACTTTATAAAACCATTAACGCTGCGGATGATTCATACGATGCCCTTTCCCGCGGAAATAAATCAAATCTTCGCAGCGAAGTTGTAGACATGAAGAAAAAACCATTTTCTATTTTATTTATGGGAATAGAGGATTACGCGACCAAAGGACAAAAAGGGAGATCAGACTCTCTTATTGTAGTTACCCTTGATCCCAAAAATAAAACCATGAAAATGCTGAGCATTCCGCGTGATACACGGGTGCAATTAGCCAGTGACACAACCGGAAGCAAAACAAAGATTAATGCCGCTTTCAGCAAAGGCGGAAAAGATGAGACAGTTGAAACCGTTGAAAACTTCTTGCAAATCCCGATCGATAAATATGTGACAGTTGATTTTGACGGATTTAAAGATGTGATTAATGAAGTCGGCGGTATTGATGTAGATGTGCCTTTCGATTTTGATGAAAAAAGTGACGTAGACGAAAGCAAACGGATCTACTTTAAAAAAGGCGAGATGCACTTAAACGGCGAAGAAGCCTTGGCGTATGCCCGTATGAGAAAACAGGATAAACGCGGAGATTTTGGCCGTAATGACAGACAGAAACAAATTTTAAATGCACTGATTGACCGAATGTCAAGTGCAAGCAACATTGCTAAGATCGATAAAATCGCAGAAAAAGCAAGCGAAAACGTTGAAACCAATATCCGCATTACGGAAGGTTTAGCGCTGCAGCAGATTTACAGCGGCTTTACTAGCAAGAAAATTGACACGTTGAGCATCACAGGTTCTGATTTGTATTTAGGGCCTAACAACACGTATTATTTTGAACCTGATGCCACAAATCTGGAGAAAGTCAGAAAAACGCTCCAAGAGCATTTAGATTATACTCCAGATACAAGCAGCACTGGCACAGATGAAAGTACGACAACTGACGGTACGACAAGCGGAAGCAGCTATTCGAATGACAGCAGCACAAGCTCAAACAATACAACGAATTCAACAACTGATTCATCTTATTAAAAAAATGCCCGGTCCTTTAGAGGATCGGGCATTTTCGCGCAGAAAAAACTCCGGCTATTGTGCCGGAGTTTTTTAATTTCTTTTCACCAGTCGTTTATAAAATTTCGTAAACGGCTTAAATTTTTCATTCACGAGTCCTGTCACTTCTGCTATGATCTGCATAAAAATAATTAAAATGAAGATAATAAACAAAGAGAGCCAAATTGTGGCACTTTTGAGCACAATTGCACTTATGCTGAAAATAAATCCAATCAGATAAATAACAATGACCGACATCCGATGTGAAAGGCCAAAAGCCATCAGTCTGTGGTGGATATGGGACTTATCGGGTGCAGATATCGGCTGTTTGTTTAATATTCTCCTGATGATAGCAAATGTTGTATCAAAAATTGGCACGCCTAAAATAATAACCGGTATAACGATACTGAACAATGTTACGCTTTTATACAGACCTAATAATGAAAGAATCGAAATACTATACCCTAAAAAAAGTGATCCTGTATCACCCATAAAGATTTTTGCCGGGTGAAAGTTGTAAAACAAAAATCCAAGTGTGCTGGCGATCACAACCAATGAGAGCGACAGAATCAGTACTTTTCCGCCGGATAGCGCCATAACGGCGATTGTTGACAAGCCAATAACAGAGAGACCGGCGGCAAGGCCATCCAATCCGTCAATCAGATTAATCGCGTTTGTAATGCCGACAATCCATAATACAGTCAGCGGATAAGCCAGCCATCCTAACTCAAATCGTTCTGCTAAAAAAGGCACTGAGAAAAAGTCCATTTTTAAGCCAGTGCTTACAATCATAATGGCTACACCTAATTGAATCAAAAACTTAACTTTTGCACTTAATTGATATTTATCGTCAAGAATACCTAACACAATAATGATGAATGCTCCGACTGTAATAGCCGTCATTCTTGTTTCTGTGTAAATACCGGATGCAAGTACGCCTGCAACCACCCCGATAAATATGGCCAGCCCGCCCATCCGGGGCATAATTTTGTCATGTACTTTTCGATTGCTGGGCTGATCAACTGCACCTATTTTAATCGCAATCCTTTTTACGATTGGGGTTATGATTAAAACTGTAAGCAGCGAGACAATAAACGCAACAACAATGCGAATCATGCGTTCGTCAAGCATAAAGAAGTCTCCTTTGGAATTAAATGAAGTCTTTATTTATATAGAGAACCGTTCCTTCCATTATACCTTCTCCTTAGTTATTATAACAAGCTTCATCAAAAAGAAACACGTATAATCAAAAAACGCGCATCCCAAATTATAGGACTACGCATGTTTTTGAATCCCTGTATATTTCATAATTTGTTTAAATAAGCAATTCCAATCCTGTGCGCGGGCGATGTTTCTGCGCATTTCTTTATACGTTTCATCTCCGTTTTGGCCGATTACTTTTTCGCACGCAGCTATAAAATCAAGCGGATGATCGCCTTCTACATATTCGTATACATACGGCTTTTTCATTTTTGAGGTTGACGGAAGATTAGAGCCGACAACAGGCTTTCCAGCCGCTAAAAATTCAAATAGTTTCAGCGGAAACACAGCTTGATTATACGATGATTTTTTATATGGCATGATGCCAATGTCAATAAGCTCCATATAATGCGGAACTTCTTTTGGGTCTGCCGGGCCGGTCCATATAACATTGGGAAGTCTCAGAAGCTCTTGAAACGAAACGTCGCCATTGGTGGCATCCGGGCCAACCCATAAAAATGTCCACTCAGGCTTTTGGAGCGCAGCCTCTTCAATCATTTTAAAATCGAGCTTAGGTTTAATCCCGCCGATAAAGCCTAATACTGTTCCTTCTCTACCCTGCAATATGCTGCGATTAGGAGCCCCCCCTTGATTTGCAGAAAACAGCTCATATTCAACACCGTTTTCGACAGTATGCACCTTTTCTCGCCCTTCAGTCAGTTTTTTATCTACTTCTTTGTGAAGATAATCCGATGAACAGGTAATGGAATCTGCACGATGTATAATTCTCAGCTCCGCCGATTTAATGACTTTTCGCCGGAATTCAGACAGCAGATTTGAACGGCCGCTGATCGGCGCCGCCCATAAATCACTGCAATCATAAATGACCTGATCCCAGGGATACAGCGATGACAGCAGCGGGAATCCGGGGAACGTATACCATAAACAGCAGCGTTCACCGTTTGCAGAAGCAGAGGTCAGTTCATCAAGTAATGGTGAGAGCTTATGTCTGTAAAAGACATCTGTATATCGTCCGAAACGAAACATTTTTTTCTGCAGCAAGTCTTTGATAGCGAATTGCCTGATGCCTGAATGAACTTGCTGAAATTCATTTCCTTGGGGGCGCGGAGCCGGACACACCCAAATGACTTCCTTCGTTTCCTCCTGAGCAGCTAAAAATTCCGCCAGCCGATGCCTTCTGTATCTCAATTGGTCTTTTCCCCATTCGGCAGTGGCAACGATGACATGAATGATTGCTTCTTTTGTTTCCACCTTCATCACCTTTTCTCTCTGTTTGCGGCTATAATCTTTTTTTCACCGCATTTTTTGCATATTGAACAAAACACCATGTTGCTTTCATTAAATGTAGACGTTCGATCTCCCTATAGACAAACCACGTTTTTTTCGCAGCCTTCCATTTGTTGCTGGATATCGAGTTATTTACAAGCCGATATTCAGCAAGGCATTCATTCATACCATATGCGGTAAATCCTTTTTTCAAAAGAGACAGCCATGTGGCCAAGTCCTGTCTCGTTCTGATATTTGGCATTTGGATCTGTCCCGTTTGCTCCCTGTCAATCATCACCGTCAAGCAGCCGATAATCGTATTTTTCAGAGCGTCATCGTACGTCAGGCTTTCCGGGGCATGAATAAATTTATCGAGCGGGGTCCCGTCCTGCGCCATTAAGCTGTAGCCTGTGAAAGAAAACGCACAGGAACGTTCCATCATAAACTCAAGCTGCTTTTCCAGTTTGTCTTCTTTCCATTTGTCATCACTATCCAGAAATGCTACGTAACGACCTTGAGCGTGCTCCAATGCTTTATTGCGAGCAACTGCAGCTCCGCTGTTCTCGTCCAGATACACCACATGAATTCTTTCATCTATCTTTTCATACTGCTGTAAAATGTCGCGTGTGCCATCCGTTGAGCAATCATCCACGATAATCATTTCCCAATGAGAGTGGCTCTGATCTAACACTGAATGAATCGTGTCTTCAATATAGTCACGCGCATTAAAGGAAGGCGTAATGACAGATACGAGAGGTTTCCAATTGGTCATGATCACATCTCCATCGTATGATTTTAAAAGGATTCCCTGAAAAATTCAGGAATGACAACGAACATAAAGGCAATCGTGAGGCCAATCATAACACCGAGAACCGCTTTCTTTTTCGGAGACATTCCGCCGCCTGCTGTCTCACCTACGGTTTCAGAATCAGTGACACTGGCCGCTTTCAAATTAAGCTGCGTGTTTTTCAGCTCATACAAAAATCTCTCTTTATCCACTTTGGAATCCTCGCTCACCGACTCGCCTTCGAGCGCATCTATGCTGCGGCGGATGACGGCTTCTCTTTCTGCATACAGTTTTTGATCATTTTTGAGAAAAGCAGAGGAAATGGCATTTAAGACGGATTCCGTTTTATCCTTATCCTTGTCGCTATAACTCAATGTCAGCAAAGATTTGGATTCCGTTTTGATGGTAAGCTTCTCTTTGATCTCTGCCAAATCTTCATCCTTTTCGCCAGGAAGCGCCTCCTTCAAAAAAGAGTCGCTCTTGAGCAAAAGGGGAATCTCCTCTATGCTGTTATAAACCGGATGGTCATATCTCCCTACAGCTAAAGTGTCCTCAGCTGTATAGCTCTTTTGATCAGCGATCTGTGACGGCAGGATATACCCCGCCGCACCTAATATAATGGGCACTGCTATTATCCAAATGATATTTTTTTTAATGCGACGGGCTATTCTTATCAATATATCGTTCATATAAGTCTCCCTGCTTTTTGTAGTCTGTTTATCTGTACATCGGTTCAGGCATCTGTCTGGATCGCCTTAACACATTGACAGCGGCGATGACGAGTGCCAGAAACACCCAATGGAAAAATAAATTTGAAACAGAGCTTGGGCTGATACTAGATACCAGAAAACTGACCAGAGCAGTAATAAGCCCTTCTGTGATCAGTTTTGACTGATTTTCTAATTTTCTTTCATAAAATTTATAAAGCACCCATATGAGGTAGGCATAAACGGCCAGATATCCCAGCATGATGAACAAGCCAAAGTTAGTAAGGATTTCAACGAGCCAGTTGTGCACCTCTGCCACATTGTCAGTATCATATAAAGCATTGTGCTCAAGATAGTAGGATACATTCCCTGCTCCGACTCCGAATCCGTATGAATCAAGGAAAAAGTGCCATGCGTTTTTCAGCAGATTGGCCCGGGCCACATTTGATGGAAGCCTGTCATGAAATGAATGCAGTGTCTGTGGTGCCAGAAACAGCTCCCAAAACTTTGAATAAATTCGGCTGGCGAAAAGAACTGCAAAAATGGCAATTCCCGCCGCTGACAGCCATATGGCCATTTTCTTTAGAACAGGCGGCAATACAATGAAGATATAGACAGCAATGCCTGCAAAAATCCCCAGAAGGCTGGCTCTTGAACCAGTGGCAAAAATTAAATACAACGTACAGAGCGAAAGCACAAGGCCAATCGCCTTGATGTATCCATTCTTTATGTTTTTCATCAAAGTGATGTAAAAAAAGAAGCTGATTGATAAAAAGGTCGCAAAGTCATTTTGATTAAAAAATACCGAGGTCGGATAATGTTGCTTATATTCCGGTCCGCTGTACAGCGTGGAACTCGGGAGATGATGATGGGTGATATGATTGTAAAAACCAATGATCATTAGGAATACTGTCATCACCAGCCAAATGGCATAAACAATCATCAGCCGCTCCATTTTTTGCACATACATGACAATGAGGTAAATGAAGAAAATTCCCATTGCCAATAAGGCCAAATATTTGATGCCGGCTGTCACCGACTTAGCCCATAGCAGAGAAACAAGGCCGTATATAAACCAAAAGGCGAAAAAGAGCAATATCCCTTTCACTTGCAGTCCGTTCCATCTTTCAATATGTGTTCGATTCCGAACCATCCCGATCACATGGAGGCACCCCGCTGCAATGAGCAGAAGCCTGTAAAGGAACAAACTGAAAAACCCAAGATGTATCGCGAAAAATGCATTATTTAAAAAAGTGCAGGCGATCAAAATATAGATTACAGCCATAAAGAGCCGTTCTTTTGTTGTAAATGCGGTTGCAAGCGTCAGCGCAAACAGACCGATCGCCAACACCGCAAGCAGGGCAGCCATCTGTATGAAACCTATATCTTTACGGATGGCTCCCAGCAATAGGACGACTCCAAATATGACAGCGGCCAGTAACGCAAGCGTATGGACCGCTGAACGTTTGATACTCACATGTTTAACCCCTTTCCTGATGTTTCAGGAGCCGGCGGCCGAGCCTAGCAGCCGGCAGCTTCAACCAAGTAACACTTTTTTCTTTTTATAAATTGACGCTCCCCAAGTCTTTAGCCAACTCCTCGAGCGGCAAGCCCGGAAAATACTTGTCAGAAGGTTCCGTTCCCCGAACAGCAGGACGGCCGATAGAGTGGTAAATGTATCCTGCTGCCTGCATCTCTTCAAGTGAAAATAAATTTCTGCCGTCGATGATGATTGGCTGTTTTAAGAGGGTTTTCACCTTTACAAGCTCCATTTCTTTGACTTCCGGCCAGTCCGTTAAGATCAGGCAGGCATCTGTGCCCTCAATCGCATCATACACATCTGTGTAATACTCGAGCTGTTCGCCAAGGATCGCTGAAGCTTCAGGAATAGCGATCGGATCGTATGCTTTTACATGTGCGCCCAGCTGTTGCAGCATCGGAATAATATCAAGAGCGGGAGCGGATCTCACATCGTTTGTATTCGGCTTGAAGGCCAATCCGAGGACGGAAATGGTTCTTCCTTTGATGCTTCCCATAACAGTTAAGAGTTTATCTACAATATGAACGCGCTGCTTTTCGTTCGTTTCAATGACAGCTTCGATGAGCTTAAATGGATAGCCAGCCGATTTTGCGATTTGAAGCAGTGCGGTTGTATCCTTAGGAAAACAGGAGCCGCCAAACCCAATACCCGCTTTTAGAAACTTTCTGCCGATACGGCTGTCAAGCCCCACGCCATCAGCAACTTTTGAAACATCTGCGCCGACTCGCTCACAAATGTTTGCGATATCGTTGATAAAGGAAATCTTTGTCGCCAGAAACGCATTCGCGGCGTATTTAATCATTTCTGCACTTTCTAAGTTTGTTTTAATGACAGGAGCATGGAAAGGCTGGTGCAGATCCTCAATGATGGCAGCAGCTTTATGACTTGTTGAGCCAATCACGGCACGCTCCATATTCATCGTGTCTTGAATCGCTGAGCCCTCCCGAAGGAATTCAGGGTTAGATACAACATCAAACGAGAATCTTCCCTTTGAAGCTTTTTGAACGATAGATTGAACGAGTTTTCCTGTTCCGACCGGGACTGTACTTTTATTTACGATCACTTTATAGCCGTTGAGGTGCTCACCAATTGTTTTCGCTGCCGCTTTTACGTATGTTAAATCTGCTTCACCTGTTTTGGACATCGGCGTTCCGACTGCAATATAAATAATGTCTGACGCCCGAATGGCGGACGGGATATCGTTAGTAAAGGACAAACGCTGATCCAGCACATTTTTTTCAACTAAGTCTGCAAGCCCTGGCTCATAGATCGGGATTACCCCATTTTTCAGACTTCTGATTTTTGATTCATCGATATCACAGCAAACAACTTTATTGCCGATCTCCGCAAAGCAAGTGCCTGACACGAGTCCTACATAACCTGTTCCAATGACAGCTATTTTTTTCACAGTGCTCATCCCTCTCCTGTAAAATGACCTTCCTATTTATATTGGTCGCAGTTTCTTACGATTAAACGGACGTTTTCATGACCGTCTGATACTGATGATGCAAAGCCTTGGCATTTTTTCCGGCGTCAAATTGAGCCTGCACGATTTCATACAAATCATCTGCTACTTCTGGTTTCCAAATTTGCTCATGTTCGTACAGAGCGATCGCCTCCGCCAAGGCTTGAGCCGATTTCGGTTGAATCAACAGATGCCGATGCTTTCCGAATAACGATGCCACACCGCCAACATCTGTACAGATGACAGGAACCCTTAGCGCCAGCGCCTCAATCACGACAGTCGGCATCCCCTCACTGTAAGAAGGAAGCACGAACATGTCTGCCGCAAGCAAATAGTCTCTTACCTTATGATTCGGCACTTGGCCTGTGACGATATGTCCTTTCTGGGTCAGCATTGATTTTGCAGGACCATCCCCGACAAAGACTGCCTTAGGAGGTTCCTTCAACGATTCGATGGCTTCAGACAGTTCAAAAATGCCTTTCTCCCTGACGAGCCGGCCCACATAGACGGCCAGACGCTGACCGAGCGGGAGCCCGAGTTTTTCTCTGATTTCTTCTTTTGTCTGCTTATTCTCCTGAAAGCGGCTGAGCTGTATGCCGATCGGCAAAACCGAGCTTTCAAAGCCAGATAGCTTTTTGGTTTCTTCCTGGAGCTTGTCGCTGACTGCTAAAACGGCTGACGCAGAACCTACCGCACGATTGAAGGCTTTAAACGCCCCTTTGCTGTAATGCGGATAGACATTCACATCACTTCCGTGCAAGGTCAGAACATAAGGAATTCGTTCTGACTCCGACACGACTGCCGCAGCCCCGCCCGATGGCATGGCAAAATGCGCATGAATTAGATCCGGATGTAAGTCGTGCTGTTTCATTGTTTTTAAAACAGATGATGCGATTCTTCGGTGAGGCTGCGCCCACTTCAGCTGGCCAGGAACTGCTCGATAGAAAGGCCGGTAAACCGGTATCCCCTTCCTAATCTCATACTCCGGTCTGGCATCCTTTTTTCGATATGCCTTTTTCAGCATGCGGACAGGCGCAGAGTGAAAAGGCCTTGGGCATATGACGGTGATATCAAGCCCGAGCTTTTGCAGCTCTTGCACCTGTGTCTCATGAAACACACCCTCACCGGGTTTCAGGCTGCTCGGATATACGCTTGTGATCCACAAAATTTTCATGACAAACGCCCTTTTCTTAGTAGTTTGCTTTTCGTTTGAGGGTACGCTTTTACTAAAAGAAAGAGATAGCATAGCGCCCCGGCCGCCACTGAAATGGCCAGCCGCATTTCTGCCTGCAGACTGAAGTGTTCCGTACCTAGGCTTACACCAAACGCGATGATGGCCATCACGGCTGTGAGCAGAAACGGCTTGATAATCGACTGGAAATAAGCCGAAAGGTTAAGTTTGATGACATAAGCCAGCAGCCAGCGTCCGATCAGGAAATTGAAAACGCTAATGATGGCGTATACCCATGCGACTGTCAGCAGACTTCCCGTTTGAACGGCTGCAAATAATGACAATCCGTACAGCAGCAGTACACCGGAATCCCAATAAAACGCTAAGTCCGCTCTTCCTTTAGCAAGAAGCACAGATCCATTTGGATTCATGAGCACTCTGAGTATCCCGACAATGGCCAGAACATTTAGGACTGGAACAGCCGCAAGCCATTTTTCTCCGAAAACTGCTGCGATAAAGGCGTCTGACACAGACACGAGCCCGATTAACAGCGGAAACGAAACAAGCGCCAGCATTTTTGTCATATTCAGAAAGCCTTCTCTAATCACGCTGTTTTCATATTTGTTTTTTGCGAAAACAGGGAATGCCACGCGTGTCACGATCGGATTGATCTTCAAAACCGGAATGGTGACAATCTGGTAGGCAAGGTTATAAATCCCCAATGCTTCAGCACCAATAAAACGGCCGATCAAAATCATATCGATATTCGCTCCCAGCCTGTTCACAAGGCGGGATGAAAGCTGAAAGGCTCCAAAGGAAAAGAACGCCTTCATTCCCCTCAAGTCAAAAACAAAAGCGGGGTGCCATTTTTTCCGGTATACGGCCCAATATAAAATCCCTTTACTGGACTGCAGCAGCACTTGAGAAATGACGTACGCCAAAATTGCATCCATCATAAAAACCGCTACAGCTAAATATCCGAATGACAATACATTTGAAAAAATCTCAATTTTGCTTAACGTATTAAAATGCAACTGCTTTTGCAGCATATACTGATACTGCTGTCCGATTGGCGCGATCAAAAACATAATCGCTAAAATCCGAATCAGAAACACCAGCTCTTCCCTTTGATAAAATCCCGCAATCACAGGACTGCTCACATATAAAAGAACAAACAGCAAAACGCCGGTCATAATGTTAAGCCAATATAATGTTGACATCTGGCGCTCCGTCGCATCATCTCTCTGAATTAACGCTGCGCCAAAACCCATATCAAGCACAATCTGGGCGAAAACTGTAACCGTTGTGATCATGCCGACGAGTCCAAATTCCGTTAAGGTCATCATATTTCCTAGCAGGGCAAACTGAACGATTTGTATGATTGTAATACACATGGTTGAAATACTTGTCCACTTTGCACCGCTCAAGATTTGTTTAGTAATACTTGGCATCATATTCCCTACTTCTTTTTAAGCTCAGATTGATGGTGAATGCAGGCATTCAGTTTTATCTTGCACCATCACCTGTCCAGACTACTTTACAAGTTTTTAACATAATTTTTAATTCCAAAGTGAAAGTCAGATTGCGAATGTAATATAAATCAAATATCAGCTTTTCCTTCGGCGTCATATCGTAACCGCCGTTCACCTGAGCCCAGCCGCTCAATCCCGGTTTAACAGCCAGACGCTGTGTAAAGCCTGGAATCTCATTCTGGAATTTTTCCGTAAACACAGGACGTTCCGGACGAGGGCCAATCATACTCATGTCGCCTTTCAGCACATTAAATAGCTGAGGAAGCTCGTCAATTCTCGTTCTTCTGATAAAAGCTCCGATCCTCGTCACCCGCGGATCTTGCTTCTGCGCCCAAACAGCACCGGACTTCTCGGCATCTATTTTCATGGAACGAAGCTTATAAAGCTTAAATGGTTTCCCGCCTTTCCCTACGCGTTCCTGCGTATATATGGCAGGTCCCGGCGTCTCCAAACAAATCAATATTGAAAATACCGCAATCATTGGCAGCGCAATCGCCAATCCAATGAGCGCAAACCAAATATCCATTACGCGTTTTACTGCCAAATAACGAGCCGTCTTTTCAGATAATGTAAATGAATGTATTTGCTGGACTGAGAATTCACGACTCACATTCATGCTTTTCTCTGCACTCACTGACACACACCTCACGATTTGTTTGGGATGTTATGATGACCTATGCCAGTCAGTTTAGCAGACGGATGTTAATTGGATGTAAATGGTATGTTAAGAAGTGTGAATTTGTTATTTTTTCTGACATTTAATCGTAAACTTTTTATTGTTTTAGACACTTTTTTTTAAAATTAAGCATATTGTATAAAAAAAGAGACAAACCATTTTGCAGATTTGTCTCTTTTCGCTGCGAAGCATTTAATATTGAAAATAAAATTTTGATTTAGAGGTTAGCAGCTTGTACTGAACTTCAACCATTTTTTCAAAAAAGAATAAGAACTTTTGTTCAACGCACTTTTTTTCTAAAACAAGTACCTGATTATTTTCTTTTGGAATTATTTGATTGTTAGATGTATTTATGGCAAATTCAATTAATTGCTTTTTTTTGTTGTAATTAAAGAATTGTGCTATCAGATTTTCCATGTTTATTGTTATCTTTGTGCCATTAGCTTCTTCAACAATATCTTTAATAGGCACTGACATCTCAGAGTAACCATTACTTACCACAACCTTGGATCCACTCGGTAAGTAGATTAATTTGTTACTAAAAATAAATGACAAGTCTTTTGATTCCTCTTCATATGAAAGCACAGCTTTTGTATAAGCGTGTTTTTTTATATTAACAGAAAGATTGTCATATTTCATAGTGAAGTAAGGTTTTGCACTATAAACATATAAATCATTATCCCCCAAATACATAGCATTTAATGGATACTTGTTTGGATCACGCTTATTTCCTATTCTAACTCTATGTTTGTACCGGTCTATTGATGATTCAATGAAAAAATCCCAGACGCCTAAATCCTCTTCAGCAGATGCTATTTTATCAAACATACATTCAAACTTAAACGTTGAATTTTCAAATAAGGATGGCGAATAGTATTTCTCCGCCTTTGTATCTCGATGAACAAACACTCCAGTAAGAGACTGATTTTTATTCGTTTCATCATCCAGCAATTTGTGCTTAATTGTTCCTTCAATGCTGAGTACACTGTCATTAATTTCAATATTCTTAATAAAATGATCAAGTTTATTTTTATAAGTTACATTAATCAAATCTTTATGAATGTGATATGTCTTTAAGCTGGGGTAGCATGCAATTAGCTCTCCATTCTGGATTTCAGTATACTTTTTGATATTTTTTTCTTCTCGTTCATACTGCGATAACCCTTTTAAATCCTTATTGCGTATGAACATTAACCGTAATTTTATATGAGGTAAGACAAATTGATCTGCTTCCAAAGGAACTGAATCAATAAATGATGACAAATAATGAAACCATTCTGCTCTTTCTTTTTCCTTTTTGATTTTAAGCGTCACGTTTCTTGTCCTAGAGAAATCAAAATGTCTATTTAAAAATACTGCCATCAGCTTAATTTTTCTGGCTTCTTCTAGGTCACTTGCCTTGATAGCAGAGATAATATCTTCCATTGCTCCATAAAAGTTCTCTGGAGGAACATATGCAACACTCATATGTTCACCGTCTCTTTTGACCAGATAGTAATAATCATAGTCAGCTGAAACAGAAATCTTCTTTGCTTTCAAATAAGCGTTCATTGTGAAAACTTGATCTTCCGCCGCCTTTATGTGAGTAGGGAAGGTTATTTGATTTTCTTTTAAAAGTGAGGCCTTAAACAATTTTTGGGGTCCCAAAGTAAAAACAATTTTGGAATCAACCAAATCAACATCCGGGTTCGTTTCCTTAAACATTGATTTTGGTACACCTCTGCCGTTTATCCCTTTTAACTTTCCTAAAGTAATATCTGATTGATTCTCTTTTGAGAAACTGTACCATCTCAGTAATGCCTCTTCACCTAAATAATCATCTGAGTCAACAAATAGAATGTATTCACCCTTTGCTATTTTTATTCCATCATTTCTCGGAGCACCTGGACCGCCTGAATTTACTGTTCTTTCAATAACAACAACATTTTCATATTTCTTTTTATATTGATTCAAAATGTCTAAAGATGAATCCGTAGATTTATCATCAACACATATAATCTCATAATCCTCTTTTGGCATTGTTTGATTAACTAAGCTTTCCAGACAATCTGAAATTAATCCTTCAGAATTAAAAACAGGTACAACAATGCTAATTTTCATCGGTAACCTCACTATCCTTAAATGGATCAGATATATTTTTCGTTATTATAGCAAAAACAAATATTAATAAGAATACGGAAAACCTTAAATTTTGATAAACTTTTACATCTTTGAAATATGCCCCCCTTAATTAATTGCACAAAAAATGCTTACCGACATTTGCCGGTAAGCCATCTCATTGGAATTTCTCTTTAATAATAAGCAATAATTCCTTCATATATCGCTTGTGCAGCTTTTTCCTGATACAAAGCACTTTTCAATTTACTAGCGTCATTTGCATTAGAAATGAATGCCAGCTCCACTAAACTGCTTGGCATAGTTGATTCTCTAATAACATGGAAATTTCCGATTTTCACACCACGATTTTGAGTATTCATTGCTTGATATAGTCTGTTTTGAATTTCTGTCGCTAATCGTTTGCTGTTTGCTGATTCATATTTCGTATAATAGTAAGTTTCTGTACCTGTTGCCGAAGCACTTGCTGAGTTGGCATGGATACTTACAAACAGGTCTACATTGTTAGATTTTGCTTTCGCAACACGCTCGGACAATTCTAAGAATACATCCGTAGATCTCGACATAACTGGTAGAGCCCCGCCTTTAGAAAGTTTGCTGTTCACAAGCTTGGCAACAGTAAGGTTTACATCTTTTTCTTTAAGACCATTTCCTACCGCTCCGCTATCATAACCGCCGTGTCCAGCGTCTATAAACACCTTCTTACCAACAATTTCGTTTTTCAACTGATTGGTAACGACTGTTTGAACAGAAATAGTTCCTCCAAGTACAGTGAAGTTGTTTATGCTGTTAGAACCGATGATTGCTCTAGTGGCAGTTGCCAAAGAGTCCGCTTTGGTAAATAACATAGGTCGATTTTGCTTAGAAGCCAGTGCCGAACCTGCTAGAGCATCAGCATATTTGAATCCATTGCTAATAAATGCGCTTTTAGACGAAGAGTAATACCTTTTGGCAATATTCGCTGCTACTTCAAAACGATCTTTACCACCGATTCTTGTTGGTGAAGGAAGCTGGCCATATATACTCTTTGGAACACTAATTTCCCCTCCAACAACGATAGTAGATGAAGTTCCCTTACTCTTCATCGCGTTTTTTGTAGCTGTTGGAATTGATTTTTCAGTGGTTAGTAGAATGGGTATACCTTGTCTGGCAGCATATGTGCTAATTGCCAAGCTATCAGCATAGGCAGTCCCATTTGCAATTATCGCTTTTGAATTTGATGATAACTTTTTAGAGATATTTTGGGCAACCTCATATCGGCTACTTCCGCCGATACGTTCTACAGTAGAAACACCAAGTTTTTTAAGTTCGTTTACTACATTATTTGATACGCTTATTGTCCCCCCAATTACGAAGACCTTACTCGGTTTAAGCTGGCTAATTCTATTTTTAGTAGCAGTTGTTAATGTAGTCGACTTTGTCAATAGAATAGGTGCATTATACTTATAAGCTAAGGGAGATGCAGTTAACACATCAGCATAAGCTGTTCCATTTGCAATAACAACTGTATTGGCACTGCTCCATCCTTGTTTAGAGACGTTTACAGCAACTTCGTATCGGTTTGCTCCGTCCAGCCTGGTGACAGAGTTAGCAGCAAAAGCATTTGGTATAAACAAAACGACTGCTAGTATCAGGATCGGTATGCTTTTTAAAAAAATCCGCAAAGATAGTCCCTCCAAAGGTTGATAATAATTCATAGCTCAAATAAAGAACGAAGGAGGCAGCGGTGCCTCCTTGAACTCGATCAATCTTTAATAGCTTGAAAGAGTCGTTCCTGGATAGTAAAAACTTAAGATCGTTGTATAGGATTGTCCGGCAGCAGCTCTGGCATTGGCTCCGTACTGGCTCATGCCTATGCCATGTCCGTATCCTTTGCCGCTGATGATAAAGGCGTTTGTATTGTTTGAGACAGACGCATATGTACTCTTCATATTCGAAGCTCCAAGCATTGTTCTCAGCTCTGTAGTTGGTACAGAAATTGTTGCTGTTTTTTCACTCAGGCTTCCATTTGAAAGAATGTAGCCATTTGATTTTTCTTTCACGAAATATGAGAATGTTACACTTGCTGTTTCCGGCCGCTGACCGGCAGTTTTCTCCGTGCTGAATTTCACACTGGATATGTTCGTGATTTTGATAGACTCGGCCCTGCTGTATTTATTTTTAATAAACCAGCTTTTCAAACCGCTCAAATAGGCTGAGTTCGTTTCATTTTTAGTGCTCCACCAAGATCCCGGGCTTTTCAGATTCAGACTGCTTTTATCAAGCTGGGTTTTGTTTAAAGACAGAGACCAGCTGATTTGCGGGTCGTACGTATCTTTTTTGGCGATTAAATAAGGAAGCTGGCTGCTCCACACTTCGCCGCTCGCTTCTGAGTACCCACCGTTGCTTGATGAGTAAGTAGCTGAAATCAAATTCCCATTATACTTGAGGACTTTTCCTCTTGTTGATTCCACTACCTCAGAAGTCTTAGAATTCCAGTCATAGCCTCCGTATACTTGAAATGCCGTTGTATCTTTCACTTCCTTTCCAGCATAAGAGACTGAATACGTTCGTGCTGCAACGGCCTGGGCTTTTAAAGCTTCCTTCTGCCAGCTTGCAGGCATTTCATGAGGAACTACTCCCTTTAAGTAATCTTCAAAAGGAATGTTTACATTGATTGGTCGGATATATTTTCCTGACTCAATTGTAAACTTCATGTTTCCCAGATAAGGCGTCCCATTTAAACTGATAGAGTTTGTAGTTGAGTATTTTTTAGGCTGTGCTGTGAATGAAGTTCCAAGTGTCTTAATTGCCGTGTTATTTTTATAAAGAACTAAGTTTCCTTTTGATAGGTTAACTGAATATCCTGTTCCAGCAAACGTATCAGACAATTTGTTTTTCAACGAATCCGTTATAGAGATGTTTCCTCCAAGCAACGCAAATGATTGAGTCCCTTTCTCAGCAACAACGTTTGCGACTGAAGAAGGAAGACTGTCTGATTTAACCAACAATAAAGGGTTTCCTTGTTTTGCTGCAAGAACAGATCCTGTTAAAGCATCAGCAAATGTTTTACCATTAGACATAAATACTTTGTTTGCTTTCATATTTAATTCTTTAACGATATTGGCCGACACCTCATACCTTGAGGCACCTCCAATTCGTTTAACAGAAGCTTTCTTCTTTAAAGTAGCTTCAACGCCAGTGCTGACACTCAACGGTCCTCCGACAATGGTAACCTTACTTGGAATCTTATAATCACTGCGGAAAGTATTGTCTCCCGCGAGCAATATCGGATAACCGTTCATTGCCGCATATGGCGCAATTGACAGGGCATCAGAAAAAACCTTTCCGGTTGCTACTACAGCCTGACTGTAATTTCCCATTCTGTCTGCTATGTTTTTAGAAACTTCATAACGGCTAGCTCCACCAATCCTATCTATAGAGCCATATTTTTTTAAAGTCTTCTCTACATTTTTTGATACGCTGATTGTTCCGCCAATAATTAAAATGTTATCAGGATTTAATTTGGCAATTTCACTTTCTGTTTTAGCCGTCAATTTTGACGCGCTCGTTAAAAGAATAGGTGCATCATACTTTTTTGCCAGCGGAGCTGCTGAGAGAGCATCCGCAAACGCATCACGGTTTACAATGACCACAGTTGCAGGATTTGTCCAACCTGCTGAAGCAACATTATTGGCTACATCATACCGAGTAGCTCCACCGTAGCGTTCTGTATCTGCAATTTTCGACCCCGGAATTTCATAACTGCCGGTAATATCAACATCCAAACTGGATTTGTTCCCTACATAGTTACTCAGTTTCACCGAAATCGTTTTATCGGCAGCTTTGGCAGACTGCATAAACGCCGGATAAAAAACAGATGCTGCAGCCACTGACAATAAAAACAGAAGCTTTAGTTTTTTCAAAACTAGTAATCCCCCCTGAAGTTAAATTACTTTGTCTCTAGTTTTTTTAGTTGCAAGACGCCATTTGATTCTTTTGCATAAGTGACAGAAAGCTTTTGACCTTCTGAAATACTATTCACCTTATCTTGAAGCTCTGAGTCTTCTACCTGAATTGAAGTTTCTTCTCCATCAATTGTGACTGCAATTGTGTGACTGTCTGCCAACCCGGCAAACGTTCCTTCCTTCGTTACAGTTTCAACAGTTTCACTCTCGGCCTCTGCATTTGTGTCAGTACCTGTTGAGTTTTCTGCAGTTCCACACGCTGACAATAGAAGCAGCATTGAGAACATTAAAACAGCTAGTTTTTTCATATTCATCACCTCTCCTCTTCTTATCGACAATTTTAAGCTTATTTTAAGATTTCTTTCAAAACAACGAAAAATTTTTGCGGATTTTCTTAAAATACCGAAACATTTGTTACAAGCGACCGTCTATTGTAAAGAATCAGACAAATTTTAGTTGTTTTCAAATATTAAGAAACTTATAATCGTACTAGATTACAAAAAAGCGAGGACTTTATTATGAGAGCTGAAAAAAGAAAGAAAAAAAGAAAGGCGTTACTTGTCATTTTAGCCATTGTAGCCGTATTTGTACTTGGAACTGGCGGCTATGCATACTACTTATGGCATAAAGCAGCTTCAACCGTGGCAAGTATTCATGAAAGTATTGATAAATCTAAAAAAAGGGATACTGAGGTCAATATCAATAAAAAAGACCCGTTTTCCGTCTTAATTATGGGTGTGGATGAACGCGACGGCGATAAAGGCCGTGCCGACACGCTCATTTATATGACCGTTAACCCAAAAACGAATACAACTGACATGGTCAGCATTCCGCGTGACACATATACAAAAATTATCGGGAAAGGCACAATGGATAAAATCAACCATTCATACGCATTCGGCGGCACACAGATGACGGTTGACACGGTTGAGAACTTCCTCGATGTTCCGGTTGATTATTTTGTAAAAGTGAACATGGAAAGCTTTAGAGACGTTGTTGATACACTTGGCGGCGTCACAGTAAACAGCACATTCGCGTTCAGCTATGACGGTTATTCGTTCGGCAAAGGAGAAATCACGCTGAACGGAAAAGAGGCGCTCGCCTATACCCGGATGAGAAAAGAAGATCCGAGAGGCGATTTTGGCCGTCAGGACCGCCAGCGCCAAGTGATTGAAGGAATCATTAATAAAGGCGCAAATATTTCTTCCATCACGAAATTTGGAGATATGTTTAAAGTCGTTGAAGATAATGTGAAAACGAATT
The DNA here is from genome assembly GCF_055710085.1 of Bacillus sp. VA13. Lineage (NCBI taxonomy): Bacteria > Bacillati > Bacillota > Bacilli > Caryophanales > Bacillaceae > Bacillus > Bacillus sp. VA13. Next base: position 590,572 of record NZ_JBVQPP010000002.1, on the reverse strand, counting down.
TGACCTTCGATGACATGTGGGATATCCAATCTGACTACAAAGGCGCTCGTAAAAATATTAAACAGCACGAATTGAAAGGTACTGGCACGAAAATCAACGGAATTTACTACTATCAAGCAGATGAAAGCGCCCTTTCTGATATCACAAAAGAGCTGAAGGAAAGCCTCGAAAATTAAAACAAAAAGAAGCTTCGCACAGTGTGCAAAGCTTCTTTTTTATTTGCCTGTAAATGAATCTGGATGTTCTTTCCGAAACCCGTAGTGAAACAGCAATTCTTCCACAATCCGGCGGGAAGCCTCACCATCGCCATACGGATTAGAAGCGTAGGACATTTTCTTGTACTCATCATCATCAGTTAACAGCTGTTTTGTCAACTGATAAATGTTTTCCTCATCCGTCCCTGCAAGTTTCAGCGTTCCTGCTTCCACTCCTTCAGGGCGTTCCGTCGTATCGCGCAGCACAAGCACCGGTTTCCCGAGAGAAGGCGCTTCCTCCTGCACGCCGCCCGAATCTGTCAAAATAAAATGCGATTTTGCCGCAAAGTTATGGAAATCAATGACTTCTAAAGGTTCAATCAGATGCACTCTGTCAGAATCGCCAAAATGCTTCTGAGCCGCTTCCCGGACAACAGGATTTAGGTGCACAGGGTAAACGACCTGTACATCGTTAAATTCCTCAACAATTCTTCGGATAGCCTTGAACATGTTTTCCATTGGCTCACCCAGATTTTCCCGACGGTGCGCGGTCAGCAGAATCATTTTATCCTCACCTACCTGATCGAGGACAGGATGAGAATAGCCTTCCCTCACCGTTGTGCGGAGTGCATCAATCGCTGTATTGCCTGTCACAAAAATAGAGTCGGCCTTTTTATTTTCTTTTAATAAATTGTCTTTCGCCTGGCCTGTCGGCGCAAAATGCAAATCAGCAATCGCCCCGGTCATCTGGCGGTTGAGCTCTTCCGGAAACGGGGAATACTTATTACCTGTACGGAGCCCGGCCTCCACATGGCCGACAGCAATTTGATGATAAAAAGCGGCTAGGCTTCCGGCAAACGTCGTCGTTGTATCACCATGGACAAGCACAATATCGGGTTTGATATCTTTAAACAGCTCATCCAATTTCACAAGTGCGTTAGACGTAATCTCTGCCAGTGTCTGCCGCTCCTTCATAATGTTCAAATCGAAGTCAGGCTTGATGTGAAACGCATCTAGAACCTGATCTAGCATTTGTCTGTGCTGGGCAGTGACCGTTACATAGGAATCTATTTCAGGATATTTTTTCAATTCCAGCACAAGCGGTGCCATCTTGATCGCTTCAGGCCTGGTCCCAAAGACGGTCATGACTTTTAGTTTTTTCATATTTGTCACCTGGTTTCTTTGTTTAACGGGCTGTTAGATAGAATTTTGATGATTTGATTGTATAAAGGTCTACTTTCTTCTGAATGGTTTCCATAGCCCTTTCAATACATTCTACGAAAATAAGATTTGTTCATTATCACAGTATTACCGTATAGTTCAATTATTATTTAAATCGCTTTTACAGTAAACGATCATATAATGAACAAAAAGGGTAAGAAATTACTTCGCTCGATCAAATACGCCTTCCCATCTTTCAACTAAGCGTTCTTCACTGTATTCCGTATCCATTAATTGTTTTGCATTCAATCCATATTCAATGGCTTTCTCAGGATTGTCATACAGATAAATCATCTTTTCTGCAAGCATATCAATATTATCAGGTTCTACAAGCAATCCCGTTTCATGCTCTTTTATAAGATCACTAGGACTGTATTTCACATCAAAACTAATAACCGGAGTTGCGCAAGAGAACGATTCACAAATGGCAAGGCTGAACCCTTCATATTTTGAAGTTAATAGAGTGGCAAGCGCCGACTGATAATATGGTGCTGGGTTTTCCACATATCCCTTCAAATGAACATTATCAAGCTGCAGCTCACGGATCAAATGTTGGTATTGCTCGTAATCAGGTCCACTTCCATATATATTAAGGACAATATCAGGTCGGGATTTTTTCACAATCCCCATTGCTTTTATTGCTTTATCTATCCCTTTTTCCTCATGATATCTGGCCACCATGACAAACTCGTTTTTCTTTTTTTCAAAGGTCTTTAACTTCTCAAGTCTTCTCGGTGCATGAGGAATAACATAAATATTATTTTTAGATTCATATTCTTTCTGAATATCTTCTTTTTGATTATTTGTTAATACAATAAGTCCATCAAAGTCTTTTATGTGTTCCAAGACATATCGATGATTTTTTTTCACTTCACTGCCTAAAGTATGTGGATAAGTAAAATGATTAGAATGGATACAATAAAAACGTTTAGCTAAATCTTTTTTCATTTCATTCACTTTCGAAGCACTTCCCACCCCATCACAGATGATAATAGGGTCCTTATCTTGCTTGCACAACTTCTCAAGCCAATAAGTATGAAAAGAATGCTTATTTTTGAAAAATATTGCTGAATTTTTATTTCGTTCAAACAATGTTACTCCCTGACTGACTCCTGTCTCAAAGTGAAACCATTCTGTTAAATAACAAAAACCATCAGGCACTAGATATTGAACTTGAGTTTCTTTACCTGTTCGTTGATCAAAAAATATCTTTCTTGTCACATATTCTCTATGAAATATTTTCCTCTTTGTTCTTTGCATATTTTCATTATAGTAATCAATGTAAAGAAGTTGTCCATCTGTATTCCATTTTTTCTTTTTGACATATAAACCATTTTTAAAATACGCTGCTTCTAATAACTCTTTATCATAAGACACTGCATAGGATTCTTCATATAGTTTTACATTTTGCTGATAATCATGCGGCGGCTGTTCAGGACTAGGCTCAAATGAACTATTCTTATATTTATAATAATCATAAACATTGATAATACTCACGTTAGTATGCAGCCTTCCTGCATTTTTTAAGCTTCTCTCAACTTCCTTATAGTTGTCTTTGTAATCAAATGTAACCAAATCAATATTATATCCGTGCTCCGCAAAAGTATAAGATCTTGACATCATGGAGCTTATGATGCCGCCTTTGTTTATATTGACCTGATAATTCACTGAGAAAATCCTTTTCATATACAAGCTCCTTGTCACCATTTACTTCTCATATTTGAGTACTGACATACGTTTAAACATTTTGCGTTTTAAACCTTCGGCAGCCTTTATCGTAAAGTGATGATTTTCCTCTGTCATTTTGACACGCCATCCTTTACTAGCCTGTTCATTTGAAACATCTATCTTTCCTTCAGTGACACTTAATTTTTCTTCAAAGTATTTATTATCCCATTCCACGCACAAATAAATGTCAATGTCAGACGGCATATCCAATACAGTACGTAATGAAACAAGACCGCTAACCGCAAACTCCAAGCTTGAGACCTCATGGATTTTCACCGCAGATGTAGAGACTGAATTGCTTTTTCTATTCCTTAATTTCCAATAAAACCTGCCGCGTCCTTCAGATTGTTTAGGAAGTTTCCCTTCAAAACGGATCTTTGCCGAAACATAGAGGTTTAACTTTGGCTGCCATTCAGCCTTTGACAGATTAGCGTGCATCTTGATTAAGTTATTATTATACGGAACATTATCAACAAGTTCTCTAATAAACCTTTTACGAATGAACGGTTCTTCTGAAACATAGTAAATACTTATTCGAGGACCAGTCTTTGCAATGACTTCGTTATATCTTTTCATAGATGGAAGACAGAGTGCATCAATGTTATTTATTTCATCCTCTATATTATCAATCGAATGATTCACCTCAATAAATCCTTTATAAAATGATGGAGTATCTGGTAAAGAGCGTATCAGTGAATATATCTCCACTTCGGACATCATAAATAAATAATCAGAATTATTTATTAGAGATTTTAAAAAATAAAAAACAAGCTCTTTTTCTGAATAAAATACTTTATCTATTGTATCCCTACCTTCAAATAGAAAGATTTTATCAATGTCTCCGTCTTTCTTATACCACTTGGTCATATAACAAGTGCCGTCTTTTTTTAAATAAAGCTGCTGTTTTGGCTGATTAGTCTCCAAATCCATATAGATTAAACTATGGACATGTCCAGATTTAGTATACTCTTCTCTTTTAAATCTTTGCCTGCTGTCGTTAAAATAATCTGTTACAACCAACTGACCCGCTGAAGAAAACCGTTGATATTTCACATACTTCCCATTTTTATAATATCGGTATATAGGTTTCTCCGGCGTCTTAACATAAGTCAAACCCTCTTCCCCAACTGGATGATCAACCTTTGAAGCATCAGACTCAGGACCTTTCAAAAAGTCGTACATATTTAAGACGCTCGAATCTCTAAAAGTAGATGAAACATCAGGATCATATTTAAAAGTCACAATATTCAAAGGATAATTCCAATCAATTGTGCTCACATTTTGTTTTTTTGCAATATGAAGCGCAGAACAAACAAACGCTAAATTCGGCTTTATACTCATCATAGACACGATTACCTTTCTTAATAAGAGCAATACGGTGACGCTCATTTTCAGAAATTCATTATATCATGTTTCAAAACATGGCTCTAGGATAGGGTAAAGTCAATATAAATGAGCTAAAAAGCTTTACGATATTCCCCATAAATAATAAAGGCATAATTCCAAAGTTAAAATCGGTAGATTTTATGTATTATACTATTTCACAAATTATTTTGAATAACTTTTCACTGTACAATAGATTCCTATGCATTGTTATTTGTGCAATTGATCATCCTCTCAACTAAACCTATTTACAATTTTCAGTTGAACAATTGATATAAGAATGTAAGTTTAATATTTCTTGTTTAATATTGGTTTTTCTTATATGATTATTTATGTTTACCAGATTTCTTGTAAGGGTATTAAATTTTCAAAATCATAATACTCAGCGTATCAATAGAGCTGAATCTAAATCTCTTAAGGATGGTGCTCACATTGAAAAAAGTACGTAAAGCAATAATCCCTGCCGCAGGTCTCGGAACGAGATTCTTGCCGGCTACAAAAGCAATGCCGAAAGAAATGCTTCCTATCGTTGATAAGCCAACCATTCAATACATAATTGAAGAAGCTGTTGAAGCCGGTATTGAGGATATTATTATCGTAACAGGAAAAAGCAAGCGTGCGATTGAGGATCATTTTGATTACTCTCCTGAGCTTGAAAGAAACTTAGAAGAAAAAGGAAAGACTGAACTCCTTGAAAAAGTGAAAAAAGCTTCTAACCTGGCTGACATTCACTATATCCGCCAAAAAGAGCCTAAGGGACTCGGACATGCTGTATGGTGCGCGCGCAACTTTATTGGCGATGAGCCGTTTGCGGTTCTGCTTGGAGACGATATTGTTCAGGCAGAAACACCTGGATTGCGCCAATTAATGGATGAATATGAAAGAACACTTTCTTCTATTATCGGTGTTCAGCAAGTGCCTGAAGAAGAAACACACCGATATGGCATAATCGACCCGCTGACTAGTGATGGCCGCCGTTACCAGGTGAAAAACTTCGTTGAGAAGCCGCCTAAAGGCACTGCACCTTCTAACCTTGCCATCTTAGGCCGTTACGTATTCACACCTGAGATCTTCATGTACTTAGAGGAACAGCAGGTTGGCGCCGGCGGAGAAATTCAGCTGACGGATGCCATTCAAAAGCTAAATGAAATTCAAAGAGTGTTTGCTTACGACTTTGAAGGCAAGCGTTATGATGTTGGTGAAAAGCTGGGCTTTATCACAACAACTCTTGAGTTTGCGATGCAGGATAAAGAGCTTCGCGATCAGCTCGTTCCATTTATGGAAGAGTTACTGAATAAAAAAGAAATTAACTAAGCAAGTATATTTTCTTTAAACCAAAGCTTGTCATCTAACTATTCTCTATTTCAAAAAAAAAAAAGAATAGAGGTGGGAACATTTTAATTCCCACCCTATTCTTTTAATTAGCACGAAATGAATCGGTTTGTTTATCACGTAAACCGTAATAAAATAACAATTGCTCAACAATACGGCGTGCTGCTTGTCCGTCTCCATAAGGGTTAGAAGCAAAAGACATCTTTTTATATTCTTTTTCATCTGTTAATAGTTGCTTTGTAAGCTTATAAATGGTCTCTTCGTCAGTACCAGCCAATTTCAGCGTACCTGCAAGTACACCTTCAGGCCTCTCAGTTGTATCTCGTAACACGAGGACTGGTTTGCCTAGTGAAGGTGCTTCCTCTTGAACCCCTCCAGAATCAGTCAAAATTAAATAAGATTTAGACGCAAAGTTATGAAAATCGATTACTTCTAAAGGTTCAATTAAATGTACTCTGTTTGAATCACTAAAGTGCTTTTGTGCCATTTCCCTAACAGTAGGATTTAAATGAACTGGGTATACTACATGGATATCATTGAATTCTTCAATGATTCGTCGGATAGCTTTAAACATATTTTCCATTGGTTTTCCTAAATTTTCTCGACGGTGAGCTGTCAACAAAATCATCTTGCTGTTACCAACTCTATCGAGTATAGGATGAGAATAATGTTCCTTAACAGTTGTGTTAAGTGCATCAATTGCTGTATTACCAGTAACAAAGATGGATTCTGCTTTTTTATTTTCTTTTTCAAGGTTTGCCCTAGATTGGTCAGTCGGCGCAAAATGCAAATCTGCAATAGCCCCCGTCATTTGTCTGTTCAATTCTTCTGGAAATGGAGAGTACTTGTTCCCAGTACGCAAACCGGCTTCAACATGCCCCACAGATATTTGATGATAGAACGCAGCTAAACTTCCTGCAAAAGTTGTAGTGGTATCTCCATGAACAAGTACAATATCTGGTTTTACTTTATTAAATAATTCATCTAGTTTTGTAAGGGCGTTTGATGTGATATCTGAAAGTGTTTGCCGTTCTTTCATAATATTAAGATCAAAATCAGGCTTAATTTTGAATGCCTCCAACACTTGATCCAACATTTGTCTATGCTGAGCAGTAACAGTTACATAAGATTCAATTTCCGGATACTTTTTCAGTTCAAGTACAAGTGGAGCCATTTTAATTGCTTCAGGACGCGTACCAAATACAGTCATAACTTTTATTTTCTTCATTGTTGTTTCACCTGTTTTCTTTTTAATTTTAAAATTTCTACTTCATTCTACATTATTTTCATATATGGTAAAATAAAATTTCGGTCCTTGAATGTATTTTATATAAATTAAGTATGATATTACTGATAAATCTAAGCAAAAAGGCTATTGGACATTCATCCAATAGCCTTTTCTTATTTCGACATCAAGGTCAGCGTATGCTCTTCATTATCAACTGCAAAAACCTGATCAGCTGTATTCACAAGAAAACGATTCTTGCTGCTGTCATACAATACATCACTGTCACTTAAAGATAGTGACGCCGGAGTAACAGGAGAAATGTTGTGAAAGATAAGCTCAGAGGCTCTATCATTCTCCAGCACATAACTGATTTTTTCATAATCAAAATCCAGCGTTTTTCTGCCGTCAGCTGTATCTCCTTCAGTATATCCATTCAATTTCGATTGGATGCTGCTGCTGCTGTCTCCCAGGAATTTCAGAAAGTATTCATAGGAAGATGCTGCATTTTGCGAGACATAAGGTGTAAAGGCAGCAGCCCGCAATTCAACATGTTTCACGTTTGTTGTCACAGCGCTCTTTTTCACAAAATAAGACTGCCCGTCAAACTTTATTTTCGCTGCTTGTTTGCCTTTTGCAGCCACCGTCACCCCGGTACCGAATGGCAGTGTAACATTAGCCTTCTGTTTCAAATCTTGATCCTTATAAGCAGACGCTTTTTCATCTGCTATAAACCCTAGCTTGTTGACTGCGGTTAAGCGTTCCTCTGCCTTGCCCTTTGCATCGCCTTGATGGTTCTTCACTTCATTTTGCGGAATAGCGCCAAACGAAGCAATTGTACGAAGCGGGGCATTAAAGAACATTGTTCCTGCAGTAAAAACCGTCAGGATAGACAAAATAGCAATTTGAACAGCATTAGCCAGGGATTTCGGCTTTTTCTTCTTTTGGCGGAAACGGGCAAACGCTTCAGGATCTTCTTTCTTCCGCTCTTCCGTTTGCTCTTTTTTATATGTCTCTTTTTCTTTTTTCGACAGCTTATTAAACCAGTCAATAAACGCTTTGTACTCTTTGACAACCGTTTTTGTTTCATCAAACATCCGAAGCTCGCCGTAGTGCATCCAAGCGACGCGGTCACACATCTTTTCAATCTGGCCGATGGAGTGGCTGACAAAGAAAATGGTTTTTCCTTGCTTTTTAAACTCATTAATTCTGTCTACACACTTCTGATAAAACGTTTGGTCCCCTACGGAGAGCGCTTCATCAATAATTAAAATGTCAGGGTCAATATGCACGGAAATCGCGAAACCGAGACGCGATTTCATACCGCTGGAATAGTTTTTAACCGGCTGATTAATAAAATCGCCAATCTCGGCAAATTCCACGATACTGTCGTACATATCATCAATTTCTTTATTGGTTAACCCCATCATCAAACACTTAAGCCGGACATTGTCCCGGCCCGTCAATTGGTTATTTAAACCGGCAGCAATCGCAATCAGCGACGGCTGGCCGTTCATTTCAATTTCACCGCTGGTCGGCGGAATAATTTTAGCCAGCAGGTTAGACATGGTCGATTTCCCTGACCCGTTTATCCCTACAAAGCCGATTGTCTCTCCCTCATACACGTCAAAGGAGACATTCCGCACAGCAAAAAAACCATTATCCTTAGCCGGAAAAAACAATCCTTTAATCTTGTCCGATTGTTTTTTATACAAATGATATTGCTTTGAAACATTTCGAAACGAAACTTTTAGTTTCATCGTACAATCTCCTTACGTATTAAAGAAAGTCAACAAACTTGTCTCTGAATTTCATATGCAGGATAGAACCCACTGTTAGTAAAAGCAATGTGAACAACCAGAAATACAACGTATATTTCATATCTTGAAAAAACCATTTACCGTCTAAGAAACTGTTTCGAAAACCTTCTATTAGATAATAAATCGGATTTAGCTTCAAAATAGTCATGAGTTTTGGATGATTTTCTCCCAACCTTTCTGATATATCCCAAAAAATCGGAAGCAAAAAGAACAACAATCTTGTAACAGATTGTAGCAAAAATTGATAATCGCGTACTAATACACTTATTGTAGAGTTGAACAAACTGAATGAGAACATAAAAATGATCATACAGGCTAAGTAGTAAATATATTGTACCCAATGCAAACTTGGATAAATGCCGTTTGCCAAAAGTACGATCAAATAAATTCCCATCATAACAAAATAACTGAATAAATTTGAAGCAATCACAACAGAAGGTAGCGAACTAATGGGAAAGTTCATTTTCGCCACCATATTAATCCGCTTAAACACACTGTTTGATCCATCAAGAATCGTCGGGCTTATAAAAAACCATGGAATCAATCCTGCCAGCATCCAAACAATAAAAGGCACTTCTCCAACACCCGTTATCACCGGCTTACTGTTGCGAATTCCCATACCAAATACAAACCAGTACGCCAGCATTTGAATGAGAGGGTTCAAAAACTGCCATAAAACACCAAGATAATTCATTTGGTACTTAGATTTTGTTTCATACGAAGCCAAACGCACAATTAAAGGAAATGATGTCACTTGCTCTTTTACGATTTTTACTAATGCATTCATTGTTTATCTTCCTTAAAATAAGTTTTGAGATCAACTATTCTTACTTGTAAAATCATCGCACTTTATTGTAACAGATTCTAATGTTTTTTTCACATTATACAAGCACTCAAAAAACAACCATTGCATTATGAGTGAAAAAACTCAAAAACAATGGTTGCCGATATGGGGAATATGCTTATAAAATTCCGTCTGTTTCTAAGAAATGAACAATTCTCTCAGTGTTTTTATTATCACTAAAACGATTAATTTCCTTATACTTATTAATATATTCCTCTTCCAATCTATATTCATCATCTATCGCTTTTTTAGAGATGGAAACTAATTCATCAAGGCTTTTAGCAATAGGGCCTGGAGCATTATCTTCATTTACTGGCGGGATAGCTTGATATTTTTTGATTAAATAATCTTTATCTTCCCAATAAAAAATAGGAAAAGAGCCACGATATATAGCATCATAAATCGCAGAAGAAAAATCCGAAATAAAAATACGAGCTTCTTTTAATGCTGTAGAAGGGTTTTCCCCTAAAATATCTCTATGTTGTGGCATTTTTTCCACTATATATTCAGAGAATTTATTATGAGAAACAATCATAAGTCTATGCTTTAATCCTGCTTTTTCAAAAGCTTCAATGACCTTAAGAATTGATTTGTAATAAGTTGTCCCTTCTATATCACCACTATATATCATCCCCTCTTCCCAATATCTATAAGTAGGCATGTATACAATTTTATCTGAATCTTTATTTTGCTTTGCATAATCAAATGTGGCTAACCCTGTATATAAAAGATCTTGGTCGTCATAACCCATTTTATAAAATTCCCTTGCTTCCGTTTCTGAACTAACTACATTTTTATAGACGTTATACGCTGCATAATCTTTATAAAATATTTTTCCCATTGGGTTTTCTACAGGTTTTGCAAACATTATACCATGTTGTAAAAAAACTAAAGGGACTTCTTTAATTTTATTAAGTATTTGGTTTATATAAATTCTGTCATTAATAACATGGTTTGAAAGATCACTACTAATAAAATAGTCAGAAATAAATATGGCCAAATAATGCCTAAAACTAAATCTTTCTATTACATCACTTCCAAATTTACCTTTGAGAGCATAAAAATCTTTAGAGTCTCTATCTAAAATAAAATAATTTTTGGAGTTAGGATATTCTTTCCCCTTTACTTTTTCATAAACACGAATTCCAGATTCATCTGCTTTTGAAGCCTGCTTTTCAAAAAACAAGTTAACATTATATTTTTTATTTTTATATAATGTTTTAGAAATTATATAAGCCAAATTAATTTTAAAAAGATTAAATTTATTATACATTTTTGAATTTGGAACTATTGAATAAACTGCTTTATTATAAATATTAGTCCGAATAACTAATACTTTATCATCCTTTTTATTAATTGCATAAACTCTTGATGGCTCAGATTTTCTATTTAGAGGAAATTTGTGTATCACTTTATCTTTTGTACCAATGAAAAGAGGGTAGTGAACGCGATCACCTAAATCGAGACTTTCTCTTGCAATTTTAAAATATCCGAATTGTTTTAAAAACTTAATTCGTTTAAAAGGTCTGTTGAATTTTGCGATTTTATTTTCATCATTGATTGTATACAAATAATCATATTTGCCAAAAGAATTATAAGCATGGTGCACCATACGACCATAAATAAAAATATTCTTCCCCAAAGATAATACTTTTAGATTGGATTTAAATTTAGTTACCTTTGTAGGTGCCCCTTTCACTATATAAATACCACCCAGCTTTAAATAGACATAGTAACGAGTTCTATTTACAATAAAAAGTGATAATAAATTTTTATCTTTATAAAAAGACATATCTTTTTTAGAGAATATTCTCTTAGGCTTTGTAGTTAAAGTAACTAGATCAACCATCTTGCTTTTTTCTATTTTTGACAACTGAACCGAAATTTTCTGATCACTTAAAAGTTCGATATTTACATCGTTTTCAGCAATAAGTTTTTCAAATTTTGATTTTTTAATCAAAATACTTCTTGAAATATGGTCATAAATAACAAACAAACAATAATTTTGATGTGTTAACTTTGCCAAGACTTTTCTTTTTCTATATTTTACCGTTTTTACTCTTTTTTTAAAGAGAATATTTTCATCTGTGAAAAATTCATTGATTAATATTTTTTCATTAACATACGGTAAACTTATAGAAATTGTAAACAGTCCAGTTTTTTCAATAGAAACTTTTGGGTCAAAAATTTTAATATCCATATCATATGCATGCATAGATATATCATTTAACGTTTCCTTATTAATTTTTGCTGCATACAAAACATTTTCTTTAACAAACAAATAGACTCTGCTGATATCCGAATCACATGTAAAAATTACTTTGTCTTTTTGAATATATTCACAAATTACACGGGGTTCAATTGTTAAATCTTCTAACTTTACAACTATATTTTGACTATTAGAAATTAAAAAGATAGATAACAAATCTTGATTAGCTTCTATTACTTCAACAGTATCATCGAATAAATTATAATGCATAACGTCTCCCTAAATTCTAGTTCACTTTTAAAAGTTACTATTTTATAAAAAATCCTTTATATCAGAAAAATTATGTCTGATTGAAAATTTTAACCCAAAAAGATCATGTTCCCTATATGTCATGGAGTAAAGATTGTCTCAATAACCTTTTTTGCAGATTCCCCACTTTCTAAGTAACAAAATTTGTTATAAAAAGGTGTGAAAGAATCCGGCAATGAGTACTCAGTCAATTCAGTTTTTCGTATCCAGTTGATAACTTCGGATGTAGTTTTTACAAGAGGGCCAGGAGCATCTTTCTCAAAATCAAAGTAAAATCCACGAAGTTTATCACGATAAGTCTCTATATCGGGGACATAAAATACCATTGGTCTTTTTAAGTTTGCAAAATCAAAAAATACAGATGAGTAATCTGTTATTAGCAAATCTGATACAATGTATAACTCCCGAATATCTTCAAAATCGGAAAAATCATATACGAAACCAGAATAGGGTTCTAAATCAAAATGCTCAACAACGAGATAATGCATCCTTAGTATAACAACATAATCCTCATCTAATTCCTTTTGTAGTTCATCTAAATTTAAATCGAGATCGAACTTATAACGTCCTTTAGTATAAAATTGATCATCTCTCCATGTTGGAGCATATAGAATAACCTTTTTATCTAGTGGTAATTTCAGCTTATTTTTAATACTATCTACAGTTTTTTGATCATTAGAGTTATGAAGAAAATCATTTCTTGGATAACCTGATTCAATCATTGTTTTGTTAAATCGGAAAGCACCTTTAAAAATTTCACTAGAGTAAGCATTTGGAGATATTAAGTAATCCCAGTTAGAGGCTTCTTTTATAAAGTTTTTCTTGTATTTACTAGTGTTTGTCCCAGGCATGTGTACTTCTTCCATATCTAGAGCCAGCTTCTTTAATGGTGTTCCATGCCAAGTTTGCACATAAGTTGTATGTTTTGGCTTTGAAAGCCACAATGGTAAACGGCTGTTTACTACCCAATATTCCGCACGCGCCATTTTTATCAGCCATTTAATTGAGAGTCTATTAATATATTTTATTCCTTCTTTTTTGAATGGTGCAACATGCTGTTTCTTTACACTCCAATACATCTTGTAATCAGGATGATTTTTTTGCATATATTCATAAATTGCCCTTGGATTACAACTAAACTGTTTACCAGAGTAACTCTCAAAAATGATCAATTTCTTTTTGGGGGGAAGTAATCCAATTAATCGAAAAAACAGAGCGTACAGTTTGATCCAAAATTTTTTATGTTTTTTTAACATGCGAGTTTTCATACTAGACTCCTTAAATATCAAACAATTAATCTCTTAAACAAAAAGAAAAGAAGCCTCAGAATATTAAGCCTCTTCTGGTTAAAAATTATGAGCTTGTAAATCCTTTTTTATCTGTGTAGTTGAAATGCCTTCTGTTCTTGGAAGGTAAATGACCTCACAATATTCCTTTAAAAAATCAAATTTCCCTTTCCAGTCATCGCCAATGACAAATGTATCTATAGCGTAATTTTGAATATCTAAGATTTTTTGTTCCCAGTTTTTTTCGGGAATCACTTCATTCACAAAATCGATTGTTTCTAAAATGAATTTTCGATGTTCATAAGAATGATGTGATTTTTTTTGTTTTTGAAGATTAAATTCATCTGTAGACAATCCTACGATTAAGTAATCACCCAGATTTTTTGCTCTTTCCAGAAGCTTCATATGTCCGTAGTGAAATAAATCAAATGTTCCATACGTTATCACTTTCTTCATTAAATAACATCACCTTCCAAACCGTTTTCAACTGAGAGTACCAGAAAAAACAAAAATCTTAACAAATTATTTATGATTTCGAGATATTTTTTACCTGCCATTAATAATGAATAATAATAGCATAAGTTCCTATAAAAGTTAAGACTCTTTAAAAATGTAAATCACCAGCATTTTTCGGAACAAACGTTGTATTGATGTATAAATTTTGTAGGTCTAATGTCTCATCCATACCCATTATAACAAGTTTTCTTTTTCGGAAAAATCGATTCTTTTGTCGCGTTTTTAAGTGAAACGATTTTCTTTCTGCTGCGTCATTTATTCTGTACACCCTCCTCATATTAATTCATCGTCAAAACGTGAAGGAATTGTAATGTGAATGTTAAAAGTTCCTAAAGATTTTTGTGGTAAAATAGAGTAAGATGTTTTCAGGCAAAGAGTCTTTAATCAAACTATACGAATGACACGTGTTTTTTATAGACATATAGATGAAAAGGAGGGTTGATACGATGCAAACGAAACCCATTAATCAATTAGATTTTGTAGACAGTGAACTGACTTCATTTGTATCACATTTAGAAACGTCATATTTAGATCAGAATAAAGGTGCGTTCATCGTAACAGCGAATCCTGAAATCGGATTTGAAGCAATGCAGAATCCGCGTTATGAAGCGGTTCTTTCGTCTGCTGATTTTATTTTGCCGGATGGAATTGGTGTTGTAATGGTTTCCAAAATGATTGGAAAACCTCTTCAATCCAGAATCGCCGGTTATGATTTGTTTACGTCTCTGCTTGAGAAAGCCGACCAAAAGAAAAAACGGGTTTTCTTTTACGGTGCGGCTAAGCATGTGATTGCGGAAACAATTGAGCGAGTTAAACGTGATTTTCCTGGGATTGAAATTGCCGGATACTCTGACGGCTATGTGAAAGATCAGCGTGAGGTGGCGGACAAAATTGCGGCCTCAAATCCTGATATGGTATTTGTCGCATTAGGTTATCCTAATCAGGAGTTCTTTATCCATAAATACCGCCATTTATTCCCTCAGGCTGTTGCTGTAGGGCTGGGCGGAAGCTTTGATGTGTTCAGCGGCAATGTAAAAAGAGCGCCCTCATTTTTTATCCGTTTTCACCTTGAATGGATGTACAGGCTGATTACCAACCCTGCCCGCTGGAGAAGGATGCTGAGCATTCCTAAGTATGTTACAGCCGTGCTGAAACATGAACGGGCTTCAGCAAAGCCGCAATATACAGGACAGGTCAAAGATCAATCACGCCATCTGTAATCGGCCTTAAAGGAGCTATGGTATGTAATGAAATGCATGAATCATTCGCTGAGCCTGCGGACTATCTGTGAAAGCCGTTTTGAGCTGATGACAGATTGAAATCCTGGTTTGCGTTTTTTTATTATTTGTTCATCAAAGTCATTGGCGCTTTGCTGTTTTGGGTCAAGCCGGGCAAGCAAGTGACGCTTCTGGTTTCCTTTCCTGATAATGCCCGTGCCATATTAAAGGAATACCAGAAGGGGCACTTTTCATTTCCCATTCATGTACTGCTGACCCAGCATGCCAAGTCGCTGGAAAAAGAATTTCCTGAGCTTACTGTTTCGGTTATTAACGAAAAACACCCGCTTCATATATGTAAAGCGGTCTTTTCTATGCTGAGCAGTAAGACTGTGATTGTTGATAACTATTTTGTTTTGACAACTGTTCTGACCAGCAGGCCTGATATCGAGTGTATCCAAGTTTGGCATGCGAATGGGGCGTTTAAGCGATTTGGGTTAAAGGATATCAACACACAGAATCGTTCTCGGGCTGACGTAAGACGCTTTCGAAAAGTGTATGCTTCATTTGACAGGATTGTCGTTGGTTCTGAACATATGGCTGACATATTCAAGGAATTTTTCGATATAAAAGGTGATAAATTTCTTCGGTATGGTGTGCCTTTAACCGATGCTTACTATGAGGAGCAGGAAAACAGCAATGACCTTAAAAGCAAATATCATCTGCCAGTGGAGAAAAAAATCATTTTGTATGCGCCGACCTTTAGGGACGACCAGTTCGAAAGCTTTTCGCTGCCGTTTTCAGAAAAACAGCTGCAACATGATTTAAAAGGTGAATATATACTTGCAGTAAAACTGCATCCTGTTATGAAGCAATCTGCTGAATTACCTGAGGATAGTGCGTGGATAAAAGATGTGTCAGATCTCCCTCTTGCAGACCTTTTAAAAATGAGTGATCTGTTAATATCAGACTATTCTTCTGTCCCATTTGAATTTGCGCTGCTGGACAAACCCATTTTGTTTTATACGTATGATATGGAAGCTTACAACAAAACCCGCGGTTTAATTCGGCATTATACAGAGATGATCCCCGGGGTGCCTTGCTGTGATTCAGGAATGCTCTTGGAGCAGCTGAAAGATATGGACAAGCTCCAATCCGAAGTAGAGCGCTTTTCACGTGAGTGGAATCTGTACTCTAGAGGGAATGCCAGTAAGCAGCTTTTAAGCTATGTGAATGAGAAATCAAGCTGATCTTTATATATAATAGAGGTCGGTATTGCAAATAATATGAAAACCTTTTATAAAACATTATGAGTTGTAGTAAGGAAGGAGTCATTTTATGATTTATGCTGAGATTCTAGCCGGTGGAAAAGGTTCCCGCATGGGGAACGTCAATATGCCAAAACAGTTTTTACCGTTAAATAAACGCCCTATTATCATTCATACGGTTGAAAAGTTTTTATTAAATGACCGTTTCGATAAGATTTTAATCGTTTCACCTAAAGAGTGGATTAACCATACAAAAGACATTTTAAAGAAATTCATCGGGCAGGATGATCGCCTGGTTGTTGTTGAAGGCGGCAGTGACCGTAATGAGTCTATTATGAGCGGCATCCGCTATATTGAAAAAGAATTCGGCATTCAGGATGATGACGTGATCATCACTCATGATTCTGTGCGTCCATTTCTGACTCATCGCATTATCGACGAAAACATTGATGCGGTTCTTCAATACGGTGCGGTCGATACTGTGATCTCAGCCATTGATACAATTATCGCTTCAGAAGATCAGGAATTTATTTCTGATATCCCTGTCCGCGATCACATGTATCAAGGGCAAACACCGCAAAGCTTCCGGATCAGCAAATTGGTCGAGCTTTATAATAAACTGTCCGATGAGCAAAAAGCTGTCCTGACTGACGCTTGCAAAATCTGTTCGTTAGCAGGTGAAAAAGTGAAGCTGGTCCGCGGTGAAGTCTTTAATATTAAAGTAACAACACCATATGACTTAAAAGTGGCGAATGCCATTTTACAGGAGCGAATTTCACAATGATTAATCAAACGTATCGTTTAGTTTCTGCCCGACAATTTGAAGTGACGTATAAAGATAAAGTTGTCCATTCAGATAAGGTCGTCGTCCGGCCCACCCATTTATCGATCTGTGCCGCCGACCAGCGCTATTATACTGGCTCACGCGGCAAAGAAGCGATGGATAAAAAACTGCCGATGGCTCTGATTCATGAAGGAATCGGGAAAGTCATGTTTGATCCGACAGGCACATTTAAAGTCGGAACACGGGTTGTTATGGTGCCGAATACACCGGTTGAAGAGCATGAAGTCATTGCGGAGAATTACCTGCGTTCCAGCAGATTCCGTTCAAGCGGCTATGATGGATTTATGCAGGATTACATGTTCATGGCGCCGGATCGGCTCGTTGAACTTCCGGACAGCATTAATCCGCATGTCGCAGCCTTTACTGAGCTTATTACGATTGCAGTTCACGCGCTTTCCCGCTTTGAGCGTATGGCACACAAAAAGCGCGACACATTCGGTGTCTGGGGAGACGGAAATCTCGGATTTATCATGACGCTTCTCCTGAAGAAGAAATATCCGGACAGCAAAGTGTTTATCTTCGGAAAAACACCTTACAAGCTTGATCATTTTTCTTTTGTTGATGCAGCTTATCAAATTAACGACATTCCTGAGGATGTCAGACTCGATCATGCCTTTGAATGTGTAGGCGGACGCGGCAGTGAAAGCGCAATTGAGCAGATCATCGCCCATGTTCATCCTGAAGCCTGTGTAGCGCTCTTAGGCGTATCTGAATACCCTGTTGAAATTGAAACGAGAATGGTGCTTGAAAAAGGAATTACGCTGATCGGCAGCAGCCGCAGCGGACGCGAAGATTTTGCCCGTACTGTGGACTTTTTAGCTCAATACCCTGAAGTCGTTGATTATTTAGAAACATTAGTAGGCGGACGCTTCCCGGTACGCAGTATTGAGGAAATTACAAACGCGTTTGAAGCAGATTTGACTTCATCTTGGGGAAAAACTGTTATCGAATGGGAAATTTAAACAGTGAAAACATTCCTTACACGAATCGTAAAAGGAGTATTCGGCACTGCTTATAAACTATTGAGCGCTTTATTACCAGTACAGCACAACAAAGTTGTCATAGCTTCCTATCGTGAGGATCAATTAAGTGATAATTTTAAAGGTGTCTATGAAAAGCTGAAGCAAGATCCGTCTCTTCGCATCACCCTGCTTTTCCGCAAGATGGATAAGGGACTGGTCGGACGAGCTGCATATTTGCTTCATCTTTTCAGCTCACTATATCACCTTGCCACGTGCCGTGTGCTTTTGTTGGATGATTATTACTTTCCTTTGTATGTTGTGCCAAAACGCAAGGAAACTGTCGCCATCCAGCTTTGGCATGCTTGCGGCGCCTTTAAAAAATTCGGCTACAGCATAGTGAACAAGCCGTTCGGCCCATCTTCTGATTACCTGAAGATTGTTCCCGTGCATTCTAACTATGATTATGCCATCGTCAGTGCACCCGCTGCCGTGCCGCATTTCGCCGAGGCTTTTCAAATGGAGGAAAAGCAGATTTTGCCGCTCGGCATTCCAAGGACGGATTATTTTTATCATAAGGAACATATGCGCACTGTACTGGATGAGTTTCATCGGGCTTACCCTGAACTTAAGCATAAGAAAAAGCTTTTGTATGCTCCTACTTATCGAGGCAGCGGACATCATCAAGAGGGTGACGCTACCCCGCTTGATCTGCTACAATTAAAGTCGGCGCTACACCATAAAGATTATGTCGTGATGCTCCATCTTCATCCGTATATGCGCAAGCATGCGCACACGGAAGAGGATGATTTTGTGCTGGATTTAACCGATTCGTACTCTTTGTACGATTTGATGGCAATCTCCGATGGGCTGATAACCGATTATTCTTCAGTCATTTTCGAATACAGCCTGCTGAAACGTCCAATGTATTTTTACTGCCCGGATTTAGAAGACTACTTGAAAGAACGTGATTTCTACTATCCGTTTGAATCGTTTGTACCCGGGCCGATTTCGAAAGACGTTCCATCGCTTGTACACGATATCGAGAGTGATCACGAGGCTGATACGAAGCGGATTGAAGCTTTTTCACAGACATTTATTACCCATCAAGACGGCAAATCTTCAGAGCGGGTAGCCGATTTTATTTCATCATTTTTAACATCTGGTGCCGATTAGGAGAAAGTGAGGTACAAAGTGAAGCTGGCCAGAAAGATTAAGAACAGACTTTTCAGATCAAAAAAGAAAATGCAAAAAGAAAATACAGCTGTTTTTGTCCATCCGGCAGATAACAGGGTTTTTTCTCTTTTTGATAAAACGAAGCGAATTGAAGAAAACCAGCAAGTCCCTGTCAGAAAAATTTCTGAGTTTTCTTGGAATGGGTCAATTCTAAAAATTGCGGGTTATATGTATATCAAGGGCTTACCGCTTCAAAAAGAGGATCAGGTTCGGAAACGTTTATTATTGGTAAATAATGGTGTTTTATTCACAGCTGTTTCTCTGCGGGATATTCCGGTAGATCAGCTGTCAATTGATACTTCAAATGTGCCAGGGGCCTATAAGTGGGCAGGATTTTCACAGCAAATTAACTTTTCTAAGCTGATGAATGACAAGCCTCTTCCGCAGGGCGAGTATAAGCTGTTTCTCGAAATTGAAGCTGTAGATGACCAAAATGTAAAACATCAGGAAGTGCATACGGTTGGAAACGTCAGCAATTTCCTCTCTAATGATGTGTATGCCACAAAGATGGAATTTCATTCTGCTAAAAAGCTGATGAAGTTCAATTTGATTGTTAACTATGATGAGGGCGAAAAGACCATTAACTTGTCTTGCAACAAACTGCAGGAAATCGATCCGAGCCTTTTGGAGCTGGATACTGGAAAAGAAGCAAACCGCTTTATGCGCAAGCTGAATACGAGCTTATTCCATTTTGCTTATGACGTATTCCGCCTGCTGCCGATTAAGTCCAATAAGATCGTCTTTGCTTCTGACAGCCGGCTTGATATGACAGGAAACTTCGAATTTGTTTATGAAGAACTGCTGAAGCGCGAAGAAAACTTTGATTTCAAATTTTTCTTAAAGAGCAGCATTCGAGATAGAAAAAGCCTGTCTGAACTGATGTCTATGGCTTATCACTTTGCGACAAGCAAAATCATTTTTATTGATGATTTTTATCCGATCATTTATCCGTTGAAAATCCGTAAAAATGCTGATCTTGTCCAGCTGTGGCATGCTGTCGGCGCCTTTAAGACATTCGGCTACAGCCGAATCGGGCTGCCGGGAGGACCTTCGCCGCATTCGAAAAACCATAGGAACTACACGAAGGTTATTGTCAGCTCTGAAAATATACGAAAACACTATGCAGAGGGCTTTGGCGTAGACATAGAGAACGTCATCGCTACCGGCGTACCTCGAACAGACTTCTTCTTTGATGAAGCGAAGAAGGCATTTGTAAAAGAACGTCTCTATACAGAATATCCGTTTCTGAAGGACAAAAAGGTCATTCTTTTTGCGCCAACCTTCCGCGGAAACGGTCAGCAATCAGCTCATTATCCTTTTGAAGTGCTTGATTTTGACCGTCTGTATCATGAGTTAAAGGATGAATATATCTTCTTATTCAAAATTCATCCATTCGTACGTAATGATGCCAATATTCCTTATCAGTACAGTGATTTCTTTTATGATTTCTCCTCGTTCAGGGAAATTAACGAGCTATTGCTAGTAACAGATGTTCTGATCACGGATTACTCTTCTGTCTGCTTTGAGTATGCTTTATTAAATAAACCGATGATCTTCTTCAGCTATGATGTAGATGATTATATTCGCAAACGTGATTTCTATTATGATTACTTTGACTTTATTCCTGGTCCGCTTGCGAAAACGTCTGATCAAATGATTTCGATCATTAAAGAAGAGAGGTATAACTTTGAGCAAATTGATTCATTTGTTCATTATTTCTTTGATGATCTTGACGGAAAAGCAAGTGAACGTGTGGTCGATCAAATTGTCTTCCCTCAGGAAGAGGAGCCGGTAGACGATAAAGTCCTTAAAAGATAAATCAAAAACACCTTTTGCAGCTGCAAAAGGTGTTTTTTTTTATTGATATTCCGGAACATCAAAGTAAAGCGTATAACCGTCCAGCAATGAATACAGGCTGTACATGCGGTTTACTTGTTTGTACGCCCAGCCGATGTCAGTTGCGTATTGGTGTGTCGCTGTGGATGACCATCTCATTTTGTACAGTGTGTCCTGATTGTAGGCTGTGTTGTGTATATACGATGAGCCTATGAATTTGGCACCGCCGATAATAGCAGCTTCTGGTGTGAACCAGCCTTGCTCGTATGCATATTTAGCGCCGTAGTAATTCGGGTTGCTGTCGTAGGCGCCAATTCCGTACATGTTATATACTTTTTTTCCGTTATAGGTTAAACCATTGGCTAAATCGGATGTTCCGTTGCCTGTTTCAAGGAGAGCGTGTGAGATTAAATACAGCTCGTTGATGCCGTATTGATTGGCAGCATCGATAAATGCCTTTGCTTTCCCTGTCAGGATGCCTTTGCCCGCAAGCACTTTCTGATTGACCTCAGGAACGCTGAGGCCGGCTGTCTGTGAGAGCTTGAGAAATTGGAAGTAGTATTTGCTGTCTCTGGAAAAGTTATTCGGATCTACGTATTGAACCACTTCATCACTGCTTGCGTTTCGCCAGCCTAAATTGATTTTGGCCCAGCCGTTTGTCTGGCTGATGATTTTCACCTTATCGCCTTTTTTAAATTGGCCGATCACGTTCGTCGGGATGACTGCCGGTGTTGACCGGATATTCAGCACATCAGCCGTAACGGTTGAAGTTGCTGTATTAATATAAGTGAGCGATACGTAAGCGGCCCCGTCTGTTTGCGGGCTTACCGTCATTTGTTTTTGGACCATATCACGAAGAGAGAGATTGTAATTGGTTTTCATGATTTGCGGGCCATTTTTGATTTTCACGATAGATGATGTCCATCCGTATAATTGTTTTAGCTTTGTTGATGCCGCAGTAGCTGTATCATTGCCTGTGAACTGTTCGTTTAAGCTGATCTTATAAAGCGTATTGCTTTTCGTTGTGTAACTTGGGCTTAAACTTTGCGTTTTAAGATAGGTTAACCCATTGTTCAATGCTGTTTTGCTGCTGAGCTGAGCTGTTACAATTTTGTATTGTGTATATGCCGTCTCGCCTGTTTTTGCTGTGGTGCCGGCGGCTTTGTTTTGTTTAAAAAACGCTAAAACGCGGTCAATATCTTCTTGGCTGATGATTGCTCCAGTTATGATTTGATAGCTGCTCGCTGTAGTCTGACCGGTTTTCTGGCGTGTTGCTGATATGTGATTTGATTGAAAGAATGTAAGTGCCTGATTGACTTTCGCTGTATCAAGCAGAGATTCAGTTGTTATTTTAAACGTCTTAGCTATTTGTTTATTTACTGTTTTCGCAGTTGCACTCAGCTGATTTTTCTTTAATATGTTCAAGCCCTTTGTAACTTTTGCTTGATCTGATGTTTCTTCTGAGATGAGCTGATATTGGTTTTCTGCTGTTGTTCCAGTTGCTTTTTTCGTTGCCTTTACTTTTTTCTGAGAAAAGAAGGCTGCGGCTTTGTTTGCTTGCTGCTCGCCTAAAATCTGTGCCGTCATTATTTGATAGGCTGTAGACGTGGTCGTTTTTTTGACGCTGGATGACGTGTAATGCCATTTTTTCTTTTTAAAGAAAGTGTCTATCTTTTGCAGCTGCTGTTTCGTTACCCCCTTCATATTCACTGTATATGTTGTGCTTTTGCCAACCTGTTGATAACTCCCTGATACGCCGGTGTTTTTCTTGATTTGGCTGATGGCGTCCTTCACTGTATTCAGCCCTTTGAAATAAGCTGATTGGACATTGTATGACTCAGCAGTTGTTTTTTGATTGATTGACTTGTAGCTTCCTGTGATACCGGTGCTCTGTTTCAGCTGATTTAATAGATTTTTGGCATTCGCTTCACCTGAAATGGCGGCTGTAGTGAACGTATAATAGGCTTGTCCTTTCACCGTTTCTTTTAATGATGCCTGCAGCCCTGATTCCTTTTGGAATGCACTTTTGATCTGCTCTGCTTTGCTGTTTCCCACAATTGTGCCTGACTGAATGGTTGTGACGGACACCGTGTGGGTGATGGGCTGATACGAGCTTTTAATCCCCGTTTGCTTAGCCAGGCTCTGAATAAGCGCCTTAACTTTTGTCTCATCAGCGATTTCTGATGTCATGACGTTCACATAGGACTGAGCTTCTCCGGAAGCTTTTACAGCACCAGCCACTCCCGTCTCCTGTTTAAGCTTGGTCAGCAAAGTGTTTGCCTGTTTTTCTCCGGAAATGGCACCTGAGGTGATGGTGACATAGGGCTGTTTGCTTCCGACAGGGCTTGTCGTGCCTGTAATCGCTGTCTGTTTGGTAAGCCCGCTCAGTATTGCTTTCGCTTCTGCTTCGCTATGTATGCCTGCAGCGGAAATTTGGTAGGTCGTTGTTGTGCCTGAAGCCTGATAAGAAGCATCCCAGCCAGTGTCCTTTTTCAGTTGGGCGACAGCCTGCGAGGCTTGGCTTTCTGTACTGAACGTTTTTGACGGCTCTACCTCATATATCGAGTAATCCGTATACGCTGCAGCCTGGGCAGAACCGGATATGGCAAAAAAGGCAAGGGACGCGGCGGACAGAAGCATAGGTGCGATTAATCTCTTTTTCATTCCTTCTCCTCTTTCTTATTCAATGAGTATATAAAACTAGTTTATTTATCGGCACGCATATGCTTCATTTATAGGTGAATCACTTCCATTTTTTAATAAAAAAACTTAATCTCGAAGTGAGATTAAGTTAAATGTGAGACACGATAAGTGTACAGGTTCCTTTAATCGTAAAATCGGGCATTTGAGCCGGCAACATAAAGTGATCGCCTTTTTCGATCGGACATGTTTTGTCTTCATACATCAGCAAACCGCTTCCTTCTATCACGCTGCAAAGCAGGAAGGATTCATCCTGAGATAGTTCAGCCTCGCCATTTATGTCCCATTTATATACCGAAAAATATTCCCCTTGGACAAACGTTTTAATGGTTATTCCTTTTCTTGATTCGGTCGATTCATCTATATACCCGTCCACATGGGGTACCGTGGCCGCATTGACCGCTTTGGCAAAATGAAGCTCTCTCGGACTCTCATTGTTACCAAGCCGGTCATAGTCGTACACCCGGTATGTGGCATCTGAATTTTGCTGGGTCTCTAATACAAGTGCCCCCTTGCACAATGCGTGCAGCGTTCCGCTCGGCACATAATAGAAATCACCCGGTTTAATTTTGATTCTTCGCAGCAGGCCTTCCCAATCACCGCTGTTTATCATTGTGACAAGTTCTGTTTTTGAACGGGCCGTATGCCCGTAGATAATCTCCGCGTTTTCTTTACAGTCGATAATGTACCAGCATTCCGTCTTGCCGAGTTCTCCCTCTTCGTTTTCTCCGGCATAGTAATCATCAGGGTGAACTTTAATTGACATATCTTCCTTCACGTCTAGCAGCTTTGTCAGAAGCGGAAATCGCTCCCCCTCCACGCAGCCGAATACTTCCCGATGCTCATCCCAAAGCTCAGTCAGTGTCTTTCCTTTATACGGGCCATTCGCAACTGTGCTCGGTCCATTTGGATGAGCGGAAATGGCCCAGCATTCCCCCGTTGTTTCTGAAGGAATACCGTATCCAAATCTATCTCGTAAAGCGGTGCCGCCCCAGATTTTTTCTTTAAACACAGGCGTTAGAAAAATCGGTGATTGCGTCATGATCTGTACCCCTCCCCTGTAAATAGCTGATCATTATTTTCCCGGTGCGCTCCCCTTACAAACGCCGTATAAGCTGTCTTTTTCCTATGACAACATATGGACAAAGCATTATGTATCAATGACCCCTTTTTGAGAAAACGCTTCCTATTTATTATATCACTTTCAAAAGAAGGTTTGTTTCAGCCTTTTCCTCATAAAGAATAATTCTCCTTTTTTGATACAAATTAAGAAAAACCGTCAATCTGTTTTATAAAGGGGAGAGAAACTTTGCAAATCGACTCTGATCTCCAGCACAATGTAGAAACATTGAAAAAAAAATTGGGGCAAAACGACGATATCATATTTTATACGTTTTCTTTCGGAGACAGCAGACAGAAGGCGTGCCTGCTGTATATTGACGGTTTAACAGAAAATAATCTTCTGGCGCAATACGTCATTTCTCCTTTACAAAAAGAATCGTTAGCTCAAAAAGAAGGCTTGATTGAAGATTTATCCGCTTTTTTTTTCGGTTATCGCCACAGCGTGATCTCTACAATGAAAGATATACAGCAGCTCATTTTTTCCGGACATACCATTTTGCTGGCTGATGGTTACAGCGCGGGACTGGCATTTGACACAAAAACATTAAAGTCGCGCAGCCTTGAAGAACCTTCCTCAGAAATCGTAGAACGCGGTCCGAAGATTGGCTTTATTGAAAAACTGCGGACAAATACGGCGCTTTTACGAGAACGGTCAAGTGACCCTAATCTCGTCATAAAAGAAATGACGATAGGCAAAAGGACGAAGAAAAAGATAGCTGTCGCATATATTCAGGATATTGCCCCTGATTATGTTGTAAAAGAAGTGTTTAAACGGCTGAAATCCATCACGACAGATGATTTGCCAGAATCAGGTACACTAGAGCAGCTCATTGAGGATGAACCTTTTTCCATCTTTCCAACGATCTTAAGCACAGAACGTCCGGATCGTGTAGAAAGCTCTTTGTTAGAAGGGCGGGTTTCCATTTTAGTAGATGGCACCCCATTTGCACTCATTGTACCGGCAACGCTTGATGAATTTATCCATTCACCGGATGATTA
This sequence comes from Bacillus sp. VA13, assembly GCF_055710085.1. Classification (NCBI taxonomy): domain Bacteria; kingdom Bacillati; phylum Bacillota; class Bacilli; order Caryophanales; family Bacillaceae; genus Bacillus; species Bacillus sp. VA13. Next base: position 564,324 of record NZ_JBVQPP010000002.1, on the reverse strand, counting down.
CAGCCAGCGCTGGATTACAATGTCACTTATTCGTTTGCTTCGTTATTCGAGCATCCTGATTACCATTTATTTGCCCGGCTTATATATTTCTCTCGTTTCCTTTCACACGGGCCTTCTGCCAACGAGAATGGCCATTTCAATTGCAGGTAGCAGGCTGAATGTACCTTTTCCGCCTTTTGTCGAAGCATTTATTATGATATTTACGATAGAACTGATCAGGGAAGCCGGTTTACGGCTGCCAAAGCCGATCGGACAGACGATCGGGCTCATTGGAGGCGTTGTCATCGGTCAGGCTGCCGTACAGGCTCAAATCGTCAGTGCGCTGATGGTCATTGTGGTATCCGTTACCGCATTGGCATCCTTTACCGTTCCTTCATACGCCTTTAACTTTCCGCTGCGGATTATTCGCATTGCGGGTATGATAAGTGCTGCAACGCTTGGCATGTATGGCGTCATTATGGTCTTTCTGTTTGTAATCGGGCACTTGATGCGACTGAAAAGCTTTGGCCAGGATTACATTATTCCGATTATGGCACAGCCCGGACAAGATTTGAAAGACACTGTGATTCGCGTCCCTACCCTATTTTTAAAAAGAAGGCCCACCCGAAAAGACACAAAAGATAAAATCAGACAAAGGTGATAGCTATGATGCAATCAGAGGACAAGCTTACATTTATGCAAACGTTTATTATGGTCAGCAGTACAATGATCGGTGCCGGTGTCTTAACCCTTCCCCGCTCAGCAGCTGAAACGGGCAGTCCAATCGGATGGATCATGATCCTGCTGCAGGGCGTTATTTTTATTATTTTTGTACTGCTTTTTTTGCCTTTTCTTCAACGAAACAGCGAGAGAACAATTTTTGAGCTCAACAGTATTGCAGCCGGAAAATTGATCGGTTTCTTTTTAAATGTATTTATTTCCCTTTATTTTATCGGTATCGTATGCTTTCAAGCTCGGGTATTGGGTGAGGTTGTCGGATTCTTTCTTTTAAAAAACACACCGATGGCGGTTGTCGTATTTATTTTTCTGGCTGTTGCCATTTATCATGTGGCCGGGGGTGTTTATCCCATTGCGAAGGTATATGCGTATATCTTTCCTGTCACTATTATTATTTTCCTTATGCTTCTGATGTTCAGCTTTCGTTTATTTCAATTAGATTTTATCCGACCTGTATTTGAAGGCGGTTATCAAAGTTTTTTCTCCTTATTTCCCAAAACCCTTTTATATTTTTCAGGATTTGAAATTATTTTTTATCTCGTTCCCTTTATGAAAGATCCCAAGCAGGTAAAAAAAGCTGTCGCTTTAGGCATTGCAACCTCGACTGTTTTCTATAGCATTACTTTGTTTATGGTCATTGGCTGTATGAGTGTGGCTGAGGCAAAAACAGTGACATGGCCAACCATTTCACTCATTCACGCTTTAGAAATTCCAGGGATTTTTATTGAACGATTTGACCTGTTTTTGCAATTAACTTGGACAGCCCAGCAATTTGCATGTATGCTCGGTTCCTTTAAAGGAGCGCACATCGGCTTAACAGACATCTTTCACCTGAAAAATAAAAACAATCCGTGGCTGCTTACTGCATTGCTGGTTGTTACATTTTTCCTGTCAATGTTTCCTGACGATCTTAACGCCGTGTTTTATTATGGTACACTTCTCGGATATGTATTTTTAGGTGTCATTGCAATACCATTTCTTATCTGGTTTTTAAGCTGGGTACAGAAAAAACTGGGGAGGGGTCAGCTGCAATGAAGACAATGATGAAGCTTGCATCAATGGTTTTGATGCTGCAGATGCTCTGCGGATGCTGGGATGTCAAAAATATTGAAAAACTGTCTTTTGCCAGAGGACTTGCCATCGATGCGACCGATGATCATCAGTATAAATTAACGTATCAAAACCTTCTTCCCCAAAGTGAAGACAGCCAAGCATCCGGAAAACCCGAATTTGTCAATGTGACATCCTACGGGAAGACCATTTTAGAAGCAGTCAGTGATGTATCCATCAAGGATCCTCCTATCTATAGCGATCATTTAAAAGTCATTCTTCTGGGAGAAAAGCTAATGAGGAATCAAAACATAGATCAGGTCTTCAATCATTTTATCCGGGATGATGAGCTGCGGCGCAGCAGCTATTTGATGGCTTCCAGAGGGAAAGCCGGAGATATTTTTACAAAAGGAAGTCCGAAGCAACAGCTGCCGATGCCTTCCGAAAAGCTGATTGATCTGACCAATAACAGCGGGTATAACGGGAAGATTATGATGCCGCTTCGCATCGGCAGGGCCTCTATCTATTGCCAAAATGGCTACAGTTTTCTCATTCAAGCCATTAGTAACCAAAAGGGAAAAGCAAAATATGACGGGGCAGGCATTATCAAAAGCGGCAGTAATAAACTCGTTGGATTTCTTTCAGCTGATGAAATCCAGACACTGACATGGGTCATGGGGACGATCCAAGGAGGCGTCATGCCGACGACAGATAAAGGACATCCGATTACATTTGAGATTAAAAAGTCGAAATCTAAAATCAAGCCGGTGATTGAAAACGGAAAGCCTGTCTTTCAGGTTTCTGTCAAAACAAAGGGTATCCTGACAGAAGACCAAAATCCGAATGAAAACTCCTTTCATAAAAGCTATTTGCACAGGCTTGAGAACATTTTTGAGAAAAAGCTTGAACGCGATGTAAAGAAGGTTATGGATAAACTGCAGCATGAGTATAAAAGCGATCCGATCTTTTTATCGGACTACATCCGGATTCAATACCCTGAATACTGGCATAAAGTAAAAGGACATTGGGATGACATATTTTCTGATGCTGATTTTACATACGATATTTCTTTCAAAATCGTTAACTTCGGCACGGTAGGACAGTGAGCAATCAAAAGGGTGCGCATGATCGCGCACCCTTTTTTATGTTCCGACAGTCTGCTGTTTTCCAGCCGATCCTCCCTGTCCGTTTTTGTCCCGTAAATCCTGCTCAATTTCTTCAAGGCTTTTACCCTTCGTCTCTGTCACTTTAAAACGGACAAATAAGAACGCCATGATACCGATCGCGGCATAAATCAGGAATAAATAACTGATGCCGATCGCTTCCATTAATATTGGATAGGTAAGTGAAACAATCAGTGTCCCAACGTGCAGCATCAAGGTCGATACACCAGTACCGATTCCTCTGACATGGAGCGGGAACAATTCAGGAAGCATCACCCAGACAACCGGGCCCCAGCTGACCGCAAAGACAACGATAAATACGCCTAAACAAATGACAGTCGTCCATGAGGCAGCCGGAGTGTTATCGAAAAAGAGATTCACCAGCGCAAGAACGATTAAGCTGATCACCATCCCGGCATTCCCGAATAACAATAGCGGCTTTCTTCCGATCTTGTCGATGATTTTAATCGCTACTAACGTCATGAGAACATTGACTGTACCGATTCCGACCGTTCCTAAAATCGATGCGGAGTTTCCGAATCCGACGTTTGTAAAGGTCTTTGGCGCATAATAGATGATCGTATTTGTTCCGATAAATTGCTGCAAAAACGCCAGTCCCAGACCGGCAATCAGAGCGGGACGCACCCATGGATCGAATAGTTCCTTCAGGCCGCCTTCATCCTGCTTTTCCGCTTCTTGAATATCATGTATTTCCTGATCAATATCTTTTGTGCCACGCAATTTTTCGAGAACCTTTTTCGCTTTATTCTCTTCGCCATTCGTAAACAGCCAGCGCGGGCTCTCCGGCATGAACAAAATGCCAATGAGCAAAAGCAGCGACGGCACAGCAGCTAATCCAAGCATCCAGCGCCATGCTTCGGCATCGGCAAGTATGTAATTGACAATGTAAGAAAGAAGGATGCCGACCGTGATCATCAGCTGATTCAGAGATGACAGCGCCCCGCGCTTATGTTTTGGCGCCAGTTCAGATAAATAGAGCGGCACGATCGTCGTCGATGTTCCGACTGCAAGTCCCAAAATGATGCGAAACAGCACCATGACTCCTGTATTCGGGGCAAATGCCACACCAAGCCCTCCTATACAAAACAGCAGTGCTGCCGCCATAATTGCTTTTTTTCTTCCGAACCGGTCAGTCAGCTTGCCGGCCGCTCCTGAGCCTAATATCGCCCCCACCAATAAGGAGCTGACAACAAGTCCTTCCGTAAAGGCATTCAAGCCTAAGTCCTTTTTCATAAATAAAATAGCTCCGGAAATCACTCCGGTATCATAACCGTATAACGCGCCTCCAAGAGCGCCGAAAAAATAAAGCCATATATTGGACTGCTTTTTCATAAAAATGACTCCCTTTCTCCATCAGCTGGAATGACATTGTCTGTAGAGTTTTTTAGAAATCTTTTAGCCTTTTTTTCTGGCCATTAAACCTTTTCATTCTTGCTGATCATGAGTTTCCAATCATTTACTTGCATTTTTTTCAACGCCATCGAAACATTTTCTCTGCTGCGGCGTCCAATATAAGGTGATTCAGCACATGAAAAATATCTATTTTCAGAACCAGGAACTTATAAATTTATAAATATAGGAATATTTATCGAAAAATGTCTGTCCAGGAGTTGCCCCATGGCAAAATAAATGGTACTCTTCAAATATTAAAGAAAACGAGAGGTATTGATATGGAAGAACGAACACACCGCAGAAAGAAAAAGAGAAGACTTAGAAAATGGGTGAAAATCGTTGCCGGTTTGATGGCTTTTCTAATCATTGCGGCAGGATCTGTCGGCACCTATGCTTATGTAAAACTTAACAATGCTTCTAAAGAAGCTCACGTTAGCCTTGCACGCGGAGAACAATCAGTAAAACGGATTAAAGAATTTGATCCCGGAAAAGATTCTTTCTCTGTATTGCTCTTAGGAATTGATGCCAGAGAGGAAAACGGCGAAACTGTCGATCAGGCAAGAAGTGACGCAAATGTGCTGGTTACATTTAACCGGAAAGAAAAAACAGCTAAAATGCTGAGCATTCCGCGTGATGCCTATGTAAACATACCAGGCCACGGCTATGATAAGTTTACACATGCTCATGCCTACGGCGGCGTTGACCTTACTGTGAAAACAGTTGAGGAAATGCTCGATATTCCCGTCGATTATGTCGTTGAAAGCAATTTCACAGCTTTTGAAGACGTCGTAAACCAGCTGAATGGCGTAAAAGTAACGGTAAAAAGCGATAAAGTCATTCAGCAAATCAAAAAAGATACAAAAGGTAAAGTGGTTCTTCAAAAGGGAACACATACGCTTGATGGAGAAGAAGCACTCGCTTACGTAAGAACACGCAAAGCGGACAGTGACCTTTTGCGGGGACAAAGACAAATGGAAGTGCTGAGCGCCATTTTGGAAAAATCAAAATCACTGAGCTCAATCCCTGCTTATGATGATATTGTGGATACGATGGGGAAAAATCTGAAAATGAACTTATCTCTTAAAGATGCCATCGGCTTGTTCCCGTTCCTCACTTCATTGAAATCAGTTGATTCTATTCAGCTGACGGGTTATGATTATGAACCTTCCGGCGTTTATTATTTAAAATTGAATCAGCAAAAACTGCAGGAAGTGAAAGAAGAGCTGCAAAACGATTTAGGTGTATAATGAAAGGGATGGCGATTTACGCCATCCCTTTTTACATATTTTCTTGTTGAAAATAATCAAAGTAACGTTTAGCCTTGGTTTATATGGATTATGTTTCACAGAAAAGCTGAACATACTACACGAAGCAGCTTCATTTTTAAGGAGGTTCCCCCTATATATGAAATTAATTGCGATTGATTTAGACGGTACATTACTGAATAAAGAGAGCGTCATTTCTGCTGAAAACAGAGCGGCGATCAAGCGGGCCGTTGATGCCGGCATCCTCGTCACCATTTGCACGGGAAGAGCGACATTTGATGTAAAAGCGCTGCTGGAAGACTTGGATATCCCTATTATTGCGGCAAATGGCGGTACGGTTCATGACAAAGGCTACCGCCTGATCAGCCGGACATTAATGGATCAGGAGGCCGGTAAAGCGATCGCTGATTACTTACTGTCAAAAAACATTTACTTTGAGGTATATACAGATGACCATCTGCTTTCTCCTTTTGACGGCGAAGATAAGCTGCATGCGGAGCTTGATATTCTAAAGAGCGCAAATCCAAACGAGAAGACGGATGAACTGTGGCAAGGAGCCATGACTCAGTTCAAGCAGTTTGGCATTAAACCGATCCCTCATATCGAATCGGTTTTTGACGGCAGTGAAAACATTTATAAGCTTCTTTGCTTCTCCTTTGATATGGACAAGCTGAGACAAGCGAAAGAAGAGCTGAAGCATCATAAAAAACTGGCGCAAACCTCTTCTGGAAAACACATTATCGAAATCCTGCCGGCCTCTTCAGGAAAAGGACGCGCGCTGACAGAGCTGGCTGAAATATACGGAATTGGAACACAGGATATCTATGCGATCGGCGACAGTCCGAACGATTTGTCCATGTTTGAAGTCGCCGGACACCGTATCGCCATGGAAAATGCGATCGATGAATTAAAAGAAAAAAGCACCTTTGTCACAAAAAGCAATGACGAACATGGTGTGGCCTACTTTATAGACCAGCTTCTTTCCGGCCAATATGCATAAAGAAAAGACTCCAGAGATTGGAGTCTTCAAATTGTTGAAGTCTAGGAAAGGCGAGCATTGGAGCGGAGCGAATGTTCTAATTCGTGAGCACCAACGCACAGGCTTGACAACGAATGCGAGGGTTTGCCAACACACTGAAGACTCCAGAGTTTCTGGAGTCTTTGTCTTTTATTGCACCCGTATACTTCCCGCATATTTATCTTTCCAATATGTGCTCGTGTTCATATTGGTGATGGTCACACCGTTTGATAATGTGACATGAACAACTTGTCCATTTCCGATATAGATGGCCGGATTTAGGCTTGTTGATTGGAAGAACACAATGTCTCCCGGTTTCAGGTCCGCCTTCTCAATCTTAGTTCCGGCTTTGAACTGGCTTGTTGCGTACCGAGGCAGGGAAATACCAGCTGCTTTCTGATATACATACTGGACAAATCCAGCTGTATCAAATCCTGTCTCTGGAGACACTCCGCCCTGTTTGTAAGGGACTTCTCCGATATAAAGTGTTGCCTCAGACACAATCGGATTTTCTTTCGGGATTGTCAGGTTGTCAAATCGGCGAATGCCTGTCATCTTCGATTTCCAGTAATCCTCTGACAAGTAAGAAATGGTTACTTTTTCTGACCGGCTTGCCTGAATAAACCTTCCTCCGCCTGCATAAATCCCTGCATGTGAAATTCCCGATTTATACGTATTGCTGAAATAGACAACATCACCAGGCTTTATGTTCTGAGGCGCCACCTTCTCACCCACTGCCCACTGCTGTTCGGCTGATCGCGGCAGATAAATGTCGAGTGCCTGTTGAAACACATATTGCACAAGCCCTGAGCAATCAAATCCCTCTGACGGTGCGCTTCCGCCAAACACATATGGAATGCCGATATACTTTTCGGCCTCCTGAACGACAGGAACATCAGCGGTTGCCGGATCGACTGCGATTCGTCTCGCCCCAATATAAGACCCGCTCCAATAGCTGCTTTTTGCGTAATTGGTAATGATAACCCCTTTTGATTGCGTACTGTGAATCATTTGGCCGTCTCCGATGTAAAGTGCGTCATGTGTCGGAGTTGTCCCGCTGCTTCCCTCTTTCTTGAAAAACAAAATATCGCCCGGCTTCAGGTCTTCGGGCTTTATGGCCGTTCCGACTTTATACTGGTCGTTCACAGATCTCGGCAGATGAATATCAGCCTTACTGAAAACATATTGAATCAATCCCGAAGGATCGAATCCCTCTTTCGGTGTTTCACCGCCGTATTTATACTGATACCCAAGCAGTTTTTTTGCTTCGCTGACGATCAATTCAGATGATGTATCAGCCTCCGCAATCTCCGCTTTTGTCATAATTGGAACCAAAAAACAAATGATAACCGCCACAAGCAAAAACTTCTTCCAGTTTGCCAGTGTCTTCACTTTTATTATCTCCTCCTCTATTTGCAGTTTTAACATCGGTATTTTTTTGAATATGTTAAGAGCCTTTTTGATATTTTTACAGAATGAATGTGCTGGGCAAATAAAAAGAGAATGTCTCATCAGACACTCTCTTTTTGAATTATTTATTAGCGTTTGCCGGTTCTTCCTGCTGTTGGATTTTATGCATTTCCGTATCAATCTTCTGCTTTTCCTGATCTGTCAGCTGATCATTGAATTTAAAAGCTGACATAAACATGAACACGATAGCTACGGCAACAAACGGCCAGATGGCTTTGACAAATTTCATCTTTATCACTCCGATTATTTAGATTTTAGTTTGTCGCTATGATCAACATCAAACGTCAGTTTTCCGTCTTCTACTTTCCATGCGAAGTTAGAATCTTTCGTGAGTTCGCGAATAATCGTTTTATGTTTAAGGCTTCCTTTTTTCACCGGTGCAGGCGTCGCTTCGTGGATGTCAATCGGCGTCACTTCAAAGCGGCCTATTCCGTTTTTCTTCAGGTGATACTGAACCAGTGCACTGTCTCTCGTTCTTGTCCAGCCTTGGTCAAAGACAAAGTTACCGAGGCTGTAGAAAATGACGGTTCCGTTATATACTTCAATCGGTTCTAAGACGTGCGGGTGATGGCCGACAATGATATCAGCACCAGCATCAGACATGGCTCTTGCAAGTTGACGCTGACGGTCGTTTGGATCATTGTCATATTCTTGTCCCCAGTGTGACTGCACAACGACGATGTCCGCATGTTTTTTCGCCTCTGAAATCATAGGGATGAAGATTTCAGGATCTGCAGGCAGAACGCCCGGCGTATTCTTTTTAGCCGCGAAACCTTTTCCAGACACATCGGTAAAGCCGAGCGTCGCGATGGTTACCCCATTGACTTCCTGGTACGAAATATTCTTTTTCGCATCACTTAAGCTGTATCCTGCTCCAACGATATCAAGGTTTTGCTTCGCAAACTCTCCAAGAGTATCTTTCATGCCTTGAACGCCGTAATCCATTGCGTGGTTGTTTGCGCTGTTGAGAACCGTGAAGTTCATATCCTTCAAGACTTTCACTGATTCCTTATTCGTCTGCAGATGAATCTCTTTATCTGCTTGTTTATAATTCTTTTGATAGGTTACCGGGTTTTCAAAGTTTCCGGCTACATAATCAGAGGCTTTAAAGATCGGTTCAACATACTGAAAAATACTGTCTGCCCCTTTTTGCTCCGTTACTTTTTCAACATAACGCCCCATCATAATATCTCCGACAAATGAGGCTGAGAGAACGTCGTCAGAATACGTTTTGACCTTCGGTGTTTCTGCTTTTCCCGCCCACATAAAAGCGAACATGAGGACAAAAACGATCGGAATGGCAATAAATACGTGCTTATTGGTTTTCTTTTTTTGCTGTTTTGTCAGCTTCAGCAGCTTTTCATGAAAGCTCAGTTCTTTTTTCATCGTTTGACACACCTTACATTAAATTAAGTAGTAAACAAACATGATAGCAAAGGTCGCTCCGCTCAATAGCAGCGTGCTTCCGAACGTAATGGTTAAACCTTGTTTCTGAATGGTATTGGCAATTAAACCTGGCACGATGATGCCGATTCCTCGAAATTCTGCGATTTCAAATGGTACAATCGGGTATAGAAAATCAAACGCGATTTTCAGGACGATCCCTGTGATCAGCATGGCCGCGAATTTTCTGCGTCCGTACAAAATCATAAATTTGGATAAACCGTATTTCACAATGACATAAGTGAGCAAGCTCACTAGCAAAACGAGTAAAATAAAGACCGGCTGATTAAACACAAGTCCTAAATATCCCGGTACAACCAGTCCTGCCGGCACGATCCCTGTTTTTTCTGCAAAAATCAAACTAAGTAGTACACCTAAAATTAGTGCGATGTATAAATCTGATCCGAACATGTCTGCATTTCCTCCTAGCTTACGAGCTGCTTAACCTTGTATTCGTGGATTTTTTCAATTAAAGGCTCTGCGGCACCATGAATATTGCCGACGCCATATATGACACGATTGTGCATTCTTTTCTTTAACAATTCCATAATTTCTTCTGTTGACTTGTACTCTAGATCATGCAGTTTGTCTGCAGGAATTTTGCCTTCTTCATAGGCTTTTACGATCGGTTCTGTTGTTTCACCGATTAAGATCAGTTCACTTGCTTCAATATAAGGCAATACGTCATTTGCGAATTGCTGTGTCCGATCCACACGGTCTGCGCGGCAGTTCATGATGATGATTGGATCATCGGTCGGGTAACCGATTTCTTTTACACGTTTCCATATATTCAAAGTAGAAGAAGCGTCGTTTGCGGCAAACCCATTAACAAAGTGCCCAGGCTCGCTCGGACTGATCAGCGGAAGAATTCTCATTGCTCCCGGATCTGGCGGCGCATTCAGCATTCCTTTAAACGCTGTTTCTTCATCAATGCCGAGTGCTTGAGCCACACCCAGTGCGAGAGAAGCGTTATCAGGGAATACCATATATTCAAATTTACGAAGATATTCATCAGTAATTTTCGAGTTATCAGCAATGATGACTTTTGTGTTTCGCTCTTTGGCTTTTTGTTTAAAGAACTCAGTATATTCACTATCAGTAATGACAAGATGGCCATTATAAGGAATAGTAGCCGTAAACGCTTCTGCAATTTCATCAAGCGTCGGCCCCATAACATCCATATGGTCTTCTAAAACGTTAACAATAACACCGATATTGGCTTGCAGAAGTTCTTCCTGAAAGATGATTTGATAATCCGGATTAACAGCCATGCATTCACTGACGATAGCGTTAGCTCCTCTTTCTACTGTTTCTTTCATCACTTCTTTTTGCTCTCCGATATTCGGCCCTTGAGGTTTCCGTTTAATCGGCTTTTCCTCCGGTGTGTCCCAGTAGATCATTCTTGCATCTGTCCCTGTTGTTTTTCCAACAGTTTTGTAACCGGCTTCTATTAATATTCCGGTTGTCAGCCTTGTCACAGTCGATTTTCCTCGGATGCCGTTAATATTCACTCGCACAGGGAGGGCATCAATGTTTTTCTGATGTCGTCGTTTTTCTAATATTCCGATGACCAGTATGACAGCACAGGCTATAATGAGTAACCACATTGCTTTTCGACATCTCCTTCTATATTGTTGTAAATTCATTCATCAGTATATAGAATCACTATGAATTCTCAATCGGCATTATGTAACATAATCTTCCCTAATCCACTAAGCCAAACTTCTCTTTTGAAAGAGATTTTGTACCTACAAACTGTTTTCTATTTTTGGAAAACAGCAGGACTTACACCTCATCTCTTTTTTTAAAAAGCAAAAGGAATGCGCTTACATTTCTCCCCTGATATCCTTCTGGACGTATAGTCACACCTTGGTGTTTGCATTTAATATGCATTTCAAATCAATCTTTTTCACAGCCCGTGATATCAAGCTTTTCCTGCTACCATGCGTGTTTCCGGTTCTTATGAACACAAAATATTTTTTCCTGTTTCTTAAGAACAAGGTCATAATGTCATCCTTTCTGCATGGAAGTGGAAAAATTAGTCCCATTCCAAAATGACTAATGGGGCTATCTATGAAAACGCTAAACATACGGGTCCGAATTCTCTAACATAATTAAACATTTTCTGGGCTGATAGTCTTTTCCGTTTCTCCTCATTTACAGGTCTAAACGCATGACTTTGAAACAATTTTAATAAAACTTAATATTTGTTCAAGAAATCTTCATCCAGAAATGTGAAGACTTTGTCAAAAAAAGAGTGAAAACCTTAAATTTCTCAATTATATATACAATTTACAATAGATTTCTTTCGATATTTTTATTGCCAACTTCGGATTGCTCATGATAATCTATCTATGTAAACGGTTACATAAACAAGGAGGAGCTGTTTTGGCTACAATTAAAGATGTCGCCGGAGCGGCGGGCGTTTCAGTTGCGACGGTTTCCCGCGTCCTGAATGACAACGGCTATGTACACGAAGAAACGCGAACGCGTGTCATAGCGGCGATGGAGAAGCTGAACTATTACCCGAATGAAGTCGCCAGATCTCTTTATAAGAGAGAATCCCGGCTGATCGGGCTTTTGCTCCCGGATATCACAAACCCTTTCTTCCCCCAGCTTGCCCGCGGTGCGGAGGATGAATTGAACCGGGAAGGCTATCGCCTTATTTTTGGCAACAGTGACGAGGAATTAAAAAAAGAACTTGAGTACCTTCAAACCTTTAAGCAAAATCATGTCGCAGGCATTATTGCCGCAACGAATTACCCGGATCTTGAGGAATACAGCGGCATGAATCACCCAGTCGTTTTTCTGGACAGAACACCTGAAGGCGCTCCTTCTGTATCCAGTGACGGCTATACAGGAGGAAAATTAGCCGCCGAAGCCATCATTTACGGAAAAAGCCGGCTCATCACGCTCTTGAGAGGCCCCGCTCACCTGCCGACCGCTCAAGACCGCTTTAACGGCGCTTTGGAGATCTTACAGCAGGCTGAAGCTGATTTTCAGGTCATCGAGACGGCTTCATTTTCTTTTGAGGATGCGCAATCGATGGCGAAGGAGCTGTTTGCCGCTTATCCGGAGACAGACGGTGTGATAGCGAGTAATGATATTCAAGCCGCTGCAGTTTTACATGAAGCATTGCGGCTCGGAAGAAACGTGCCGGAGGACATTCAAATTATCGGCTATGATGACATTCCGCAAAGTGAGCTGCTGTTCCCTCCCCTGTCTACAATTAAACAGCCCGCATATGACATGGGCAAAGAAGCGGCCAAACTGCTTTTGCGTATCATCAAAAAACAGCCGCTGACAGAAACGGCGATTCAAATGCCTGTCACCTATATAAGAAGAAAGACGACAAGAAAGGAAGATTATGATGCGTAATATTTGTGTGATTGGAAGCTGTTCGATGGATTTAGTGGTCACCTCGGACAAACGCCCAAAGGCCGGAGAAACGGTACTTGGCACGTCGTTTCAGACGGTGCCGGGCGGTAAAGGAGCAAATCAGGCCGTTGCTGCTGCCAGACTTGGCGCCCACGTGTTTATGGTCGGCAAGGTCGGAGATGATCATTATGGAACAGCCATTTTGGATAATTTAAAAGCAAACGGCGTGCGCACCGACTATATGGAACCGGTTACACATAAAAAAAGCGGAACCGCCCACATTGTGCTTGCTGAAGGTGATAACAGTATCGTCGTTGTCAAAGGTGCGAACGATGATGTCACTCCATCATATGCGATAGACGCGCTTGATCAGATCGAAAAGGTCGATATGGTCCTGATTCAGCAGGAAATTCCGGAAGAAACGGTTGATGAGTTGTGCAGATACTGCCATTCTCACGATATTCCGATCATGCTCAACCCGGCACCGTCCCGCCCGCTGAAACAAGAAACAATTGATCATGCCACCTATCTCACGCCAAATGAACACGAGGCGTCGATCTTATTCCCTGGTCTTACCGTTTCTGAAGCCTTGGCGCTTTATCCAGCGAAGCTCTTTATTACGGAAGGAAAACAAGGCGTCCGCTATTCAGTCGGCAACAAAGAGCGCCTCATCCCGTCCTTCCCCGTAGAGCCCGTTGATACAACCGGAGCCGGTGATACGTTTAACGCAGCCTTAGCCGTGGCTCTGGCTGAGGGGAAAGACATTGAAGCCGCATTGCGGTTTGCCAATCGTGCTGCTTCCCTTTCTGTCTGTTCCTTCGGCGCTCAAGGCGGAATGCCGACTAGAAAAGAAGTAGAGGAGCTGCTGTCATGAAAAAACACGGTATACTGAACAGCCATCTTGCCAAGCTTTTAGCCGACCTTGGCCACACTGATAAAATTGTCATCGCAGATGCAGGGCTGCCGGTTCCAGACGGCGTTTTGAAAATTGATCTTTCACTGAAGCCGGGTCTTCCGGCTTTCCAAGATACAGCGGCAGTGGTCGCGGACGAGATGGTCGTCGAAAAAGTCATTGCTGCAGCTGAAATAAAAGTATCTAATCAAGAGAATGCGAGATTTCTAGAGAACCTTTTTTCTGAACAGGAGATAGAATACCTTTCTCACGAGGAGTTTAAGCTGCTGACAAAAGAAGCAAAAGCCATTATAAGAACAGGTGAATTCACACCGTATGCCAACTGCATCCTGCAGGCGGGTGTGCTTTTCTAGAAAGGAGGATGGGACATGCAGATTGACATGAAAGACATTCATAAAGCATTCGGAAAAAACCAAGTGCTGTCAGGCGTTTCCTTTCAGCTCATGCCTGGCGAGGTTCACGCATTAATGGGAGAAAACGGCGCCGGCAAGTCCACGCTTATGAACATCCTGACAGGCCTGCATAAATCGGATAAAGGGCAAATCCGCATAAACGGAAACGAAACGTGCTTTTCCAATCCGAAAGAAGCAGAACAGCATGGAATAGCCTTTATCCATCAGGAATTGAATATCTGGCCGGAAATGACCGTTCTTGAGAATCTATTTATCGGGAAAGAGATATCCTCCAAGCTGGGCGTTTTACAAACAAGAAAAATGAAAGCGCTAGCAAAAGAGCAATTTAACAAACTGTCTGTCTCTCTTTCTCTTGAGCAAGAAGCCGGCGAGTGTTCCGTCGGGCAGCAGCAAATGATTGAAATTGCAAAAGCGCTCATGACAAATGCTGAGGTGATCATTATGGATGAGCCTACCGCTGCTTTGACGGAACGGGAAATCAGCAAGCTCTTTGAGGTCATTACAGCGTTAAAAAAGAACGGCGTATCCATTGTATACATTTCTCATCGTATGGAAGAAATCTTTGCGATTTGCGACAGAATCACCATCATGCGTGACGGAAAAACGGTAGATACAACAAACATCTCAGAAACCAATTTTGATGAAGTTGTCAAAAAAATGGTCGGACGCGAGCTGACTGAACGATATCCGAAACGCACTCCTTCTCTCGGCGACAAAATATTCGAGGTGAAAAACGCCTCCGTCAAAGGACGTTTTGAAGATGTCAGCTTTTCCATTCGTTCCGGTGAAATCGTCGGTGTCTCCGGATTGATGGGAGCCGGCCGGACAGAAATCATGAGAGCGCTGTTCGGCGTTGACAGGCTGGACTCGGGTGAGATATGGATCGCTGGAAAAAAGACAGCCATTAAGAACCCGCAGGATGCGGTGAAAAAAGGGCTCGGCTTTATTACAGAGAACCGCAAAGATGAAGGGCTGCTGCTCGACACCTCGATTCGCGAGAATATTGCGCTGCCCAATCTGTCCAGTTTTTCTCCAAAGGGCCTCATTGATCACAAGCGGGAAGCTGAATTTGTCGATCTTTTAATTAAACGCCTGACCATCAAAACGGCATCGCCGGAAACGCACGCACGCCATTTATCAGGAGGCAACCAGCAAAAAGTGGTGATTGCCAAGTGGATCGGAATCGGACCAAAAGTGCTTATCTTGGATGAGCCAACCAGAGGTGTGGATGTTGGCGCGAAACGGGAGATTTATTCGCTGATGAATGAGCTGACTGAGCGCGGTGTCGCCATCATTATGGTGTCATCAGAGCTTCCGGAAATTCTCGGGATGAGCGATCGCATTATCGTTGTCCATGAAGGCAGAATCAGCGGAGAAATCGATGCGCAGGAAGCAACTCAAGAACGAATTATGACACTTGCCACAGGAGGGCGGTAATATGAAAACGGAACAACTGCAAACAGAACAAAAACGGATTCACTTTGACGGAGTCATGCAAAAACTCGGCCCGTTTCTCGGTTTATTTATTCTCGTTATCATTGTATCTATTTTAAATCCCAGCTTTCTTGAACCGCTGAATATTTTAAACCTGCTTCGCCAGGTCGCCATTAACGGATTAATCGCGTTCGGCATGACCTTTGTGATTTTAACAGGCGGCATTGATCTTTCTGTCGGCGCTATTCTTGCTCTGTCCAGCGCTTTAGTTGCGGGGATGATTGTATCTGGTGTCGATCCGGTTCTCGCGATCATCCTCGGCTGTATCATTGGTGCCGTACTCGGGATGATCAACGGACTATTGATCACAAAAGGAAAAATGGCGCCCTTTATCGCTACGCTTGCGACCATGACTGTATTTCGCGGACTGACGCTTGTGTATACAGACGGAAATCCGATTACCGGACTTGGCACAAACTACGCGTTTCAGCTGTTCGGACGCGGTTACTTTTTAGGCATTCCTGTACCGGCGATTACGATGGTTCTTGCCTTTGTCATCCTTTGGGTGCTTCTTCATAAAACACCGTTCGGCCGCCGAACGTACGCAATCGGAGGCAATGAAAAAGCCGCGCTCATTTCAGGCATTAAAGTGACGCGCGTAAAAGTGATGATCTATTCTTTAGCCGGGCTTTTATCCGCTCTTGCAGGCGCGATATTGACTTCCCGCCTGCATTCAGCCCAGCCGACTGCCGGGGAATCGTACGAACTGGATGCTATCGCGGCGGTCGTCTTAGGCGGAACAAGTCTTTCCGGCGGCCGCGGTCGCATTATCGGTACGTTAATCGGGGTGCTGATCATCGGCACACTGAATAACGGGCTCAACCTGCTTGGCGTCTCATCGTTTTATCAGCTGGTTGTCAAAGGGATTGTCATCTTAATTGCGGTATTATTAGACCGCAAGAAGTCAGCATAGGAGGGTTTTTTACATGAAAAAGGCTGTATCCGTCATTTTAACGTTATCATTGTTTTTATTAACTGCCTGTTCGCTTGAGCCCCCCCAATGGGCAAAGCCGACAAATTCGGGTAACAAAAAGGAATTCACCATCGGCTTGTCCGTCTCAACGCTTAATAATCCCTTTTTTGTCTCATTAAAAAAGGGCATCGAAAAAGAAGCTAAAAAACGGGGAATGAAAGTCATCATTGTCGATGCACAAAATGATGCATCGAAACAGACGAGTGATGTGGAAGACTTAATTCAGCAAGGTGTCGATGCATTGTTAATCAACCCGACTGATTCTTCGGCGATCTCAACGGCAGTAGAATCTGCAAACACAGTCGGTGTACCCGTCGTAACAATCGATCGTTCCGCCGAACAAGGTAAAGTTGAAACCCTAGTTGCTTCCGATAATGTAAAAGGCGGCGAAATGGCCGCAGAATTCATTGCTGACAAACTTGGAAAAGGAGCAAAGGTGGCAGAGCTCGAAGGCGTGCCCGGCGCATCTGCCACACGGGAACGGGGCTCAGGATTTCATAACATCGCAGATCAAGAGCTCGACGTTGTCACAAAGCAATCAGCCGACTTTGACCGCACCAAAGGCCTGACTGTCATGGAAAACCTGTTGCAAGGACATCCGGATATCCAAGCTGTTTTTGCTCACAATGATGAAATGGCGCTCGGTGCTCTTGAGGCAATTAACAGCACGGGAAAAGATATTTTAGTGATTGGTTTTGACGGCAATAAAGATGCGCTCGCTTCCATTAAAGACGGAAAGCTCTCAGCCACCGTCGCTCAGCAGCCTGAATTGATCGGTAAACTGGCTACAGAAGCAGCAGACGATATTTTGCACGGAAAAAAAGTGAAAAAAACAATATCTGCGCCTCTCAAACTAGAAACAAAAAAATAATTGCCACGGATCAGATTTTTATCTGATCCTTTTTAATGTTTAGGAATCTGTGAAAACGTGAATAGGGATATAGAGTGAATTATTTCTCTTACGTGAGGAGAGGAACGAAATGAACAAAACAACAAAAATACTATCAACTTTAGCACTTGCAGCTGGGATGACTGCGGCTTCTGCAGGGGGCGCAAGCACGATCCATGCACAACAGCCAGAAACAACGGTAAGCATTGATGATTTATACAGTTATCCGATTGATTCTTATTTGGTGTCAGCAGAGGCGCTAAATGTCAGAACGAAGGCTTCCGCATCAAGTCAGAAAGCCGATACGCTGTACTTGGGCGACAGCTTAAAACTGATTTCCTTCTCAAACGCTGACTGGGCAAAGGTTCATTATAAAAACGGCAAAACAGGCTTTGTCTCCACTCATTACATTGTAAAAGCAGCTACAACAGTAAAAACCAAAACAAAAACGAAAGTATATACATCCGCTGAAGGAAAAAGCATCAAGACTCTACCAGCAGACACAAGCGTTTCTTTTTTAGGCTGGAGTAAAACGAAAAAAGGCGGTTTTGATTTTGATTGGGTATTCGTTGATTACGGCGGTGCGACAGGCTATATGAAAACAAAGGACTTACACCTGACAAAATAACTGAGAGGGATTCCGTATTTATGCGGAATCCCTTTTATTATGAATTGATTTGTCACATTCTCTAGATATTTCTCAGGAAATATTGTCGTATGCTGTGTCGAAACCTTACATGATCATCGACATTTTTGTTCACGCTAAAAGTGGAGGTGTAAATATGGATCAATTTGAAGCAGCATATGAATCGTATAAAGCCCGGCAAACAACTGCCGATCAGGAAGATGTTCCATCTGGAAAAGAAGAAATTATTGCGGTCAGGAGAAATGAGGAAGACAATATTATCGCAGTAAAAACGAACACAGGAAGAGAGCTCGACTATCCCACTGCGCTGTCAGAAGCAAAAGCGGGAAAACTCGCTCATGTTGATGTCTTCCATAAATACGGGCGTGACATTTTGCGAAGTGAACCGGACGGCTTAAAGGAAAATAACCTGTCTGAGCTTCCGGACTTTTAATTATAAAAAAGCCCTGCCGCATGCCGGACAGGGCTTTCTTTTAAGCGAAAGGCTTCTGGATGTATTCAGCTAAACGTTTTGCACTGAGAGAAATATCCTCTGCAGTTGCATAATTCACGCCGTAGAATACATATGGGGGCAGGTATTTCATGCCGATCAGATTGCTCGTGGCCTGAAATGGTTTCAAAAGCTCACTGATTGAGTAATGATTTGCTCCGCCTGCTTGATATTTTTCTGCTTCGCTCCCTGTTGATACAGCCAGCATCAGCTCCTTGCCATGCAAGGCGTTTCCTTGTGAACCAAAGGCCCAGCCGAAAGTCAGCACAAGATCCTGCCATTTTTTTAAGAGCGGCGGAGAGCTGTACCAATAAAACGGAAATTGGAAGACAATCCGGTCGTATTGCTCGCACAGTTGCTGTTCCTTCGCAACATCTATCGCTTCATCCGGGTACTCCTTATAAAGCTCCCGTACTGTGATATTGTCATGATGACTCAATTCCTCTGCCCATGCCTTATTCACAACTGAGGTTTCCATATGAGGATGAACTGCCAAAACCAATATTTTCATCAGACCACACCTTTACCCTTTTGACGTTATTTTATCTAAAATCAGGAAAAGAGCCAAATAAAAAGAAAGCCCTTCACAAAGGGGCTTTCTTTTTTTCTTTATTCAGGGCTTCCTTCAGTTGTTTCAATATCTTTAGCAAAGTCAGGGTTATCCAGATTCGCATTAAAGAAATCCGCTGTATTCGGAAGTCTGAGATTCATGTTCATTTTTTGAGAAATCGTAACCGTGCAATCCTCAAGCACATAGTCAAAAACGTGTCCGCCTGAATTGCGTCCTTCGTCAATGAAGTGCAGGTGATAGCCTGAAACGGCGATTCCGTTTGCATAAGCTGGTGTTAAGAAGCCTACGATCGTTCCTCTCACATTGTCGAAGTTGAAAATCGGCTGTGTTTTAACCGCTTCAACCATTGGCACGTAAGGTTTTTCTTGCAGTTCTACCGTTCTTGTCTGCACTTTTTTAAACAATCCGTCAATGCGGATAGCGTAAAATAAGTTTTTGCTTGGCAGAATGCTGTTGATCTCTTTTTCAAACTCTTCACGTGTCATTTTCGCATCAATTTTGTGCGTCATGTCCGGTGTAAAGAATGTAAATGAACAGAACGGAGAACGGTCCCCATTTTGGACCGGTGTCGCAGTTCCATCTGAACGGAGACGGTAAAACTCACCGTCAAACCCAATCAGCTCTCCGTCAAGCTTGTTAAAGGTTCCGATACCGAAGTCTCCGTATTTCGGGATCTCTGACAGTTCAAAATCCCCGTCATATACCCCGTCTAATAGAGAAGTCATTGTTGATACTTGATAAATCTGGCTCACAGGCTGATCTTTTTGCCCGCGGCTGAGCACTTGAATGTTGCTTTCGCGTTTCATAATTCCCTTCACTCCTTTTTGTTTAGTGCTGTTCATCAAACAGTGTCGTGATGCGCAGAGTGCTAGAGAGCTTTCGTTTTCATGAGTTTCCCGAATTCTTTCGGAAGCTTGTCACTTGCTAAATTAATGTTATCACTGTAGTCAACCGGGACATCAATGATAACAGGACCCTCAGTGTTCATACCTTGACGCAGAACATCTGCCAGCTGGTCTGGTGATTCAACGCGCAAGCCAGTTGCTCCGAAGCTTTCCGCATATTTCACGATATCGATATTTCCGAAATCGACCGCAGATGTACGGTTATATTTTTTCAATTGCTGGAATGCAACCATGTCATATGTGCTGTCGTTCCATACAATGTGAACAATTGGTGCTTTTAAGCGGACTGCTGTCTCTAATTCCATTGCTGAGAATAAGAAACCGCCGTCACCAGAGACTGAAACCACTTTTTCTCCCGGTTTCACCAATGAAGCGCCGATTGCCCAAGGAAGCGCAACGCCGAGTGTTTGCATACCGTTACTGATCATTAATGTTAACGGCTCGTAGCTGCGGAAATAACGTGACATCCAAATCGCGTGTGAACCGATATCGCAAGTCACTGTAACATGATCATCGACTGCGTTTCGCAATTCTTTTACGATTTCAAGAGGATGCACTCTGTCTGATTTCCAGTCTGCAGGCACCTGCTCACCCTCATGCATATATTGTTTTAAATCAGAAAGGATCTTCTGCTCACGTTCCGCAAAGTCTACTTTCACAGCATCGTGTTCGATATGATTGATCGTAGATGGAATATCACCGATCAATTCAAGCTCCGGCTGGTAAGCATGATCAATGTCAGCCAGAATCTCGTCTAAATGAATGATCGTCCGGTCTCCATTGACATTCCAAAATTTCGGATCGTATTCAATTGGGTCATAGCCGATTGTCAGAACAACATCAGCCTGCTCAAGCAGCAGATCGCCAGGCTGGTTACGGAATAAACCGATCCGGCCAAAATACTGATCCTCTAAATCTCTCGTAAGTGTACCGGCAGCTTGATATGTTTCAACGAATGGAAGCTGAACTTTTTTCAATAGCTTGCGAACTGCTTTAATCGCTTCCGGTCTTCCGCCCTTCATGCCGACTAAAACGACAGGAAGTTTCGCTGTTTGGATTTTTGCAATGGCCGCACTGATTGCGTCATCTGCTGCGGGACCAAGTTTTGGCGCTGCGACAGCACGTACGTTTTTTGTGTTTGTGACTTCATTCACAACATCTTGCGGAAAGCTCACAAAAGCGGCCCCAGCCTGCCCTGCTGACGCTATCCTAAATGCATTTGTAACAGCTTCCGGTATATTTTTTACATCTTGAACTTCTACACTGTATTTTGTAATCGGCTGGAATAGCGCCGCATTATCCAAAGATTGATGTGTCCGTTTTAAACGATCTGCACGGATCACGTTCCCAGCAAGCGCAACGACAGGGTCACCTTCAGTGTTTGCTGTCAGCAGTCCTGTTGCCAAGTTAGAAGCACCTGGTCCGGATGTGACTAACACGACTCCCGGTTTTCCAGTTAAACGGCCGACTGCTTGCGCCATAAATGCTGCATTTTGTTCATGCCGGGCAACGATAATTTCAGGCCCTTTATCTTGTAAAGCGTCAAATACTGCATCAATTTTTGCACCTGGAATGCCAAATACATGTGTGACACCTTGCTCCGCTAAGCAATCAACAACAAGCTCCGCCCCTCTTCTTTTCACAAGGGATTTTTGTTCTTTTGTTGCTTTTGTCAACACCCTCACTCCTTATTATGCATTTTAAACATAAAATTTTAAATATTTCTTGTGATACGTTTCACTATACACTCTTTGGAAATTGACCTCCAATATCGATTCGCCTTATGATTAATATGTATTACGAATTATTAACCTATGGAAAGGAATGCATATTGAATGGAGCTTCGCCATCTTCAATACTTTATCGCAGTAGCCGAAGAGCTTCATTTCGGAAAAGCTGCGCGGCGGCTGAACATGACACAGCCTCCTCTCAGCCAGCAGATCAAACAGCTGGAAGAAGAAGTCGGGGTGACGCTTCTGAAGAGGACAAAACGATTTGTCGAGCTTACGGCGGCTGGTGAAATCTTTTTAAATCACTGCCGATCAGCTTTGATGCAAATTGGTCAAGGAATTGAACTGGCCCAACGGACGGCTCGCGGCGAACATGGCCATCTCGTTATTGGTTTTGTCGGATCAGCTACATATGAATTTCTGCCGCCGATCATCCGGGAATACCGTAAAAAATTTCCTTCTGTGAAAATTGAACTGAAAGAAATCGCTTCTTATCGGCAGCAGGAGGAATTGCTCAAGGGAAATATCGATATCGGCATTCTCCATCCGCCGTTAGAGCATCCCGAGCTGCAAATTGAGACAACCCAGAGCAGTCCATGCATCCTCGCATTGCCGAAGCAGCATCCGCTTGCATTAAAAGAATCAATTGACATTACAGATTTGGAAAACGAACCGATCATTACCCTTTCCAAAGAAGCGTGGCCTACGCTATATACCGACTTTATTCAGCTCTGTGAAGACGCAGGTTTTGTGCCGAATATCGTTCAAGAAGCGACAGAATATCAAATGGTGATCGGGCTGGTGACAGCAGGCATCGGCATTACCATTGTCCCATCCTCTGCCAGACGGCTGTTTAACCTTGATGTCACGTATCGCAGCGTTGATCATTTTCAACTCAAAGCAGAATGGATCATCGCATATCGAAAAGACAGCCAAAACCCTGTACTGAGGCAATTTGTGGATATATCCAAATCGTTAAATGAACGGAAATAAAAAAAGGCGCTCCGTTCTCCGGAATCCGCCCGTTTATCGTCAGGATAAAAGATCAAGCTCACTTTTGAGGTAATCAGCTCTTTTTATAATATACTCGCAAATCACATCCGGCTCACGGTCAAAACGCTCAATATCATTCTTTTTATATGGGTCCATCAGGACAAACGGCCTAATCTGCTCATATATCGCCATTATTTTCGGTTTCATATATTCTATTGTAAAAAGAGATTGGAGCGTTTTCTCTAACAGTTGCTTGTAGGACTTGCGAAAATCGGGTTCATCCAAAATCCGGGCGGTTAGTGTATTAAATCCTTGAATTCTTACATAATCGGCAGCCATCCGCTCTCCATGGATATCCCTGCCCCAAGTCGCATCATAATCCCAAGGAATCACCTCAAATAATCCGGTTTCACTGCTTCTGTACAACGAGTAGTTGTGGACAAACCCGTCATAGTTTGAGGTGAATACAATGCCGGCGAGCCAGCGCAAATACTTATCGACATCCACATGCTTTGTCACTTCTGATTTAAACTGGGCTTTAGGGACAGTATTAATTTTAAAAATCATATCCTGTAAATAAAAATCGTCTTCCTCAGTCCCTGTCTTCTTTTCATATCCAAGCTCAAGCGACGTCTTCGTTTCCCTTTCCAAATCGCTCATCAGAGAGAAATTAGCATCATCATCAACCGCGTAAAAAACCGCCCCGTCCGCCAGCTTCCTTTTCGCTAAATAAAATTCATCGACGGATTCAAGTTCAAGATAAACCCCTTCATTCTTCCCATTCACTTTTAAAAACACAAACTCCGCCTTTGGAGACAGCGTCCCAAGCTCTGAGAAAAAATCCAGTGACAACTTGTTTCTCATCATGGAAGGATCTTTATATTCTGCATTCAGGTGAACCTCGCGGGCGCCGCGGAATGTTTTCGGCTGATAAAAGGAAATATGGTATGACTTCTTTTTGAAGTCTCTAATATGTGATCCCCGGTAAGCAATATCAATATCCAGCCTTTTTTGATTTACCTTCATGACAGCCGGCACCGGATCATCGTCCCATATATCTTTTTTTAATTCACGCAAATCTTTTGGATGAACAAACAGCTGATAAAGCGGCAAATTGGATTGATTCTTCATCCATATTCCCCCTCACAAATTTAGGCTTTTATTTTTGTGTGATCTCAGCGGAACACTTATACACTTTTTAAAACTGCGCGTACTATGTGGGTAGTAAGGATCTTCATCCTTAACATCATTTTCAAAAGGAGGATTTCAAATTGGGCCACTATTCCCATTCTGACATCAAAGAAGCGGTGAAATCCGCAAAAAAAGAAGGTTTAAAAGATTATTTATACCAAGAGCCTCATGGAAAAAAACGCAGCCATAAAAAGTCGCGCCGCTCTCACAAAAAATCTCGCAGCCATAAAAAATCATACTGCTCTCACAAAAAATCTCGCAGCCATAAAAAATCATACTGCTCTCACAAAAAATCTCGCAGCCACAAAAAATCATACTGCTCTCACAAAAAATCTCGCAGCTACAAAAAATCGTACTGCTCTCACAAAAAATCTCGCAGCTACAAAAAATCATATTGCTCTCACAAGAAATCTCGCAGCTACAAAAAATCATACTGTTCTCACAAAAAATCTCGCAGCTACAAAAAATCTTACCGTTCTTACAAAAAATCTCGCAGCTACAAAAAGTCATACTGTTCTCACAAGAAAAAATCTCGCAGCTATAAGAAATCATGCCGCACACACAAAAAATCATATTGCTCCCATAAGAAAAAATCCCATAAGAAATACTACAAAAAACCGCATCACCACCATTACTACAAAAAAGAGGATGATTATCACAGCAAAAAAGAATTCTGGAAAGACGGCAATTGCTGGGTAGTCAAAAAGAAATACAAATAATCTAAGATTTCATTTTCAATAGGCTGCCGGCGGACGTACGGAAGCCTATTTTTACATTTCCCCTGTATTAGATATATGTCATGACATAACATATGCAACCCACATCATTTGGTTTCCTTGAAACCATTTCGTTATAATCAAGGTATCCTACGATAAAGGCGGTTGTTGCTATGTACATATTTCAAGCGGATCAGCTTAGTGCCAAAGACACATACAAGCTATTGTCGGGTGCTGTCATCCCCCGTCCCATTGCATTTGTAACCACCCTTTCTTCAAGCGGAGCGGTAAATGCAGCGCCTTTCAGTTTTTATAACGTTGTCAGCTCAGATCCTCCGCTTCTCAGTGTTTCTGTTAACAGGGCTGGAGGACGCCAAAAAGATACAGCCCGAAACGCAGTGGAGAACGGAGAATTTGTCGTTCATGTCAGTGATGAAGCCATCATTGAAGACATCAATGAAACGGCGGCAAGCTTAGATCCGGACGAAAGCGAGCTCACACGCACCTCGCTTCATCCCGTCGAAAGCAAAGCTGTTTCAGTTCCCGGCATTAAAGAAGCACGCATCCGCTTTGAATGCACATTAGAGCGGCATATGACGTTCGACAATGATCAAGGCGTTACTACAGCAGATCTGCTTATCGGGAGAGTCGTCTGCTTCCACCTTGATGAAAAGGTGTATGATGCAGAAAAAGGCTATGTTTTGACAGATGAATTAAAGCCTGCTTCAAGATTGGCGGGAAATCACTATGCGAAGCTCGGCGAAGAATTTACACTGGTTCGTCCAAGCTAAACAGAAGGACTATTTAAATAGAAGAAACTAGTCAAAAAGACCTTGTAATCACAAAAAAGCAGGAAGAAAAATATAGTTAAAAAACACCCGGAGAAAACTCCGGGTGTTCTTTTATGAAACATTTTTCCTTTTCCACCCGTATATAAGATAGATAGGAGGGGTATATATGACAGGCACTCATTTTTTGATTGTGTTACTGGTTGCAGCTTTAATCAATACTACTTTTTATATCTATGCCAGAAAAAAACTAGGCATCCCTAAACCGCCTTGGTGGTATAAACCTGTAAATAGCACACAAGGGCTGCTGGAAATCATCATGCTCATTTTATTAGGTTTTTCTGTTTTATGCTTTCCTCCAGAGATTATGCTTATTTTCTTTCTATTCCTGACGAGTTGTTTTCGTACATTTATGGAATGGAAATATAAGCGTGAAGAAAAACAATATATACACTATTTATTTGGCGCAGTCCTCTTTCTAGTCGTTTTTATTTATATGTGTATTTTCTTCTGATACCTCAAACCCCCACAGCCGCTCCGTCTCCCCGCGGGTCGACTCCGCCTTGGAGAAAGCCTTCCTCATCAACTTTGATTGCTGCTGCGTGTCCCATCAGCGGATCATAGTCACCGACAACCTCGACGAGATGTCCGCTGTCTTTGAGCTTTTCAATTGTTTCCTCTGAGAATCTGCCCTCGACTCTAAGCCCTTCATATTCCTCTCCCCACGTTCTGCCCCACACCCAGCGCGGTTCGCTGATTGCCTGCTGAGGATGCATTCCGTAGTCCAGCATTCTGGTAATGATGGCCGTCTGGGTCTGCGGCTGGCCTTCGCCGCCTTGTGTGCCGTACAGGACTTTCGGTTTTCCGTCTTTGCAGGCCATAGCCGGCATCAGCGTATGGAAGCTGCGCTTTCTCGGTTCAAGCGTATTGACATGATTTTTATCCAATGAGAAAAATGACCCGCGGTTTTGCAGTAATATGCCTGTATCACCAGCAGTGACTGCCGAGCCAAATTCAAAGTACAGGCTTTGAATGAAAGATACTGCATTGCCATCCGCATCGATGACGGCCGCATATGCAGTATCACTTCCTACTGGCCTGCTTTCCGCCGGTTCTGCCAAATAGCCGATTTCTTCCGCCAATTGTTTCGCGTAACTTTTGTCCAAGAGCCTTTCAAGTGGGATGTCCGCAAACGCCGGATCAGTCAGGACGGCATTCCGATCTAGAAAACTCTTTTTCAATGCCTCCACAAGCACATGATAATACTCAAATGAACCGTGTTCGATTTGGGTGAAATCATAGTTTTCCAGAATGTTCAGTGTCAATAAACCGGTAAATCCCTGAGAATTCGGCGGCGCCTGGTACACACTGTATCCTCGGTAATCACTTGAGACAGGCTCCGCCCACTCGCCCCGGTGCGCTTTAAAATCATCGAGTGTCATGTAGCTGCCGTTATGCTGTAAATACGAGACAATCCGCTGAGCGATATCTCCTTCATAGAATGCGCTTCTTCCTTTTTTAGCGACCATGTTCAGACTTTCTGCAAGCTCTTTTTGCACAAACCGCTCTCCCGGGACAGGCGCTTTTCCGCATCTCGTGAAGATGCCGGCCGTGTAAGGCGTGGAGGCCAGCAGTTCAAGATTCGTTTCTGTGTGACGACACTGATCAGCTGATACTGGAAAACCATTTTGGGCATAGTCGCGTGCGGGCTCCAACACGTCCGCAAGGGACATACGTCCGTACTCCTTCAGCACCGCATCCCAGCTATCAACCATCCCCGGAACGGTAATGGCACTGTCGATTCCCCTCAGCGGAATCGCGCTTTTTCCCTTATATACATCTCTCGTTACATGTTTTCCTGAACGGCCGCTGCCATTATAGACTCTTACCGACTTTGTTTCCTGGTGAAAGGTCAGCCAAAAGGAATCCCCGCCAAGCCCCGTCATATGCGGATACACAACTGCCAGACAAGCACTCACAGCAACAGCGGCGTCAAACGCGTTTCCTCCCTTGTCCAGTATTCGGTTTCCGGCTTGAGAAGCGAGATAATGCGGACTGACGACCATTTGTTTTGTACCGATGATAGATTTGTTCATCACAAGTCCCCTTTATCATGAGATTTTCTTCAGTATAGAGAGCTTGATTTTTCACATCTACTCACCCGTCAGAAAAGCTGACGAACTTTATTCGTTTCGTAAACAACAAAACATTTTTATATTCATTGTGAAAATAAATTAAAATTTTATCGTACGAAACGAAACTTATATGATAAAATAACGTCTAAAAGGCTTACGAAAGCAGGTGGAGAAAATGAGCAATGAATACCAAATCCCCAACCTTGTACTTGATGAGATCGACAAACAAATCCTCACCATTTTGCATGAAGAAGGAAGAATTTCTTATACGGATCTTGGCAAGAGAGTCGATTTATCACGGGTTGCCGTCCAAGCTCGGATCAATCAGCTCATTGAAGCAGGCGTCATTGAAAAATTCACAGCGGTCATCAATCCCGCTAAAATCGGCATCCATGTATCCGTGTTTTTCAATGTCGAGGTAGAGCCGCAATTTTTAGAAGAGGTCGCTCTCAAGCTTGAGGAAGAGCCTGCGGTCACCAGCCTTTATCACATGACAGGCCCGAGCAAGCTGCATATGCATGGGATCTTTGCCAACGATCAAGAAATGGAAGAGTTTTTAACAAAACGGCTGTATCCGCTGCGAGGCGTCGTCAGTGTTGATTGCCAGATGCTGATCAAACGATACAAAAGCCGTATGGGAATGAAGCTGTAAAGGAGAGAAACGAATGAAAAACCATCCTTATCGGGATATGACGGCCGCAATGGTGCGCACTGGCATACTAGGGTTCGGCGGCGGACCTTCCGTGATTCCGCTGATCCGCCATGAAGCGGTCAATAAATATAAATGGATTGATGATGATGAATTCGGAGAAATATTAGCGATCGCTAATGCGCTTCCCGGACCGATTGCCACAAAAATGGCTGCGTATCTGGGCTTCAAGCTAAAAGGCACGTTAGGCGCACTCGTGGCGACACTTGCCCATATTCTGCCTACATGTCTTGCGATGGTGGGCTTGTTTGCGGCTGTAAATGTCTTAAGCCATTCAGCAATTGTTGCCGGCATGATTGGTGCCGTAACGCCGGTGATTGCGGTAATGCTTGGCATAATGGCGTACGAGTTTGGCCAAAAAGCGCTTAAAGGTTTCGGCTGGGTCACCGGCATCCTGTTTTTTATTATCGCTTTTATCGGCCTGCAAACGTTACAGATCAATCCCGGCCTTGTCATTATCATTTTCTTAGCGTACGGCGCGTTTCATTTTAAACTGAAAGACAAAATCACAAATAAACATTCAAAAGATAAAGGAATGTCGGCCTCATGATATCGATCTATTTATTTATGGCGTTTTTTATCGCAAACCTACTCGGATATGGCGGCGGACCTGCGTCTATCCCGCTGATGTTTGAAGAAGTCGTAAACAGATACAACTGGCTCTCAAACGACCAATTCTCAAACATGCTCGCACTTGCGAACGCATTGCCGGGCCCGATCGCAACCAAAATCGCCGCGTATGTCGGCTACAGCGCAGGCGGGTGGCCCGGCTTCTTGATTGCGCTGATCGCAACCGTCGTACCGTCGGCGCTTGCATTGATTGTCCTGCTGCGCATCATTCAGCGCTTCCGCCAATCACCCGTTATCAAAGGCATGACGCTGTCCGTTCAGCCTGTCATCGCGGTCATGATGCTCATTCTTACCTGGCAAATCGGCGCAGACGGCATCAAAGCTATCGGCTGGATCCAATCTATAGTGATTGCGGGGATTTCCCTCCTTGCCATGACTAAATTCAAGATGCATCCGGCATTTCTGATTATCGCGGCATTTTTATATGGCGGCCTTGTCATTCCTCATTTATAGAAAAAAGCACCTGGACAGGTGCTTTTTTATTTTGGTCCCGAAATGCCGTTCGATATGACAGTTGTTTCTTCTCCTGCATCACTCTTGATGATGTGCTTGACTTGCAGCGTGGTTCCTGCCATTCTCATAGATTGCTTCAACTGAGGCGAATTGGTTTCAACATCTATCCAAACAGGAGGCTGGACCTTCCAAAATAAAAAGAATGCAAGAATCAGCATGCCAGCAATGACCGACAGCAAAAACTTCATATAGCATCGCTTCTTTTCAGTAAGAGGCTCGCAGCAGACAGCGCCTGATGATCACGAAGAATATCGCCTGGACGATTGCCTTCTCCCAGCACATAGCCTTTAAAGGGCAGCCCCATAAAATCAAAAATATGTTCAAATTGCTGAATCAGCGGCAGCCCCTTTATTTTTGGATTGTCTCCGCCCACTGCTGTCACATATGCTTGCTTCACCGACATTTGTTGTTGAAAATCAGGAAATCGGGGATCTCTCAACGTCTGTGACCAGCGATCAATAAATAGCTTTAACGTCCCTGACATGCCGAACCAATAAATTGGAGTAGCGAATATGAGAATATCGCACGGCAATATCCGCTCAATAATAGAATTGTAGTCATCATGAACAGGACGGAAGCCGTCTTGAGTGTGACGATGATCTTCAATTGGCTGGATCTGATATTTACGCAAATGAATGTGTTCCGCATCGAATCCTTGAACAGCCTTCTCCGCAAGAATATCCGTATTTCCGCCAGACCGAGTTCCGCCGTTAATAACCGCAATTTTCATGATGCATCTACTCCTTTGTTTACGAATGATTTTCTTCATCATATAATGGATTCACCAATCATTACAGATGATTATTTTGATTAATTCAATCGGTAAAACCGATTTAGAAAGGAAGAGACAGGTGGAATTGAAGCAGCTGATCACCTTTGTTACGGCGGCAGAACATGTAAACTTCACCCTTACCGCCAAGATGCTTAATTATGCACAATCAAGCATTACCTCCCAGATCAAATCACTAGAAGAAGAAATCGGGACTCCTTTATTTGAACGGCTCGGCAAACGGCTTATCTTGACAGAAGCAGGAAAAACGTTCAAATCCTATGCGGAGAAGATCATTACTTTAACAGAAGAGGCGAAAATGGCCGCAAATCAAGTAAGAGAAACAACGGGAACCTTAAAAATCGGGGCGACGGAAAGCCAGTGCACATACCGCCTTCCGCCTATCATAAAAGAATTTAAACACGCTTTTCCCCAAGTAAAGCTCATATTCAAACCATATATCTCCAATGAACAAGCAAAAGAACAGCTCTTACAGGGCCAGCTTGATATCACCTTCATCTTGGATGTAAACCGGCCGGATGACACATTGCACGTTGAATCTTTGATTCAGGATGAGATCAAAATGGTGGCTGCTAACGACCATCTTTTCCCCGCAGATTTACCAGTAACATTGAAGGAGCTTCAAAACGAAACTCTTCTGCTGACAGAGGACGGCTGCTCGTACCGCACGCTCTTTGAGAATACTTTACATGACTCCGGTGTCTATCCTAATAAATTGGAATTCGTCAGCATAGAAGCCATCAAACAATGCGTGATGGCCGGACTTGGGATTGGAATCTTGCCTGAAATGACAGTAAAAGATGATATTGCAGCAGGCCGGATGAAAGAACTCAATTGGCAGAGCGATTGCCCCGTTTTCACTCAACTAGCATGGCATAAGGACAAGTGGATGTCTGCGCCATTAAAGGCTTTTATCGATTTGACGCGGAAAACATTCAAATAAAAAACTTGCGGCCCATGGGTCGCAAGTTTTTGAGTGAACAAGCTTCATATCGATATGCATTCAATGTAAAACCATTTTTTCATTAATCATCCTAACCCCAAACACTCCGCCGGCTGCTGTTCCCTTTCTTGATTTGAACGTGACAGTTACTCTCTCTTTTCCTTTCGTATATGCAACTGGAATGTCATAACATACATCAAAAAGCCTTCCTGGGTGATTTGCCTTTAGCTGCTGTCTGGCCAGTAGTTGATCATCTATCATGATCTCAAAATTTCTTTCGTATGTTTGTTCCTCCGATTGAAAGGTATCATCACTTCCAAAATAAGTGACCAGCAAATACATGGGTTGACTCGGCTCTGTTTTCATCTCATAACTGAAAAAACCATCTCCTCTGCTGTCTCGCCAGCCTCTGTGAACGATACTTGCGTAACCGGAGTAAGAGTTTTCTTTTTTCAAGTGATGTTCTATCTCCTGCTGCTGTTCATTCGGCTGAACGGCATCAACGGTTATGCGTCTGATGATTTCCTGCCTTTCTTTTTCTTCATCTGTAAAATCAAGATATTCCTTTTCGGTCATCACATACCAGTAAACGGAATACCGCTGATGATGCACATTGTAGAACGGCATGAATGTGATTTCTTCATTCCCCGGCTGGCCAATCGGTTTCGTTTGAAATACGAGTGATGTTTCATTTACCCGCTTCACCCAATGATCCAATTGACGCTGATCCGCCACCAACACAGGGACATCAATTAACGGATGGTTATTAAGGGCGAGATGATCAGCAAGTATATCTGTTTCAGGGAAGTCCTCTCTGCCTAGTGCTCCTGCCAATACAACCGGCCCATACATCAGGACGCTTTTTTTAGGATCATCCTTCGCTTGATAGATGTGGAGTTTCATCGGCAAATCAATCTCAATACAATCTCCTGTATTCCAATGTTTGTGAATAACGAGGTACCCATTTTTCTCAACCGATTGAATTCGTTTCCCATTGACCGCAGCTTTAAGGCCGCCATTTGTCCAATAAGGAATACGCATATGCAGTGTCATAGGCACACCGTCAGCTTTTTTGACAACTAGCCTGGTTTTTTCGGCTGCTGGAAAAGAGGTTTCCTGTGTGATGATCAGTTGTTTTTCTTGCATGTTTATTTGTGAAGGAATAAATAAATTCACATACAGATCGTCTTGGTCTATATCATAAATATGCTGCGTATAGCGCGCAGGGTTTTCCATCCCCGTGCCTGTACAGCACCAAAAAGAATCTTCTGGAGAACAATACACCTTGAAATGCCCCGGCTGTGTGGAAACAAAATAGGTTTTCATGCCTGAATCAGGATCTTGGGAAGCAAGAATGTGATTATAAAGCGCATTCTCATAGTAATCCATAAATCTCGCTTCGTGAAACCACCGGAATAAATGCCCGGTCAATTTCAGCATGTTATACGTATTGCACGTTTCTGCGGTTGTTCCCCCCAACTCCTCGCTGCCTTCCGCTCCGAAATGCTCTCCAATACTGTTGCCGCCAATTGCGTAGGAACGCTGATATACAACCTGTTCCCAAAAGAAGAGCGCGGCATTTCTATATGCTTCATTACCAGTAATGTCATACAGCTTGGCGGCCCCGATCACCTTTGGAATTTGGGTATTGGCATGCTTTCCTTCAAGCTCATCCTTCCCCTCTGCCAGTGGCTGAAGAATGGCACGATGACAGAAACGTTCCGCAAGTTCAAGATATGCTTTGTTTTTCGTCAGCATAAAAAGATCGGCCATCGCCTCATTCATCCCGCCATGTTCACATATCAGCATACGCTGAAATTGCTCGTCCGTCAGACGATCCAGCCCCTTTTTTGCCCAATCAGCCAGCTTGACGACGACACGTAAAGCCGTCTGATTGCCGGTTAGCCGATACGTATCTATTAATCCCGCAAACAGTTTATGGATGCTGTACCACGGCACCCAAGAACCTCCCAGACTAAAGTGGTCCACCCGAAAATCACCGCTGAACACCTCATCAAAACACGCTCTGGAGAAACCGCTTACATATCCCTCTTCATCAAATTGTTGGATATGACTCAGCTCATTCACTGCGTACTCTGCTTTTCTTTTCAGTTCTTCATCTCCGGAAGCCTGGTACATGGCTGATGCGGCTGACAGCCAATGACCGATCGAATGCCCGGCAATTTCCTTTGCCTCCCACCCGCCGTAGCGCGGTTTTTTAGGCGTCTGTAATACAGCCTCATAACACGGAGCCAAAAGACGGTCTACATCCAAAAAAAGCAAATATTCCTTCCCTTTCATCTGGGAATCATAAAACATACCTTTTAATAATGTTACATCTTTCATATCTCGATCTCCCCCTATCACGTTTCATCATTCATGGTGATGCTTTCATTATCCAAATGATGATATGGGATGTGAATTCATTATTTATCAAAAACATATCCTTTTTTTAGATTGAACCGTTACACTGGAGATAAGAATAGCGAAAGATGGTGAAGCCATGTATAAAGTAAAACTCCAAGCCAATCATCTCCCTAAAATCCGTGAGGCCGGACATATGAAGGATACAGAAGGGACTTTACGTCACCCTGACAGGACGATGGATAGAATCAGTGTATTTTTTTACGTAAAACAAGGCGCGATCCATGTATTTGAGAACGAAAACGAGTACCGCATTCAGGCGGGGGGATATCTTTTTCTTAAGAACAATACACCGCATTGGGGAGGCGATTTTTATACACCCGGCACCGAATGGTACTACATTCATTTTTATGCCGAACCTTCCGTGGATCAGGAGGACGAGTTTTCTCCATTTCACAATTCACCAATCCTTCTCGACAGCATCTATTCATCACAATTAACCTTTCCGAAAAGCGGTTCTGTCTCTCATCGTGAGTACACAGAAAAACAGCTGAGCAGCATTGTTCATGCCTTTGAATCACCAAGTGCTTTCAGGGCGCTCCAAGTGTGTTCTCTCACCTATCAACTCTTCATTGATCTGTATAGAAATGCGATAAACAGTCAGGCCGGCACACGCTCTTCAAGGGTCATCAGCCGAATCATTGAATTTCTGCACCGTAACAAGCATGCAAAGCTGGTCAGCAGAGATTTTGAGGATGCTTTAGAAATGAATTATGCCTACCTTTCCTCCCTCTTCAAAAAGCAAACCGGGAAAAGCATAACAGCTTATAAAAATGAACTGCTGATTGCACAGGCAATTGATCTATTCAAAACAACCAACTTAAATGTAACTGAAGTCAGCAGCACATTAGGCTTTTCTAACCCTTATTACTTCAGCAGAGTGTTCAAACGGGTGACTGGAGTGTCCCCGTCTTTATATATAAGCGAAATATACAGAAATCAATAAAAAACACTTGCAGTTCCGGGCCTGCAAGTGTTACACGTGATTTTTCTGATAGAACGTTCGCAAGATATGTGTTTCTAGGTCAGCAAGGCGGACAGGGATTGGCAGCCTGCTTTCTTGATTGATCAGGCTCATCGTGATCTGATAGCTGCTTTCTAAATCAATATGATTTCCACAAGACAAGAAGATAGGCTTCACGTCCCGCCGCGTCCGCAACCCCCGACCATATACCTCGCCATCAATGATAATATCGGTATATGCACCAACTTCATTTTCAGGCATGACGAAATCACAGTCTTTG
This sequence comes from Bacillus sp. VA13, assembly GCF_055710085.1. Classification (NCBI taxonomy): domain Bacteria; kingdom Bacillati; phylum Bacillota; class Bacilli; order Caryophanales; family Bacillaceae; genus Bacillus; species Bacillus sp. VA13. Next base: position 529,307 of record NZ_JBVQPP010000002.1, on the reverse strand, counting down.
ATTTTGAGATAGGTTTTCGCAATCCCAATTGTCGGCTTACCGAGAAAAAAAGCAGCATGGGTGGCAACGCCCATATGGTTGTAATGCAGATACCCGTTGCCATCAAACAAAAACACATCGGGCTCCGTCTCCAGTTTTTTCGCCGCCTCGATGATCAGCGGCAGCTCACGAAACGCAAGGAAGCCAGCAACATACGGCACACTGATTTTCCCCATGCTGTGCACTTTTTCAATGACTTCTTTAGTATCAGCATCAATCACGATAATACTGCACACCCCGTACGGTTCGCCGTCCTGCTCCCAATAAGCGAGGTCGACGCCTGCGCAGGTGTTGATGGAGTCTGGGGTGATGGAGGGTGATAGGTTGATTTTATGTTTAAGGGATTGTTGTGTTTGAACAAAATCCGATTCATCTTTTAGATGAAAATCGTGAATTTGATGTACTTTCATTTCACTAGTTTTCCTCTCTTTACTTCTTAAAAAAGACCGATTTCAGGATATTCATTAATAAATCTGATTCCATGTTCCATAAATAGTAACCATTCCATCCATTAATCAAGAATCATTAAACCTACTTCCACCAAGTAGTTGTTACTTGATTTAAATGATATTCAATATATAAAATCACTTTTTTATAGTCATCTGATGAAAATTCTTTAATAGGATCTTCCCAATCATTATTTTTGGCTATTAAAACCAGATAATTACCTTCAGGAGAAATGTCAGGAACCCAGCCTAAATCAAGTGTTATTGAAGATTGTTCATGATAAAGCTGCAACAAACTGTCTGTGAACAAAAACCAGGAATCATCATTCGGTTCTAAAGTTCTTGGGTCTATTTCAACAAAATGATTATAATTCACTTTCCATCCTTGTGTTATTCGTAGAGGGTGTATATTAGCTTTTGGAACATCTAACCTAACATGTTTTCTCACAATGATAACCTCTATAGTAACTAGTTAACTTCTATCTGATGGTATTAGCGAAGGCTCCTGTATCAATAATAATAGATGCCTCTTTGAAAAAAGCAGGGTAATACAACCTGCTTTTTTATTAGTATTCATTTTTAATTTCTTTCATAAAAATATTATCCAATTGTTTAATTAATTCTTTAAGCTCAATGCACACAATATCTTCTACCGGATTTCCCCAATCTTCGTTTTTTATAAGTTCAATACCGTAACTTCCAGCTGGATCCCCTTCTGGGTACCACCCTACGTCAAACAACAAGTTTTTTGTCTTGTGAGAAATCTGTAGGAGATCTTGGTTAAAGTCAAATAACCAAGTATCATCATTTGCCTCTAGGTTCTTAGGATCAGTATCTTTTAATGTAATATAATCAACAGTCCAACCAGCCGGTATCTTTAGCCTTAAGAAATTGGGAATCTGTTGGCTTAGTGGCTGCAAACCCTCTAAAACCCCACTTCCCACACTCCAGATTTGATATTCTAACTCTTCTAATACATGTTCTATTTCATCAAAAGATTCTACGTCATAAATCTTATTTATTTTTAAGCCAACCACTTTTATATGGTATTGATCATTTTCATATATTACCTTAATAATGGCATTACGTTTTTCATTTTGCAGTATTAGAAGTTCATATTCTTCTTCCGTTCTTTTTTCTGAGTTTAAATTGTTCAGTACTACAGACCAGCCATCACAGATTTTTAATGGCTGCAATTGAGAAATATGATCTTCGCCCATCCCGCTTCTCCTTGTACTTCGTTGGCCAAGCTTTAAAAAGCTTCATCATTTTAAAAAAACTTGCCGATGACAACACGGCAAGTTTTTAACTATAGCAACTCTAATACATCAGTAAACAAGGCATCTCCTAATGTTAATCTCCTGTTGAAAGGCTGTATATGTGGCAATTCACTCCATTCATACACAGTATCGTAGTAATCATACAAATAACTGAGTTCGATAAACCCTTTCTCATGCATTATTTTATTGATATAGTTCGTTCCCTGAATGAATTCTAAAGATTCAGCAGTCCCTATAATATCATAAGCGCCGTCAATTAAATCGTGTCTTAGGGAATAGCTATAATCTAGTACATAAACAGGCACCAATTTAGATACTTTCATATTGATTTGCTGTTCTAAATGAAAACTATTCTCCCCAGAAAGATCTTTCAAATGGATATCAATTTCTCCTGAAGGATTGTTTAAATCTCTAACTTCAATTTTTTTCAAACCTTTTATTTGATTAAACTCATCAGGCACTTTTATTTTCTCTGCACATTTGTTCTTATACCATTCGTCTAATTCCCTTTTCACAAATAGACGATGAAGCAATTCACCGATTTCAGGATATTCACTAATAAATCTGATTCCATGTTCCATAGTTTTTAACCATCCCATCTTCTTGAAGGCTCGCCTTTTTTCGTCTGCTTACCAGTTACAGGATCAAACTCTCCTAAATGCTCTGTTCTTCTACGGTTCCACTTTTCTAATTTGCCATGCTGGGAATCCCATTGCCAATTAAATCCATCTTTATCTGTCCAAGATTTTCTTTTTAATCTTTCTTTTATTTGTACCATGCCTCTATCTTCCATCCAGTTAGTTGGTTCCTTTAAACGATATCCATTTGAATTGTCTCCAACTATCTTCTCCCTGTCAGCTATCGCAGCATTGTATTCTTCAGTCCGTTTCTTCTTACTGTAGTTAGTACCATTATGAGCAACGTAATCATTTTGAGTCATCCCCTCAGGTTTTTCCAACCATTTGGGTTTTTTTGACTGGCTACTCGCCATCTTCACAATCCCAAGATCCTTAACAGCAGTCGTTTCCACATCGACACGGACTGTCGGGAATCCGAATGTGAAGCCCTCGGGAGTTACTGGGCGTTCTGCGTATACGCGGACGTTTGTTGGGACTTTGAATTGTTTTACTTTTTCTAGTGTCTTGTTAGCTTTTTGGACTTTTGAATGAGTTGCGAGCGGTATGCCTTTGTCTATATGTTTCGCCAATGCACCGGCTCCAACCAAGCTCAATGCCGCTTCCAGCGCGCCCGTTTTCCGCTTCTCCTCAGACACTTTATTTCCAAACATATCCCGTCCCGTGACAGCTTCTGAGAATCCATTAGAAGCAACAAGGCCGTATGCGCCCATTTCTGACATTTTGAGAATGTCTAAGGATTTTCCAGTTTTATAAGCATCTAAAGCGTGTTCTGCGGCAATGACAGTTTTTCCGGTTTTGTAAATGGCTTTTCCGCCTTTGAAGGCGCGGCCTGCCCAGCCGACGACCGGTATGAAGCCAGCTGCTGCCATAGCTCCTGCTGTCACACGTTCTGCGGTGGAGAGTTTTTCTCCGGTAACCGGATCAACACCTTCGGTTGCTCTTTTATAATCATAATAGCCAGTGACTTCTCCAGTAAAGTTGCAAACTCCATCCCATGTTTTCTCGTACCATGGTTTATTTGCTTCTTCTTCAGCCTTTTCCTGAAGCCGTCTTGTTTCTGCTTGCTGTTTTTTTGCATCGATATATGTTGTTCCCTGTTTTTCTACTTCAATGACGCTTTTGTAGACTTCATTGCTGTGGAATGCTTTTTTGTCATAGTACATAGGGGATGCGCTTTTCCCGTTACTGGTGGCCTGCATGAGAACGGAATATTTGCTGAGCACTGCGCTGTCCAGAGATTCTAAATTTTGATATTCAGTGGTCAGAGACTCGTCAAGCTTATCGACTGCTGTGATCGTGTCACGTCTGATTTTTTGAGCATCGCCCATCTTATCGGCATAGTCGTCAAGCGTGTACATGTCGAGATCAATAATATCGCTGATGCCTGACAAAATGGAATCGATTTCCTCTTTATGAGCGGAGACAATCCCTGAGGCTTTCAAATCTCCATTGGGCAGCTCATGATCCAAAAAAGAAGTTTCCACATATGAATCATTCAGTTCTTGATCTTTAATGTCTCCTGAAATGCCATTTAAAAACGCAATTTGAGCAGAAACAAGCGTCAGCCAGCTTTCGACGATTTCTGCCTGTCCCTGAAAGAAATCTTTAATATTGTCCGCGCCTTTTCCTTTAAAATTGTCGCCTAAATCCGCCACTTCCTGAAATGCTTTTTTCAGCGTATCCAGCTGCTCCTCAAGCGTCTCATATTGCTTTTTTCTGCTCTTCGCTTCTTCGATTAAAGATTTAGATTCAAATACTTTGCTCATCGCACTGCCCTTTCTTTTCTATTTTACCGCTATCGCCTCGTCCTGCTCTTTGAGTGAATCAACGTTATCCTTCGTATCCTCGATATTTTTCTGCACCGCTTTTTTATAATCTCCGAGCATGGTTTTGATGTTCTCCTCACGCTCATGATATTTTTTCGTGTAATCGAGGCTGTTTTTTCCATTTGATCCTGCTGCGCCGATTGATACGTCAGCCAGCGCGTCTTTGACAGAATCCAATGTTTTGATGACTGTGTCGTACTTCAGCTTAATTTCTGACATAAAAAAAGATCACCACCATTTTAGTTTGCTAATTTGTCTTCCCGCTTCTTCCACGAACTCTTCTCCTTTAGCAAGAAGGTCGCCTGCGGCATTCGCTGCGCTTTTTGTCAAATTCAGCTCGAATTTCTCTGTTTCAAGCCAAAATATTTTGCTTTGAATCGAAGCCATATACTCGTTATATTTATCATTCACAATCTTGGATGCTTCCGATTTTGCGTTTTCTCTGCCCTTGTCGAAATCATCCGCTTTTGTTCCCGTCCAGTGCTTGCCTAATTCCGGTTTCACAATGTCTTTGATTTCAGTAATTGCCTCTTCTTGCAGTGTGTCTATGTCCTTTTTTGCTTTTTTCAGCTTTTCGATCTTGTCTTCTACGTCGGAAATTTTTCCGTTGAGCGAACTTTTGATATCCGCTAACATACTTTCATAACCCATCTGATTCACCTCTTAATACTCAAAAAGTCGTATGGAGGGGCTGATGAAGATAGACTTTTCCATACTTTATTTCCATATATTATATTTTAAAATAGCCAGAAGGCGGCTTAAATAGGGTAAACGGCTTAATTTCAACGTATAATGCTCGCAATGTGTAGGTCTATAATCTTGTTTTTGTTCGTTATACAGCCAACGAAAGCGTTTTATAAGATGAAAACACCTAAAGTCGTAGTTATAAAGACACTTGAAAGAGACAGATGTTGATGATCTGTCTCTTGTCGTAAGAGCATATTTTGTTTTTTCACTTTAAACCGTAGTAGAAAAGAAAAAAACTGGCTTCCAGCCAGTTTTCTCTTTTCCAACTATTGAATTGCACCTGACGGAACAACCGCCTTCCGTCCCACAGAGTAATACTCCACTCCTGCCTCAGCTGCTTCATCCAATGTGTAGCAGTTTCTGCCGTCAAAGATGAGCGGCGTTTTCATCAAGTTCTGATAGGCCGCTAACGGGAATTGTTTAATGTTGGCCCAGTCGGTTAAAATCATGACGGCGTCGGAGCCTTTGACTGCTTCCTCGATCGTCTCTTTATATTCAACAGCTTGCGGGAGAACATGCTTCGCATGGCTGGCGGCAATGGGATCGTAGGCTATAATATGGGCGTCGAGCGCAGCGAGACGGTCTGCAATGACAATCGACGGCGCTTCCCTCATATCATCCGTATTCGGTTTAAATGACAGCCCTAAAAGGGCAATCGTTTTTCCCGTCACCCCGCCGAGCCTGTTCAGCGCTTTATCAACCAGCATCGCCTGCTGATTGTTGTTGACTTTGATGACCGATTTCAGCAGTTCAAAATCATGCTCGACATTGCCGGCAATTTGCACGAGAGCGTTTGTATCCTTCGGAAAACAAGAGCCGCCGTAGCCTATGCCGGCTTTTAAAAACTGGCTCCCGATCCGCTTATCCTGTCCCATGCCGTACGCGACTGCTTCAATATCGGCGCCAACCTTTTCACATATATTTGAAATTTCATTTATAAAACTGATCTTAGTGGCCAGAAAAGCATTTGAGGCATATTTGATCATCTCGGCGCTTCTGATATCTGTTTGATAAATCGGGATTTGAAACGGACGGAAAAGCTCCTCAAGCGTCTTGGCTGTTTTCTGATCCGCCGTTCCGATCACGATTCTATCGCCATGAAACGTGTCATAGATCGCCGATCCTTCACGTAAAAATTCAGGATTGGATGCGACCGAAATGCTCACAGGCTCTGCAAGATGTTCAGTGATTAGCCCATCAATCAAATCATTTGTTCCGACGGGCACTGTGCTTTTCGTTACCACAATGGTATCCCGTTTGACATGCCGGGCGATGCGTTTGGCTGCATCTGTAATATGCTCCAGATTCGCGTGCCCGTCGCTTTTCTGCGGTGTGCCAACCGCTATAAAAATAATGTCTGCCTGTGCCAAGCCGTTCTCATAGCTCGTTTCAAAGTTCAGCCGTCCATCAGCTGTATTTTTTCTCATCAGCTCTTCAAGACCCGGTTCAAATATGGGGGAAATGCCTTTTCTCATTTCATCAATCTTGTGAGCGTCAATATCAATGCAGGTTACATGATGTCCAATCTCAGAAAGAGAAACACCTGTCACAAGACCGACATAGCCTGTTCCGATGACTGTTATATTCATTGTTTCCCTCCAACAGTTAAATTGCTGCTTTGCAGCTTTCGTATTATCGTATGAGAACATCCTATCATGAATGCGGATGATCTCCCGCATAGCCTGTCGGGTACAGCCTGTACAGATTTCTGAAATGTGATTCAATCATACAGTATACTATTATATCGCTCTCAGAAAGAAAGTGGTGAAATGAGAACCGGCTGTTTAAAAGAGCCCAAATAATTTTCTTCTTTTGAGCGGCTGCGGAGGCTGCCTGTAGATCGTCTGATTCTGAAGGAGAAGCTCGGCATTTTCCGTCAGAATATAAGGAAATTCCGGACCAAATTCTTTCTTAAGAACATGAAAGGCTTCCTGGTAATGAAAGTCTCTTGTTTTCAGATTATGAGCATCTGATGCTACGAAATGAATCAAATTGGCTTCAGCCAGCCGGAGAGAAAATGCTTTCATCTGTTTTCCGAAAGTACCCGCAAGACTTCCTGAAGTCACTTGAGATGCCGCTCCTTTTTCCACAAGATGATACAGCAATGACGGGTTTTCGCGAATTTCCCTGTTGCGTTCAGGATGGGCGATAACTGGAATATATCCTTTCAGCTGCAAATCATAAAAAAGCTGCTCCGCATATCGGGGAACCTGATCAAACGGAAACTCAATCAGAATGTATTTAGTATCGTTCAGTGTAAGCAGCTGCTGTTCAGCAAGATCCCGTTCCAAATCGCCATAGATTCTGATTTCCTGCCCCGGAAGCACGGTTAAAGGGATGTCTTCTTTGATTAAACGTTTGTTTAACTGATCTGCCGCTTCTCTGACTGCGGCTTGACCGTTTTCATACACACCGTTCTTATGATGCGGTGTCGCAATGATGGTCCGGATTCCCTGATAAACAGCAGCCCTTGCCATTTCTATACTATCGGCTGAATCGCTTGCCCCGTCATCCATTGCCGGAAGAATGTGACAGTGAATATCTATCATGTCTTAGCCTCCTTTTTTTCGCAAAAATAAATAACGGGCAAGCTGCACGTTATTTATTTTGTATGAAATTTTCCTTGTTTCCGTAATATCCGTATTCAGAGTGCTTCGAAAGCTTTTTGCCGTTCATAATCGCCCCAAGGAGCTTGCTTTTGCACGATTCAAGTGCCTCTTTCGCTTTTGCGGCTTGTTCCTTTTCTGTTTTCCCGCTTGAGATAACCAAAACAGAACCGTCTGCCACGTTGCCTAAAATCTGCGCATCCGCTACAGCAAGAATAGGCGGCGTATCAAAAATGACCATATCATATGCCGCACACACTTCGTCTGCAAGCTCGTTCATCCACTTCGAGGAGAGAAGCTCAGCAGGGTTTGGCGGGATCGGGCCGCTCGTCAGCACGTCAAGATGTGTTGCATTTGCGGCTTGTACAGCCTGCTCCAGTGAGCTTTTCTTTAATAAAACAGTTGTTAAGCCAATCATATTTTCAAGATGAAAGGCCGTATGTACTGTTGGTTTTCGCAAATCGGCATCAATTAGAAGCACTTTTTTTCCCTGCTGGGCAAATACGACAGCCAGGTTAGCGGCCGTCGTTGATTTTCCTTCTCCGGGACAGGCCGATGTGATCATCACTGATTTCATTTGGCGGTCCACTGAAGCAAATTCGATATTCGTACGAATCGTTCTATATTGTTCAGAGTTCAAGGATTTCGGCTCTGTCATCGCAATGACATTTCTGCGTATCCAAGAGCCTCTGCTTTTTCTAAGCGCCAAAATGTCCACTCCCCGCTTTTTCAGATTGGATACCGTGTAGGCTCTTCGCTGTTTTCTGCTCATTCGCAATCGTGGAAACCGTCCCTAAAACCGGTATGTCCAGCAAGGATTCGAGCTGCTCTTCCGATTTGATCGTATTATCCAAATGCTCAAGCAGGAAGGCCAGACCGATGCTTCCCGCCAATCCCGCCGCAAACGCGATGGCAATGTTAAGAAGCGGCTTTGGCGATACAGGTGACGGATGGTCTGAAACCTCGGCTTTTGACAGAATACTGACATTGTCAACATTCATAATGGATGTGATTTTGGTTTTAAAGACAGATGCGATGGTATTGGCAATATGAGCCGCTGTTTCCGCGTTTTCATCCTTGACCGATATGTTAACCACTTGGGAGTCCTGCTCGCTGGATACGGTAATTTTGTCATTCAGTTCCTGAGATGTCATCGACAGGCCCATCTCTTTAATGACTTCGTCTAAGATGGCAGGGCTCTTAATGATGACGTTATACGTATTGATTAACTGTAGATTGGTTTGAACATCGTTAAATTGGACTTCTTTTTGGTTGTTTTTCGATTGATTGACCAGAATCTGAGTTGAATTTTCATAGATGGGTGTAAGTGCGAAGAAACTGATGAGTCCGCCGGCAGCAGTGGCAGCTGCGGTTACAATCATAATCAAAAGTATGCGTTTTGTTAACGTTGATAATATCTCTTTTAAGCTAGTAGATTCTCCCATGATACCTCCAAATCTCTTATAACATCCTTTTCCATCTACGATTATACAACGTAGAAACCGCATTTCTCCAGCTTTTCACGTGACATAATTCGACATTTTTTTACAAAACGTTATGTAGCGATTCTTTATGTAAGCGCTCTATTTACTGTTTTGACAAAGCTTCCTCTTTTTCTCCTATTCAGGCAGTCACGTATTCACGCATTAAAAAAATCCCGCAAAAGGCGTGCGGGATTCTTATGTTGCATATCCATTTTTAATATGAGAAATCAAATTTTCAAGCATTTCCTTTGTCGTCATTTCAGATGACCGCTCACCAATTTCATGTGCATGCATCAAAATTTTCAGAAATTCTTCTTGATTCAATTTCTTTTCACTCATCTTTTTTGTTCCTTTCAGCTTCCATTAAGTTGAAAACACGATTATTATATGATGCCGGTTATCAATTTGCAATCTCTAATACATCATTCGACACATCCCATTTTTTATGTCCTTTTTTAGGAAAAACTTTTTCAGGCCGATGTGTTGCGATATAATAGAGAAATTGGATCTTTTTATTACGTGACTCGGTTAGGAGCGATAATCATGCTTCAGAATATGATTTCCAAAGACGATGTGCTGGCATCTGCCGAACAGTTGAAAGAACTCCTTCCCTACAATGAGGAAAATGTTCAGCTGATCAAAAAAGCCCTTATTTTATATCGGCAGGATTCAGTCTATCGTTTACAAGCAGTGAGTCCGACGGAAGTTACGGCTTTTGTGCAGGATGTTGTCCCTGTGCGGGTCACATTGAACTTGTTTGTCATAGTCAAAAGCGGCTGTTCATGTCCGTCCGGAAGAATCTGCCGCCATATGCTGGCTGTGTTTTTATATGTATATGCAATGTTTGAGCGGGTGGGTACTTTTACAGAGTATTGGCTTGAGAGGGAAAAACTTGAGGAAAGTAAAGAGCTCGTCCGCCGCCAATTCCAGGAAAAGGTGCTGCCTAATGAAGAATCGCTATCAAGCTGGCTCGCTTTTTTTGATTCAGAATTCTCTCTCTGGCAGGCGCGCACGCCGGAAAGCAGCCAAAACATGCAGGGCCTCTATTACGGCTACCTGTCCGCATTAAAAAAGCATGCGCCGAACAAGCCAGAGCTGAAAAGCCTGTACCAAATTCATTCCGCGATTGCGGTGTGGCTTCGGATGTTCACATTGATTGAAGCGGGCAAGCTGAACCCAGAGCAAGACTTTTATTCCCTCAATCCGTATGTTGAACAGCTGATGGATACAATCTACAGCTCTATTGATAAATTAAAAACATATGCGCTGTCATTTGCGCTTGATCCGTTTTTGGAAAAAACACCGGAAGTTATCCGACATTTGCTGTTGAAAGAAGATATTTTTCAATATGAACGCATCCGCATCTTCGGTGAAATTTGGAGTGCGCTGCTGTCGCGGCCAAAATGGGTGGCGCGCGAACAGGAGATTTTGAAAAAAGAAGCCGGACGGCGTTTTTCTCCTGAATTGCAATTCGGGCGCCTGCACTTAGAATTCTTGCAGAAGAATGATGACGTTATTTTTGCGGAAGCTGATGAATTCCCGCCGGAAGCGCTGCCGTATACGTTTCAGTGGCTGAGTGAAATCACTGCCAAGAAGGATTGGAAACGGCTGAAAACATGGTACCAGCGGATTGAACCGATTGCGATGGGTTATACGAAACTGGATAAGCCGTTTAAAGAAATTCGCGACGTGATCAGCGAATTGTTCCTTCTGATGAATGCCTATGTGAAGCAAACCAATGACCAATCGCTGTTTGAACGCTATGCTTCGGGCTGTCTGCCGTATACGTTCACAGAATACAGCCATCACTTATATGAGAAAAAACGGTATACCGAGTGGATCGAAATTCACAGCCTTGTCGGCTTTTCCATCTATGAAATGGATAAAATGATGCTGAAGGAAATTGCAGCAAGCGATCCGGAGGCGCTTATCCCGGCTTACCACAGAGAAGTGGCCTTTTTTATCGATCAGAAGAACCGCAGCTCGTACAAGGAAGCCGCACGGTATTTGAAAAAACTGCGCACCCTGTACAGAAAAGCGAAGAAACTGAAGGTGTGGGAGCGGTATATTCAGCAGCTGAGCTCGCATTACAAGCGTCTGCGCGCGCTTCAAGAAGAACTGCAGAAAGGAAAGTTGATTGATGGCGAGTCTTAAAGAAATTCTCATCCACGTCGAACAAATGGAAGATGGTTCATTTACGCTCTCAGCCTTTGATGAGAATGAACAGCCCCTTCCCTACAGCCATATGAAAAGGCATTTGTTCCAATGGCATGAATCCTCATTTTACGGAACCTTTCTTGAGGATGTCAGCTTCATCGGGACAACCGCTGTTTTGCTTTCTCCATGGATGACTGTAGAGCTTCTCGGCAAAAACTCGTTCAACTCATTCAGCTCCGTGCACCTTACAGAAGAAACGGAGCCGCTGATCGAGGCGGCATCGACCATCTATGAATTTATCGCAGACGGCGATTTTCTGCCTGACTATGAAGCATGGACAAACGGTGTTTTTCGCTGGAAGGACCGCGACAATATACTAGATGGCTTTACTGCGGATTGGTTTTCCGCTGCAGTGCAGGACTACATCCAATACGACGATGACCTGCGGGAGAAATGGGAACACATTAAGGAGAAATCGCCTGCGGTCACGACATTCCGCGGACATTTTCTCGATGAAGAGGATTTTCTTGAAGGGATCGGCTGGATTGACGATCAATCTCCATTTACAGTCGGCCTGCGCTTAAATGAGCCAGACTTTGACGGAGACGATTGGAAAATCGAGATGTTTTTACGCGATAAAAAGAGCGGCGCTGTTGAATTCTTTGACGGGCTGAAGAGCCTTAAGAAATCGTGGCAGGCGTACAGCGATAAAATCGCACGTGAGCAGGATCGCTTTCACAGAACGGTTCCGTGGCTGTCATTTGATTCTGGGACAACGCTGATTTCAGAGGAAGAAGCCTGGATCTTCCTGTCAGAAGCTAGTGAGACGCTTGTCGATATGGGGGTTGAAATTCTCCTGCCGTCCTGGTGGCAGATTGTCAGAGACAGCAACATGATGCTGAAGGCAAAGGTGTCGTCCGCCCCGCGCGGCGAGTCATTTGTCGGCATGAATGCGCTGCTTGATTTCAACTGGCGGTTTGCGACAAATGGAATTGAGCTGACTGAGGCTGAATTTAATGAGCTTGTCGCCAGCAACAGGCGCCTCGTTAATATACGCGGGCAATGGGTAAAAATCGATCCGCAGTTTATCAAACAAATGAAACGCCTGATGGAAAAAGCGGAATCGGAAGGACTCCACATGTCTGATATTCTGGCGCGCGAACTAATGGATCAGGGGGAAGGCGGGCTTGAAGATTCAGATCTGATTGATACATCCGCTTTTGCCGGCATTCAATTTGATCTGTCCAAACAGCTCAGGTCACTGATTCGAAAGCTTACGGCCGCGGAAAATCTGCCGGAGCACGAAGTCAGTCCTTCTTTCCAAGGAACTCTCCGCCCCTATCAGAAATACGGCATGAACTGGCTGCTGTTTCTGCGAGAAAGCGGTTTTGGCGCCTGTCTGGCTGACGATATGGGTCTTGGGAAAACGATTCAAATGATCGCCTATTTCCTACACGTGAAGGAAAGCGGCCGGCAAAAAACGCCGAATTTGATTATCGCGCCGACATCCGTACTCGGCAACTGGCAGCGGGAGCTTCAAACCTTTGCACCTGACCTGTCTGTCGCGCTCCATTATGGGCCGCGCCGTCCAAAAGGTGATGATTTCGCCGCGCATTACGAAAACGCAGATGTGGTACTCACTTCATACGGATTGTCGCATGCCGATTCGGATGAGATGTCTTCTGTGACATGGAACACAATCTGCCTTGATGAAGCGCAAAATATTAAAAACGCGCATACGAAGCAATCACGTGCAATCAGAAAGCTGAAAGGGCTTCACCATATCGCGCTGAGCGGCACGCCAATGGAAAATCGCTTAACTGAACTATGGTCCATTTTTGACTTCATGAATAAAGGCTACCTCGGCAGTCTGACGGGCTTCCATAAACGCTATGTGCTGCCGATTGAAAAAGACCGGGACGAAAAGAGAATCGGACAGCTTCAGCAGTTAATCCGCCCATTCCTTCTGCGGCGGACGAAACGTGATGAAGAGGTCGCGCTTAATCTTCCTGAGAAGCTGGAAGAAAAAGAATTTATCCCGCTGTCAGCCGAACAGGCATCACTTTATGAGCAGCTTGTCAAAGACACATTTGACCATATGACGTCACTGACCGGCATGCAGAGAAAAGCGTTGATCCTCAGCATGCTCGGACGTCTCAAGCAAATATGCGATCACCCCGCGCTCTATTTAAAAGAGGATCAAACCGAGCTGCTGGCCGGCAGATCAGTCAAGCTCGAAAAATTGCTGGAACTCATGACAGCGATCCGCGTCCAAAACGAAAGCTGCCTCATTTTCACGCAATACATTCAGATGGGGAACATGATGAAAAGGCTGCTTGAAAAAACGTTCGGCGAACCTGTGCAATTTTTAAACGGGAGTCTCTCCAAGCAAGAGCGGGATACACTCGTTGAGAAATTTCAGAAGAAAGAATACCCGACACTCATTCTTTCACTCAAAGCTGGAGGCACCGGGCTTAATTTGACCGCCGCCAATCACGTCATCCATTATGACAGATGGTGGAACCCGGCCGTTGAAAACCAGGCCACTGACCGGGCATACCGCATTGGCCAGGAGCGCTTTGTCCACGTTCATAAAATGATTACAACGGGAACAATCGAAGAAAAAATTGATGTTATGCTCGAATCGAAACAAACCCTGAACGACCAAATTATCCAAAGTGAAAACTGGATTACCGAGCTTTCCACACAGGAACTCGAAGAATTGTTTACATTAAGCGCCTCAGCGCGATGAGAATGACTATAAAAAAGCTGGCTCTTTGAAAGAGCCAGCTTTTTTCCGTTCATATCCGTCACGCCGAATTTCCAAGGAATCCGTTACGCCGGTTATCAACAGGATGCGCTTTTGATGCAGCATATAAACCTACAGTAAATGTTTAATCATATGTGCGACGCCGTGTTCGTCATTGGTCAAGGTGACAGCATCGGCCATCGCTTTGATATCTTCCCGCGCATTGCCCATCGCTACACCTTTTCCCGCCGCCTCCAGCATCGATTTGTCATTTAAGCTGTCACCGACAGCCGCGGTTTCTTCGATCGGGATATTCAGCCGTTCCGCAAGCCTCTTCAGCGCCTGCCCCTTGGAAGCTTTGTGGGAAGATAGCTCAAAGTTGTGCTCAGCAGAACTGACAAGCGTCAAATCTTCGGCATGCTCATATTTTTTCCAGCCTGCCTCGAGCTTCTCCTTGAAGAAAGAAAAACCGAGAATATTATAAAAGTCGATCTCCTGATCAGCCTCAAACAGCTCTTGAAACGAGCCAATATAAGCGAAGCCGGATTGGCTGTATTGCACCTCGGCCGCCTGCATAAGGACAGAAAGATCTGCTTCCGGATTCGCGCTTCTGAATCTGTCCAGCTCAACCTCAAGAAGCTCCTTGCCGTTTTGCGGCGTATATATGGCTGAACCTGTGAATACCTCGTAATAATAGTTTTCCGACTCAAGCCATGAGAGAATATCATATGCCCGCTTCTTATCAATCGTTTCGTGATGATAAAGCCTGCCATCGGGATCGTGAATGACGGCGCCGTTTGCGCTGATGACCCACGTTTTGATCCCCAGCGGTTCAAAGATTGACATGACGTCAAAATGAGCGCGCCCAGTTGACACCACCACTTCAATGCCGTCCCGCTGCGCCTGCCGCAGCGCGTTTTCATTTTCCAAGCTTACCTGATGCTTGCTGTTGAGTAAGGTTCCATCTAAGTCAATCGCAATCAATTTCAAGTTTGTCAGCCCTTTCCTTCATCCTGCTCTGTCACGAGAAGTTCCACACCATTACGGTCAAGCAAGTCACAAAACGCCTGATTCGGCAGCTTGTCTGTGATCAAGAGATCGATTTCACTCAGCTCCGCATACTGATAAAAACTGGTGCTCCCCAGCTTCGAATGATCTGCAAGCGCGATTACCTGCTTTGCCTGCTGAATCATTTTTCGCTTCACCATACCATCCTCTTCATGCGCAATTGTAATGCCATGTTCGGAAATCCCGACCACACCGATCAGCGCTTTATCGACGTGGTAGCTTGAGAGCTTTTCAATCACAGAGGCGCCGTACAGAAAGCGGTGCTCCTTTTCCAGCTTGCCTCCGAGCAGATAGATTTCAATTCCCTCTTTATCGGACAGTACTTCCGCAAGATTAATCGAGTTGGTGATCACCGTACAATCATCCGCATTCAAATGCTTTGCACATGCCTGAACGGTTGTAGAAGCGTCTAAAATCACCCGGTCACCATCATGAATGAGCGATGCGGCAAGCCTGCCGATCTTGTTTTTTTCCTCGGACACTGTTTTCAGGCGGCCAGAGTAACTTTGAATTTTTTGATGCACAGTCGGCAAAATGGCACCGCCCCTTGTACGGATGATGGCATTCTGTTCCTCCAGCTTCACAAGATCCCGTCTCGCTGTATCCCTTGACACCTGAAGAAGCGTACAGATCTGCTCCGTTGTAATTCGGTTATGCTGTTTTAAAAAATCCAAAATCGCTACTAATCTTTCTTCTTGGTACACGCCCTCATTCCTTTTCTTATCAATCATCTTTAAGCAATTATAAGTTTTTATTCAATTTCATTCAACATTATTAAGTGAATTTAAGTAAAAATGCATCATAAGAACCAATTTTTCCTAAATGACACAAAAGAAAGAACCAGTCTGGTCGACTGGTCAATTTTGAGGGGATGATGCGGAGATCCGGATAATATGAATGGATAGAAAACGGGAGGATCAGGGGGATGTCAATCGGCAGCTTTTTCCCGGGGTTTAGGGTCCATAAAACGAACAGTGTCAGCCAACACTTCCGTTACATATACGGTAACGCCTTCTGCGTTTTCATAGCTTCTTGTCTGAATCCGCCCGCTTACGCCGACAAGAGAACCTTTTTGGCAATACAACGCCGTGTTTTCAGCTGTTTTTCTCCAAAGTGTGCAATTGACGTAGTCGGCCTCGATTTCACCTGAAGCATTTTTGAAGCTGCGATTTACCGCGAGCGTAACGTGTGCGACTGCCGCACCGGCGGAAGTGTAGCGAAGCTCAGGATCTTTTGTAAGACGTCCGACAAGCATGACCTGATTGAACATGCGATTCCTCCTCTCCTTGCGGTTATATGTATTGTAGATGATGCAATGAGAAAAGAAAAACGTGTAAAAGCGACTTTCAGCCTCTGTTTTTATCTTTCGTTTTCATTTTTCCTTCAGCTAAAAACATCTTTTGTTTTTTCCCTTTAAAGAAATATGTACTTTTTAAAAACCGGAAAAATATTTGCTTTGTCAGCCAATTTTGCGTATTCATACACACATAGGAAGAACCATCCCATGCAAACCACTGAAAGCTCAGTTTTTTTTCCGGCAGTGACACCTTAATTTTATACTGTTCCATGCCGTCTTGCGTTTCGTATAAAAAGCTTATCCTGCCTCTCTTGTTCAGATGAACCTCAAACACTTCTTTACGGCTTAACATATATGTTACTTCCTTTTGAATCAAACAATCCTCAGAAGGAGTGCCGTCAATATAAATTTCTTTTAAACGAAATTGATTCATACTACATCTCTCCGTAATCTATAGTCAGTTACAGTATAATGAAAAAATAGAAATTATTAAATGTTTCGCCAATACAAAATTCTTTAGCCCCAGCATTGCAGCATTTTTTCCTCTAAAACGTTTATGTTATAATGAAAGGCAAGAAAACTTTGGAAGTAATCGGGGTGAGAAAAGGAATGAAAACCTTTAAACTGGTTGATCTGAATGTGGAACGAGTGGACAAGGAAGAAAAAACAATTGAACAGTTTCCCCTTATCGACGGACTAATTATAAATAAAGAAGACGGTGAAAATCACTGGCTGATCGAAGCGCTTGTAGCGAAAGAACACCTGTCTTTTTTTGAACAGCTTCAAAACAGCCAATCTGAAGCCAAAGTATTTGTAACAATCACGAAAAAAAGCAATCGCCCCGCCCAGCTGACAGCAGCAGTGAAAAATATCGTCAAGCTGGAAGAAAGCATACAGGTTTTAATCTACGGACAAATGGTCACAAGAAAACAGCAAGGCACTGAGACCATTCTCGAATCCCTTGTAAAAGAGGGCTATACAGGAACACAACTCATTGAGGCATTTAGGCAAAAAATATAAAAATGAGGGGATATGTCCCCTGAAGCCGGTACAGAAGCGAAGAGCGGCACAATAGACATTTTGAATCAATATGTTCTACATTAAAAAAGCTGCCGTTTTAGAACGGCAGCTTTTATTTTCGTGCTTGCATATTTAATTTGTATGGCCAAAAGAATCAACCAATTCCCCTTTAACAACGAGGCGCCCTTCGGTTTCGGCCGCCTTGTCGCATGTGATTAACGTAATCTCCTTTTCGTTTGTCTCCTCAATCACATCTGCATCCATTTCCGACATGATTTTTTTGGATGTCACAGAATAAATATAGTCTTTTTTAAAATCTGTGATCACAATTTGAGCACCTGTTTTTATGTTTTCAAGAGGTCCGAACAGAAGACTCTTTTGCTTCAAATGATGGCCAGCCAACGGATAATTTCCCTCGCCCATTTTCTGATCCGGGCGCATTGTTGCCGCCCCGATCAGAAGGTTTTCGTTGGTTGTGCCTTTTGCGATCGGAAGCTCTAGATTGACACTTTTAATCGTTATCCGCCCGATAACCGCTTTTTGATCGTGATTAAAGCCAGCCTTTATGGCATCCACCAACTCAGGCGGCTCGATTGAATCAAATTCAAATTCCGCTTCTTTCTCATTATTTCTTTTCAGCTGCTCCATAGTTAAGGCCGACTCACTCTGGCTTTTGCTAAGATAGGCTATGATTCCTCCTTTCAACAGAGGAGAACAGATAAGCAGCAGTCCTAAAAGAATGAACATCGTAATGATCATTTTCTTGTACATGCAAAAAAATTCCTTTCTTATGCTTCATTCTAAAATGAGCTGTGTCACTTTTAAAAAAGCACCTGATCAATTCTTCAATGATCAGGTGCTTTCATATTTATCCCTTTCTTTGCTTCTTTCTTGAGGCAACAGCTAAGCCTCCGCCTGCCATTAGCAGCAGGATACCGATCATGACCGTTAATGTGCTGTCCGCATCTCCGGTTTTTGGAAGGGATTTGTCTGTTTTCGAATCACCATCTGTACCATTAGTTTTCGAATGATGTCCATCTCCATTCACATTTCCATCCGGTGTAGGTTTATCCGGTTTGTCAGGCGTTGGTGTTTTCACTTTTTGATTAGAAACAACGAGCTCAACAGCTTTTGGCTGTCCTTTTTCTATTGTGAATTCAATTGGTGTTTCATCCAGTTTGTAACCTTCCGGTGCCTTTGTTTCAATCAATTGATAGCTTCCCGGCGCAAGGCCTTTTACTATGAACTGCCCCTTTTTATCCGTTTTCCAGAGTTCAGGCAGCTCTTTGCCATAGCCGTCAGTTTTTACAGGCTTGCCGCTTGCGTCCAATAACTTGAATTCAGCGCCCTCCAAAACTGTAGTTTTATCATCTTGATCCACTTTCGTCACATTCACGTCACCTGGTGTCAATATGTTTTCAGCGGTGATATCAACTGGTTTCGTGTCTGTATTTGTGATCTTGAACGATATAGGTGTTTGGTCTAAATGATAATCCTTAGGCGCTTTTGTTTCGACAAACTGATATTCGCCGGCTTTGAGGCCATGAACCGTGAGCTGTCCTTTGTCATCAGTTGTCAAGCCAGATTTCAGTACTTTGCCTTTGGCGTCTGTCAGATTGAACTCCGCGTCTTGAAGAACTTTATTTTTATCATGCTGATCCACTTTCGTGAGAACAACAAGGTTCTTGGTATTAACCGCTGTTACTATCACTTGTTCAGGTTTGCCGCTGTATTCACCCTTAATGGTGAATGACACTGGGCTTTCGGATAAAAGATATCCATCTGGCGCCTGTTTTTCAACAAATTGATAGCTTCCCGGCGCTAACCCGTCAACTTCAATTTTGCCGCCTTCTTTTGAAACGAGATCGTCTCTCACTGTTTTTCCATTGCTGTCAGTGATTTTGAATACTGCGCCGGCTAAGCCTTTTCCATCTTGGTCTTGCTTCGTCAGCTGAACCGAGCCTTTATCGTTCACGACGATCCCTGCATCTGCAGATTCTGGTTTTCCTGCTGCTGATTCAGAAATGGTAAACTCTATTTTCTCCGTATTTAACACATAGCCAGATGGCGCTTTCGTTTCAACAAAGGCATAGCGTCCCGGTGCAAGGTCCGAAGCCTTAACTTTTCCGTCTTTATCCGAAGTCAGCTTTTCTTGAACCGTATTTCCTTCCTGGTCGACAATGTTGAAAACTGCCCCTTCCAGTTTCTGGCTTTCAGTATTTTCCTTCGTCAACTCAACAGAGCCTTTATAGTTGATAGCGGTCCCGGCATCCACTGGTTCCGGCTTTCCTGCTGCGGAATCAGAAATCGCAAACTCTATTTTCTCCGTGTTTAACACATAGCCGGATGGCGCTTTCGTTTCAACAAAAGCATAGTGTCCCGGTGCAAGGCCTGAAGCTGCGACTCTCCCGTTTTCATCTGAGGTCAGCCCTTCTTGGACCGTATTTCCTTCCTTGTCAATAATCCTAAAGACGGCTCCTTCAAGCTTCTGGCCATCGGCATCTTCCTTCGTCAGCTGAACCGAGCCTTTATCGTTAACGGCAATTCCGGCATCTGCGGCTTCAGGTTTTCCTGCTGCAGATTCTGAGATGGTAAATTCTTTTTTCGTTGTATTCAGCACATAGCCGGATGGCGCTTTTGTTTCCACAAAGGCGTAACGGCCCGGCGCAAGGCCCGAAGCTTCAACTTTTCCGTCTTTATCCGAAGTCAGCTTTTCTTTAACGATATTTCCATCTTGATCGACAATGTTGAATACTGCGCCTTCAAGTTTCTGGCCTTCAGCATTTTCCTTCGTTAGAGAGACTTTCCCTTGGTAATTGGTCATTGCTCCTAAATTGACATCAGACACTTGATTCTTTTCATTCTTTGCGATTGAGAAGTGAATCGCTTTTGTATTCACGATAAAGCCTGCAGGAGCTTGTGTTTCTGTCAAGCGGTAGTAGCCCGCCGGCAAACCGTTCATTTCCACTTTTCCGTTTTTATCGGATTTTATATCTGTTCGTATGAGAGTATAGGTGCCGTCATTTGATTTTTTCTCCAGCTTGAAAACAGCACCCGCCAAAGGATTGTTTTGTTCGTCTTGTTTGATAAGCGTCACCTTGTTCTGTTGATTTACGACTTTGTACAGTGCCCCTGTCTTGGAGGAATTGCTGTCTATCTTAACAGAGACTCCTTTTGCATAAGCATCGCTGATGGTATATCCGTCAGGCGCTTTTATCTCTTTTAATACGTAGGAACCGTAGCGAATATTTCCGAATGTAAGCTTCCCGCCGGCATCCGTCGTGCCAGTGCGGAGGAGCTGTTTGGAATCCTCAGACCATAACTGGAATTCTGCTCCTTCAAGAGCTTTATCGTCCTCTCCAGTCTTAAAAATCGTCAGGCTTCCTTTATCTCCGGATCCGGAACCGTCACCGCTTGAAATGGCAACAAAGATCGAGCTGCTGTTTTCCTGAGTCTGCTCCTTCACATTTGTTCCCGAAATGGACACTTTATTTTTAACGTGGCCATTCGTGCCGGCTATGTTAATCAGAGACCGGTATTTGATCACATAGGCGCGGTCAATTTGCTTATAGCTGCCTATGAATTTCAGGACAAACGATTGTTCACCTGTTGTATTGTCAGTTTTGATGTCTAACGTGTAGTCTTTGTCTTTTTGAAGCTCGACATCTCCCGCGGTCAGATTTCCGCTGCTGTCTTTGACCACTCCGTTTTCATCATATTTTGCTTGATATACTTTAAAAGAATCCGCATCTAGGATTTGATTTTCATCCGGCGTGTCAGTAACTTTTACGTCATCCAGCGTTGATTGGCTGGAGTTGACATTGATGTTCCAATCGATGTAGCTTCCATTTTGTTTGCCGCCTTTGAAAACCAGACTTCCACCGTTCGTAACTGAAACAGAGCCCGTCAACGTGCGGTCTGCATAACCGTCATTATGGTAGGTCGCCTTGTTTGTATACTGATTCTGATCAATGACCTGTCCTTTGAGCGATGTCTTAAACTCAATCAAGTATGGCACAGAATCGCCCGTTTTAAGGTGTACCGTCAGAGTGCGTTCATTTTTTTCTGAAGGCTCTTCGACCTCATACTTGGAAGGGTCAAGCGCGTCTCCTTCTGTGATGGAGCCGTTTTTATTGATCGTATAGCTCTTTACCACAACGGAACCCGGCACAAATTGTTGAGGATCTGTTATGGCATCTTTTATATAAGGATTTTTTGTGGGTTCGCCATTATAATTGATGCCGACTTTCCACGTGATTTCCTTTGAAACTGCGTTGTATGATCCGTTTTTGAATCCATTGTTTGTCGTCTGATGATTCGGCGTAAAACCGCTTGATACCTTATTCGTGCGCTCATTGCCGTATTGATCAGTCCATTTCGACTGAGCTGTATTCTTGACGATTTCGTTAGAATAATCGGCATTGAATGTTGTCGTATACGTGATCTTAAATTGACTGTTTGTTTTCGCGTAATCCCCGATCAATGCCAAAGTAAAGCCTTTATGTTCGGGATTTTTTGTCAACGTGTAGTCTTTGTCTTTCTGCAACGTTTTGTTGTTCGTTGTGTCTTGAATTTTGAACGAGTCATCAATCAGAACCAATCCGCCGCTTTCGAATTGATCATCCAGCGTCCAATTGTTCATCTCATAGTTATTTTTATTAACTGTAATCGTCCAATCAACCGTCTTCTTCTCATAATCAACATTTGAATACCCTTTGATAAGGTTCTGTTGAATGGCTATTCCAGAAGCTTCTTTTGAATCCCCTGTTCCGGTCACCACGCTATTGGTGTATGTTGTCGATTTATCAATGATCACTCCGCTGTTGACCTTTGTTTGATATGTGATTTTGTAAGCGCTGGTAACAGATTTATTAAATTTGATTTCAAATCCGCTTCCATTATCGGTAAGCGTGTAGTCCTCGCCTTCTTTTAAAGGCGTTCCAGCTTGCTCACTGCCGTTCTGTCCAAAGGTAATAGGAATAACCTTCAAAGAGTCTTTCACGAGGTGCAAATCGCCAGTTCCAAAAGAATCCTTAATGCTGGCCTTGGATTGGTCGATCTGTTTCTCACCGTAGTTATATGCAATAGCCCAGCTGAATGTTTGAGATTCTCCATTATAGCCGGTAGATGATTTTGCGATCATTTTTCCATATTTGGCCGTAACAGTGGCTTCTGCAGAAATGGGTTCCAGATTGTCTCCACTGAATGCTGCCTTGTTCGTCAGCGTCACATTTCCGCCCTGGCTCGGCTTTGCGCTATTGTCAATGTCGGTTTCGTACACAAGGCGGTAGGCTGAATCAATTGTCCCGTTAAATGTGACATTTCCTTTTGAATCAACGCTATAGCCGGAAGAAACTTCATTTCCTCTGCTTACAGAACCATCAATGTTCACATTGAGTTCATACACTTTAACTGAACGGTAGATTAAGCCATCCGGGAGGCTTTCTGTGAGTTTAGCATTCTTGACTTGATCTAATTTTTTATTGACATCGACCGTCCATGTTACTTTGCCGGGGTTGATGCCTTTATCCAGAGCACCTGATTTATCAATGGTTTTACTCACATTCGGTTTAAAATAAACCGTTGTCTCAGGAGTATCGGAATTCACAGGGAATGGAATCTTTTGTGTTGTCGAACCCGTTATTTTTTTCTCGTTGAACTGCGTATTGATAACCAATGTGCCTTTGACATTAGAAGTTTCTTTTACCTCGCCGTTAAATGTCATCACCACATGTCCGTTCGTATCAATAGAAAATGTCCCGTATGTGGTGTCTCCGGCTCTTAATGGCAGGTTCACAATGTCATTATGCATAATAAATTCTTTAGGCAAATCAAATTCATACGTATCGCCGGCATTGATTGTTTTTCCTAAATCGTCAGGAATGGCCCAATCAATTGAAATTTTCACCGGAGCATTTGTACTGGCACGATTGCTCTTGTCATATGGCTCCCCGTTTTCATCCGTCAGTGTCACGCCGGTTAAAATATGTTGGGTGATTTGTTTTTCTTCAGTTTGCAAGCTTTTGAAAGCTGATTGACTAGAGGATGACACTTTTTTGGAATCATCACTCTTAGAGGAGTCGCTGCTCTTAGAGTCGGCTGATGGCTGTTGTTCTTCCTCTTTTTGCTCCTTGCTGACTGAAGGTGTAGATTTGTCATCTGTCCCTTCCTGATCACCCGCAGTTTCAGAAGAGTCGTTTTTTGGCTCTTCCGCCTCGGCATCTTGTGTCTCATCTTTCTTAACAGGGATGATCACCTGCTGGGTTTTGCCTCCCCCCAGTTGAAAAAGGGCTGCTACTGTATGCTCATCGTCTTTTACATCTGCAGTAAACGTGGCTGACAGTGTAATGGCTCCCTTGGCATCAGGAGAGTCCGCGGATGCAGTTGTTAATTTTACCGTCATGGTGCTGCCGCCCGCCGGCACTTGATAGCTGCCGATGACTTGGTCAGCAGATTTGATCTCACCTTCTGCACCTTTATCAAATGTAAAGCTTTTAGGTATCTCCACATTGATATCTTGTTCGCTTTCTGCGTCTTTATCTTTTTTTAATGACCATTCATATGTCAGTGTCACTTCATCCCCCGGCGTTAATGCCGGTTCATTTCCTTTTGACCCGTCAACAATCTTGTCATTGCCCTCCTTGACCGTCACCGAATCGAAGAATTGGCTGTCACTTGACGTTACGTCAACAGCCTGTGCTGTAAGAGTATAGCTTGCGATCTGGCTGAAGAAGAAAAAGATGGCCAGGCTTATGATCATAACGATTCGCCCGCTTTTTTTCAGCCCTAAGGGAAAACTCCTTGTTCTCAACTTTTCATTCCTCCCTTTCATATCTATTTTTTCACTTGCCGATTGATCCGCGAGACCATAAAGTCATGTCTCATCCCCCAAAAATAACTACTAATGCCGAATGAGTTTAAAAACTAAGAATTGCCATCCGAACCAAACTACATTGTATGAAATGGAACTATACAAATTCTGTACAACTAAAAATGGAATGAGTTGGAGATTAGAAGTTTCAAGCGGAGACATATGGAGAGGGCCTTCCCTTTAAATGACTTGTACAAAAAAACCAGTGTGCATCGATAGGCAATCGACACACACTGGTTTGGATAAGTTTTTTTGCTTCTTCAATTAATCTGATCTTTCATTTGTTTATAACGCTGATATTCTTTTATTGCCTCTTCTACCTTCCCGTTTTTGTTAAATAGCTGCAGCTTGTATTGCATAATTTTATGATCGCAAGGCTCAATTTTCTCGGCCTGCAGGCAAATATCCATTGCTTGATGATCGTTCATTTCCCGAATGAGGAAATCGATCAGTTCATAAGCCTTTCCAAGCCAAAGCTGGGCGAGACGCGTCTTTTCCGGTTCTGCCCACAAATAGCCGTACTCTAACAGGTAATGACTTTGATAGGCCATGAAAATATCCATGTGCAGATGTAATGTAGCTGTATTGAGCGGAGGAGCCTCTTTTAGTGACTTTTCCCATTCGGCAACATCGATTTTTGCGCCTGAAAGCCGAAGAATATATCCTGTATCGGTCTTCTCGATTGTTTGGCTGAACGGGATCTGGCTGAGTAATTTTCGTATCTGATAAATGGTTGAGTAGAGCTGGGTGCTTGCTTTTGACACATCGTAATTAGGCCAAAAAAGATCGATTAACATGTCTTTACTGACCACGCGGCCTAGGTTATGAAGTAAAAATGAGTATATTTCGCGTGCTTTCGACGTTCTCCACTTGACTGGAATATTTGTTTTGACACCCTTTAAGGTTTGATAAAACTGCAGGTTTCCAAAACATTGGATAGAAAAATGCGCCTCGGTATTTTCTGCAGATGCTCTGAGCATGTTATTCGTTCTAATTCGTTCAACAGTTGTCTCGAGCCGCTTGTAATTTACAGGCTTCAGCAAATAATCAATGGCATTCAGCTCAAACGCTTTGATAGCGAACTCATTATAGGCCGTGATGAAAACGACTTGGATGTTTTCATTCATCGATTGAATCGCTTCAGCAAGCTCAATGCCGTTAACCCCCGGCATTTCAATATCAAGAAACACTGCATCTACAGCAGGAATCTCTGGGTGCTCCAGAACTTCAATCGGATCTTGATACGCCATAAT
Organism: Bacillus sp. VA13; assembly: GCF_055710085.1. Lineage (NCBI taxonomy): Bacteria > Bacillati > Bacillota > Bacilli > Caryophanales > Bacillaceae > Bacillus > Bacillus sp. VA13. Next base: position 503,826 of record NZ_JBVQPP010000002.1, on the reverse strand, counting down.
AGATTGAAATGCGTTTGTCCGTTCAAGCATATTTTTAAAGTGAAGCAATGCCAGGTGCTCATCATCAACAATTAACGCTTTCACAAAACATCACACCCTATAAATAAAATCGAGATAACAGTAAATAACTTCTATTATATCATGCCAAATTGTCCCTTTATCTGGATTCTTTTTCTTTCTATCTATAGTTTTTGAAAGTTTGCACTTACAATATTTATAAAAATAGGAATTTAGAAAAATCCTATTATAAAGGAGCATTGATATGAAAGAAAAATTCATTTTCACTTCGATTATTTTCGGTTATGCCGCATTCTTTATGGCTTTTATAGCCATTGACCATTTTTCTGGTTCAACACTTCCTGCTGCAAAGCATGGGATCATGGACTTGGAAAACTGGGATTTTCAGAAGGATGGAAATGTACAGCTGAATGGAAAGTGGACATTATATCCCAATCAGCTGCTGTCGCCAAAAGAGATCGCTTCAGCAAAAGGAAAAGATCCCCTCTTCGTTGATGTCCCCAGTAATGTGAAGCTGGCCAAGCAGGGTATTAACGTAGATTACGGAACGTACAAGCTGACGATCAGATCAAAGCAAGACAATCAGGTTTTCGGGATCAGCACGTCGTTTATTTACAGTGCAAATCGCATCTATTTTAATGGCCAATTGATAGGACAAAGCGGCAGCCCTTCAAATAAACCTGATTTTACAGCGCAAAACAGACCGTATACGAGCTTTTTTACGCTTCACAAGGGTGACAATGAACTTGTGGTACAATTTTCAAACTTCGGAAAAACGCCGGGGTGGGGAATCGCAAAGCCGATTACTTTTGGAACGCAGGATAACATATTGCGAGAGAACAAAATTTCCTTTCTTAATGATTCAATCATGATTACGGCTTTTTTCATTACCGGATTATATTTTCTGGGCTTTTTCCTGCAAAGAAAAAAAGATAAACATTTGTTGTTTTTTTCTGTTATGTGTCTTCTGTTTTCGTTCATTATTCTGATGATCGGAAAAGAGCGGATTATATTTCTCCTCAATCCGTCAATTTCATTTTCATTGCTAAATTCAATGAGGGCAATCTCTACAGTGTTTGTCAGCATTGCGGTTTTTCTCTATCTCTATTTTGCTTACCGGAAGATTGTTTCAAAGCGTTTTATTCTCATAGCCACTGTTTCTTCCGGGCTGGTCTTGATCACAGATTTTTTAACCGTGGGTTTTATCGGCCATGCCTCATACATATTACATTCTGTGCTAGCCGTTTCGACCCTGGTTTATATTACATATATTTTTACGATTGCAGCGATCCGCAAAATGGAAGGAAGCCTGTATCTTACAATCGCTTCTATATCAATGAGTGCTTTTGTCATTTTAACGACCATCTCCGCTTACAGCGGAAAAACAGCTTTTTCCTTTAATTCGATCTATTCATTGCCCACAGTTATCGCTTTGCTGGCGATCGTTCTTTTGATGGCACAGCAATTTGCCGGCGCTTTCCGCGAAAATGAAGTGCTATCATGGAAATTGCTCAGAATCGACCGGCTAAAGGATGAGTTTATTGCCAAAACATCGCATGAATTCAAAACGCCGCTGAACAGCATTATTAATATATGCCAGACACTGCTGGCCGGCAAAGGAAAAAGAACGATAGAAGAAGAGAAAGAAAATATGCAGCTTGTCATCCGCATGGGCTACAGGCTGTCCAATCTGGTGAATGACATCTTGGATTTAGAAAAAATAAAACAAGGCATGCTTCAGATTCACCCGGTTCCTGTTGATATTTACACTTTAATCAGTTCGGAAATGAATTTTTATCATCTTTTGTCCAGGCATAAAAACTTGAACATTATGAACCATATTCCACCCGGCCTTCCTTTGGTACTTGCAGATGAAAATCGCTTTCGGCAAATTGTAACCAATCTAGTAGACAATGCAATCAAATATACAGCGGAGGGCAAAATCACACTTTCTGCTTCAAAACTGAACGATAACATGATCAAGGTGACAGTAACAGATACCGGAAGCGGCATCTCAGAAACCGATCGCCAAACCATCTTTGAGTCTTTTCAGCAAGCCGAAACGAATAAAGACGACGGAGCCGGTCTTGGTCTAAGCATTGTCAAACAGCTGGTTGAGCTCCAGAACGGAGACATTTGGGTAGAATCGGAAGAGGGAAAAGGTTCGGCATTCCACTTCACATTGCCAATTGCTCAAAATGAATCTGTGCCTGAAACAAAGAAGGGTCTTTCTGATTTACAATCCGAGATAAATATGTCAGATATCTCTTTGAAAACGCCTTATTACTCTGAGAAAACTGACGCTCCAACCATTCTGATTGTCGATGATAACCTTGACAGTTTAAAAATTTTAAGCGATATGCTTGAAGGTGTACCCTACAATGTAATTGCTGCAAAAAACGGAAAGGAAGCATTAGAAGTCATCTCTTGCACGAAGCTTGATTTGGTTATTTTGGACTTGATGATGCCGGATATGTCGGGTTTTGAAGTCTGTACGAAAATTCGTGAACGATTCAGCTTGGTTGATCTCCCCGTTCTGATCATTACAGCAGCCATTATCGGCCATGACAAATACAAGGCTTTTCATGCCGGAGCGAATGACATTTTGCAAAAACCTTATCATTACTCTGAATTTATGGCGCGTATCAAAAACCTGATTATGATGAAACATACAGCAAATCAAGCCACAAGAATGGAAATGGCATTTCTCCAATCGCAAATCAAACCTCATTTTCTTTACAATGTATTAAACACGATCATTTCTCTCAGCCATTTGGATATTGAAAAAGCGCGGGAGGTAACAGAGGAATTTACCAACTATTTAAGAATGAGTTTTGATTTCCAAAATACATCTGCCATCAGTTCATTCAAACATGAGCTTTCTATTATCAGTTCCTATCTTTCCATAGAAAAGACACGCTTCGGCGATCGGCTGGACATCATTTTTGATATAGAAGAAGACATTGACTTTATCCTTCCTCCTTTAATGATTCAGCCCTTGGTGGAAAATGCCGTTCTTCACGGCGTCAGCAAGAAAAGAGGCGGAGGATGGGTCAAGCTGACAGCTAAAAAACAAAGCGAGAATGAGTATTACATCAAAGTAGAAGATAACGGTGCCGGCATAGCTCCGGAAAAACGAGAAGATCTCTTATCTGCGGATTTCGATCGCAGCGTCGGATTGAAAAATATCAACCAGCGGCTGAAACATTTTTGCGGAAGTGAATTGAAGATTAGCAGCACTCCGGATGCCGGCACCTCTGTTTCAATGCTCATTCATCTCGCTGTAACAACAGAAAGCCCCGCGGCATTAAGTGAAAGGAATTGAAAATAAAAAAAGACTGCCGTTTCAAAACGGCAGTCTTTTTATTCCGGCGACTTTGTTTGCTGCTTTAGCAGATCTCTGATTTCCTTCAGCAGCTCCTCTTGCGCATCCGGCGCTTCCTCCGCCGCCTCTTCTTCTGCTTCTTTTTTGCGCCTTAACCCATTCAAAATCCGAATCACAATAAATATGGAAAACGATATGATTAAGAAGTTCACAATTGTCTGTATAAAGCTGCCGTACTTCACCACAGCATCGCCAAACGTAAACGATAAACCTGAAAAATCAAGCCCTCCTAGCAGCAAGCCGACTAAAGGCATGATGATATCATTGACTAGAGATGTGACGATCTTCCCGAACGCGCCGCCTATTACAACACCAATCGCGAGGTCAACGATGTTCCCGCGCATGGCAAAAGCCTTAAATTCATTCCACATACAATCACCTGCTTTTCTCATGTTTTGAAAGAAAAAAGACAAATGTGCCGCTGCCCATCTGCCTTTTTTCATTTATTCTCCGAGGGCAAAAGTCAGTTCGACTTCGCAAACGACTTCGCCATCAACTGTGGCAACGCCTTTTCCGCGTCCGATTGTGCCGCGCGCACGAATGATTTCAACCTCAAGGTGAAGCTGATCACCAGGCTTGACTTGTTTTTTAAACCGGCAATTATCAATACCCGCAAAGAACGCCAGTCTGCCGCGATTTTCTTCTTTAATCAGCATCGCAACGGCTCCGACTTGAGCAAGCGCTTCTACGATTAATACGCCGGGCATTACCGGATACTGAGGAAAATGCCCGTTAAAGAACTCTTCATTTGCGGTTACATTTTTATAGCCTTTTGCCCGTTTGCCCTCTTCAACTTCCGTAATCCGGTCTACAAGCAAAAACGGATAACGGTGAGGAATAATTTCTTTAATTTGCTGAGTATCAAGCATTCTCTTGACATCTCCTTCATCTGCATTAGTATGTATAGCAATCATTAAAGATCCAATCTGTACATTTGAAAAGTATATTATGAATTAATCTCTTTTTCAACCGCGCTAAAATGTAACCAACTGTCAATGAGAGCCGTCAAAAGTTATGATATGATAATTATAGATTTTACCAATAGCAAAGAGGTAGGAAAATGATTTCGAAGTTTATTGAAAAAAGGATGCAAAACATGTTAGACGAGTGGTATTCCGCAATGAGCAAACGCAAAATGAATCACGTTTGCACACTGAAAGAGAAAATCGACCAGCACCTTCCGAAGATCAAAAAGAACTCAAAACTTTGGATGCGTTATCAATTGTTTCAGGCCCGCCATCAGCTGCTTTTTGAAAACCAGAACGGACTTGATTCATTATTCGATGATCTATACGGCCTGGAAGACAAAATGGATGATGAATTGAAATATTATCTATATTTTTTCTCAGGATTATATGAAATGGTAAAAACAGCTCCGAAACATGCAGTGAATCATTTTAAAAAAGCTGAACAGTACCTGGCCGCCATTCAAAACACGTTTGAAGCCGCTGATTTATATTATCAAACCGCTGGCGCCTATTACTTGATGAAATCACCGCCGCTTTCCATCCAATACGTCAAAAAAGCATTACACATCTATTTACACCAATTCGGCTATATAAAAAAGGTGATCACCTGCAAACTTTTGCTCGCCGTTAATTATATTGATCAAGAACGCTATGAAAAAGCTGAACAGCTTTTTAAAGAAATCATTAGGAAAACCCAGCAATTACATGACGAAAACCTGCTTTGCCACGCTTATTATAACCTTGGCTTTTTAAAAGCAACCGAAAAAAAAGACCAGGAAGCGCTTCTTTACTTTAAAAAAGTATTAAGGAATCAAGAATTTGAAACGAATTCTCCAGTCTCGTATCTGCACTGTGTGTACGAATCTGTCAGAGCGCTTTTTAAAACAGGAAAGGTCACAGAAGCGAAAGCCGTCCTGCAAAAAGGGAAAGAATTATCTGAAAAGGTAGACATTCAAACCATTTATCTAAAATTAAAAACGCTCGAAGCGCTCTACACATCAGTTGAAGACCCCTATGATCAGCTGCTCGAATATGTGCTTGAATTAGAAAAAATTGAAGCGTGGGTGGATTTAGAGGTGCTTTTAGAAGATATCACGGAATACTACAAAAAAAAGGACGATTTCGAAAAAGCCGCTTTTTTTATCCTGCGCGGCTGATTGAAAACGCCCATTTCTTATTATCTGACTGAATTGATTATACCGAGCATTTGATCTCCCATTGTAATCGTTCTGCTGTTCAGCTGATATGAACGCTGGGACGTGATCAAATCTGTCATTTGTTCTGAAATATCGACATTGGACATCTCAAGCGAGCCCTGCTCTATGCCGATGTTTTGTCTATTAGCGCCATTCAGCTCTTCAAAAGCTGCCGCATTATCAATAGAGAACAGGTTATTTCCTTCCGATTTCAGCTCTTGAGGGTTATTCACTTGGACAACTCCGAGATTAAACCGCTGGACCGCGTTTCCGTCAGATGCGGTTAACGTGCCGTTTTTATTGATGGTGATATTCTTCATTGAGCTGTCGATGTTCACTGTATTGCCGTTTTCATCAAGCACCGGATTCCCATTTCCAGTAACGAGCTGAAGCTGGTTGGCATTTGCAGCTGAAGGCGTTACATACAGCGCTCCGTCCCTCGTGTACTGGCGGTTTCCATTCACGTTAACCTGAAGATATTGGTATGGAGACGTAAACGCGATATCCAGATCGCGATCCGTCTTCTGAATGCTTCCTTGATCAGATACAAGGCGTGAATTCATCATCGCTCCGACGCCAAGGCGCAAGCCGGGCGGCGTTTTTCGGGCTTTTGCCACTTCCTCATTTTTTTCATCAACCTGATCGAATTGCTGTCTGACTAGCTCAGAAAAATTCGTATCTTTTGCCTTATAGCCGGTTGTGTTGCTGTTTGAAAGGTTGCTGCTGATTGTGTCAATCTGCTGCTGCAGCTGGTTTAAGGTTGTTGATGCCGTTAGCATTGACCTGAGCATAGTTGATGACCCCCGTTTTTTCTTCCGTTTTCTTAGATTTTTCCGATTTCATTGGCTGCTTTATCCATACTTTTATCGTAAGCCTGAATAACCTTCTGATTGGCCTCAAACGATCTGTACGCTTCAGTCATTTCTGTATAAGCACTCGTCACATCCACGTTTGAAAGCTCCGAGACGCCTTGTTTTAATGAATAGGATACCTGGTTATTGCCGGCTGCGCTTGGCAGATCATTGCCGTCTGCCGTGCTGTACAGATCATTTCCGTCCCTTTTCAGATTGCGGACATCCTCCGCCATTCTGACATCAATCTGGCCAGCTGTCCGTCCGTTCGTTGTCACAGTACCGTTTTCAGACACAGTGAAGTTCTCATTATCAACAGTAATCGGCTGGCTATCCGTCGATAAAATAGGACGCCCGTTGATCGTCAGCTGATTATTCTCATTTAGTGAAAAAGTGCTGCTTTTTGAATAACGGATTCCGTCCGCTGTCTGAACCGGGTAAAAAAGAGCCGCGTTTTCGTTGGTTTCCGTATTAACCGGAACTTGATTTTCGACCAATGTGATGTCTGTAGGCTGATCTGTGGACTTCAAGCTCCCCTGTGTGAAAAGGGGCTTAAGCTCCTGCATATACACACCGGTATTCACGGAACCGATTTCCGTCCTTGATGTTCCGGCCGGAGATTTTGATTCTATTCTGCTGAGCAGCATCTCAGGGAACGCGCGCATAGAGCCTTGATCAGCTTTATATCCGGATGTATTTGCATTTGCAATATTATTTGAAAGCATTTCCGTTCTTCGCTGCTGGGCAATCATTGCGGATGTTGCTGTATATAATCCTTTTAACAAGTTTCCCACCTCTAAAATGGCATTTTTTCCAGTTGTCATATAGGAACATTCGTTCTATAATAGAATTCAGTATTTTACCCTATTATCGGCATTTCTCATCAATTCGTGAAGAGTTTTCATAAAAAAACCCCATTCTTTTTCAGAATGAGGTTTAAGTGATCAGCTTAGTTTGCGTTTAGGAAGCTTGTCCATATTATCAAGCATGACACCTGTGCCGACTGCTACACAATCCATTGGATTTTCAGCAACAAGCACCGGAACCTTCAGCTCTTCAGCAAGCAGCTGGTCGAGGCCATTTAAGAGCGCTCCGCCGCCGGTAATGATAACACCGCGGTCAATGATATCAGCAGAAAGCTCAGGCGGTGTTCTTTCAAGCACTTGTTTCGCCGCCTGCACAATAACAGCTACAGATTCGCGAAGGGCTTCTTCTACTTCTTTGCTGTTTACTGTAATTGTTCTAGGAAGACCGGAAACCATGTCCCGTCCGCGAATGGAAATTTCCTCTTGACGTGCGTCTGGGAAAACTGTTGCGACTTTAATCTTAATATCTTCCGCAGTACGTTCGCCGATCAGCAGCTTGTACTCGCGTTTGATGTAATTTAAGATTTCCATGTCAAACTTGTCCCCAGCCATTTTAATAGAAGAGGAGGTGACAATATCGCCCATTGAGATAACCGCGATATCCGTCGTCCCGCCTCCGATGTCTACAACCATGTTACCGCTTGGCTGGAATATTTCCATACCCGCGCCGATAGCGGCAACTTTAGGTTCTTCTTCAAGGTACACATGTTTACCGCCGCTTTTTTCTGCGGCTTCTTTGATTGCTTTTTGCTCAACGGATGTAATATTCGTCGGGCAGCAAATGAGCATGCGCGGTTTTGAGAACAAGCCTTTTACATTCAGCTTGTTAATAAAATGCTTCAGCATTGCTTCTGTTACTTCAAAGTCAGCAATAACTCCGTCTTTCAGCGGGCGAATCGCAACAATATTCCCAGGTGTACGTCCAACCATTCGTCTTGCCTCTTCGCCAACCGCCAGCACTTTGCCGCTGTTTTTATCAAGTGCAACTACGGAAGGTTCATTCAGAACAATTCCTTTACCTTTAACATGGATCAGTACATTTGCAGTACCGAGGTCAATACCAATATCCCTTGCAAACATCTATTTATATCCTCCTTGAAAATCTGTTTCACAGTAAATATCCACATTGTGCCCTAATTATATATATTATCATAAAATATAGAAAAAAAGTTGGAAGCGCATTAAGTTCTTTACAAATTTTTGCGGATGTTTTATGAACGATTTCAAGAAGACAATGCCAACTGATAACAGCTGGTAATTACGATTGCTGAACAGGCTCTCCTTCGAGAATTTCATCTTTTTTATATTTGAGTTTTGTCGCTTCTCCTCCTCTTAAATGCCTGATGGATTTATGATAATCGAGTATTTCTTTCACTTCGTTTGCCAAGTCAGGGTTAATTTCAGGCAGACGCTCTGTTAAATCCTTGTGTACTGTACTTTTGGAAACACCAAATTCCTTCGCAATGACACGAACGGTTTTCTTTGTCTCCACGATGTACTTCCCTATCTTGATTGTTCGCTCTTTGATGTAATCGTGCACACCACTCGACCTCCCTAAAATGGATGTGAGAAGTGTGAAATGAGATCCGTATTGTGTAAAGAGTCATTCATTATGCCGCTTCTTCGTTGTATGGTTTTAAAAGTAAGTTTGTGAAATATGCCCACGATCCCTCACCTCAAACACTCTCTTTGTTAGGTTTGTAACAGTGTATTAGCATTCTGGTGGGAATATGCTAAAAACTCAATAAGGACAAGGGGTGAAACGAACTTTTTCGGCTTTAGCCAACTATTTCGCGTCACTAAATTTTTATCTTTACATCCATTCACCGCTCCTGTAAAATGAAAAAAGCAATTAGTTACTTAGGTAAGTTTTTTAGAAGGAGAACGAAATGACCTACGTCAACAGACACCTCATTCATCAAATCAACCAAAGCGCCCGCCTGATTGCCAAGAAAGCCAATGAACAGCTGGAGCCATTCGGCCTTTATTCATCTCAATGGTCAGTTTTATATTGTTTGCGTACGATCGGACCAATGACTCAAAAAGAGATTTGGTCCTATTTAAATGTGGAAGCGCCGACTGTGACACGGACGATCAAACGTCTGGAGGAAAACGGTTGGGTACAGAGACGGCAAGGTGAAGACAAACGGGAAAAACTTGTTGTCCTCACAAAAGAAGCCGAGAAAAAATACGAAGAAATCAATGTGAAAATGCTGAAATTCGAGGAAGAACTGCTTGCAGATTTCCGGGATGAAGATAAGGAAGCTTTTTCTCATTTATTTCGCATGTTTTTACAACAATGAAAATAAGGAAGTGACATACATTTGAAAAAAACGGATGCGATATGGACCAAGGATTTTATTATGGTCCTGCTTGTCAATTTATTTGTGTTTGTGTTCTTTTATACATTTTTAACTGTACTGCCGATCTATACGCTTCAAGAGCTTGGCGGCACAGAATCACAAGGCGGGCTTTTAATCAGCCTGTTCCTTCTGTCAGCGATCATTACACGGCCTTTCTCCGGAGCCATCGTTGAGCGTTTCGGGAAGAAAAGAATGGCAATTGTCTCAATGGCGTTATTCGCCCTTTCTTCTTTTCTGTATATGCCGATTCATAACTTTTACCTGCTGCTTGGCTTGCGGTTCTTCCAAGGAATTTGGTTCAGCATTTTAACGACTGTTACAGGTGCAATTGCAGCGGATATTATTCCGGCCAAACGCCGCGGTGAAGGGCTTGGATACTTTGCCATGTCTATGAACCTCGCCATGGCAATCGGGCCTTTCCTTGGATTGAACTTGATGAAGGTCGTAAGCTTCTCTGTATTCTTTACAGCCTTTGCGCTGTTTATGGTTGCAGGCTTGCTTGTTTCGTTCTTGATAAAGGTGCCCCAAAACCAAAACAGCGGCACGACTGTATTCCGTTTTTCGTTCTCGGATATGTTTGAAAAAGGCGCACTTAAGATTGCGACGGTCGGTTTATTTATTTCTTTCTGTTATTCAACTGTCACAGCGTATTTGTCTGTATTCGCCAAATCAGTTGATCTTTCGAATATCAGCGGATATTTCTTTGTTTGCTTTGCGGTGACAATGATGGTTGCACGCCCGTTCACAGGGAAATTGTTCGACAAAGTCGGACCGGGAATTGTCATTTACCCATCTATCTTGATTTTCTCAGTGGGGCTCTGCATGCTGTCCTTCACACACAGCGGCTTAATGCTCCTTCTTTCAGGAGCGGTTATCGGTCTCGGATACGGATCAATCGTTCCTTGCATGCAAACATTGGCGATCCAGAAATCTCCCGCGCACCGCTCAGGTTTTGCAACGGCAACGTTCTTTACCTTCTTTGACAGCGGAATTGCTGTAGGATCGTATGTTTTTGGATTGTTTGTAGCATCTGCCGGCTTCTCTGCCATTTATTTATCAGCGGGGCTGTTCGTTCTGATTGCTCTGCTTCTCTACGCATGGAGCCAGAAAAAACCTGCTGAAGCTGAAGGAAAAGTGTCTATTGCAGAATAACACTCAGACTGCCGGGAATTGCCGGCAGTCTTTTTTTTGCATATAAAAAACGGCGTCCTGCTCCGTTGAACGGAAGAGAACGCCGCTTATGGCATATTATTCAATGACCGGCCGTGCAGGTGAATCTGGATCTAACGTAAAGTCATAGGACTCTTCATCACGATACATTGGATCGGCATAAATGGATTGCTGATCGTTATTGGTTGCTTTTCGATACGATGAAAATGAATCGTATTCATTCTTTTTCCACATCCATATGCCGTCTTGATCCGCTTCCTTATGGTACACGTTATGATTGACCGTATTCCCTTCATTTTCTGTAAAATCGTTTCCGATAAATAATCTGGAATCACTGGCCGTCAATATATTCTTTTCAATTGTGTTGTTTTTCGCATCGTACTGCAGCAGCAGCTGTCCGCCATACAGCCCCTTTGTGTCATTCTGGTACATAATGTTGCGGGCAATCAGAGAATTGCTGGTGCCGCCCCGCTTTTTGTCATATCCTCCGATTGAAATACCGGTGTATGCATTGTTGTACACTTTGTTGTCTGTTATCTGAATAGCAGTTGCATATTTCCCTTTGTGTTCAGACGTTGCTTCAATCCCAATATCGTTATCGTAAACTGTGTTTTTCTTAATATCGATACTGTGTCCGCCATCAACATATATCCCGCCCGCTGAGTAATCATCTCCATAAGCTGGGTTTCCGTAAGTCGAGTTTTGATAAATTGTATTGTTTTCTACGACACCGTTTCGCACATAATCGTTTTTGTCTGCGGTTCCCTCATAACCGATAAGATCAATCCCGATGTTGTTATTGTTGCGGACCACATTGCCCGCAATAGTGAAGCCGTCAATATTCCCGTTCAGCACAACCGCCTCACTCGCTCCAAGTGTCAGATTCTCAACCGTATTGTCCTCAATTTGAATGTCTTTCATGCTGCCGGTTCCATAGACCGCGATTCCGTGGGCATTTCCTTCATCCGCTGTTGTCTTAATATCCCGGACATGATTGTTCTTAATGGCAATATGACTGCTGGAGCCTGATACATAAATCCCCATAGCAGTTGCTTCCTCAGATGAAACAGAAAGATCTTGAATCGTTAAACCGCTGATGGCAATGTCGTGTTTATCGTGAATATGAATGAGCGGTGTTTCATATTCTGCGTCCTCAATGGATTCTCCGCTAATCACGACTTTTTCATTTTCATAGTTTCGGAATGTGATAGGCTTTCCGTCCGTACCGCTGTGCTTTACAACAAGTGTTTCATGATACGTTCCTCCCCGAATCATGACAGTTGTGCCGGGGGCAGCCTCCTCTGAAGCGTGTGCCAGTGTACGAAATGGCTTTTCTTTTGTCCCTTCATTTTGATCACTGCCATTTGGCGAAACATATAGGCAATCCCCAGATCGTTCCTCATTCGCTTTTGTCTTATCAAAAACGAAAGCGAGGATGACAGACGTTAAAACACCCGCCAAAAGAATATAATATAATTTTCTCATATTCGATTCCCATTTCGTTTTAGAATAGATTTCTAAAACAATTATAAATGTTCTATTTATGGAAAACCATTTCAAAAATATGAATATATAGCGTGAAATAGATCTTATTCAGCTTGGCGAACCTGCCTAGATTCAAACGGTTCAATCGCAGATGATGCCGGCGGGTGAACACGCATCAGAACAATATAGAAAAGAAATGAAATCAGCACACCTACAAACCAGGAAATGTCGTATAAGCTCTTTAATGCAGGAACATACATTCCAATCAGCGAGATGAGCGCACCCAAAATCGTGGCTGCAAACGCACGGTAATTATAGCCTTTACAATATACATACCGCCCTGTTTCAGAATACAGGTCATCTACCGAGAGTTCCCGTTTGCGAATGATAAAGTAATCAGCCATCATCACGCCTGCCACCGGACCAAGCATGCCGCCTATTAAGCCGAGAAACGCATATACGCTTGTCGCACTCTCCATCAGCTTCCACGGAACCGTAAATAAAGCGAGCAACGCAGTGATAAAACTGCCGCGTTTGAAATTAATATATTTCGGCAGGGCATTCGCTATATCATAAGCGGGCGATACGATGTTCGCCGCGACATTTACAGAGATCGTGGCGATGCAGAGCGTAATCACGGACAATACGATGACATAAGGGTTATCAAACCTCGCCAAAATATCGACAACGTCCCAAATCGGCTCGCCGAAAGCAACCTGCGAACCGGAGGTCACAGTAATACTGGCAAACGCAAACAGCGCGAAGGTTCCCGGCAAACCGTAAAATTGCCCTTTGATTTGCTCTTTTTGCGTTTCTGCAAACCGCGTGAAATCAGGTATATTTAAGATCAATGTCGCCCAGATGCCGATGATGCCGGTAACTCCGGCAGCAAACGGCCAGAACGTTTCTGAAAACGTATGGAACCTTCCTGGCTGAGAATAGATCGGCCCCAGTCCTCCGGCAATATCAACGGCCCACCATACCATGCCGCCAAATACCAAATACACTAAAGGGCCTGCCCATACCTCAAAGCGCTTAATCGATTCCATGCCGTGATGCAATACGAGTAAATGAATAGCCCAAAAGAAGACAAAAGAAAGCAAACCAGACAAGTGAATGCCGAGGATGTTCCACTCGCCGCCAATTTCTCCCCAGCCCGGCCATATATTTAAAAGTAAAATGTTCAGCGCCGTGCTTCCTGCAAAGGTCTGAATGCCAAGCCACATGATCGCTGTAAACGCCCTTAGAAGCGCTGGGATATTCGCGCCGTATATTCCGTAAGAAGCACGGATGATCACCGGAAACGGCAGCCCGTATTTTGTCCCCGCGTGGCCGTTTAAAGCCAGAGCCCCAAACAAGATAAGCGATGCCGTAATAATAATCGCGAGCACCTGCCAAGGCGAAAGACCGATCGCAATTAATCCGCCCACCGTCGCGTAGGTCGGTATATTATGTATACATCCCATCCAAATGGAGGCAAAGTTTATTGCTTTCCACGTCCGTTTCTCCTGTCCCAAAGGCAGCAGATCTTCATTGCTCAGTCTGTTGGATTGATGCTGGCTCTCTTTTAATTTCATAGCCGGCTCCCCTTTCAATATTATCTGTTTTTCGTCATATGTTCAGTTTTCTAACATTTGATGTCACTTAATATAACTGAAGAGTCAGACAATAACATTGGCTATGATATACAATTTTTCTGTTTCTATTTGAACAGCCTAAACAAGAAAAAGAGACAGACTCAGCGTCTGCCTCTTTTCTCATGATGCAGTTTTCATTAATGCAGCAAATCTCACAGCCATTAACAGGCTTGCTCCGCCCGCAATGATCATGATGATTCCCATCATATCAAAATGGGCCGCCGTGATTTCTTTTCCAAAAAGAATACCAAGGATCACCGAAGATAAAATCGACCCTAAGTAACGGCAGGTTTGAAACAGCCCTGAAGTCGTTCCTACCATGTTGGAAGGACTCGTTTTCAGCATCGCTGCCTGCAGCGCGACATTTCCAAGCCCGTAGCCTATACCCAAGATTGACAGGATAAAGCCTTTCCCGATCACCTGAGCGTTGATAAAAAAGATGGTTAAGAGCACGGCTCCAGCCGTCATCAGAAGCGCGCCCGCAAAGATCGGCTTGACGACGCCTGATCGGTCGATCCATTTGCCCGTAATAGGTGACACTACGATGCTCATGCCAGACATAAACAGCATAAACAGACCGCTCGTTTGAACAGAAAGATGCATTTCATCCTGAAAATAACTCGGCAGCCCAAAAAATAAACAATAGAAGAAAACATTCAGCAAAATAAACTGAACATACACAGCTGATAGATTTCGCTGCGTTTTAAACAGACGGACATCAATGAACGGCTTTTCCGTTTTCAGCTCACGCCAAACAAATGCACCGAGCAGAAGCACGCCAAGCACACCTTCAACCGCATGCGGCGACGTGCTGAATGACAGCAGAAAAGATAGAAGCAAAATGATTCCTCCGGCAAATAAAACAATGCCAAGAATGTCGAGCTGCCGAATAATCGTTTTGATTCCAGCCCCTTTTTTCTGATCTTTCGGGAACATATACATGCCTAAGAAAAAGCTGAGGATAATAAACGGCAAATTGACGATAAAGATCGCCGGCCAGCCGCCCCACACAATCAAAAAACCGCCGACAGTCGGTCCGAGCGCCGTCATGGCAGACGCAAAAATAGAGAGCACAGCCAAGGCGGATGCCTGCCGCTCATGAATATGACTCCGAATCAATCCGACTCCTGACGGGTAAATCGCACTGCTCCCTACCGATTGAAACAGCCGCATGATCAATAATGTCATAAACGTTGGCGCAAACGGTGCCCCTATGGCAGAAACCGCAACAAGAATGAGCCCGAATAAAAACAAACGTTTCCGCCCGATCAAATCACCGAGTTTTCCCGTTACAGGCTGAGCTACGGCACTCGCCAGGTAAAACGAGGAAATCAGCCAGGAAACCGTTGTAAACGACAGATGAAATTCATGCTGGATGCTATGGAGCGCAAGAGAAATCATAGACGAGTTCAGCGGATTCAGCATTGTCCCTGAAGCCACCGCTGTCAAAAAAACAGCACGGCTTTTTTTCGATATCATCATTTCACTTGTGCTAGAAATTCTTCCGTTGTCCGCGATTTACCGATTCTCGGGAAAATAAAGCGCAGTGTGGCTTCATGCTCTTCCTCACTGAACGTGGACATGGCATCTGTAATAAAAATCTGCTGATAGCCAAGCTGGAATGCCTCGCGTGCTGTGCTTTCCACCCCGATGTTCGTCGCGATGCCGCACAATACAATCGTGTCAATGCCTCGGCGTCTCAGCTGCAAATCTAAATCTGTGCCGAAAAATGCGCCCCACTGCCGTTTTGTCACAGTGTAATCTCCATCCTGCACTTCGATTTCCGGAACAAATTCAGCCCAGTCCGCAGGCATTTCCCCCGAACCTCCCTGCGCAGGCTCATCCGTTTGCGGCTTCAGCGCATCCGCTCCATCATGGAAGGCTACATTCACAAAGCTGATAAATCCGTTATGTTTCCGAAATTCATCGATGAGTTTTTTCGCATTTGGGACAACCTGACCGCTTTGATCTATCGGCACAATTCCTTTTTGCAAATCAATGATAACCAATGCAGTTTTTTGAAAATCAATATTGAGTGTATTCATCATACGTCTCCTCCTGATGCTGTTAGTGTTTCTCGCATTGCATATTTTACTCTTCACTCTGCCTAAGTTCTTTTATTATGCTTGTGAAACTCTCAGAAGGAGCGCTTTTCTCATGATTTTTCTTTTATGTAAAAGTAACAGGTCGTGCATACAAATAGACCGGCAAGCACTGTAATCATAAGGGGTGTCATCGCTTCATCACCTGCCCGCCGTTTATCGGCTCCTGTCTGAACATGCCCATGAATTTGCGGCGGTCTACCCATAGCAGGATGAGACACATGACCATTAATATCGTGCTAAGATCCTGCACGCCAATATCAAAACAATAGTTAATCAAGACGATGTTCACAATAATCGGCATAAAAACAACTGCCCCTAATGCAGATGTTCGCGGAATCAGCAATAAAACAGCTGCAACGATTTCGCCGAAACCTATAAACAGTTCGTAAACATGAGAATAACCGAAAAATGTCCACGCAATTGTAAACCCCTTCCCAGCAACTGCCTCGATTTCAGGCGTCACCTCGCCAAACTGGCCTATTACCACTTTCGCCAGGCCGTACACGAAAAAATTAAAAGCTAAAAACAATCGGAACGTCACCGGAATCGATTTACTTACCGCTCTCCTCAGCCTGCCGCCTTTATTCATAACGCATCCTCCCCTTATGTGTATTAATTGGATTAGTACACTTAATACAGTATGAAATAATCTAATAATTGTCAATTCCCTTTTCTGCTCATATGGACAGCTTCTTTTATAGATATAAAGACTTATATCGTAAAAATAACATTTTCCATTCTTTACATCCCTCGATAACATTCCCTAAAAAACCATGTTAGGAAATCTTACATGAAAATGTTTTATCATTCTTTTTTCTCTATAATGAAGAAATATAATAATTCTGAAAGATACGGAGGAATGAGACATGCAAATGGGCGATACAGTTTTTATGTTCTTTTGCGCTTTACTCGTGTGGCTGATGACCCCGGGATTAGCGTTATTTTATGGAGGAATGGTAAAAAGCAAAAATGTGCTGAGCACTGCAATGCACAGTTTTTCTTCTATTGCCATCGTTTCCATCGTTTGGGTGCTGTTCGGATATACACTTGCCTTCGCACCAGGCAATTCGATCATTGGCGGACTGGAGTGGGCCGGTCTGAAAGGGGTCGGATTTGATCCCGGAGATTACAGCGATACCATTCCTCACTCATTATTTATGATGTTCCAAATGACGTTCGCTGTTCTGACTACAGCCATTATTTCCGGGGCTTTCGCAGAACGGATGCGATTCGGTGCTTTTCTTTTATTCTCGGTTTTATGGGTTTCTTTGGTTTACACACCGGTTGCTCACTGGGTGTGGGGCGGCGGCTGGATCGGCCAGCTTGGCGCGCTCGATTTCGCCGGCGGCAACGTTGTTCATATTTCCTCCGGGGTGGCAGGACTTGTTCTCGCTATTGTGCTCGGTAAACGGAAAGACGGTACAGCGTCTTCCCCGCACAACCTCATTTACACCTTCTTAGGAGGGGCTTTGATTTGGTTCGGCTGGTTCGGTTTTAACGTTGGCAGCGCCCTGACCTTAGATGGTGTGGCCATGTTCGCTTTCATCAACACAAACACTGCCGCAGCAGCCGGGATTGCCGGCTGGATCTTAGTAGAATGGATCATTAACAAAAAACCAACGATGCTCGGAGCGGTATCTGGCGCAATCGCCGGACTTGTCGCAATTACGCCGGCTGCCGGATTTGTCACACCTTTCGCTTCCATCATTATCGGCATCATTGGCGGAGCGGTTTGTTTCTGGGGCGTATTCTCGCTTAAAAAGAAATTCGGATACGATGACGCGCTCGACGCCTTTGGACTGCACGGCATCGGCGGCACATGGGGCGGGATCGCAACAGGATTATTTGCGACAACCTCTGTTAATTCAGCGGGCGCGGACGGATTATTCTACGGTGATGCAAGCTTAATCTGGAAACAAATCGTAGCCATCGCCGCCACTTATGTTTTTGTATTTATTGTCACTTTCGTTATTATTAAAATTGTAGGCCTCTTCCTTCCCCTTCGCGCAACCGAAGAAGAAGAATCACTTGGGCTTGACTTAACGATGCACGGGGAAAAAGCATATCAAGATTCTATGTGAGGAGTGACGCTATGAGCGGTCAAATGTTCAAGGTAGAAATTGTAACGCGTCCGGCAAATTTTGAAAAGCTGAAGCAGGAACTCGGAAAAATCGGAGTCACCTCTCTGACCTTCTCTAATGTTCACGGCTGCGGCCTTCAAAAAGCACACACGGAGCTTTATAGAGGGGTAAAAATAGAAAGCAATGTATATGAGCGTTTAAAAATTGAAATTGTAGTCAGCAAGGTTCCTGTTGATCAAGTGACTGAGACCGCTAAAAGGGTTCTGAAAACGGGATCACCGGGTGACGGTAAAATATTTGTCTATGAAATCAGCAATACAATCAATATCCGCACCGGCGAGGAAGGACCTGAAGCACTGTAATCGTTTTGAAGAGATTCGGAATTCCGGATCTCTTTTTTTACGCATAGAAAAAACCCCCAGAAACACTGTCCCCCCTTCGAATTCTCTTCAAGCATCACGCATTTTGGCAAACTCTTTTTTGATTTGAAACTTTTTATGAGTATAATGAGTCTATTATTAAAAATGTAAAAGGTGATTATTTGAATTACGAAATCTTTAAAGCCATCCATGGACTATCTCATCACAATTCAGTTCTCGATTCTATTATGGTCTTCATAACGGAATATGCGATTGTCGCCTATGCCCTTATCCTATTGGCAATTTGGCTGTTCGGGAACACGCAAAGCAGAAAAAATGTGCTTTACGCGGGACTTACAGGAATTGCGGGTCTTGTCATCAACTTTTTGATTACACAAGTTTATTTCGAACCGCGCCCGTTCGTTGCGCACACCGTGCATACGCTGATTCCGCATGATGCGGATGCTTCATTTCCGAGTGACCACACTACAGGTGCGTTAGCGATTTCTATTGCGATGCTTTTCAGAAACCGCAAAATCGGCTGGCCGCTTGTCATTTTCGGGCTTTTGACAGGCTTTTCGAGAATTTGGGTAGGGCATCACTATCCGGTAGATGTATTGGGCAGCCTTGTTGTCGCCATCATTATCGGGTTCCTATTCTTTAGATTTTCAGATCTGCTTCGCCCATTCGTCGATTTGATTGTGAGAATCTATGAAGCCATCATCAATAAACTGACGAAAAAACCAACTGATCAAAATTTCTAGAAAAAACAAAAGCCGGCGTCTGAACCTAAGACAGCCGGCTTTCATATTTTTCGTACATTTCATGTTTTCTCCGCTTCGCCAACACATATAAACCACAAAACAATACAATTCCAACAGTATCGATGAGCACATCCCGAATACATCCGTTCCTGCTGAAGAAGAGCTGAAGAACTTCTGTGAAAAAAGCAAACGCGAATGAGCCGGCTGCAGCTGATTTTATGCTGCCCCGCTGTTTCCACAGCAAGTATGTCAGCACAAAGAAAGAAAACACGTGCCCGATTTTTTGGATAAACGCTACAGGTACAGTAAGCTCAGTAAAATCCATGTCTAAAAATTGAGACAGATCAGGGTGCGGCTGAAAATGAAAAGCCACCGTTTGCGATACGACCAAGCCGCTGAAGCTTTCCGTACAAACAGAGAGCAGAATAAAAAAGATCCAACCCGCGAGCAATAGACGGTTCATGACATAACCTCCTTTATAACGAACGTGCCTATGTGTAACTACATAGACGGTGAAACAAAGCAAAAAGTAACAGAAAAAAAAACGCCCATCACACGGATAGACGTTTTCTACATTAAGACTGTTCAGTGTCTTCTGTTGTGCTGCTTTCTTTAGATCCAGATTTGTCAGTTGAATCATCCGTTTTCTCACCGGATTTTTCTTCTGTTCCTTTTTCAGGTGATCCATCCTTTTTCTCGGAAGATTGCTGAATGGATTCTTCTGTTTCTTCAGTGGTAGCTTTTTCTTCAGCAGCTGCTGCTTTTTCAATAGAAGAAACCGGCTTGTCCATAAAGTTCAGCGGGTTCATTGCGACTCCATCTTTACGGATTTCAAAATGTACGTGATTTCCGCTGTCTTCGCTGTAAAGGTTCTTGCCAGACTTTCCGATCACTTGGTTTTGTTTTACTTTGTCACCTTGCTCAACACTTACTTCAGAAAGAGATTGGTACACAGTTGATAATCCGTCGGCATGTTCTACTTCCACAACATATCCCAGCACCGGATCTTTTTCAGCTTTAACAACCGTACCGCTCAGAGAAGCAGAAACATCGAATTCTTTTCCGTCTTTCTCAGCTAAGTCAATTCCTTTGCTTAGGCTGTACGTGTTATTATAGGTAACGAGTGCTGCTTCTTTTTCTTCTTTTGCGGCATCGGTTTCATAGAACTTTTTCACAACAGAAACGTTTTCAGAATCAACAACCGGCATTGCGACATTTTCCATTGACTTTCCTACTTCAACTGCATCGTCGTTGTTGTCATACGCGGAGTTTCCGCCGTTATCAGCTAACTGATCCTTCACTTCATCGTTTGATACAGATTGATACCAAAGGACAGCTGTTAAAATGACGGCCGCACTGACTAAGTAAATTGCAGGGAACACCCAGCGTTTACGAAAAAACTGCTGAAGTTTTTTGACTTGAGAAGTTTTCTTTTCTTCCTCTCTCATTGTTTATCACCTCAGCAACATTCTGAACACTTTTCTGAAAATATATACACCTATCCAAAAAAACTTTTTTTTAGATGTAGTTTGCGCAGACTGATACGAAAATATGTCTTTTTTTGAGAGGAGTGCCAAAAACGTATGAACATGACATTGCGTCTTGCTGAACATAAAGATCTGGAGGCTGTTGTTGCGATTTATAATTCAACGATTGCTTCTCGAATGGTAACAGCCGATACCGAACCGGTAACTCCTGAAGACCGGATGGAATGGTTTTTGGGCCATACAGAGGCACGTCCCCTCTATGTTGCCGAGGACGAAAACGGGAACGTCGCTGCCTGGATCAGCTTTGAAACATTTTACGGAAGGCCCGCCTATAATAAAACAGCGGAAGTCAGCATATACATTGACGAAGCATGCCGCGGCAAAGGCGTTGGATCGTATTTGCTTCAGGAAGCGCTCCGCATTGCGCCGGATCTTGGAATCCGCTCACTTATGGCCTTCATTTTCGGACATAATAAACCAAGCCTGAAGCTGTTTGAGAAGCACGGGTTTGCAGAATGGGGACTATTCCCCGGCATTGCCGAAATGGACGGCAAAAGATACGATTTAAAAATTTTAGGGAGAGAGCTGTCATGATTAGTCTGGATAAAGATGAAAACGAGATTGAAAATCATAATGAAGAAAATAGCCCCGCTGAGCAGGAGATTGAACCTGCAGAAAGTGAGGGCCGCCAGCTGAGTGCCTCTGCTGTCAAGTCGCTATCAGACATTGCCAAGTGGGGCAAAATTTCAGGCATTTTGCTGATCATTATGGGATCGCTGGTTACTCTGTCTACCTTAATGACAGTCATCGGCGCCATTCCGGGCGTACTGCTCATTATTTCGGGCGTCTTTCTGATGCGTTCAGCAAAAGCAGCCGCGGAAGCCGAAGGAAATCTTAGCGGCACCGCTGGCGAAAGCATGCTGGAGAATTACGGGACATTTATTAAAATGCAGCTGTTTTACGCAGCATCCAGTATCGTCACTGGCCTGATCGGAATCATTTTGGCCATTTTCGTGCTGGTGGTTATCGGCATTGCTGCTTTTGAAAACACCAATACGTATGAGGATCCGGATTCTTATTATTATGAGGATGATCCAGTTTTTGAATAAAGCCATTGAACAGTACCGGGCATGTGTTCCAGCCAAAGCGGAACCATGCCTTTTTTATTTGTCCATTTTTCACCCTTTACCTCAATTTGACGGATATTTGCCAATCAAAGCAGGCAGGTGCAAACACTAAGTTCTTAAGCAAGCATACAATCTAATAAAACGACTTGGTCTTTTTTTAGAGACAGTTTTCAAAAGTGGCACCTGCCATATCACTGCAGGATTGTCCCAATAAAAATAAAGGAGTGGGGCATTTGGAAAGTAACAGCATTTCGGAAAAAGTAAAAGTCATTGCTGAAATCGCAAACGCCCATCAAGGAAAAGAGGAGAACCTCAAAGCACTCATCAAGGCTGCTGCAGAAAGCGGAGCAGATGGTGTAAAATTTCAGTGGTTCAAGTATGACCGTATTGCAACACCGTGTTTTTTTGCTTATGAGTCGTATATCGAGCTGTTTTTGAATGAGGATGTATGGAAAAATTGTGTCGCTTATGGAAAAAGACTTGGATTAGAAATTTGGGTGGATATTTTCGATTCATGGGGGGCAGAGCTCTTTTTGCATCTGCAGCATGACATTGATGGCATAAAGCTTCCAACAACCATCCTTCAATCCACGGAAATCATGAAAACGATCGGTATGACAGAGAAGCCTGTGCTCATCGGAGTTGGGGGATGGTATGAAGAAGAGATCGATCAGATGATGTCGCTTGTAAAACAACATATGGCAAATCAGCTCATTCTCATGCACGGATTTCAAGGGTATCCGACAAAATTAGAGGATATTAACCTAAAACGGATACAACATCTACAAAAAAGATACAAGGTTCAAATTGGATTTGCGGATCACATTGACGCAGATCATCCGCTTGCAGCCGATCTCCCTGTCTATGCATTCTTCTCAGGGGCAGCTGTTATTGAAAAACATATTACCCTACATCGGGCAGCTAAAGGGTTTGATTATTATTCTTCACTAGAGCCGAACGAATTCAAAGTGATGACGGAAAAGCTCCAGCAGGCCCAAATTGCAGATGGTTCAACTGAAGTAAAGGAATCCGAAAGAAAGTATTTGCATGATTCATCATTACGCGTAACAGCCAACCGGGATATAAAAAAAGGAGAAATCATTACACTGGATAAAACGAGCTACAAAAGATGCGGAAATGAGAATGCATTAATGCCCTTACAAGCCGAGGACGCTTTTCCTCAAGTAGCAACTGCTAATGTATCGTTAAACCAGCCAATTACACCCAACGAAATAAAAAGTCCAAGAATTGCGATTGCAGTGATATGCCGGCTAAAATCGACTCGTTTGCCGAAAAAAGCGCTGCTCCCTATTTACGGAATACCATCTGTTGAGCGCTGTTTAATCAATTGCCTGGCTGTCCCTGGTGTTCATGAAGTTGTATTGGCAACGTCAAATCTTCCTGAAGACGACCCGCTTGAAGCTTTTACTCTAAACGGAAAGGTCAGAATCGTGAGAGGCGCCCCCGAAAATGTGGCAGAAAGAATGCTTGAAGCCGCAGCTTTAACAAAATCCGATATTATTATCCGTGTGACAGGTGATTGTTCAGCGGTTTCACCTGAAGTGCTTCAATATTTAATTGACCGGCACTTGCAAAAAGGTGCAGATTATACTCAGGAGCTTTCAAGTTCAGCAGGAATTTCCGGTAATGTCATTACTGTTGAAGCCCTTCAGCGGCTTGTGCAGCAGCCAAAACCGTTAACCCATACAGAATATCTTTCTTTTTATTTTTTAAACAACCCTTCCCTATTTTCCATCAATCAAGTCAGCCTGCCAGAAGAACTCCATTATCCATCTTGGCGTTTAACACTGGATGAACCTAAAGACTTAGAGTTGTTTGAACAAATATATCGAAACCTGGATGTCAAAAACGAACCGCTCTATTTCAGCCGGATAAGAGATTATTTATCAGAAAACCAACACGTTTCAAAAATAAATCAGGATGTGTCGACCAAATGGATCGATCAGACATCTCTAGTGAAGGAAATCAACAAAGCAACGCTGTTGTCATCGGAGAACAAATAATATCTTGCTAAAAAACGGTGCATGAGTTCGGGACCATTCCGAAACCGTGCATTTTTATTACGACTGCCCACATCCCTAGTGTCTAAAAAAACACCCGATTGTCAGGCAAATCCCAACATTCCGGGTGCAGTTCTTATTTAATACATTTTCTTGCGTCTGTCTTCCTCAGTCAAAAATTCTACAAAACTTCGCATCGCAAACGGTTCTTCCTTAATCTGTCGCGTATAGGAGTCTTTTCTCTCTTCTGAAAGGATTTCGCTCTTTTTGATCCTGTTCAGCATATAGATGTGAACCGTTTTTTGGATTTGTTTATGCTGATAGCCTGCTTCTTTGAAAAATGCCAGCCCAAGCGCCGCCAAAAGGGCGAATATAGCTGCGCTGATCAAGGACTCCCTGTCAGCTGAAGCGTGAAATAGAAAAGCAGCTAAATTAAAGAGAGAGAATGCAGCAAGCGGAATAGCAAGAAAACGGTAAATGACGGTTTTTTTCATGAAAGGCTGTACGGCCTTTTGAATTTTTTGCATTTCTGTTTTAATGAACCCCGGCATTTGTTCGACTCTGTAAAAGTTCATGTAATCCTCCCCCTTTATTTTGTTGCAAGGCTTCACGGACGTTATGATATGTGTTTATTTTAACGCAGGTGCAAGCTGGTTTTAAAGAAATCTGCCCGTATTTTTCACGAAGAATCTGGATCACCGCTCTTTATTCTTTTAAAATGTGAGTGTTATAATTTGTAATGGGAATCAGATCGCTGTTAATCATGGAATACTAATGGCAATCTTCTTGATAAATATGAATGAGCGGGGTTACAAAGTGAGTATTTCTTCCATCCTTTTATCACTTTTTTTCATTTTGAATATTCTTTTGGCTATCATTGTCATTTTTAAAGAACGGCGCGATGCCAGCGCATCTTGGGCGTGGCTGCTTGTTCTTTTCTTTATTCCCGTTTTAGGCTTTATTTTATACTTATTATTCGGCCATAATCTCAGGCGTAAGCATTTGTTTCAATGGGAGGACCGAAAAAAGATCGGAATTGAAAAGCTGCTGAAGCATCAGCTTGAAGACTTAGAAAACAAGCAATTTCAGTTCAACAACCGGGCAACCTTTGATAACAAAGATTTAATATATATGCTTATCATGAATAATCATGCTGTGTTCACTGAGGATAATTCAGTTGACGTCATTACAGATGGACGGGATAAGTTTCAGCGGCTTCTGAATGACATTTCAAAGGCTAAAGATCATATCCACTTACAATATTATATTTATAAAGGTGATGAATTAGGCAAAAAATTACGGGACGCTCTCATCCAAAAAGCGAAAGAAGGCGTTCAGGTCAGAGTGCTTTATGATGAACTCGGGTCCAGAACGCTGCGAAAAAAGTTTTTTAAAGAGCTCCGCGAGGCCGGCGGGCATGTGGAGGTCTTTTTCCCTTCAAAGCTCAGGCCAATTAACTTGCGGCTGAATTACCGGAACCACCGCAAGCTTGTCATCATAGACGGAATAATCGGTTATGTCGGAGGATTTAACGTCGGAGATGAGTATCTCGGGCTTAATCCGAAATTTGGTTATTGGCGTGATACGCATATCCGGCTCCAGGGGACGGCCGTGCATGCCATCCAGACGCGTTTCATCCTTGACTGGAACCAAGCTTCCCATCACCATACGCTGACATATATTCCGAATCACTTTCCTGATTACGGCCCAAAAGGCAACGTCGGGATGCAGATTGTCACAAGCGGACCGGATTCCGAATGGGAACAAATTAAAAATGGCTACATTAAAATGATTTCGAATGCCAAGCGTTCCATTTTGATTCAAACGCCTTATTTTATCCCGGACGCAAGCCTGCTGGATGCTTTGAGGATCGCGTGCCTATCGGGTGTTGACGTCAATATTATGATCCCGAACAAGCCTGATCATGCCTTTGTATACTGGGCGACACTTTCGTACATCGGCGATCTGCTGAAAGCCGGAGCCACTGTCTATATTTACGATAATGGCTTTATTCATGCGAAAACCATCGTGGTGGATGACGAAATCGCATCTGTCGGCACAGCGAATATCGATGTCCGAAGCTTCAGGCTGAATTTTGAGGTTAATGCATTTATTTACGATATCACCATTGCGAAAAAACTGGTTTCTACATTTAAAGAAGATTTGCTCGTATCCAGAAAATACACCTATGAAGAATACCTGCAGCGCCCCTTGTGGATTCGAATTAAAGAATCCGTCTCGCGCCTGTTGTCGCCGATTTTATAAGATGTGCCAAAACCCCGGCCTTTATAGCCGGGGTTTTTCCTGTTGGTCACAGTAAATGATGATCGCCTCCCGCAAAAAAGCGGCAAGGCCTTCTCCATATTGATTGATTGCATTTGTAAATCGTTCGTCAGTGATATACACTTCTCCAAGCCCTCTGAAAATGTCGAGTGTGCATTCGTAATGATATTGGCAAATATGATCACGAAACGCCCCCACAGCAGACTGAACCTCTGCATCATTGGGGCCGTGTATCATTCGTGCCGCAATTTGTCTGTAAATCGAATCAAATTCAGCCATGATCGCGCGCCAATCGTCCGCTGAGTATGCAGATGTCCTTTTCTCTGTTTCTTCTGCAATTTCCCTTCCATACAGCTTTCTGACTTCATCAGCGTATGTCTGCTGGTGCTCTTCAATGTCTTTCATGCTTAACCCGGCAAATAAATCCCGCTTATCCATATGTTCCCCTCCCTCAATAGATTGAAGCGTCCTGTCAATCGTTTGAATCATCTCTTCCATTCTTTGTTTTTTCTTCATCAACATATCCTTTTGCGACTGAAGTGCCGCTTTCCGGTCAAAATTCTTATGATCCAGCATCTCTTTAATATCATCCAGACGAAACCCAATTTCCCTAAAAAATAAAATCTGCTGGAGTCTTTCCAGATCTGCATCACTGTACAAACGATACCCTGCGTCAGTAAGCGCCGAAGGATTCAGAAGCTGAATATCATCATAGTGATGAAGCGTCCGAATGCTGACACCTGCTATGTCCGCCACTTGTTTGACTTGGTATTTCATAAATAACACCTCCTCTTCTTCTATCGTAAACAATCACGCAGCGTCAGGGTCAATCCCAAAATGTTATTTTTTATATACAAAACTTCTCACAAATAGTGTATAAAAGAAAAGTGAGTATTTTTTTGTAAAGGGGAGCCAGTGTACATGAATCCTGAAACCATGAACAAAACCCTCATTAGCATTTCGAAATGGGGAAAAGCAACAGGCATTTTATTTATTATTATGGGCGCAATTACCGCGCTTTCAGGCGCGTTCTTTTTTCTAATCGGTGCCGTGCCGGGCGTACTGCAAATTATTTCCGGAATCTTTTTGATGCGTTCCGCTAAAGAAGCAGGGCAAATGGCTGAACACCATAGCGGACAGTCTGAGGACTTAATGCTGGAGAATTACGCGAAGTTTGTAAAGATGCAAGGGATTTATTTAATCGTAAGCATTGCTGTATCCATTCTTGCGATTATCGCCTTCTTCGTCTTCTTAATGCTTGGAATTGCTGACGGCCTTTTCAGCGATTATGATACGTACAACACTTATTAATGAGAAAAACCCGGAGGAAGCTCCGGGTTTTTTATTATTCCGCTTCGCTTACCACTGTGAAGCGTTCATTTTTGTGTGCAGGTTGTTCAAGCTCATCCAATACGGCAATGGCATAATCTGCATAGCTGATATAGCTGTCGCCTTTTGCATTTACGATGACATTGTCTTTTCCTTTTTGGTAAGAACCCGTCCGTTTTCCTGCCGGATCAAAAAATGCCGCAGGGCTGAGGAACGTCCAGGAAATGGAGTCTGTCTGCTGCAAATCTTTCAGGTTCTCCCCTTGATTTGATGCAGTCGGCAAATATTCTTTCGGGAATTCCGGTGTATCCATTAAACGGGTTGTTTTGGCTTCATCAACAAACAGGCTTCCTGCTCCGCCGACGACAAGCAATCTTATGTTTTTCGCATTCTTTAAGATGCTGATTAGCGCTCTGCCTGCCTCAACATGAAGGTGTTCCTGGCCAGGCGCTGCTCCAAAAGCGTTTACAACCGCATCGAAAGGCTTGATGTCTTCTGCAGTCAGTTCAAACACATCTTTCTCCAAAATCGCTATGTCCTGTTCCTGCACTTTTGAAGCGTTTCGGACGATGGCAGTCACTTCATGGCCTCTTGTTTTCGCTTCTTTCAAAATCTCATTTCCTGCTTTTCCGCTTGCGCCGATAATTCCAATTCTCATTTTTCATTTCCTCCTTATTTGTAACAATTTTAGTTACATGTTAGCGGTGAGAAGTCATCTCTTTTGATTAAAAGAGATGATTCATAACATCTTTTAATGACTTGCTTGCCAGTTCATCTTCCATCGCTTTTTGCACACTTTCAAACGTTTCATCCAATGCGTTTTGAATTCTTTTCCCTACCGGACAGTTCGGATTCGGGTTTTCATGAATCGCAAAGAGTTCATCTTGCTTTTGGACAGCCCGATAGACTTCTAAAAGAGAAATATCAGCCGGATCTTTTTTGAGGCTTGCACCCGGCACCCCAGCGCGGGATGTGAGAATATCCGCTTTTTTCAGCATGCTGATCATTCTTCGCACGACAACCGGATTGGTGTTGACGCTGCCAGCGATGGTTTCTGAAGACTCTTTTTCATCCATCGAAATGAGGGATAAAATATGAATGGCAACAGCAAGACGGCTGTTAATCATGTTTTTCACCACCGTTGTAACTATAATAGTTACATTTGATTCGTTTGTCAACATCTAATATACACTAAATACGGGGTTCTTGTGCACCGTTTTTAGTCAATAGAACGGCCGGATGCACTCCGGCCGCGTCTTGTCAGAATAAGAAATATCTTTGTCCAAGCGGAACATAATCGACAGGCTGGCAAGACAATTCCTCTCCGTCAGCGAAGACCTGATAAGTTTTTGGATCAACCTCAATCTTCGGCAATGCTGAGTTCAATTTCATATCCAGCTTGCTCAGCTTTCTGATATTTTTGACAGGAGAAATTCTTTTTTCCAACCCTAAGCTTTCTGCCACACCCCGCTCAATGCTTGCTTGAGACATAAATGTAATGGAGGTTGAGCGATTGGCTTTTCCGTAAGACGCATACATTTGGCGCATAAACACCGGTTCAGGAGTCGGGATGGACGCGTTCGGATCCCCCATTTGCGCACGTGCAATCATGCCGCCTTTTAAGACAAGTTCAGGTTTTACGCCGAAAAATACCGGGTCCCACAGAACGAGATCTGCGAGCTTCCCTTTTTCCACCGAGCCGACTTCATGGCTGAGCCCGTGAGTAATCGCCGGATTAATTGTGTATTTGGCAACGTAGCGTTTTGCACGCACATTGTCGTTTCTGTTTTCACCGGCAAGTGCGCCGCGCTGCTTTTTCATTTTATCGGCTACCTGCCATGTTCGGATGATCACTTCACCGACACGCCCCATCGCTTGGGAATCCGATGATGTCATGCTGATCGCGCCGATATCATGGAGTATGTCCTCTGCCGCAATGGTCGCAGCCCTGATTCTGGAATGGCTGAACGCCACATCTTCAGGCACTTTCGCATCTAAATGGTGGCAGACCATCATCATGTCAAGATGCTCATCCATCGTATTAACGGTATAAGGAATGGTTGGCGTTGTGGATGACGGCAGAATGTTTGCGTAAGAGGCGAGCTTCATAATATCCGGGGCGTGGCCGCCGCCTGCTCCTTCAATGTGATAGGTATGAATGACCCGGTCCCCGATCGCATCGAGCGTGTTTTCCAAAAAGCCCGCTTCGTTAATCGTATCGGTATGGATGGCGACTTGAATATCCGCCTCATCCACAACTTCCATACACGTTTTGATGGCGCTTGGCGTCGTGCCCCAGTCTTCATGAAGCTTAAGGCCGATGGCGCCTGCTTCCACCTGCTCGATCAGCGGCGCTTTATCGGATGCATTCCCTTTTCCTAAGAAGCCGACATTAATCGGAAACTCCTCGGCCGCTTCCAGCATCCTTGCCATATACCACGCGCCGGACGTACATGTTGTCGCTTTGCTTCCTGTAGCAGGTCCTGTTCCGCCTCCCAAAAGGGTCGTCACACCTGAAGAAAGCGCAACTTCCATCTGCTGAGGACAAATAAAATGAATGTGCGTGTCCACGCCTCCAGCTGTTAAAATTTTTCCTTCACCGGAAATCACCTCTGTACCCGCGCCGATGACCATATGCGGATCGACTCCGTCCATGATATCAGGGTTGCCGCTTTTTCCGACGCCAACAATCCGGCCGTCTTTCACACCGACATCCGCTTTGACAATGCCTGTGTAATCCAATAGGACGACGTTTGTGATGACCAAATCCAAAGCGCCGTCTTTGGCTGTAATTCTGCCGTTTTGGCCCATGCCGTCGCGGATCGTTTTTCCGCCGCCAAAGATCATCTCTTCACCATATACTGTGAAATCCTTTTCGACTTCGACCCATAAATCCGTATCGCCCAATCTGATTTTATCGCCCGTTGTCGGGCCAAACAGCTCCGCATATTCCTCCCGTGACATTTTCATCGGATTACCCCCTCCTTCCAGCCGGCTTGTTTTAAGTTGGCTAACGTTTTTTCTTTGCCGCGTTCATCGATAAACGTGTCGGCCATTCCGTTCAGGCCTCTAATTGTCTTTCGTCCGCCGATTTCCACAAGCGTGACTGTTTTCTGCTCGCCCGGCTCAAAACGTACCGACGTGCCTGATGGAACATCAAGGCGCATGCCGATCGCCTGCTCACGGTCAAATGATAATGCCCCGTTGGCTTCCGCAAAATGAAAATGCGAGCCGACTTGAATGGAGCGTGATCCGGTGTTTTTTACCGCTACCTCCCGTGTCTCACGGCCTTCATTAATCGTAATCGTTCCCTCAGCAATTTGGAATGCTCCCGGCTTCATGACTTCACCTCCGCAGAAATTGGCTGATGTACCGTAACAAGCTTCACTCCATCAGGAAATGTGGCCTCCACCTGAATGCTGTCTAGCATCTCAGGAACACCCTCCATCACATCTTTTTCTGTTAACACATGGCGGCCGGCTTCCATCAGCTCTGCTACTCCCTTTCCGTCACGTGCGCCTTCCATGATAAAGCAGGTGATATAAGCGGCAGCCTCAGGGTAGTTGAGCAGAACGCCCCGCGCCTTTCGCTGTTTGGCTAATTCCCCCGCTGCAAAAATGAGCAATTTCTCTTGTTCAACCGGTGTCAGTTTCATCTGTAGTCCTCCTTCTTTTGTCATATAAAGCGGATGCGGTTACTGCGAATTTGCGGAACATGCAGGCGGGACATCACCTCCCTTTCTTCAAGTACCGGGTCATACGGTAAGATGCCTTTCAAAGCGGCGTGCCGTTTCTTCATCGGCCTTTCCATGGTCGACAACCGTTCCCCTGTCGATCACATAAAGGTAGTCAGCACATGTTAACGCGTTTTCCAGACTGTGCTCGACTAAAACAACGGAAATGTCTTTTTTTCTGGAAATTTCTACGATAACTTGTCTGATTAGTTCGATAATTGACGGCTGAATTCCTTCCATTGGTTCATCAAGTAAAATAATTTTTGGATTTCCCATCAGCGCTCTGGCAATTGCAAGCTGCTGCTGCTGGCCTCCGCTTAAATCGCCGCCTTTGCGGTCAAGCATCTCCTTTAAAACAGGAAACCATTGAAAAATGTCTTCCTTGACCTGCCCCGTTCGCTCCTTCTTCGGAAGCGGCTCTTCCCCAAGCAGCAGGTTGTCACGAACGGTTAAGGAGGAAAAGATGTCTCTTCCCTGCGGAACGTACGCAATTCCCGTTCTTGCCCGTGTTTCCGCCTTTTCGTTTTGAACAAACGTTTGATTAAAACAAATATCCCCCTGTTTTGCCGGAAGCAGGCCTATGATTGTTTTCAGCAAGGTGGATTTGCCGACTCCGTTTCGGCCTAATACAGCGACAATCTGCCCCGGGCGAACCTCCATGCTGAGGCTGTGCAAAACCATCGATTGATCGTAACCGGACGTTACATTCCTGACGGCAATCATGACACACCGCTCCTTCCTAAATACACCTCTGCCACCTCTTCATTGCTTGTGATGTCATCCATCGACCCTTCACAAAGCACTTTGCCTTCATGCATGACCGTGACTTTTCTGGAAAACGAGCGCACAAAATCCATATCGTGCTCGACAATCAGAACAGAGCACGTTTTTGCAATTTCTTCAAACAGGGCTCCGGTTTTTTCCCGCTCCTTTCCTGTCATGCCGGCAATCGGTTCATCCAGCAGCAAAAGCTTCGGCTCCATGGCGAGCTGCATGCCGATCTCAAGCCATTGCTTCTGTCCGTGTGACAGGCTGCCAGCTGTTAGATCCCATTTGTCATCTAACCCAATCAGCCGCAGGATGTCTATGATCCTGTCACTTTGCTCTTTTGTCATACGAGCTGTCAGCAGTGAAAGGATTGTTTTTTTCTGTTTCATGGCAAGTTCGAGGTTCTCAAACACAGTCAGCTGCGTAAAAACACTCGGAGCCTGAAACTTTCTGGCGACCCCCAGTTTGGCGATCTGATATTCCCGCGCTTTTGTCAGTTCATTCGTTTCTTGAAATAGCACTTCGCCCGAATGCGGCTTCGTTTTTCCGCAAATGATGTCCAGCAAAGTCGTTTTTCCGGCTCCGTTCGGCCCAATTAAAAAATGGATATCACGTTCCCGCACGCTGATATCAGCGCCCTGCAAGGCCCAAAATCCGTCAAACTCAACCTTCACGTCACGGCAGGTAAGTATCGGTTTCATAAGCAGCCGCTCCTTTCTTTTTCGAGGAAGAAAGCTGGGTTCTAATCTTCTCGAACAGCCCGACAATCCCTTTTGGCATATAGAGCACGACGATAATAAACAGCGCGCCGAGGAAGTACAGCCAAATGTCAGGGTAATATTCGCTTAAATAGCTTTTCAAGCCGTTCGTTAACAGCGCGCCAAGCACCGCCCCGAAAATGGAGTGCCTGCCGCCGATTGCGACCCACAGCACCATTTCCACCGAAGGGATGATGCCCATCATTTCCGGCGAGATCATCCCATCCTGAAGCACAAACAGCATCCCGGCAATCCCCGCCATCGCAGCAGATACACAGTAAATAAACACTTTAAAAACGGTGGAGTGATACCCGAAAAAACGAACCCTGTTTTCTCCGTCGCGCACCGCCTGCAATAGCCGCCCAAAACGGCTTCTCGTCAGAAACAAAGCAAACATGACAGAAACACCGAGGAAAAAGACTGTCGTATAATACAAAATCCGCTTTATTGCAGGATCGGCCAAAGCATATTGAAAAACGGTAAAGAAATTCGTGAGGCCATTCGTGCCGCCAGTGATGTCCTGGCTGCCGATGAACAGTGTGACAACAACCACCACAACAGCCTGAGAGATCAACGAAAAATAAACACCCTTTATGTTGTTGCGGAAGGTAAAGTAACCGAGTAAAAAGGCCAAAAAAACAGGCACAATAACGGCTGCAGCAATCGCACTAAAAGGATTACTGAACATTGCCCAAATCCACGGCAGTTCACTGACGCCGGTCCACTCCATAAAATCAGGAATGCCTGACGGTGAGGCTTCTATTTTTAAGTACATGGCCATGCAGTAAGCGCCCAATCCAAAAAAGACGCCATGTCCCAAACTCAAAATGCCTGTATATCCCCAAATCAGGCAAATGCCGACCGCCACAATCGCGAAGCATAAAAACTTCGCCAACAGCCCTAATCGAAACTCCTGCAGAAAAAACGGAGCGGCGATAAAAAGGGCAAACATCACCAGATACGGACTGAATTGTGAAAACCGCTTCATCCGGTTCCCTCCTAATCAAGTAATCTCGTTCTGACACTCGCAAGACCTGAAGGCCGCCATTGCAGAAAGAGAATAATAAATGCAAACACGACTACCTTTGCAATCGTAGCGTTTGTGGAATACTCAACGAATGTGCTCAGCAAACCGACCGTCACCGCGCCGATAATGGTGCCTTTTAATTTTCCAATTCCGCCTAATATGACGATCATGAAGGCATCGACGAGGTACGACGAACCGAGAGTAGGCCCGATCGAACCAAGCAATGTGAGTGAGCTCCCCGCGATACCGGCCAGTCCGCTTCCGAGCGCGAAAGCCAATGTATCTGTTTTTCTCACAGATACGCCGAGACACGATGCCATGCTCCGGTTCAGCGTAACCGCCTGCATCCGCCGCCCCGCAGAGGTTTTAAATAAATAGAAACCGAGCAGTGCCAGCGTAAAAAGAACGAGCGCCAAAATAAACAGCCTTTTATACGGAAAGGTAACCGAAAACAGCGTCACCCCTCCCGTCAGCCACTCAGGTGACTTGACGGCCACATTCGGCGCGCCAAAAATCGATCTTGCTGCCTGCTGCAGTATCAAGCTCACCCCCCACGTCGCCAAAAGGCTGTCGAGCGGACGGTCATATAATTGCCTGACAATCACTTTTTCAATGACAATCCCAATAAGCTCCGCAACCGCAAACGCCATGATGATTGCGAATAAAAAATAGTAAGAAAACAGAGAAGCCGGCAAATAGCTTAAAAACAGCTGCTGAACGACATATGTCGTGTAGGCTCCTGCCATAATCAGCTCACCGTGCGCCATATTAATAATGTTCATCAAACCGAATGTAACGGCTAATCCAATCGCAATGAGAATCAAAATAGAACCGAGACTGATCCCGTTAAATAATTGAGTAACGACGACAGACATGCTCCGCCTCCTCCCCCGCAAACGGCTTTGATTTATTTAGATAACCCCTTTGCCCAGTCGTACGTTTTCAAATATGGATCAGGTTTTACCGGTTCACCTGAGTTCCATACTTCTTTAAACTGTCCATCCCCCGTGATTTGCCCGATTCTGACCGTTTTGTAGAGATGCTGTGTATCCCCGTCAATTTTCACTGTGCCGCCCGGTGCCTTGAATGCAATCCCGTCAGCGGCTTTCTTCACCTTATCGACATCAAAGGACTTGGCTTTTTCAACAGCCGCCGCCCAGAGATAAACCGCATTATAGCCGGCTTCAATCGGATCGCTCGTCACCCGGCTATCACCGTTCATCTTTTTATAGCTTTTCACGAATGTTTGATTTTCGCTCGTATTGGTTGTCTGGAAATAATTCCACACCGCATAATGTCCTTTTAACACATCAGAGCCGATCCCCCGAATTTCTTCCTCAGCGACACTTGCCGACATGACAGGCATATCATCAGCCGATATCCCCGCATCTTTCAGCTGTTTGAAAAACGCCACGTTGCTGTCGCCGTTTAATGTGTTAAAAATGACATCGGGCTGTTTTTCTTTGATTTTGCCGACGAGCGTACTGTAATTGGTGTGGCCTAGCGGCGTATACTCTTCACCGGCAATTTCTCCTCCGTCCGCTTTTACTTGTGCTTTAATGATTTTATTGGCTGTTCTCGGGAACACGTAATCTGATCCGATCAGAAAGATCTTCTTACCTTTATTTTTCAGCAGCCAATCGACAGCCGGCACAATTTGCTGATTCGTCGTTGCTCCGGTATAAAAAATATTAGGTGATGTCTCCATTCCTTCGTACTGCACCGGATAGAACAGCAGGCCATTGTTTTGCTCCACAACCGGAAGCATGGCTTTGCGGCTAGCAGATGTCCATCCGCCAAAAACAGCAGCCACTTTGTCTTGCTGAAGCAGCTTTCTCATTTTTTCCGCATATGTAGGCCAGTCTGAAGCGCCGTCTTCCACGACGGGTTCAAGCTTTTTGCCGAGAACTCCGCCTTTTTGGTTGATTTCTTGAATCGCCATTAACTCTGCATCATGGACGGACACTTCGCTGATCGCCATTGTCCCGCTTAGTGAGTGAAGAATCCCGACCTTCACTGAATCCCCGCTTGTGTCGATATCAACTGTTCTTTTCGCACTTCCGCTGGCTTCTGACACTTTCTTCGGCGCAGCACACCCCGTCATCAACACCATGATCAGAAACAACAGAAAAACAGCCTGTATTCCAACCCCTTTGTTTTTCATTTAGAACCTCCCTTTGTCATGTGATGTTACAAAAGTTAACAACTCATGTCATTATTATATAGAAGAGGTTCATTGATTCAAAGAATATTTCGAAAATTTAGATACTTTAACCAAATCGATTGCTTTTTTTGTTACATTTATTCACATTCAAAAAAGCACACAAAAAAAGACAAGAAACATATCGTTTCCTGCCTCTTTCGTATGATTAATCTTTATTTGTGAATGTATCCTTTGCTTTCCCGATATCCTTTTGGATCTCGCCTTTTGCCTTATCCTTTTTGCCTTCAGCCTGCATGTCCGTTTTATCGGTCATATCTCCGACTTTATCCTTCGCTTCTCCTTTGGCTTTATTTAAGCCGCCTTTCATTTTATCTTTTACACTATCGTTACCCATGTTGATTCTCTCCCTTCATTATGTGTGTACTTGTTACCTTCCCGATCTGAGAGGCGGTAAACATTTGAATGTTACTTATCGATTTCGTAGCGCTCTCCGTAGCGGAGCACCTTGTAAATCGCCAGACCGTCTGATGACTTTTTCTCTGAATATCGAACCGGCAGCAGGGCGAAAAACACATAATACGTAGAAAAATAGACAAACTGATAAAAAAACATATTCGGTTTTAATACACTGTGTATAATTAGCAAATTGACTATAAAAATCGTTATCAGGTTAAACAGGCTGCCCCCGGCATACACAAGTGCATGCGAGAACCGATTGTCGGTTTTCAGCTCACCAAACCTGCAAAAGGAATCTATGAAATAGATCGCTCTGATCCGTATCGGCCCAATCTTGAACAGCGTTTTGCCCATCCCAATATCCAACGATCCTTTTCCGCCAAAAATAAGTGCCATGAAGCTGTGCCCTGAAACATGTATGATCTGTACAAGCGGCAGAACAATGAGGAAAGACCATAGAAACTTCACCATATCATTGAAACCGAACATCGAATTCCCCCTCACGCCTGTCATTGACCCAGGCACCGTCTAAACCCGGCTATTTTGAATTTGATCAAAAGCATATGTAGCGAATTTTCCTGTTCTGCCCGAAAATAAACGTTCCGATGCTCTCCTTTTTTTGTATATAAAAAAACCATCTGGCAGCAGATGGTTTCGTCTTACACTTGATATAAACAGTCGTTTCTTTGG
Source organism: Bacillus sp. VA13 (assembly GCF_055710085.1). Lineage (NCBI taxonomy): Bacteria > Bacillati > Bacillota > Bacilli > Caryophanales > Bacillaceae > Bacillus > Bacillus sp. VA13. The sequence goes on along the minus strand of NZ_JBVQPP010000002.1, from coordinate 466,735 downwards.
ATCATTTCTCTCATACTGACTGCTTTTTCATAAAAATACACCGCTTCTTTGTAGTGTTCGCGATGACTGAAATAGGAGGCAGCATCCAAAGCGAATTCTTCAATATATACGTAAAGGGCTTTTTCTTCCATATAGTCAAATACTTCTTGAATCATATCTACATTAACAGATTCCACATATAAGGCCTGCAAAAATTTATATTTCGCCAGACTGAAGAAGTCGTTTCGTTTTTGGGCGATGGCAATCCCTTTTTCATAGTACTGCATCGCAGCTTGGACATCTTGCTTTTTGAAAAGAACGCGAGTCAGGCTGAAGAGCGCTTTTGGAAGCTGTTCCAGCTGATGCTCTTCAAAGACAGGAAGCGCTTTTTCAAAGTATTCCGCGGCTTGATCCAGCTCTCCTTTGTCATCATAGCAATTCCCGATATTATAGAGGGCTGATCCGATCAAACGGGGCTGTCCTTCCAATAAAGCCAGACGATACGCGTCATCCAGATGCTCAAGCGCTTTTTCATAATGTCTGTAGTCAATGTAGTTTCCTGATATGACGAAATGGCATTGAATTCTTCTGACTCTGTAAAAGTCGTGAGCCTTGTATGTCTCAAGCGCCTGTACGGCGTGGTTCATGGAAAAGTGCGTCTGCTTCATGATATAAAAGACTTCCGCCACTTTAAAATGAAATTCCGCTCTTTCAATTTCATCTTCTACAAACGCGAGCATCTTCTCAGCTTTCCGATAAAAGGATATAGCCGAGATGTAATTGTTCTGTTCAAATTCGTACATTCCTCTGAACAAGTGAAAATAATACTCAGATAATCCCGAGATGCTGTCCTGATTGCTTTCCAGCGTTTTGATCAATTCACGATATTGAAGCTGAGATTCCTCGTGCAGGTCAGGCTTTACATAATCCAGCATAATTTGGTGCCGGTAACTGATCAGCTGATAATACAGGAGAAGCAGCTGATCCTCTTCCATCTGTTCTATGTCTTGATCAATCTCTTCCTTCAGCTTAACGGCATCAGCCACTTGAAATGCTAAAATGTGCTTGTACCACTTATTGATTTTCACTCCTACTTGAGATGACGGGATCTCGTACGCGGCCATGCCCCTCCAACCCTTTCTATTTTCTAATTGGTTATATTTTATCATAATGTATGGCTTTGGAATTAAAATTTCTTACAATGATTCCTTCCTTATGCCTATCTTTATATATTTCGGTTTTTGTAAGTATTTTTTGCACTTGGATGTTTATAAAAAAAGCTTATCGGACAGTGCCGATAAGCTTTTTATTTCATATTAACCGCCAATATAAGACATTTCCACTTTCTTTTTGTCTGATGCTTTTGATAGAGTACGATCGACCGAATACTGATCGATCCGATTTTTCCATACGGTGCCGATCATCTCTGACAGTTCGTCATCACTTAATTCCTGACGAACCGGCCCTCTGAGGTCAAATCCGCTTGAAGCGAATAAGCAGGTAAACAGCTCCCCTCTCGCAGAAAGACGGGCCCTGTTGCATGATCCGCAAAATGCATCAGATACAGATGATATGACGCCGATTTCTCCAGATCCGTCCAAGTAGCGGAATCTGGAAGCCACTTCGCCTTTATAATTCGGCGCTATTGGTTCAACCGGCATGTGTCCATTGATCAAATCAATGATTTCCGCCTTTGTCATGACGTCCTTCTTTTCCCATTGGTTGGTGTTGCCCACGTCCATAAATTCGATGAATCTCAGGATATGCCCTTTTTCTTTAAAATAACGGGCCATAGGCAGTATATCTTTTTCATTGACGCCCTTTTGGACGACCATGTTGATTTTAACACCGAGCCCCGCTTGCTTCGCCGCTTCAATGCCTTCCAGCACCTTGCTGACAGAAACCCCGCGCCCGTTTATCTTTTTAAAACGCTCGTCCTCTAAGGAATCAAGGCTGATCGTGACCCGTTTCAGCCCTGCTTCCTTGAGCTTCTCCGCATAAACAGGCAGCAGTGATCCGTTTGTCGTCATCGCAATATCATGGACACCCGGAATGCGGGCCAGTTTTTTGATTAATTCCGGCATATCCTTTCTCATGAGGGGCTCTCCGCCGGTTAAGCGGATTTTTTCAACACCGAACCTTGTGACAAATAGCGTCGCAAGCCGTTCCAGCTCTTCAAACGAAAGCAGCTCCTCTTTCTTTAAAAAAGGATAATCCGGGCCGAATAATTCGGCGGGCATACAGTACGTGCATCGGAAGTTGCAGCGGTCTGTAACAGAAATGCGAAGGTCTCTCAGCGGTCTGTTCCTCTTATCCAACATCTGACGCGATTCTGTAATCATAGCTACAGCCCCTTCCTATCCCCTGATTCTCTCAGGGTGTGTATATACATTAAATGATCCGTTTCTGACAAATCCGATCGCTGTGATATTTAATTCTTCCGCCATTTGAATCGCAAGCTCCGTCGGGGCCGATTTGGAAATGACGATCGACACTCCGATTTTTGCCGCTTTCAACAGGACTTCTGATGAGATTCTTCCGCTGAACACAATCAGTTTGTCGCGGACGGACATCCCGTTCAGAAGGCAGTGTCCGTATAATTTATCAAGCGCGTTGTGCCGGCCGATATCTGTGCGCATTAACAGCAGTTTCTCTGTGTCGCAAAGCGCCGCATTATGAACGCCTCCCGTATCCTGAAACGTTCCGCTCCCTTGTTGCATGTCTTTCATAAGCGCCAGACATGCTTCAGGCGATATCTTGATTTGGCTGACAGCCGTTTTGGCGGTTTTGACATCCTGCTGAAAATAAAAATGGCGGCCCTTTCCGCAGCATGAGCCGATCACCCGTTTCGTATAATCCTTTTGATCCAATGTCTCAGGATGAACAAGATCGACATAAACAAAACCGAGACTTTCATCTATTGTAAACCTTTTAATCTCTTTTTGAAATCGTATAACACCCTCTGATGCGAGAAATCCAATGACAAGCTCTTTGATATGCTCCGGCGTACAAACGAGCGTCACAAATTCACTTCCGTTCAGTATCACTGTCAAAGGGTATTCCGTCACCATCCGGTCTTCTATTTTGCTTATTTCCCCTTGTTCATAGCGCCATACATCCCTGACCGCAGTTACTTTATCGTTCAATGTCTCTTCCCCTCCGCAATGTTCCTGCCTTTATATTTTTTCACACTCCTCGGATTTTGTCGAATTCTGAGACACAAAAAGAGCCCTCTATATAAAGGACTCTATGTTTGATTATGCTGATTTTTTTTCAGGATCGTAAACAGCACAATAGCTGCGATCAAAGTGAGCATGCTGACAAAAAAGAAGGCTGCCAGTTTTAGAAAAACACCGAGCAATATGAATGCCACGGCGGCAATAAGAAAAATCATTCCTAATAATTTCATATGTTCAACCCCTTTTAAGGGTATCATTCCCGCCCAAGCTGTTTTTAAACCAATTAAAAAAGGCGCCTGGGGGAGCGCCTAATCGTTAGGTTCTTTACTCAGTAAATTTTTGTGCTTCTTTTTCCCAAGCCTGTTCGAACTCATCCGCACTGTTCGCTGAAATATATTCTCCGCCGCCAGCAACAGCCGCTTGTTTCATCTCTTCATTACCTTTGATATCAAAGTTGAAGCCAATGATGTTTACAATGGTATCCACATTCGATTCACGAAGCTTTTCAATTTCCGCTGCGGGGTCTCCGCCGCACGTTTCTTCACCGTCAGTGATTAAATACACCACGTTTTTCCCGTCAGCGTCAAATGCTTCAAATTCTTTTCTTGTATCTGAAAGTGCTTTGGCAATCGGTGTCCAGCCAGTCGGCTTGATCTCACTCAATGAATTGTCAAACAGCGATCCTTCATATGGATGAAGGCCGTAAATGGTTTCCGTCGTGCTGCATGAAAGAGCTTTGCCGGACAATTTATTGTTTCCAGCATGTCCGAAAACGCGAAGCATGAGATTTGTATCCTTCGGAAGAAGCTCGGCAAAAGACTTTACTGATTTTTTGGCAATGTCTATTTTGCGCTCTCCCCCTGTTTTTTGAATCATACTTCCGCTTCCATCAAACAAAACAGCTACATTTGTGTCAACCTGTTTCTCAGCGGCAAAAGACGGAGACGCAAAGGAGACAGTCAGCAACCCAATGATACCGGCAGCCAGCAATTTTTTCATATTATTCTTCCTTTCTTTATCATATTTTCCAACTATAGTTGGATTCCTCTTTATGCTAGAATATGAAAATGCAAAAAGATATAGGGCAAGCTGCCTTTTGTGCCGCTTTCACTTTCTATTCAAAATCGCTTGAAATGCCGATGATATTTAGCCTTTTTCGCCCAGAAAGCATATACAGTTTGTGACATCATTCATTCTTTTTTCGCCTGGATCATCACAGAAAAACGGAAATCTGCTACTATGCTACAGGCTGACACCTGATTACTTTTGAACATTATGTTACATACAAAAAAGAGGCTGACCACTATCAGCCTCTTTTTTCTTATTTAGATAACATCAATGATTGCTGAGTGAAGATTTTCTCAACATCTTTTTGAGTATAAGCAGGGAAGTATTCACCGCCGCCTACTTTCGCAATTGCGTTCAGCTGGCCTTTGTATCCCTCTTTATAATCAAAACCGATCACATTAACAGTAATATTGTCTTTATGCAGTTCTTTTGCTGTTTTAATTGGATTTCCTCCGCACGTTTCCTCACCGTCTGTCAACAGATACACTACTTTTTCCCCTTTAGTATCAAGCTGGTCGAAAGAAGATTTCGCCTCGTTCAGCGCTTTGGCAATTGGCGTCCAGCCAGTCGGCCCAATTGCATTGAGAGAATTGAGGAAGCTTTGCTCGTTAAAGCTTTGGAAGCCGTATACGTTACGGATGGATTCACAAGATTGAACCTTTCCGGAATTTTTATTGTTTCCTTCTGAACCAAACACACTCATTTTCACCTGAGTTCCTTCCGGCAGTGAGCTTGCAAACTTAGAAATTTCTTTTTTAGCTGAATTAAATTTAGATACACCGTCTATTCTTTTCGCCATACTTCCGCTGGCATCAAGCAAGACTGCAACGTTTGCCGGAGCTTCAGCCTCCGGTTCTTTCTTTTCAGCCGCAAAAGCAGGTGAAGTTAATCCAAATAGCAATCCTGTCATCATGATCAGTGAAAATCTTTTCTTCATGTTCGTACCCCTTTACAAGTTTGTTTCTGCGTGCAGATGTTCAACGCTGAACATAACTTATCGTAATCGACAAAAACAGAGAAATAAATAGGGCGGGCTTCCCCATTGCTGTTGTTTACTTTTGCATAGAAACCTTTGTTTTTATTAGTGATTTCCGCCTAACACTACTATGAAAAAAGAAGATTGTCGGCCTTTCGGCTTTCGTTATATGAGTCTGTCGAAGTCTGTCGATACATGTGGATTACTTTACCACAATCTCAAAGTCATAAATCAGGAAAAAGGGCCTTGTCGCTCTAAAGACTGTCAGGAGCTTCTCTAAACAGTTTTAACCGTTCTTAGATAAAAGACATTCAGGAACAGAAAAAGACGCTCATTGAGCGTCTTTTTTACTTCTTCGCCATATATTTATTCAAAAACGAATCTGCGTCTGAAATTTGTGTGCCTTGGTAATAATACTTCACAATTTGATCAACCGTTTTGCCTTCTTTCGCCATAAAATTCGCGCCATATTGGCTCATCCCGACACCGTGGCCAAATCCTTTCGTCGTGACTGTAATCGTGTCTCCGTTTCGCTCCCATACAAAATCGGCTGAATTGAGGCCCAGCTTTTCACGGATGTCTCTACCTTTCAGCGTCTTGCCGTTAATAACGGCTGTTGCGACCTGGTGGCCCGGCGTCTCTCCGGTAATCTTTCCGACTGTGCCAGACCCATCCAGCTTGACGCCAAGCTTTTGCTCAAATTCTGAGGCTGTAAAGGTTTTCGTTGCCTTATATTTCGGAGACTTTTTATCCCATGAGCTTTTGACGCTTTTTAAATATGGGATGGCACTTGTCCAATAGGCTTCTGCGTTTTCAGTGTAGCCGTTGCTTGTGGAGAAAAAAGAGGCTTCAATCGGCTGGTTGTTGTACGTTAAAATTCTGCCTTGTGTGCTGGCTACCGCATCTGTGATTTTCTTCAGTTTTCCCTCATAGCTCGCGCCCCACTGTTTTTTCAGCTCCGCTTTGCTTTTATACACCTGGAACATCTGTGTATCATCCACCAGCGAGCCTTTAGGAGCCTCCACTGCTGAATTTGAGACCATCAGTCTGACAATAAACGTTCTGGCGGCGAGAGCCTGGGCTTTCAGCGCTTCAGATTCAAAGGTTGCCGGCATTTCGGAGGCGACGACTCCAATGACATACTCTTCAAGCGGAATGTCTTCTACGGATTGATTTGCGGTTCGATAGACGGGAATAGAAACAGGCGATGCTTTCAACGTTTCCGCTCCTTTTGATGCTGGTTTCGTGCTGACTGCTGTCTTTCCTGATTCTACGCTGGCCCCCGCTTCTTTGTTATGCTGGAACGGAATGACCAAGAGTGTGGGAATCAAGAGAATCAATGCACATAGTACAGATAGTGTGATTACGAATTGTTTCATATTCAGCTGCCTCCTGCTCGGGATTCGACTCTAGTCTAGTCTATGGGCAGGGACAAGCTAATATGACTCTCGTTTTGGACAGAAACTTTATTTGTCATTTACGTATTCTTTTTTGCTATTTTGCGCATAATGATGATAATACACTAAAAATAAAAAACCAGTATGCCAGAATGACATACTGATTTTTAGGTAAGTTTATGCGTTTAAGTCAGAAACGACTTCTTTGTTCTCTTGCTCAGAAGCAGACTCATCATTTACACGTTCGATGTCTGCGCCAATAGCTGCAAGCTTCTTATGGAAATCAACGTAACCGCGGTCTAAGTGCTTCAGTTCAGTAACACGTGTATGACCTTCAGCCACTAACCCCGCAAGAATCAGCGCTGCACCTGCACGCAAGTCAGTCGCTGCAACTTCAGCTCCCTGAAGCTGTACAGGGCCATTAATGATGACAGAACGTCCTTCAATCTTGATATCGCCATTCATACGGCGGAATTCTTCCGCATGCATAAAACGGTTTTCAAAAACAGTTTCTGTAATCATGCTTGTGCCGCTTGCACGAAGCAGAAGCGCCATCATTTGTGACTGCATATCAGTCGGGAAGCCCGGGTGAGGCATTGTTTTAATGTCGATCGGTTTGAGTTCTTTCGGGCCGATGACACGAAGGCCTTCACCTTCATCCTTAATCGTTACACCCATCTCTTCCATTTTGGCAATTAAAGAAGTGAGGTGTTCAGGAACCGCTCCTTTAACTAATACGTTTCCTTCAGTGATTGCAGCAGCAACCATAAATGTGCCCGCTTCAATGCGGTCAGGAATAATATGATGTTTTACACCGTGAAGCTTTTCGACTCCTTCAATTTTGATGGTGCCGGTGCCAGCTCCGCGGATTTTTCCGCCCATGCCGTTGATATAGTTTGCTAAATCAACGATTTCGGGTTCTTTCGCCACGTTCTCCAGCGTTGTTGTTCCTTTAGCTAGAGCGGCTGCCATAATCAGGTTCTCTGTAGCTCCTACACTTGGGAAGTCCAGATAGATTTTTGCGCCTTGCAGACGGCCTTTTACTTCAGCTTCGATGAAGCCATTGCCGACTTTGATTTCTGCGCCCATTGCTTCAAAACCTTTTAAATGCTGATCGATCGGTCTGGAACCAATTGCGCATCCGCCTGGAAGCGCAACTCTTGCATGACCAGTACGCGCAAGAAGCGGCCCCATGACAAGCACGGACGCACGCATTTTACGTACATATTCAAAAGGTGCTTCAGTTTGCAAAGCGTATGAAGCATTTACAGTCACTTCATTATTTTCAAAATGCACATCTGCTCCTAAATGACGCAACACTTCGTTAATTGTATATACATCGGAGAGCGTAGGTACATCACAAATTACGCTTTTTTCTTCACTTGCTAATAAAGATGCAGCGATAACAGGTAAAACGGCATTTTTAGCGCCTTCAACTTTGACTGTGCCGTTTAACTTTTGACCGCCGCGGACGATGATTTTTTCCAAGGTATTCCCCTCCGCGTCCCTAAATTCTCTATATTAATATTCAGTCGTAACGATTGGTGTGCCAACCGTAACGGTATGTTTTCCGCCCATTCCTGCACTTCTAAGTGCAATTTGCAAATTCATTTTATGTTTCGAGGTCATGATGTACTCTTTCCACTCATCTGTAAACGCAGAAATAGAAACGAAATTTGGCTCAACTACATGTTCAACAGATCTTGCTTGAAATTCATTTAATAACTGATTTGCTTTTTTTTGCAAAACAATATTCATATTATCATCTAAATGACCATTTAGACAAGTAAAAACAACTACTTTTTCTTGGAATATCCCGAGTGTCTCCCGTTCAAACTGTTCATATGTATCATTCCAGCTATCCGGTGTCTTAAGACTCATTTGCTCATATAGTAAATACGAAGTTGGGTTGTGTTTTTTGAGGGTTGTGACAAACTGTAGTCTAAAAGAAGTGTGATTTTTTTTGTCAGTATACGTTCCAACTGCCTTTACGATTTTATCTTCCTGTGCAATCGCCCAATCATATTGACGATACTCTGATTTTAAACGTTGCACTTTTTGATAAAATTCTTTTTCGGTCAGCGACATGTTTTGTTTTGCATGCAATGCCCACTTATCTATTGACACATCTTGGCGTTCCATCCCCTCTGCCATTTGTGCTAACGGCGTTAACTCACTCGCATGAATGGTATGGAAAACAGCAATGACGAAGCTTAACATTACGGATATGATAATGGCGTGGCTTACTTGTTTTTTCTTCATGTTCATCTCTCCCCCTTATCCCCAGTTTTACCGGAGGCAAGAGGCGCCATACGTAAAAATCTTCGTCAAAACTCGCGTTATACGCTTCAACCCGCTTCCCAAACCATTCCCGTGATTATAATGTTCAAAACCTATTAAAATAGGTAGGGAAGCTGCTGTGAATAATTGAGGTAATCTAAAAAGAAATTCGCAACAGTCGTTCCAATAGCAATTGTCAGTAAAATCATCAGGAGTCTTGCCTGCACGACTTTGCCTTTTTTAATTAACGGATCGATATTGACGGCTTGCAACGCCCACCAAGTCACCGCTATAAAAATCAGATGAACGACAATACCAATTGCAGCCTGCTGTCCCAATACACTCATCTATTCCACTCCTTTCATCCTTTCTCCGCGTTTATACCCTTTCTTATTATATAAGAAGCACGGATAAAGATGATACATTTTATACAGAACGGAATAATCAGCCAAATCTAGGGTTAATCCCCACTTAAAGTGCGATTCTTTTACATGGTATACTTTATTGGAAAGGAGCTGGCAAATGTGAATCATTCTTTTTTTCAGCCTGAAGAGCAATACGGTGAGAACCTGCCAATTTTTGAACAGGAATGGGAAGCAATTGCATTCTATTATGATTATAGACAGTCACAGATTGAAGAACTGAATGAATTGTGTCAGTTTTATAACATTTCTCTTACCTATACGAGAGAAAGCCTTGAAGAGCTTGAAAACCTTTATTTTCAAAGTATACAAGAGCTTTTGCTTGCTGATTGGAATCTTCCTATTGAAGAATTCGAGAAAATGATCAGTGTTTATCTTATAGATTGCGTGATTGCCCAACATGAAGATGCTGAATGGATCGTAAAGCCTTACCCATACACAGACGGCGCTTATACAATGGGCTTTAGAAGACATCACAAATCATGGCATACAATGAATTGCTGTGATCGTTTATACTTGCAGCAAAAAGAGGATAAGCCGCTTCTGTCGCTGTTTGATTCTCTTGTGTGTTCATAAAAAAATCCTTCTCATACATGAGAAGGATTTTTTCTTATTTCCCTGCTACATCCAATCTGTTCAAAGCCCGCTGTAACGCAAGCTCAGCCCGACGAATGTCAGTATCATCTGATTGAGAATTCAAACGCTCCTGCGCCCGCTGACGTGCAGCTGCAGCGCGCTCTTTATCAATGCCTTCCGCTGTTTCAGCAGCCTGGGCAAGGATGGTAACCTGATCAGGACGGACTTCTACAAATCCGCCGCTGACCGCAACCAATTCAGTCTGTCCGTCTTTTTTCAGACGGACAGCGCCGATTTTAAGAGGAGCCACGGTTGGAATATGACCTGGCAAAATACCGAGATCGCCGCTTTCGGCTCTCACGCTCACCATTTCGATATCCGCATCGTATACTGGGCCGTCGGGAGTAACGATATTGACTTTAACGGTCTTCATGCTTTTACCCTCCTAGGACCAGATTAAACTTCTACACCCATTTCTTTTGCTTTCTCAACAACTTCTTCGATACGGCCTACAAGACGGAACGCATCTTCAGGAAGATGGTCGTATTTGCCGGCTAAGATTTCTTTGAAACCTTGAACCGTTTCTTTCACAGGCACGTAAGAACCTTTTTGTCCAGTGAACTGTTCAGCCACGTGGAAGTTTTGAGAAAGGAAGAACTGAATACGGCGTGCGCGTTGAACGACAAGCTTGTCTTCATCACTCAATTCATCCATACCGAGAATCGCAATGATATCTTGAAGCTCTTTGTAACGCTGAAGCGTTGACTGTACTTCACGGGCAACTGCATAATGCTCTTCTCCAACAATTTCAGGAGCAAGGGCGCGTGATGTAGAAGCCAACGGATCAACCGCAGGGTAAATACCCATCTCAGTTAACTTACGCTCAAGGTTTGTTGTCGCATCCAAGTGAGCGAACGTTGTTGCCGGCGCCGGGTCAGTGTAGTCATCGGCAGGCACGTAGATCGCCTGGATAGATGTAACTGATCCAACGTTAGTAGACGTGATACGCTCTTGAAGCTGACCCATTTCTGTCGCAAGCGTCGGCTGATAACCAACCGCTGAAGGCATACGGCCAAGAAGGGCAGAAACCTCTGAACCTGCTTGTGTGAAACGGAAAATGTTATCGATGAAGAACAGTACGTCCTGTCCTTGTTCATCACGGAAGTGCTCAGCCATTGTAAGACCTGTCAAAGCAACACGCATACGTGCGCCCGGCGGCTCGTTCATTTGTCCGAATACCATGGCTGTTTTGTTGATGACGCCAGAGTCGCTCATTTCGTAGAAAAGGTCGTTCCCTTCACGAGTACGCTCTCCTACACCGGCAAATACAGAGATACCGCCGTGCTCTTGCGCGATGTTGTTGATTAATTCCTGGATTAATACGGTTTTACCTACACCGGCACCGCCGAACAATCCGATCTTACCGCCCTTGATGTAAGGAGCAAGCAAGTCAACAACTTTAATACCTGTTTCAAGAATTTCAACTTCTGTTGAAAGCTGATCAAATGAAGGCGCCTGTCTGTGAATCGGATCCTTTTTCGCATCCGCAGGAACTGGCTCATTCAAATCAATATTTTCTCCGAGTACGTTAAATACACGGCCAAGTGTTACATCACCAACCGGTACTGAGATTGGCGCTCCTGTATCTACAGCTTCCATTCCGCGCTGAACACCGTCCGTAGATGCCATTGCGATTGTACGGACTGTATCATCACCTAAATGAAGAGCGACCTCAAGCGTTAAATCAATACCTACTTCGTTTTCACTTGCAGCTGGCTGTGAAATTTTAATCGCATTATAAATTTCAGGCAAATGACCGTCTTCAAAACGCACGTCGACGACCGGTCCTAATACCTGGCTAACGCGTCCTTTCTTCATCGCTATCCCTCCTGACAAAATCTTTCTATTCTAAAGCGGCTGCTCCGCCGACAATTTCCGTAATTTCTTGTGTGATGGCTGCTTGGCGAGCGCGGTTGTAAGAAAGCGAAAGTGAATCGATAAGTTCCTTCGCGTTGTCTGTCGCGTTTTTCATCGCCGTCATTCTTGCTGCATGCTCACTTGCTTTACTGTCAAGAAGCGCACCGAAGATTAAGCTTTCTGCATATTGAGGAAGCAAAACCTCCAGAACCTCCTCTTCAGACGGTTCAAATTCATAAGACGCCGTTCTCTTTCCGCCGCCGCTGCCCAAATCAGATAACGGCAGAAGTTTTTTCTCCGTTACTTCTTGAGAAATGGCGCTGACAAAATGGTTATAAACAAGGTGCAATTCATCAAACGCCCCGTCTATAAACATTTGGATCGTTTGTCGGGCAAGATCCTTAATTTCTGTAAACGTTACTTCATCTCCAAGTCCTGTTAACTCGGAAATGATAGGAATCTCACGTTTCTTAAAGAAATCACGGCCCACTCTTCCGATGACGATTACCGCATACTCATCCTTAGATTGATGACGTTCTTGCATGGCCTGATAAGCACTTCGTAAAACCGAACTGTTAAAAGCGCCGGCAAGACCGCGGTCAGACGTAATGACAAGGTATGCTGTCTTTTTCACTTCTCTGCTGAGAAGCATCGGATGTTTCACGTTGCCGGAAACTCTCCCGACATTTGACACAACCTCTTGGATCTTATCCATATATGGCACAAATGATTTTGCATTGTTTTCAGCACGATTCAGCTTAGCCGCAGATACCATCTGCATGGCTTTTGTAATCTGACTCGTTTTTTTCGTTGACGTGATCCTTGACTTAATATCGCGTAATGAGGCCAAAGATTTCACCACCTTTTCTCTTCATCTGCGTAAAAAGAGAGAAAAAGAGAACCTTTTTCTCTCATCAGCATTCGAGTTAGTTGCTTGGTGCAAATGTGCGTTTGAAGCCTTCGATTGCAGCTTTGAAGTCTTCATCAGCAGGAAGGTTTCCTGTTTTCGCAATTCCATCAAGCAGTTCTTTATGGTTTTGGTCAAGGTACATGTAGTACTCTTCTTCAAAACGTCTGATATCCGCTACAGGAATATCATCAAGATATCCTTTTGTCAGCGCATAAAGAATGGCTACTTGCTTTTCAACCGGAAGCGGCTTGTTCAGATCCTGCTTCAGCACTTCAACTGTACGCGCACCGCGGTTCAGTTTCGCCTGAGTCGCTTGGTCGAGGTCAGATCCGAATTGAGCGAATGCTTCCAGCTCACGGTATGATGCAAGGTCAAGACGCAAAGTTCCTGATACTTTTTTCATCGCTTTGATTTGCGCTGAACCGCCGACACGGGATACAGACAATCCGGCGTTGATCGCTGGACGTACGCCTGAGAAGAACAAATCAGATTGCAGGAAAATCTGTCCGTCGGTGATGGAAATGACGTTCGTCGGAATATAAGCAGAGATATCTCCGGCTTGTGTTTCTACGAACGGCAGAGCTGTAATTGATCCTGCGCCTTTCGCGTCACTAAGCTTTGCTGCACGCTCAAGCAGACGGGAATGAAGGTAGAATACATCCCCAGGGAACGCTTCACGGCCTGGCGGACGGCGAAGAAGCAAGGACAGCTCACGGTAAGCAGCCGCTTGTTTAGAAAGATCATCGTATACAACAAGAACGTGCTTGCCGTTGTACATAAATTCTTCTGCCATTGTAACCCCTGCATATGGAGCCAGGTACAGAAGCGGTGCCGGCTGTGACGCAGACGCCGTTACAACGATTGTATAATCAAGCGCGCCGTGCTTACGCAATGTTTCTACTACGCCGCGGACTGTTGATTCTTTTTGACCGATCGCAACGTATACGCAGATCATGTCTTGGTCTTTTTGGTTAAGGATCGCATCGATCGCAACAGAAGTTTTACCTGTTTGACGGTCACCGATGATCAGCTCACGCTGGCCGCGGCCGATTGGAATCAGTGCATCGATCGCTTTAATACCCGTTTGAAGCGGTTCATGAACGGATTTACGGTCCATAACGCCTGGTGCAGGGCTTTCGATCGGACGTGTTTTGCTTGTGAGGATCGGGCCAAGTCCGTCTACCGGCTGACCTAATGGGTTCACAATACGGCCGATTAGTTCCTCACCGACAGGAACCTCCATGATGCGGCCTGTTCTTTTTACTTCGTCTCCCTCACGGATCTCACTGAAAGGTCCTAAGATGACGATACCTACGTTTGATTCTTCAAGGTTTTGAGCCATACCCAAAACACCGTTTGAAAATTCGACAAGTTCACCGGCCATACAATTGTCAAGGCCGTGTACACGAGCAATACCGTCACCGACTTGGATGACTGTACCTACGTCTTGAACTTCAATATCAGATTGATAATTTTGTATTTGCTGTTTTATCAGCGTGCTAATCTCTTCAGCTTTGATGCTCACTTAGGTTTCACCCCTTCTATCGATTTTCCCCGGCTAGTTGACGTTCAATGCGCTGAAGCTTTCCGCTTACGCTGCCGTCAAAAATCCGGTTACCAATGCGGACTTTAATGCCGCCTATTAAATCCGTCTGCACTTCATTTCTGATTCTCAGTGAAGCGACTCCGGCTTTTTTTGCAAACACTTGTGATAATGATAAAATTTCTGCATCCGTCAGCGGTTTCACTGAATATACGGTCGCGTCTTCTATTTGACGAGCCTCATTTGCGAGTTTGATAAACTCATCTGTGAGCTCAGGCACAATCGTGGCACGATGGCGGTCAATCAAAAGAAAAATCGTATTGAGCACGGACTGCGACAAAGAGCCAAATGCATTTTGAATCAGCTCTTTTTTCTTCGCAGCCGGCACCTTCGGATGGTTTAACACGTCATTAAACGCTTTTTCATTTTGAAACACTTGTTTTACAACGGTTAGCTCTTCTTCAACTTGATTCAGCTGAGCGGACTCATTGGCAATATCAAAAAGAGCTGACGCATATCGTTTAGAGACAGCTGATCCACTCATCGGCTTTCTCCTACCTCTTTAAGATAGTCCTGGATCAATTTCTCTTGAGCTTGTTCATCCAGTTCTTTTTCGATCACTTTCGACGCAATCATGACAGAAAGAGACGCTACTTGCTCGCGGAGAGCAGAAACCGCCTGTTCTTTTTCCTTCACGATTTCAGTTCTTGCTGCTTCTTTCAGACGTTCAGATTCTGCACGTGCAGCCTGAATAATCTCTTCTTTTTGCTTATCTCCCAGTTTCTTTGCGTTTTCGATAAGAGTTTGGGATTCCTGTCTTGCTTCTTTTAAAAGAACGCGCTGCTCTTCAATCAGCTGCTGCGCTTCTTTATTTTTTTCTTCAGCAGACGTAATTTCTCCAGCGATGTGGTCTTCACGCTGTTTCATTATGTTTAATAGCGGCCCTAAAGCGTATTTCTTCAGAAGCGCTAATAAGATTAACATAGCTAACAGTTGGAACAGGATATCTCCGCCGTTAAACGAAAATCCTAGTTCAAGTGGTAATTGAGACATCTACTACGGCAACTCCCTTCTGCAGGTTTTTCTTTGCTGATCCAGCAGCCGCACTTGTCTCTTTTCAGCCGGCAAGGCGGGATGCTTATCAGACATAAAGCAATGGCGAAGGTTCTCTTGGAATGATCTTCGCCATTTTTAGTTCATATAAGGCTTTTATGCTTAGCCAAAGAACGCTAAGAATGCGATAACGACAG
This sequence comes from Bacillus sp. VA13, assembly GCF_055710085.1. NCBI lineage: Bacteria > Bacillati > Bacillota > Bacilli > Caryophanales > Bacillaceae > Bacillus > Bacillus sp. VA13. The sequence continues at coordinate 451,238 of NZ_JBVQPP010000002.1, read as the reverse complement.
CGATAATAGGAAGGGCTTCAACTAATGCGATACCCATGAACATAAGAGTTCTAAGTTCTTTACCTGCTTCCGGCTGACGGGCAATCCCCTCTACCGTACGTGAAACAATCAAACCGTTACCAATACCTGCACCAAGTGCACCTAAACCAATTGCAATCGCAGCTGCTATTAAATTCATGAAAAAGTTCCTCCTTTAAAATGTTATCCGTTTGGATATAATGTTTTAATGATCATGACTGATTTTATGAGACATGTACACCATCGTCAGCATTGTAAAGATAAACGCTTGGATGGCACCTATAAATAAACTGAATGCTTGCCATGCCAGCATTGGCAGAATGGCGCCGATTGTACCAACAAGACCGAGAGCCACGCTTTGTGAGTAATGGCTTGTCGCTAATCCCGCAAGCAGGCCGAGAAGAATCTCACCGGCGAAGATGTTACCATAAAGCCGCAAACCGAGAGTCAGCGTATTCGCAAACTCTTCAATGATTTTCATCGGGAGCATGAATGGAACAGGTCTTAAATAGTCTTTGGAATATTCCTTGAGCCCTTTCATCTTCACACCATAGTAGTGAGTTAAAGCAACAACCATCACGGCTAGCGTTAATGTAATGGCAGGATCGGCTGTCGGAGATTTCCACCAGAGCTCATGTCCGATTGTAATAGAGAACGGCAGCCCCAGCATATTCGACACAAATATGTACATCAGCAATGTGACACCAAGTGCCAAGAAGTTAGCCCCTGTTTTCAAATCCATTGTACTGCCGATAATATTGCGGACGAAATCCACAACCCATTCCATAAAATTCTGGGCTTTTCCGGGACGGATCGAAAGCGTTCTTGTCGTTAATATAGCAATCAATAAAACAATTACACTCGCCACAGTAATCATCAGAATGTTTGTCAGATTAAAAGTAAGACCTAGAAATTCAATAGTTCTGTATTCATGATTCAAAGGGTTTTCACCTCTCTTCCATTGATGAACGTTTAAGCTGGATAAAGGAATCTATCATAATGACAGGGTATATTGTCATTAATCCAATAATTGTACTTGCCATATGAAAATGCTCGGGATTTTTATAGGCAACAGCGGCAGCAAGAATCGCATTGCACCACCGCGCTGCGCTCCCAAGAGATCGTATGGACTTCCCTTTCTCAACGGCTCTGTCAAAAGCGTTCATTCTCCTGACGAGCAGTAAAAAATTAAACAAACTGAAAACAGTTCCCAGAATAAGGCCTAAAAAAACGGTTTTATACGCTGTTAAACCATAACCCAGTACATACACTGCCAAAATGAACAATAGATATTTACGTTGTCTGCTAAATGTAAGCTTGGGATCGTCCATCAATTATCTGTCTCCTGATGAAAAAATAATGTATAGCTTAGATACGGCATAAATCAGCGGTTAACCCTAGTAGAAGACCTTTTTTGACCGGCAAAACGGGCCTGTTCGAAAAAATCATTCATCCGCAAGCCTTGCAAGGATGCTGTTTCATTCGCTTAAATAAATCCTCATAATACGGGTTTACTGAGAGGATTTACATTGAGGATGAGGACTATAATGAAAGCTATGAAAACCTTCTCATAATACCCTCGTTTAGCATACAATAGCCCCTAACATGTGTCAATCTGTTTAAAGTTAAAAAACTTTTTATACTGTACGCCTCCACAGAATGTTCACATTTTCACCTATAATTGTATACAAATTGACCGAATAGCAAATAACTGGATAAAAAAAGAAAACCCTTTTTGGGGGTTTTCTTTTTTTATTTTGTTCCAAACATACGGTCTCCCGCGTCTCCGAGACCTGGAACAATATAACCTTTTTCATTTAGTTTTTCATCAAGTGCCGCGATGTAAATATCCACGTCTGAATGATGCTTCTGCAATTCTTCCACACCCTCCGGTGCCGCTACAAGACACATGAAACGAATATTTTTCGCACCGCGCTTTTTGAGGCTGTGAATGGCTTCAACTGCGGAACCGCCTGTGGCCAGCATCGGGTCAACCACGATGAATTCACGCTCTTCCACGTCAGAAGGAAGCTTGACATAGTATTCCACGGGTTTTAAGGTTTCAGGATCACGGTACAGGCCGACATGTCCCACTTTTGCTGCAGGAATCAGTTTTAAGATACCGTCAACCATTCCTAATCCCGCTCTGAGGATAGGAACCACTCCAAGTTTTTTCCCTGAGATGACTTTCGATTTCGCAGCCTGAACCGGTGTATTGATATCCACTTCTTCTAAAGGAAGATCGCGGGTAATTTCAAACGCCATAAGAGTGGCTACTTCGTCTACAAGCTCTCTAAAATCTTTCGTACCTGTATTTTCATTCCGTATATATGTCAGCTTGTGCTGAATTAAAGGATGATCAAATACATAAACCTTTCCCATACTGTGTTTCAGCTCCTTTTTTATTGTCCCATCAACAATTACACACTTCTATTGATTCTACAAAAAAAGACATGGAGTTTCAAGAACATCGTCAAAAAACCCGCCGGGCATTGGCCCGAGCGGGTTTTAGGATCTTAGTAATTTAATTCTTTATATAGAGGAAATTTGTCAGTCAGAGCAGCTACACGCTGTCTCGCTTCTTCTAGTTTTCCTTCATCTTCGTGGTTTTTCAATGCAAGCCCAATGATGGCACCGACTTCATCCAATGCGTCTCCGTCAAAACCGCGGCTTGTCACAGCAGCTGTACCAAGACGGATACCGCTTGTTACGAAAGGTTTTTCCGGATCGTATGGGATCGCGTTTTTGTTAGACGTAATACCGATTTCATCAAGCACGTGCTCCGCAACCTTACCAGTCAGTCCGAGAGAACGAAGGTCAACAAGGATAAGGTGGTTGTCAGTTCCGCCTGAAACGAGCTGGATGCCCTCTTTCGTTAACGCTTCAGCCAGGCGTTTTGCATTTGAAATAACGTTTTGTGCATATGTTTTGAAATCGTCCTGCAATACTTCGCCGAATGAAACTGCTTTTGCGGCAATAACGTGCATCAGCGGGCCGCCTTGAATTCCAGGGAAGATCGATTTATCAATTTTCTTGCCGAACTCTTCACGGCAAAGGATCATACCGCCGCGAGGTCCGCGAAGTGTTTTATGTGTTGTTGTTGTCACGAAATCAGCGTAAGGAACCGGGTTCGGATGAAGGCCTGCCGCAACAAGTCCTGCGATATGCGCCATATCCACCATGAAGTAAGCGCCGACTTCATCAGCAATTTCACGGAATTTTTTAAAGTCGATTGTACGAGGATACGCACTTGCTCCTGCTACGATAAGCTTCGGCTTATGAGCGAGGGCTTTTTCACGCACGTCATCGTAATCAATATATTGAGTTTCTTTATCTACGCCGTACTCAACAAAGTTATATTGAACACCACTGAAGTTGACTGGACTTCCGTGTGTTAAATGGCCGCCGTGGGAGAGGTTCATCCCAAGTACAGTATCGCCTTGCTCCAAAATCGTGAAGTACACTGCCATGTTTGCTTGTGCGCCTGAATGCGGCTGAACGTTTACATGCTCCGCTCCAAAGATCTCCTTCGCGCGGTCACGAGCGATATCTTCAACGACATCGACGTGCTCACATCCGCCATAGTAGCGTTTGCCCGGATATCCCTCAGCGTATTTATTTGTCAAAACAGATCCTTGTGCTTCCATAACCGCTTCACTTACAAAGTTCTCAGAAGCAATCAATTCGATCTTAGTCTGTTGGCGTTCACGCTCATTTTTAATGGCGTTAAACACTTGTTCGTCTTGCGCAGGTAAATGTTTCATCAGCGAGATCCTCTCCTATCCGTATCCTGTTCTTTGTTTTTACCACCACTATTGTACATGGTTTTTTAGGCCAATGTAAAAGATTATTTTTAAAAAATCAAAACTTTTATTGGTAAAAACGAATATTAATAACTTAAATTTAAATTAAAGTTCGGAATTTATTTTCTTCCTTAAAACAAAAGAAAAGACTGGCATGCAGTCCTTTCATTCGCACTCATAAACGGCCCGTACTCCGCCGATCAGTTTCGGCCGCGTACGCGCTAATGTCACATGGGCTGCACCTAGACTGTTTTGAGAGACTCGTACAGGGACAGCCACCGGCTTCAGATGCATGCCGATAAACGTATCGCCGATGTCTATCCCGGCATCAGCCTGAATGGTTTCGACAAGAACAGGAGACTTCATCTGCTTAAACGCATAAGAAGCCATCGCCCCGCCCGCTTTCGGAACGGGTACGGCAGAAACGGTTGGAAGCCTTAACAGCCGGGCCGTTTCTTCCTCGATGACAAGTGCTCTATTCAAATGCTCACAGCATTGAAACGCGAGATGGATTCCCGTTTTTTCCTTAAGCCCGGCAAGCCCGCTGTAGATGCTTTCCGCGATGTCTACATTGCCCGATGTTCCGATCCGGCTGCCAGCCACTTCGCTCGTGCTGCATCCAAGGACAAAGAGCTGATCCTGTTTCAATCCCGCTTGTTCCTGAAATTCAGACAGCATCCTATTCCACGTTTGCTTGATCTCATTCATTGAACAGCACCCCTACAGGTTTTTCTCTTCATAATCTGAGATTTTTCCAATACGGGTTTGATGTCTTCCGCCGGTAAACTCAGTGGTCAGCCAGATTTTCGCAATTTCCCGCGCCAAACCGGGGCCGATCACTCGTTCACCCATCGCGAGGATGTTAGTATCATTATGCTCTCTCGTCGCCTTTGCGCTGAATGTATCGTGCGCCAGCGCGCAGCGGATGCCTTTGACTTTATTGGCGGAAATGCTCATGCCAATACCTGTCCCGCAAATTAAAATCCCTCTGTCAACTTCGCCGCTAACCACTTTTTCGGCCACCGGAAAAGCATAATCCGGATAATCGACAGATCCGCTGCCACAGTCACAGCCCATATCAATATATTCAATTTGCAATTCGTCCATTAACTCTTTGATTTCATTTCGAATGTGAACGCCGCCATGATCCGATGCTATGGCTACTTTCATCTGCTTTTCCTCCCAGCGTGTGTGATACGGCCCCGCCCGCTATGTTGACCGCGCAGCCTGTCCGCTCTTTCATTCACACCATATGATGTGCTTTTCACTATATTCTACTCCTTCACGCAGGATTTGCAAATGACCTGTTTGCAGATTTTCTGACAACTTACCTGCCGTCTTTTTTCAGTTGTTTTGCCAGCTGCCGAAGAAGCTCTTCAAGCTCATCTCTCGTTTGTTTATAGATGTCAATTGAACCGCCGAACGGATCGATAACATCCCCATGGCTGCCTGTGGCATATTCTTTTAGCGTAAACACTTTATCACGATAACGTCCAAATTGGCTGGCAATGATCTGTTTGTGCTGATGGGTCATAGCCAGAATCAAATCAGCTGATTTCATATGTTCTTCAGTTAATGGAGAAGACACATGATTCAGGGCAATGTGTTTTTCAAACAGCGCTTCGACCGCTTGAGGCGTCGCTCTCCCATTAGGCGAAGCAAACACGCCTGCCGAGCGGACACTGACATTCAGCCCTTCCGTTTCTGCAATTGATTTAAAAAGCGCCTCAGCCATTGGGCTGCGGCACGTATTTCCAGTACAGACAAAAATAATATTCATGTCAGTCACCCCTTATTTTTCTCTATTATATATGAAGAAAAAAGAAACGGCGACTTCGTTTCTTTTATTGGTATATTAAATTGGCAAAAGCAACTTTAGGCCGAATACGATTAATATGATGCCCCCGAGCGCTTCGCTGTATGTGCCAAGCCATGACTGCACTTGTTTTCCGATCAGCAGGCCCAGCCATGTCAAAATCATGCTGAAAAGCCCGAACAGGGTAATGGTAAGGAGCGGATGTGATCCGTATATCCCCAAGCTCAAACCGACGGAGAAGCTGTCAAGGCTAACGCCGATGGCAAACAGCAATAAGCCCGGCCCTGTCGGCGACATGAATCGTTCTTCTGACTGTTTAAAAGAGGCCGTAAGCATTTGAACCCCCAGAACAAATAGCAGCGAACCCCCGATATAAACCGCTAACACACCGAAGAGCCCTGACAGCATGTTACCGGCCGCCATCCCCCCGAGAGGCATGATGACGTGGAAGAGGCCGATGATGAAACCAATATAGAATATCTGCTTTTTCCTGAGTTTGACCATGCCCATTCCGAGACCGACAGAAAAAGCATCCATCCCTAAAGCAAACGCCATGATGCTTAAAGTAATCAGTTCGCCTATGAACAAATCCGACATACATGAATAACCCCCTTGGACACGCCCCGCTTTTTTAGCCTATGCGTGTCCAAAAAGGGTTAGAACATCTGACTGTGTTCAGCGAATCACTCTTCCTCCGGCGGCTTTCATCAGCCTGTTCATAATGGCGAGACCCACGCCCGTGTCTGGAAAGGATTCCGCGATAATAAAATCCACCTTATTCTCATCGAAGCTGCGTAAAGCATCGTACAGCGCAGCCGCAACAGTCTCAAGCTGAGCCCGTCTGCCGCAGCTCTTCACATAATCAGCGGAATAAACACCCGCGTTTTCTTCTGTCGTCAGGACACCGACCCGTCTGCCGCCCTGTTGATATTCTTGAATGAGATGCTGAATGCGCTCTGGGCCGCCTTCGCAAATAGCAAGCGGCGCTGTCGGCGCATAATGTGTATATTTCATCCCTGGAGAAATCGGCTTCTCATTTTGATCGCTGAGTCCTTTATCCACAAGGATCGGCCCGATCTCCGCTTCAATTTGTTCTTTCGTAATGCCACCCGGGCGCAGGAGAACAGGGATGTCGCCTGCACATGAAAGTACGGTTGATTCGACCCCAATCCCAGTAGGGCCTCCGTCCATAATGCCAGCTATTCGGCCATCCAAGTCGTGAGCCACATGTTCCGCCTTTGTCGGACTTGGCTTGCCTGATAGATTGGCGCTAGGTGCCGCAATCGGCAAACCCGACTCGCGAATCAATGCTAGGGCAAGCGGATGATCCGGCATCCTAATGGCAACCGTTTCAAGCCCTGCCGTTACACGAGGTGAGAGCGCACCAGGTTTGCAAGGTAGAATGAGCGTAAGTGCTCCAGGCCAAAACCGTTTCATCAATGTTTTCGCCTTTTCGGGCGCCGGACCCGTTAAACCGTTCAGCTGACCGATGTCCGCAATGTGGACAATCAGGGGATTATCGCTCGGCCGCCCTTTTGCCTCATATATTTTTTTGACAGCATCTGTGTTTTTCGCGTTTGCGCCGAGACCGTATACCGTTTCTGTCGGGAACGCAACGACCTCATTTTCCCGAAGCAAAGCAGCTGCTTGTGCAATTTGTGGATCATTTGTGGATAACTCGCCAGTTACATCCACAAACCATCTTTTCGTTTTCATTTTCTGACCAAACTCCTTATTCACAACAATAAAACGATTGTTTTACGCGTGTAATCCTTTTGAAAGTATAAAAGATGTCCTGTAATAAAACAAGCGTTATCCACAAATTGTGGACAACGCTAATGAAGAAGTGGATAAGTATGTGTATAAATCACACTTATCCAGACGCTTTTTTCATCAAGACGGCCCCTTCGGTTTGCCGCGATTCACAGAAGTGATCAGAAGAAAACAGCTCTTCAGGTACGCTTTCAGCTGGTTCAAATCCCAGTGCCGCCAGAAAGTCAGCAGAGGAATGCTGGTTCGCTATTAAATATACTGTTTTGATCTGGTGCTTTTCGCACAGCAGCTCCATGCTCTGAAAGAGCGTCACGACATGGCCTTGGTGAAGCTTGTCCGATATCACAAGTGATCGCAGCAGCCCTTGATCACAGCTTATTTTTTCAATTCCGAGACATCCGGCAATGTTTTTCTCGCTGTCCTCCAGCATAAGAAACTGGGTGAAGCCTTCTTTCACGCCTTCATGATTGGTTTTCGCCTGTTTTAAAAATTCCTCGAGCACGTCTCCGTCTTTTTCCCTTGCCACCCGCAGTTGATAAAACATCCGTTCACCCCGTTTTTGCATTCTTTCTTCCAATCTATGAGGCAAATCTATTTTTAGACCAGGTGTTTAGGAAAAAAGGTCGGAAATCCATTCGACTAAGAAGAATTTCACTTCTGTGCCGTCTTCCTTCTCTTCTTTCTCTGCTTTTTTGGCTTTTTCCGCTTTAGCGGTTACGTCCTCAAGCACTTTTTCAGTCTGCTTTTTTGAGGCTTCTTTATCTTCTTGTTCTTTGACGGCTTCCCCATTAGAAAAATCGAGAAAGCAGAGCGGCGGGAACAGCACACACCACCAGTTGGCGCCATCGCCGTTTCCAAGCGTAATCAGAATCGCTTCATACTCACCAGCCGGATATACCATGTTGCCGTAAAGCTTTGTCGGAAATGAGATTTTGTCAAAATCAACGGATATCGATTGGTTCGCTCCTTCTTTCTCCATTGTTTCCTTTGCAATTGCTTTGATTTCAGGGAGCTTTGAGCGAATCACACGCCGTGCTTCTTCAATAGAAGTAATATCTTTTACCCAAGTTGTGATTTCTTTATTCACTGCGTCTCTTATATGACGTTTTAATTGCTGATCTTTGTCACTGTCGCTATTTGCTAATATTCTCAGGCGAATCGCCTGATCCGGTATGACCACCGGCTGATTTTCTGATCGCTGTGCCGTCTCTTCTTTTGCCAGCCCTACAAGCGCTCCGGATAATAAAAGAAAGATATATATACATATGATTACTGTTTTTTTCATCAGTCCCCACCGTTCCTCTCCGTGCTTTGTTTCTAGCCCTATTATGGACAAGGAGAGCCTAAGGTAAACGTACAGGGTGAAAAAAATCTAGCAAGCTGTTAATCTAATTTATGGTACGATAGTGTTTTAGGAGGTTTAAGATGAAATATAATTATACAGTGCTGTTATCAGCATTCACGATGTCGGTTCTTTATTCGATTATCTATATTCATTCATTTATCATTGCCGCTGTCATCACGATGGCATTTTATTTTCTGTTTCCTTATTTGGTATTTGCGCTGCCGCTTCAATTCATGATGAATAAAAAACCGAAACGGTTCAGCCCTTTGTATCTGCTGTATTACCTTATTGCGGCTTTTATTGCCAACGCAATCATTTTCGGCGTGTTGCAGCCTTCGGGACAATCTCTGTTTCAAAATACAGCCTTTTACATCTTCGCTGTATTAACAGCTCTTGTCTATTGGATATGGGATTCTGTTTTACTGCAAAAAAAGGAAGCCTAAAGAGGCTTCCTTTTTCATTAAAACAAAACCGTCAGCAAATAACATAGAATAGAAGGTATCGCCGCAACAAAGAAAGCAGCCGCCATTTTCAAGCGGGCTGTACGGCCTTCTTTGGTTTCTGAATGGTAGTTTGCCCGCTGATCGCTTCCGCTTACAGCCAAACCCGATGTGATGATCGCAAGCCCAATCAAAACGAGAGACGCAACGCCAAACAGCGTTTCATATGAAAGAGCCTGCGGAAAAATAGTGCCAACCATGCTCTCAATCGCAATGAGCAAGATTCCTGCTGCCAGGGCTTTTTTCATCTTTTACATCCCCTTTGCCGGTGTTAACACAGCTTGATTCATCAACTCGCCAGCAAGCTGCTTATATATCTTTATGAATCACGGCGCATATGGTTCTGTCTTTTCCGTTAATATCTTTCAGCACTTCCACTTCCGCACCCTTAAACGCCTTGAGGATCAGCTCTTTGACCGCTGCACCCTGTTTCCATCCGATTTCAAAAACGACAAACACTTTATCCTTCATGACAAGCGGGAGGTCTTCCATAAACCGCTTATAGAATTTCAGCCCGTCTCCGCCATCGGTGAGAGCGTGCAGCGGCTCATGAAAACGGACAATCTCTGATAGATCAGCCATTTCTTCTTCTGAAATATAAGGAGGATTCGAGACGACAATATCCGCTTTTTTGCCTGCCTTAATAAAAGGCTCAAGCAGATCGCCCTGATAAAAGCCCACATCTGCTCCGAGCGTTTCCGCATTGGCGGAGGCGACTTGCAGCGCCTCTTTCGAGATATCGACAGCCGACACAGAAAAGTTTTTGTTTTCAAGCGCAAGCGTGACGGCTATCGCGCCGCTCCCTGTACCGACGTCAACGACTTCGAGCCTGCTGTCTTCAGAAAAGACATGCCGATATTTTTCAAGCAGATGATAGACAACCTCTTCTGTTTCCGGCCGCGGAATCAGCACATCATCATTCACCATAAATTCCCGTCCGTAAAAAAACTCTTTTCCGATAATGTACTGAACCGGCACGCCCTCTTTATGCATCTCAACGTGACGCTTAAAGCGATACAGTTCGTCTTCGCCAATCGGTTCCTGTAAGCTGGCGAGCAGCTTGCTTCTGTCCATTCCGGTATCATAAAGCAAAAGAAGCTCGGCCGCATTTTCTTCTCTTCCCGCTTCGGTTAAATAAGAAGAAGCCCATTTCAGGGCTTCAAATATCGTCTTCATCTTAACCTTCCGACTGCTGAAGCTTGCTTGCCTGATCTTCAACGATCAGCGCTTCAACCACTTCGTCAAGTTTTCCTTCAAGAATCTGATCAAGCTTTTGAATCGTCAGGCCGATTCTGTGATCCGTCACACGGTTTTGCGGGAAGTTGTATGTGCGGATACGTTCAGAGCGGTCACCTGATCCGACTGCTGATTTCCGTGTTTGATCATATTCAGCCTGGGCTTCCTGCTGAAATTTATCGTAGATTCTGGCACGGAGAACCTTCATTGCTTTTTCTTTGTTCTTGATTTGAGATTTTTCATCCTGGCACGATACAACAACACCTGTCGGCAAGTGCGTCAGACGAACGGCAGACATTGTTGTGTTAACGCTTTGTCCGCCCGGTCCGCTTGATGCAAACGTATCAACACGGATATCCTTCTCATGAATGTCAACCTCTACCTCTTCTGCCTCAGGAAGACATGCTACTGTTGCAGTAGATGTATGGATACGGCCGCCTGATTCTGTTTCAGGAACACGCTGTACGCGGTGGGCGCCGTTTTCATATTTGAGTTTAGAATATGCGCCGCTTCCCGTAATCATAAAGATGATCTCTTTGTAGCCGCCCGTTCCGGTTACATTCGCTTCCATGACCTCTGTTTTCCAGCCTTGCAGCTCGGCATAACGGGAATACATTCTATACAGGTTACCCGCGAATAAAGCGGCTTCCTCGCCTCCCGCAGCTCCGCGGATCTCCATGATAACGTTTTTGTCGTCATTAGGATCTTTCGGGATCAGGAGCACTTTCAGGCGTTCTGACAGTGTTTCCGTTTCCTTCTGAAGTTCAGAAATCTCTTCCTTCACCATGTCGCGCATCTCAGCGTCCAGCTTCTCTTCAAGCATCGCTTTTGCATCAGCCAGCTGTTCTGACGCATCTCTGTATTGTCTATATACGTCAACTGTTTCTTGTATATCAGATTGCTCTTTTGAATATTCTCTTAGCTTTTTCGGATCATTTACTACTTCTGGATCGCTTAAAAGCTCATTTAATTTTTCGTATCGTTCTTCGATTGACTTTAAACGGTCTAACACGGTCTTCACCTCTGTTTTCCTGTGCGTAACATTCTCATTATAGTATAGTGCTTACCCCCAGTCAAAAGCATTTCAATCCCAGCTGGAAAAGCCTTCTCTGCTATACTGGGAATCAAGGAGGGATGATGTTGCTGAAATCCATACATCATATTGCAATCATATGTTCAGATTATGAAAAGTCGAAAGCTTTCTACGTACATAAGCTCGGTTTTCAGGTGATTCAAGAAACGTACCGCGAAGACCGCGGTTCCTATAAGCTTGATTTGTCACTTAACGGCTCGTATGTCATTGAGCTGTTCTCGTTTCCCGATCCGCCCGCACGCCAAACACGGCCTGAAGCTGCAGGCCTGCGCCACCTCGCCTTCACAGTCGGCAACTTGGATGAGGCCGTTCAGGAGCTTCATGAAAAAGGAATCGAAACAGAGCCGATCAGAACAGATCCGCTGACCGGAAAGAGGTTCACCTTCTTTTTTGATCCTGACCAGCTTCCTTTAGAGCTGTATGAACAATAACGGTTTTTGAAGAAAAAAAGGAGATACCCACTTTCTTTGCCGAATCTTTTCTTGTTTTGTCTAACAAGAAGGGAACCGCATTCTATGGTCGAATACCTAGCTAAAAAGGAGGTATGGGATCATGAATACAAATATGGTAGCAAGTGAACTCGGCGTCTCCGCAAAAACGGTGCAGCGATGGGTGAAGCAGCTGAATCTTCCGGCCGAACGCAATGAGCTCGGGCACTACACGTTCACTACAGAAGACGTGAAGGTTCTAAAATCTGTTCAAAAACAAATCTCTGAAGGCACGGCGATTCAAGATATTCATGTGCCGCAAAGCACTAAAAAGCGCACAGGCTTCATTGTCCAAAAAACAAATGGCGATACAGAACGACGAATCGAACAGCTCGAACAGAAGCTGGACACCCTATTACAGCAAAGGCAGGACGAAACTGAACTGCTGACAAGGATTTCGGAACTGGAACGCCAGCTGAAACAAAAAGCCGATGAGGGTGTATCTTATCAGCTGCTTCAGCACCGCAGAGAAATTGATGACATCCTTGCAGACCTGCAATCACTGACCTCACAAATGAAAGAATTCACCGCTCAGCCGATCCCCGAGACTGCTGCTGCTTCTGAAAAAACCAAAACAAGAAAAAAACCGCTGCTATCACTGTTCAAATTTCAAACCTAAAGCAAAAAGCTCCCCGTAAAGGGAGCTTTTTTGATTACGCAGTAAGCGCGATAATGATCGGAAGTGAAATCAATGACAGAATCGCACTGATCACAAACGCAGAAGCTGTTTCTTCCTCTTGTTTCTCGAAACGAGTCGCAATCATGGCCGCAACAGCAGAACCTGGGAATGCAACAAGAAGGATCGCTTTTGTTGTTTGGTCAGCTGGAAGTCCGACTGCAAGAGCAATCAGGAACATTAACGCAGGCTGAACCGCAACTTTGAGTAACGCAATACCAAATGCCGGTACGCTGAGTTTGATACTGCGGATACCAACGGTAACACCGACAGCAAAGAGAGCAACACCAGATGTTGTGCTTCCAAGCTGATCTAGCATTTTAACACCCAGCTCAGGAAGAGTGACCCCGCAAAGCACTAAGATCATACTGATTAACGGAGCAGCTGCAAGCGGCTCAGAAAGACCGTGCAGGATTGATTTTCCTGTCATCTTCCAGAAGCTGTCGCCGCCCTCTTCGTTTTTCTTAGAAGACTCACCAACAGTAGCAACAATAATCGCAAGCGGATCAAGAATCGCATTAACGACGATACCTGTAACCGCGATCGGAATCGCAACCTCTTGCGCACCGAACAAGCTTCCCAGTACAGGAATACCCATAAATGCGAATGTCGGCTGTGCAGAGTTCAAAGAAAATACGGATGAGTTCGTTAAATCATATTTAAACACAAATCTGCAAAGCAATAAAATAACGATATAGAAACCAACAATCCCAATAGTTAAAGAAACCATTAATGGAATTTGAGATAAAAATTCACTTCTGGAAGTTGTCAAAATACCAGCGATAAAGTGAGCTGGAAGTGCGTATTTCGTTACTAACGTACTTACCCCTTTTGCCGACTTGGCATCATAACTTCCAAAATGTCCTGCAAACCAACCCAGCACGATAACAAAGAAAATCGGCGCCAGGAGGATTAAGATATCTAAGATGCTCAAAATATTCTCCTCCAAATCCTATGTCCGTATACTTTAGCTTTACAAAAAGCTTTCCCTCGGACGAAAAAATTTACTCGCTAATTATTTCGCGATGACTTTTTTGTATTCCGGTGTCCACATTGCATCAAGAACCGCTTGTTTCACATCTTCAGGCTGACGATTTGCTACGCCGTCTTTAATTGCTGCTTCAGCAACGGCAATTGCAACTTGAATAGAAACTTCTTGAAGCTTGTCAATGCTTGGAAGCAATCCTGCCCCAGGTGTTTCAAGATCAACCATTTCAGCAATCGCATCAGCAGTTGCAGCAAACATAGCAGGCGTAATGATACGCGCTTCAGCTACAATTGAACCAAGTCCAAGACCAGGGAACGCGAATGCGTTGTTAGATTGTCCGATTTCATAAGAAACACCGTTGTATTCTACATTGTCAAATGGGCTTCCTGTTGCAATAAGCACTTTTCCGTCAGTCCATTTGAACAGATCTTCAGGAACTGCTTCAGCAAGGTGAGTCGGGTTAGACATCGGCATGATAACCGGACGGTCTACGTGAGATGCCATCTCTTTCACAATTTCCTCTGTGAACGCACCTGAAACCCCTGAAGTACCAATCAAGATAGTTGGTTTCGCTTGGCGAACCACTTCATCGAATGGAATTTGGCCTTTTTCATCGCGTTTCCAGTCTTGTACTTCATCTGTACTGCGAAGGTAAGGTTTTTGGAAATCAAGGATACCTTCGATTTCTTCAGTCAGCAAGCCTCTGTAATCAATTGTGTAGAAGCGTTTGTTAGCTTCTTCTTCAGATAATCCAGCAAGCACCATTGTGTCACGGATTTGGTCGGCAATACCGATACCAGCAGAACCAGCACCAAAGACAACAACACGCTGATCTTTAATAGAAGCGCCAGTTTTCTTCATAGCAGCAAGCACACCAGCGAGTGTGATCGCGCCTGTACCTTGGATATCATCATTAAATGTAAGAACTTCATGGTTGTATTTTTTCATGATATTGCGTGCATTTTTGTTACCAAGGTCTTCCCAGTGAAGAAGCGCTTTAGGGAAGAATTTCAATGCTGCTTTTACATAAGCGTCAATGAAAGCTTCATAGCGTTCGCCTTGAACACGTTCATGCTTGTTACCAATATATAAAGGATCATTCAGTAGTTTTTCGTTGTTTGTACCGACATCAAGCACTACCGGGATAACACGGCTAGGGTCAATGCCTGCTGCAGCAGTGTAAACCGCCAATTTACCGATTGCGATGTTAATACCGCCTACACCCCAGTCACCGATACCGAGAATACTTTCAGAGTCAGTAGCAACGATCAGATCAATATCCCCTGCTGTCGCATGAAGGTTTTCAAAAGCTTTTTCAATACCGTCAATATTGTCGATTGACAAGTAGATACCTTGAGGTCTTCTATATTCATGGCTGTATTCCTGAATCGCTTCACCAACTGTTGGTGTGTACACAACAGGAAGCATTTCGCGAAGATGGTTTTTCAGCAATTTATAGAAAAGAACTTCGTTACGGTTTGCAAGATCACTTAAGTAAACATTTTGACGAAGGCGGTCAGGCTGCGCTTGGAATTGCTCGTATGCGCGTTGTGCTTGTTGATCAAGAGAAAGTACAGTTGGCGGCAGAAGTCCTTCTAAGCCAAGTTCTTGTCTTTCTTCTATTGAAAAAGCAACACCTTTATTTAAAGTAGGAATAGATAAAACTTCTTTTCCTCTAAGAGTTGTTTCTAAGTGGCCTTCTTTCGTTTTTTTTATGTTATTCAAGCAAATCTCCTTCTTTCTTGAAATAGTTAACCAAGTTAAGTAATAACCCATCTAAAAAATACCGATCATGATCTTTATGCGACTTTGTGACAATTATTCGAACAATGTCTCAAAACTATTTACATTACGTAAGCTATTGTATGCCTGTCCAAATCAAAATTCAAGGGAAGAAAATTAGTTAATTTTTTAATACACTTAATTAAATTTTTTAATTATGTATTATCAGAATATAAAAAAAACACCGGTGTTTTTAGCCGGTGTTTTCTATCTTTAGACCCATGTTTTGGACTATTTTTTAAATTTTCCTGGGACTTCGTGGTGATGTCTGCATCTTGCTTCATACGATTCGGATGCGCCCACCAAAATGACCGGATCATCGTAAGAAGCAGGTTTACCGTCAATCAGGCGCTGTGTTCTGCTTGCCGGTGATCCGCAGACAGAACAGACGGCTTGCAGCTTCGTCACACTTTCCGCAATCGCCATAATACTCGGGACGACGCCGAACGGCTCTCCCCTAAAATCCATATCAAGGCCCGCCGCAATCACACGGTAGCCTTTATCGGCAAGAGATGATAAAACCGCAACAATTTCCTCATCAAAAAACTGCACTTCATCAACCGCAATCACATCCGTACTCTCACTGATGTGATCCCAAATATCCGCAGCAGAAGAAATGGCATAGCTCGTCATGGATGTTCCATTATGGGAGACAACAGCATCTTCGCTGTATCGATTATCAATCACAGGTTTAAATACCCTGACTTCCTGCTTGGCGTAAGTCGCTCTCTTCACTCTTCTGATCAGCTCTTCAGATTTCCCCGAGAACATGCTGCCACAAATCAGCTCAAGCCACCCGCTTTGTTTCATTATGTACATAGGCTTCGCTCTCCTCTCTGCCAGCTGTGTGTTTTAGACAATATAAAAAACAGGCAAGAGTGCTTCTTGCCTGTTGAAAAATCTATTATTACTTAAGACCGTATTTTTTGTTAAAGCGATCAACACGACCATCAGCAGAAGCGAATTTTTGACGGCCAGTGTAGAATGGGTGGCATTCAGAGCAAATCTCAACGCGTACCTCTTCTTTTACTGAGCCTGTTTCAAATTCATTTCCGCAAGCGCATTTAACTGTTGCTTTTTTGAAATTAGGATGAATTCCTGCTTTCATTGTATCCATCTCCTTCCGCCCTGAATCCCGTGTGGAAACAGAGTTATTATTTCGGAGCATTGTCCGAAACGCATATGAGAAAATTATATCAGTGATTTACTTCTTTTGCAAATACAATTTATCGTCTAGCAGATGATAGATTTGCCTGTTTCCATTCTTGATTGAGAATATCGAAAAATTCCTGGTTTGTTTTGGTTTTTTTCATTTTTCTCATGAATTTTTCTGCGAAATCAGGTGAATCAGACATCGTTTTGCGGATAGACCATAAACGATCAAGGTGCTCTTTAGGCACAAGCAGCTCTTCCTTGCGCGTTCCCGAACGGCGGATATCGATGGCCGGGAAGATGCGGCGCTCTGCCAGAGAACGGTCAAGGTGTAGCTCCATGTTGCCTGTTCCCTTGAATTCTTCATAAATGACATCATCCATACGTGACCCTGTATCGACAAGAGCCGTAGCAAGGATAGTTAAGCTTCCGCCCTCTTCGATATTTCTCGCAGCCCCGAAGAAGCGTTTCGGACGGTGGAACGCTGCTGGGTCAATCCCCCCGGAAAGCGTTCTTCCGCTCGGCGGAATCACTAAGTTGTAGGCGCGGGCAAGGCGTGTGATGCTGTCCATCAGAATGATGACATCTTTTTTGTGTTCCACGAGACGCATCGCGCGCTCAAGCACGAGCTCGGCTACTTTAATATGGTTTTCCGGCACTTCATCAAACGTTGAGCTGACGACATCCCCAGCTACAGAACGCTCGATATCGGTCACTTCCTCCGGTCTTTCGTCGATCAAAAGCACGATCAGCTCTGCTTCAGGCTGGTTTGCTGTAATGCTGTTGGCAATTTCCTTCAGCAGCATCGTTTTTCCGGCTTTTGGAGGCGCAACAATCAAACCGCGCTGTCCAAATCCAACCGGCGCCATCATGTCCATTATTCTAGTAGACAAGAAGTTCGGCTTTGTTTCAAGCACCATTTGACGGTCTGGATAAAGAGGTGTAAGAGCCGGGAAATGCACACGCTCTTTTGCTGATTCGGGATCATCCCCGTTTACTGCTTCAACGTGCAAAAGTCCATAGTAACGCTCATTTTCTTTTGGCGGGCGAACCTTGCCTGATACTTTGTCTCCGTTCCGCAAATCGAAACGGCGGATTTGTGAAGCTGAGATGTAAATGTCTTCTGAGCTTGGAGAGTAGTTGATCGGTCTCAGGAAGCCGAAACCTTCAGACTGGATGATCTCAAGAACGCCTTCCATAAACAGCAGATCTTCCTGTTCTGCATTTGCTTTCAGAATGGCGAAAATGAGTTCTTTTTTTGTCAGTTTGCTGTAGTAGGAGATTTTATAATGTCTTGCAAGTTCATAAAGTTCTTTCAATTTCATATTTTCCAAAGAGGAAATAGATACGTCTTTCATAAAAACACCACGCTTTTCATAGTCAATATCTTACTTGCACATGTAATCTGCTGCTTTTGCACAACATCCGCCAAAGCACATTCTTTTTTTAACATAAAGGAACTTCTATCGGTAACACTTCCACCCATGATCGGCGCTTTTGTTAAAAGGATTGTCTTAATGAGTTTTGAAGGAAGCGAGGACAAAAACATGAGAAGATCAATACTTATATCGTCTGTATGCGGTAGAAATTGAAACTTTCCTAGTGCTTAAAAGAAGGAATTACGCAGTAAAATTCGCAGCACTCTTTATTTTTACCTTATTTCAAAAAATTATTCAACTGAAATAAGGTTTTGACACGGAATTGATAGAGTTGACGCTTTTCTGCAAAGGAAAAGCGGGCTCACACCCGCTTTTTCTGTTTGTTATGGACGGATTACAAGATTTGGTTTCTTTTTCAGGCTGTGTCTGCCGTCAACGAAGCGGACAGTGCCTGATTTTGCACGGATAACTAAGCTTTCAGTTGTGCCGACAGAGCCTTTGAATTGAACGCCTTTTAACAGCTCGCCGTCCGTTACACCGGTAGCTGCAAAAATCGCGTCATCACCCTTCACAAGGTCTTCCATGCGGAGGACTTTGCTTAAATCAAGGCCCATTTTGTGACAGCGTGTGATTTCTTCTTCGCTTTGCGGAAGAAGTTTACCAATAATTTCTCCGCCGAGCGCTTTTAACGCAACAGCGGATAGCACACCCTCAGGAGCTCCACCTGATCCGAACAGGATATCAACGCCCGTGTGGTCGAAAGCCGTGTTGATGGCGCCTGCGACATCGCCATCATTGATCAATTTGATTCTGGCGCCGGCCTCACGAAGTTCAGAAATAATTTTTGCGTGTCTTTCACGGTTTAAGATTGTGGCAACGACGTCCTCAACGTCCTTGTTTTTCGCTTTTGCCACCGCTTTAAGGTTATCAATGACGGGTGCTTCAATATCAATGCAGCCCACCGCTTCCGGACCGACTGCGATTTTTTGCATATACATGTCAGGAGCGTTCAGAAGCGTGCCGTGGTCTGCTACCGCAATAACCGTCAGCGCGTTCCAGCCGCCGCTTGCTAGGATGTTTGTGCCTTCAAGAGGGTCAACTGCGACATCGACGCGCGGGCCGTACCCGTTTCCGAGTTTTTCTCCGATATACAGCATCGGCGCTTCGTCCATTTCGCCTTCACCGATCACAACGGTCCCTTTCATCGGAACTGTATCAAAAACGTCTCTCATTGCGCTCGTTGCCGCTTCATCAGCCTCATCTTTTTTTCCCCGGCCCATCCATCTAGCAGATGCCAATGCCGCAGCTTCGGTCACACGTACCAATTCCATTGATAAACTTCTTTCCATTTCAACACGATCTCCTCTCACAAGAAACCATTATGAATTTTGAAGCTGTTCTATTTCTTCGTCAGTCATTCTTTCACGCCAGATTGTCGCTCCAAGCCCCTCAAGCTTCTTCTCAAGGCTGCTGTATCCGCGGTCAATATGCTCCAGGCCCGTAATTTCCGTGACGCCGTCAGCCATCAGGCCAGCTACCACCAGACAAGCTCCGGCACGAAGATCGCTCGCCTTCACTTTTGCGCCTTGAAGCTCGACAGGACCTGTGATGATGGCAGATCTGCCTTCTACTTTCATATTGGCACCCATTCGTCTCAGCTCATCAATGTGCTTGAATCTTGCCGAGTAGATGGTGTCTGTTACGACGCTTGTCCCTTTTGCCCTTGTCAGGAGCGCCGTCATCGGCTGCTGCAAATCAGTCGGAAAGCCCGGGTATACAAGGGTTTTGACATCAACCGGCTTTAAGTGCTTCTGCCCGCCGACAATGAGAAGCTGGTCGTCGCTTGTTTCGATATGATAACCCATTTCTCTCAGCTTTGCCGTTAACGACTCAAGATGAGTGGGAATCACATTATCGATAATAACTTCCTTTCCCATTGCAGCTCCTGCAATCATAAATGTCCCGGCCTCAATTCTGTCCGGTATGATCGTATGCTTGCAGCCGTGCAGTTCCTTCACGCCGTCGATTCGGATCACATTGGTTCCCGCACCTTTGATTTTGGCTCCCATGCTGGTAAGCAGTGTCGCGACATCAATGATCTCAGGCTCCTTGGCAGCGTTTTCGATGATCGTTTTTCCTTCTGCCAAAACAGCGGCAAGCATAATGTTAATGGTTGCCCCTACGCTTACGACATCTAAATAAATACGTGCGCCTCTCAGCCTTTCAGCACGCAAATAAATAGCACCCTGTTCATTGGTCACTTCAGCCCCTAGCGCTTCAAAGCCTTTGATATGCTGATCAATCGGACGGGGCCCTAAGTGGCAGCCGCCGGGCAATCCGATGACGGCCTGCTTGAAGCGGCCGAGCATCGCCCCCATTAAATAATAGGACGCGCGAAGCTTTTTTACTTTCCCGTTAGGAAGCGGCATGCTGATCATCGACGTGGGGTCAACAACCATTTCCCCATTCTCAAAATGCACGTTGCCGCCGATTTCCTTTAACAGGTCACGCAGCGTTTCAATATCTGAAATCTCTGGAAGCCCTTCAATTGTCACCTCGGAATTTGCCAAAATGGTTGCAGGTATTAATGCAACAGCACTATTTTTAGCGCCGCTGATATGTACTGTACCGTTTAACGAGTCACCGCCGGCAATATTCAACTTTTCCATGATAGTCTCCTTCCATAAGAAGATAGCTGCGGAGCTAAATAAAATGTCATTTTATTCTGTCTCTGCAAATAAAGCTTATGTCCAAAATCTAGCCAATTCGAAGAGAAAGAATACAACACATTGTAAAATATCAGGAAGAAAATAGCGAAGCTTTGCGGGGTACAGGTTTCGAAAGTTGCACAGAGACCCGCCGGCTCAAGAGACATCGTCTTCATCCGGCAAAAGCAGTACGCAAACCCTTCATTCCGATATCAGCTTCTGCAGCCCAATGATTCCTTCTCTGTAAAGCGGCGTCAGCATCTGTAGGTCCGCTGTATCAGACGGTGAAAAACAAAGGCCGCGGCAAACAGGCATAAAGCTGTTTGCCGCCCTTTGCAATTATTTATTCCAGTCTGCCAGGAATTGTTCAATTCCTTTGTCTGTTAACGGATGCTTAGTGAGCGCATGAATGACTTTCAGCGGCATTGTGCCGATATGAGCCCCTCTTAGAGCGGCTTCTGTCACGTGCTGCGGATGGCGGATTGACGCTGCAATGATTTGCGTGTCAAGACCGTGAATGTCAAAAATCGTCTTGACGTCTGAAATCAGGTCAAGTCCGTTGTGGCCGATGTCATCTAAACGTCCCAGGAATGGAGATACATACGTTGCCCCAGCTCTGGCAGCGAGAAGCGCCTGGTTGGCATTGAAGATCAATGTGACGTTTGTTTTGATGCCTAAGTCAGTAAGTGCTCTTACCGCTTTTAAGCCATCAGTCGTCATCGGGATTTTCACCGTAATGTTCGGAGCGATTTTCGCCAGTTCTTTTCCTTCCTCGATCATTTCCTCAGCTTTCAAAGAAATAACCTCTGCGCTTACAGAGCCTTTCACGACATCTGTGATCTCGCGAAGACGGTCGTGGAATGATACGTTAGCTTCTTTTGCTACTAAACTAGGATTCGTCGTTACACCGGCGAGAATTCCTAATTCATTCGCTTCTTTAATTTCATCGATATTGGCTGTATCAACAAAGAATAACATTTTCAAAAAGCCTCCCTGATTAAGAAATTTTCTGAACTGTGAATATGATTGCGCTTTCTAAAGATAGACGGAAAACCGCCTGTCAAGCTGTCAGGCGGCTATAAACGTTCCAATTGAATTAAGCTTGGTTTGAAGAACCAAATTCACGCATTTTACCGATAACTGTTTCTTTGATCGCTTCACGAGCTGGTCCAAGATATTTACGTGGATCGTACTCGTCAGGCTTAGCTGCCAATGTTTCGCGAACAGCTTTTGCAGAAGAAATTTGGTTTTCAGTATTCACGTTGATTTTAGCTGTACCAAGTGAAATTGATTTTTTGATGTCATCAGTCGGAATTCCAGTACCGCCGTGAAGAACTAGCGGAAGACCAGTTGATTTTCCGATCTCTTCCATCTCTTTGAAACCAAGGTTTGGCTCACCTTTGTAAGGGCCGTGAACAGAACCTAATGCCGGTGCAAGGCAGTCGATGCCAGTGCGCTCAACAAGCTCTTGGCACTCTTTCGGATCAGCGTAGATTACGCCTTCAGCGATAACGTCATCTTCTTGTCCGCCGACTGTTCCAAGCTCAGCTTCTACAGATACTCCGTGGAAATGAGCAAGCTCAACAACTTTAGAAGTTGTTGCTACGTTTTCTTCAAATGGATGGTGAGAAGCGTCGATCATGACAGATGTGAAACCTGCATGAATCGCTTTCGCACAAGATTCAAAGCTTGAACCATGGTCTAAGTGAATCGCAACAGGAACTGTCACTTTGTACTCTTCCATAAGTGCTTTTACCATAGCAACGACTGTTTTGAAGCCGCCCATGTAGCGTCCCGCACCTTCGGAAACACCAAGGATCACTGGAGATTTTTCTTCTTCAGCTGCTTGTAAAATCGCTTGAGTAAACTCAAGGTTGTTTAAGTTAAATTGTCCTACAGCATAACCTTTTTCTTTAGCTGTATTCAACATTTCCGTCATAGAAACTAAAGGCATGTCGAATGTCCTCCTTATGTAGCCTGATTGTCTTCTAGCGAAAAAAGCTTTCCACCCTAGCATGACCCATCTATTGCTGTCATATGTAAATACCAGATCGCTTTTTCTCCATAACTAGAATACCAACTTTTCGACAAATCGGCAACACAATGACATCATTCATTTGTTTCTTCTTTTTGTCAATTAGACTTCAGGGGCAGATATTTTTTCACGGCGTCTCTGATTTCGTCGATGTCAAACGGCTTCGCAAAGTGCGTCAAGGCGCCCAGTTCCTTTGATTCCTGGATCATGTCGAGCTCTCCGTATGCCGTCATGATAATCACCCGGATGTTTTCGTCAATGACCTTCATCCGTTTTAAGATTTCGATACCGTCCATGCCGGGAATTTTCATGTCCAGAAGCACAAGGTCGGGCCGTTCTTTTGTCACGATGTCAAGCGCCTGCAGGCCGTTTGCAGCCTGAAACGTCTGGTAGCCTTCTTTATTGAATACTTCATTAAGCAAAATACGTATGCCGTATTGATCATCAACGATTAAAATTTTTTCATTCATCATTTTACACCCCAATATTATGATTTTCGTCAAAAGTAAGCAGTAGTGTATGTATTCTGTTTGATTTTCCTATTTCCTTTAATTATAATAGTCTACTTTACGACATTTTCTGAGCATTTTCTCTTTTGTTGTATACTGATATTGTACGTTATAAAGGAGGATTCACTTATGTTGAAAATATTTACGACGCAGTTAACAGGTATTTTTTCCCGCATTCAGGATAAGGAATCTGACGCGATTGAAGATGGGGCGCGGCTGCTTGCTCAAGCGGTGATCAGCGGGCATTCCATTTATTTATACGGTGCCAATGAGCTTCAGGGCGTCTTTTATGAGGCCACCGAAAGCAGCGAACCCTTCCCATCTGTCAAAGCCTTTCCACAAAGCGCTGAGGAAGTGACAGAAAGCGACAGGGTGCTGATGTTTTGCTCTGGGACGGGGACAGCCGAAGAGCAGGCGCTCGCGAAAGAGCTTTATGAAAAAGGCACGGGAGTCGTATGCGTATCGCCGGCAGCTAAAGAGAGTGCGGGAATGGAACAATATTGCGATGTGCATATTGATTCTAAATTAAAAATGCCGCTCGTTCCCGATGAAGACGGCACCCGTTACGGATTTCCCTCTTTAATGACAGCACTGTATGTCTACCATGCTTTATCGTTTACATTAAAAGAAATTCTGCAAGAGTATGCATAATATCTTATTGTACATGCTGTATCTTGCAGGAAACAAATAAAAAAGACTTGCCCGCTTTTGACAAACGGCAAGTCTTTTTTGATTACTTCTGATTTGCAGCTTCGACAGACGCTCCAATAAATCCTTTGAAAAGAGGCTGAGGTCTTGTCGGTCTTGACTTGAACTCTGGGTGGAACTGAGAAGCCACGAACCAAGGGTGGTCTTTCAGCTCGATGATTTCAACAAGGCGTCCGTCCGGGCTTGTGCCTGAGAATACAAAGCCTTGGTCTTCCATTTGCTGTCTGAATTCGTTGTTGAATTCATAACGGTGGCGGTGACGCTCGTACACCACTTCATCCTGATACACTTCAAAGGCTTTCGTGCCTTCTTCAAGCTTACATGGGTAAAGGCCGAGACGAAGCGTTCCTCCGAGATCCTCAACATCCTTCTGTTCAGGAAGAAGGTCAATGATCGGGTATTGAGTTGACGGATCAATTTCCGCAGAGTGAGCGCCTTTTAAGCCTAATACATTACGTGCGTATTCAATAGACGCAACCTGCATGCCCAAGCAAATGCCCAAGAATGGAATGTTGTTTTCGCGCGCGTATTTTGTTGCAACGATTTTGCCTTCAACACCACGGTCTCCGAATCCACCCGGCACGATGATGCCGTCCGTTCCGCTTGTGAGCTCTTCGATGTTGCTTTCTGTCACTTCTTCTGCGTTGATCCATTTCACTTTTACATCTGTGTCAAACGCATAGCCCGCATGGCGGAGAGACTCGACAACAGAGATGTATGCGTCAGGAAGCTCAACGTATTTACCGACAAGGCCGATCGTAATTGTTTGAGACAGATTGCTAACCTTGTTAACAAGCTCTTTCCACTCTGACATTTCAGCCTCTTTGCATGCCAATTGCATGTGCTCGCAAACAAGCTTGTCTAGTCCTTGTTTTTGCAGCTCAAGCGGAATGGAGTATAGGTTGTCCGCATCTTCACACTCGATCACCGCTTTTGTATCGATGTCGCAGAATAGCGCAATTTTATCTTTCATATCTTGAGAAATCGGCATTTCTGTACGCACGACGATGATGTTTGGCTGAATGCCCAAGCTGCGTAATTCTTTTACGCTGTGCTGTGTCGGTTTTGTTTTCAATTCGCCCGCAGCTTTAATGTAAGGAACAAGCGTACAGTGGATGTACATTACGTTTTCACGGCCGATGTCGCTCTTCATTTGGCGGATCGCTTCAAGGAATGGCAGTGATTCGATGTCCCCGACAGTACCGCCGATTTCTGTAATGACGACATCCGCGTTTGTTTCTTTCCCCGCGCGGTAAACACGGTCTTTCAGTTCGTTTGTGATGTGCGGGATAACCTGTACGGTTCCGCCAAGGTAGTCTCCGCGGCGTTCTTTTTTAAGAACTGTTGAATAGATTTTACCAGTTGTCACGTTGCTGAATTTATTGAGGTTGATGTCGATAAAACGCTCATAGTGACCAAGGTCCAAGTCTGTTTCGGCGCCGTCATCCGTTACGAATACTTCACCGTGCTGGTATGGGCTCATTGTTCCCGGGTCGACGTTGATGTATGGATCAAATTTTTGGATCGTCACGTTCAGTCCACGGTTTTTCAGCAAACGTCCCAATGAAGCTGCTACAATACCCTTTCCAAGTGAGGATACGACTCCCCCGGTTACAAAAATATATTTCGTCATTTCGTTTGCTCCTCTCTTCACTCTTAGCTACATTTTTAAAATGTACTGTTTTATAGAAAATCATTTAGCATTTTAAATGATTTATAAGAAAAATGAGGGGTGAAAATAAGAAAGCTCCCTTTCAATTTCTTGAAAGGGAGCATAACGCACTATGTTCTCTCTTCGTTTTTGAAGAGCCCAAAATACATACTACATAGTTCGACTTTGAAAGTCAAGATGGTTTTGAAGATGATCTATTACTATTTGAGATCCTCATCTTCATCATCAAGATCTTCATCATCTTCATCAATAATATCCTCTTCGATCTCAAGATCATCATCGTCTTCATCAAGATCTTCATCGTCAAAATCGTCGGTATCAAGATCAAGTTCTTCCTCGACTTCATCTAAATCAATGTCGTCTTCGTCGATCACTTCAAACTCGTCAAGGTCAAGATCTTCTTCGACTACTTTCTTCGCTTTTTTCTTTTTCGCCTTGACGGTCGGCTGCGTTTCTTCGTCAAGCTGATCATACGGATACCAGCTGCGAAGTCCCCAAGTCTGGTCAGAAAGCGCCAGGAAGCGGCCGTCAATGTTTAAATCTGTATAAAATTGAGCGATGCGGTCTCCAAGCTCTTCTTTTGTCACGCCGAGCAAAGATGCAATTTCATTTAAAAGCTCCTGAAAAGGAACTGGTTTTTTATGTTCTTCAAATAATTCGTGAGCGATTTCAACTAAAGCCATTTCCTTTAGCTCTTCCTGTGAATATTGTTTGATACCCAAGGTCGGACACTCCCTTTCTATTACTTATATGTATCTGTTTTATCAATAATGAAAGCGATTTTGTATCGTTCTTATACAAACCATACCTCTCATTATAAACAAAATAAAACAGAATATGCTACCCTTAACAGCGTTAATTTAAATAATTTTACAAGAGTGTTCCGACTGATAGATGTTTTGCGTCAATCCGCGAGCATTCTGGAGATGACAAGTCTTTGAATTTCTTGAGTGCCTTCATAGATTTGCGTGATTTTTGCATCACGCATATAGCGTTCAACCGGATAATCTTTTGTATAGCCATAGCCGCCGAAAATCTGCACGGCTTCGGTCGTCACCTTCATCGCCGTATCCCCCGCCAGCAGTTTGGACATGGCGGAAGCTTTTCCATATGGAAGGCCTGATGATTCCAGCCATGCCGCCTGATAGGTCAATAGCCTTGAAGCTTCTATCATTGTAGCCATATCCGCGAGTTTAAAAGCAATGCCCTGCTGCTCGGCGATTGATTTTCCGAATTGCTTTCTCTCTTTTGCGTATTGAAGCGCCGCATCAAGCGCTCCCTGAGCGATGCCCACGGCTTGAGCGGCAATGCCGTTTCTTCCTCCATCAAGCGTCTTCATCGCGATTTTGAAGCCTTCCCCTTCTTCTCCAAGACGGTTTGCTGCGGGCACAACACAATCTTCGAATGTGATTTCTGTTGTCGGAGACGAACGGATGCCCAGCTTCTTTTCTTTCTTGCCTGTCAAAAATCCTTCGAAATTCTTTTCTACAATAAAAGCGGAAATGCCTTTTTTCTTTTTCGCGGGATCGGTGACTGCAAAAACAATGTAAATATCCGCGATTCCGCCGTTTGTGATAAACACTTTTGAGCCATTTAACACATAGTCATCGCCGATTCGTTCAGCAGTTGTTTTCATGCCGCCGGCGTCAGAGCCGGACCCTGCTTCGGTCAAAGCAAAAGCACCGATTTTCTCTCCTAGGGCCAGTTGTGTCAAATACTCTGTCTTCTGTTCTTCCGTCCCAAAGGCAAACAGCGGCCAACTGCAAAGAGAGATATGGGCGGAAAGCGTCACACCGGTGGAGGCGCACACTTTTGACAGTTCCTCCACCGCGATGACGTAGGCCAGATAGTCACTTCCGATTCCTCCATAATCTTCAGGCCACGGAATTCCCGTCAGCCCCAGATTCGCCATTTCCCGAAACAACTCGCGGTCGAAGCGTTCTTGTTCGTCGCGTTCTGCGGCTGTCGGGGCCACCTCATGCTTCGCAAAATCACGCACCAATTTTTGTATCATCTCGTGTTCTTCTGATAATGAAAACTTCATGGCTTCTCCCCCATTTTCATATCAGCACCTAAGACAGATTGAGCCAGAAGCTCGGCGACATCATACGTTTTGACTTGGTCTTCGGCTTCTTTCGCCTTTGTGCCATCTCCGAGCATCGTGAGACAGTACGGACAGCCTGAGCTGATCACCGATGGGTTGACCGCGAGCGCTTGCTCTGTTCTGGCGACATTAATCCTATTGCCCGTTTCTTCCTCCATCCACATTAATCCCCCGCCGGCGCCGCAGCACATGCCGGTTTCCCGGTTTCTCTCCATTTCAATCAGCTGTACGCCAGGAATG
Source organism: Bacillus sp. VA13 (assembly GCF_055710085.1). Taxonomy (NCBI): domain Bacteria; kingdom Bacillati; phylum Bacillota; class Bacilli; order Caryophanales; family Bacillaceae; genus Bacillus; species Bacillus sp. VA13. The sequence goes on along the minus strand of NZ_JBVQPP010000002.1, from coordinate 423,213 downwards.
GCTTTCAAAATCTCCCTCGGCTGATCATAGACTTCGTTGTACCGGCCCAAGTAGCATGAATCATGGAAGGTAATCACCTCTTGAAGGGGGTGCTGCGGTTTTAGTTTCCCGTTCCTTACCAGCTCGGCCAGCACTTCTGTATGATGATAAACCTCGCCTTCAAAACCGAAATCAGGATACTCATTTTTAAATAAATTGTATGCATGCGGATCGATCGTAACGATTTTTTCCACATGATTTTTTTCAAATTCAGAGATATTCTTCTCAGCCAGCTCTTGGAATAAAAATTCATTTCCGAGGCGGCGCGGCGTGTCTCCTGAATTTTTTTCTTTATTACCGAGGATCGCGAAGGACACGCCCGCGTGATTGAGCAGCTTGGCAAAGGAAATCGCGATTTTCTGGCTTCTGTTGTCGTATGACCCCATGGAACCGACCCAGAAAAGATACTCAAATTCTTTTCCTTCTTTTTTCATTTCTTTCACGGTCGGAATCTCAGCATCCGGCGCCGCGTCACGCCAATTTTCACGTTCCTTGCGGTTGAGGCCCCACGGATTTCCCTGCCGCTCGATACTGGTCATGGCGCGCTGTGCGTCACTGTCCATTTTTCCTTCTGTCAGTACGAGGTAGCGGCGAAGGTCGATGATTTTATCCACGTGCTCGTTCATGACCGGACATTGATCCTCACAATTCCGGCAAGTGGTGCACGCCCAAATTTCTTCCTCTGTGATGACGTCACCGATCAAGCTCGGATTGTAATCTATCGCTGCAGCGGCTTCCTGCGATCCGCTGCCCGCTGACGCCGCCGCCAGCTGATTGCTTCTCGTATGCCGGAACGCTGCCGCGGGCACCCATGGCGAACGCGAGGTGACAGCGGCGCCTTTTTCAGTAAGATGGTCTCTGAGACGCAAAATCAAGTCCATCGGCGACAGCATTTTTCCGGTGCCTGTTGCAGGGCACATATTGGTGCAGCGGCCGCACTCGACACACGCGTACAGATCAAGCAGCTGAGTCTGCCGAAAATCTTCAATTTTCCCCGCTCCGTAGCTTTCTTTCGTTTCATCGGTAAAATCAATTTTTTCAAGCTTTCCGGCTGATTCCATTCTATTGAAGAAGACATTGGCAGGTCCGGCGATTAAATGGGCATGCTTCGACTGAGGCACGTACACTAAAAAGCTCAGCAAAAACAGAAGATGCGCCCACCATGCGATATAGAAAATCACCGCCGCACCTGTTTCCCCGACCCCGCTAAGCAAAAACGCAATACCTGATGCAATCGGCTCGCTCCAAGAAAGCCCGTGCTCATGCCAGATCAAATTCATCCCGTTTCCAAGCAGAACCGTCAGCATTAATCCCCCGATAAAAATGAGAACGAGCCCTGCTTTGAAACCGCGTTTCAGCCTGACGAGCTTTTCAATATAACGTCTGTAGAATGCCCAGCCTACAGCAATTAAAATAAGAAATGTAACGATTTCCTGAAAAAAGGTGAAGGCGGGATAGACAGGGCCAAGCGGCAGATTCCGATCAGGAGCCAGTCCTTTGATAATAAAGTCAATTGCTCCGAACTGAACCAATATAAATCCGTAGAAAAACATGACGTGAATGATTCCGCTTTTCTTATCCTTGAGCAGTTTTTTCTGTCCGAATACATTCACCCATATGGCGCGAAGCCGTTCCTTGATCCGTTGATCAAAATGTTCTTTCTGCCCGAGCCTGATGTAGGCCAGTCTCGTTTTAACCAAGTAGACAAACAAATAGACAGCGTAAGCGGTTACAATCAGAAATAACAATGCATTTGCGATGAGAAAGCCGCTCATTCTAATTCCCCCTTTTTACTGATAAAGACCGCGATCCCCTACCCTCGAATCTGTATAAGATTATCTTTATGATAAATAATGAATGAGTGTTCAGTCAATAATTAAATTCCAGCTGATCGGGCACACTACCTTTACTACGGAAAGGAGTGCCGGGATGAAGGTATTTTTCGTGATTATGATCATTGTCGTTATTCTTTTTGCTTTGATTCTGCTTGATATCTTCATGGGCCGCGCAGGATATAGAAAGAACGCGTACGAGCCTGTTTTTTCAAAAAAGAAGAGTGACATCGAATTGATCCACTGCGGCGCTGATCTTGTCGAACGGATGATGGAAGACATCCGCCAGGCTGTTTCCTCTGTTCACGTGATGTTTTTTATTATGAAAAATGATGAGGTCAGCCACAATATGTTTACGCTGCTGAAAGCAAAAGCTAAAGCCGGTGTTTCTGTTTATTTGCTGCTGGATTGGTCCGGCAGCCAAAAAATTAAAAAACCGGCGCTGAAGACGATGAAAAATGCCGGGGTCCATGTTCATTTTCTTAACAAGCCCCGTTTTCCTTTTTTCTTTTTCCATATGCAAAAACGAAATCACCGAAAAATCGCTGTGATAGACGGGAAGATCGGTTATATCGGCGGGTTTAACATCGGTGAGGAATACCTTGGAAAGAAGGCGAAGTTCGGCAATTGGGAGGATTATCATCTGCGCATGAAGGGAGAAGGTGTCCGCGATCTTCAGACGCTTTTTACAGCCGATCTAAAACGAAATACCGGATCAGCTGAACTGCCCCCGGATGTTTGGCCGGAGCTTCCGCAAGGGAATATCTCTCTTAAGATTTATGCGACTGATGGTTATTCTCTTGAAAAAACATATTTGGCAAATATCGCGCAGGCAAAAGATCGCATTACCATTTGCACACCTTATTATATTCCGACAAAACCGCTTCAGCAGGCATTGGTCAAAGCAAGAAAAAACGGTGTAACTGTTACGCTCATCGTGCCAATGAAATCAGATCATCCGCTGGTCAGAGAGGCAGCTTTTACGTATTATTCAGAGCTCTTGGATGCCGGCTGTCTTATCTACCGTTTTTACCAGGGGTTTTATCATGTGAAAGCCCTGATCATTGACGATCACTTCAGCGTCATCGGCACCGCCAATTTTGATCAGCGAAGCTTCTTTTTAAATGAAGAGGTGAATGTTGAAATCGATGATAAGGCTTTTACAAAAGAAGTCTATGCCACGATTGAAGAGGATATTAATAGGTCGGAGCTGCTGACAAAGGAGAATTTCAAAAAGCGTACGTTCAGACAGCGCCCGGCGGAATGGCTTGGCAGAGCATTATCTTATTTTTTATAAAGGAGAGTTCCTATGATTTTCAGATTCGGGTTCGTTTCAAACGCGATGAGCCTTTGGGATGCGTCTCCCGCTAAAACATTGACATTCGCGCGTTATTCCAAGCTTTCAAAGGATGAAAGAAAAGAAGCCCTGCTGACTGTGACAAGAGCCAATTTGAACAATACGATGAGAACCCTTCACTATATCATCGGCCACGGTATTCCTTTGTACCGTTTTTCCAGTTCGATTGTGCCACTGGCCACACATCCTGATGTAATGTGGGATTTTGTAACGCCGTTTCAAAAGGAGTTTCGGGAGATTGGGGAGCTTGTTAAAACACATCATCTGCGAACAAGCTTTCACCCAAACCAATTCACTCTGTTCACGAGCCCGAAGGAAAACGTCACAAAAAATGCGGTAACCGATATGGCGTATCACTACCGCATGCTTGAAGCCATGGGCATTGCTGATCGCTCCGTTATCAACATTCATATAGGCGGCGCTTACGGTGATAAAGACACCGCCACTGCTCAATTTCATCAAAATATGAAGCAGCTGCCGCAGGAGATCAAACAGCGGATGACGCTGGAAAACGATGATAAAACCTATACGACAGAAGAAACGCTTCAGGTCTGTGAACAAGAGGATGTTCCATTTGTCTTTGACTTTCATCATTTTTACGCCAATCCAGATGATCACGCCGACCTGAATGAAGCACTGCCCCGGATGATCAAAACGTGGGAGCGGATAGGGCTGCAGCCAAAGGTTCACCTGTCTTCCCCAAAATCGGAGCAAGCCATACGCAGCCATGCCGATTATGTTGACGCCAACTTTTTGCTGCCGCTATTAGAGCGCTTCAGACAATGGGGAACAAATATTGATTTCATGATTGAAGCAAAACAGAAAGACAAGGCACTTCTCCGCCTGATGGATGAATTAAGCTCCATCCGCGGTGTCAAACGCATCGGCGGCGGCACGCTGCAATGGAAATCATAAATGTGCAATATCAGGTTTACAGTTCGTCCGCTCTGGGAACATACGCTATATAAGAAAACAACCGATGGAGGAGAAAGATTATGAAAAACATCAAGTCTCTGAAAGTAGCCGCACAGGCATTTACTTTAAGAAATTTGATTCATCTTTATAAAATGTGCCATTCCGGAAGCCACGAGGTTTATATTTATTCAAAGAAAACAATGTGCAAAATCAAAAGCTTAATTGAGCTTGAGACGTTCCGTATGGCTCATGATGAAAAGGAATATCTGATTGTAGTGGAAGGAACTAAAGCATCACAGCTGATTGAAAAGTTCCAAAATATTATCGAGCCTGCTGAAAGAGAAGTGCTTTAACTTACATATAAAAAGGATAGACATCTTGTCTATCCTTTTTCTTATGGTCTTACATAATGAAGCTGAACCGCCTGCCCGAATTGTTTCATCCCTTTTAACCGCAGCTTTGTTTCATTCGTCAGTTCATGAAACAGCGGGATGCCGCTCCCTAAAACAACAGGAATAACAGTGATGATGAATTCATCGATGGCATCTTCTTTCATGAAGGCATTCACCAGCTCTGCCCCGCCTGCTATCCAGATGTTTAAGCCTTTATCCTGTTTCAAACGGTCAGTGAAGCCCTTGGCTCCCTCATTGATAAACGTCACGTGTTCATCCCGATAGCTGTCGGGCGTTCTCGTGAAAACGTAGCATGTTTTATCCTGGTACGGGAAAACCGGTGTAAGAATTTTGACGTGTTCATATGTGCTCCGGCCTAAGATGACGGTATCGACAGTCTGATAAAACGCGCTGTACCCGTTATCGCCTTCACCTTCAAATTCATCCAGCCAATCGATGCTTCCATCTTCTCGTGCGATCATCCCATCCAATGAAACAGCAATGTACAGCACATTTTTTCTATTCATATTCTCCTCCTATTGCTGCACCATTTGCCCGAATTGCGCTTGATGCAGCCTGCTGTATAGGCCTCCGGCTTCGATCAGGTCTTGATGGCGGCCTTGTTCTTCAATACCGTTGTTTGTGACGACCACAATTCTGTCCGCGTCTTTGATCGTCGCCAGCCTGTGAGCGATGACGAGCGTCGTGCGCCCCTCGGACAATTCTTGAAGCGCCTTTTGGATCGCCGCTTCTGTTTCTGTATCAAGCGCTGAGGTCGCTTCGTCGAGAATCAGGATCGACGGATTTTTCAAGAACATCCGTGCAATTGACAAGCGCTGCTTTTGTCCGCCGGAAAGCTTCACGCCCCGTTCGCCGATGATGGTATCCAGCCCATCCGGCATGTTATGGACGAGCTCTTCCAGATGTGCTTGCTTCACAGCCTGCCAAATGTCTTCTTCTGATGCGTCTAATCGGCCGTAGGCGATATTTTCTCGAAGCGTGCCCGAGAACAAGAAAACGTCCTGCTGTACGACGCCAATCTGCCCCCGCAGCGAAGACAGCGTCATGTCTTTAATGCTGATGCCGTCGATGGTAATGTCACCCTTCGATGCTTCATAAAAGCGCGGAAGCAGACTGCAAAGCGTTGATTTTCCCGCGCCTGACGGACCGACGAACGCAACCGTTTCCCCCGCTTGAATGGACAGGTTAATGTCATTGAGGACATTGTGATGGTCATCATATCCAAATGAAACATGTTCATAGCAGATATTGCCCTTCAGGCCGAAAACGTCTCTCGCATCAGGAGAATCCTGAATATCCGGCTCTGTCTCCATCAGTTCCATATAGCTTTTGAAACCGGCGATTCCTCTCGGATACATTTCGATAATGGCGTTAATTTTGTCAATGGGCCTGAATAGCACATTCGTCAGGAGCACAAACGCCACGAATTCCCCGTACGATAAGGAGCCGCGAATGACAAACCACGTTCCGCACAAAAGCACAAACAGCGTGACAAACCGAGTCAGCATATAGCTGATTGAGCCGTTTTTCGCCATAATTTTATATGAGGAAAGCTTTGTGACACGGAAGCGCTGATTGTTGACAGCAAAGCGCTCTTTTTCAAATGATTCATTGCCGAACGCCTGCACGAGCCGGATGCCGCCGATATTATTCTCTACACGCGCGCTAAAGTCTCCGATATCTTTGTTCAGCGTGGTAAACGCTTTGGTCATTTTTTTGTTGAAATAAAGCGCTAGCCAAATGACAATCGGCATGATGATAAACGTTAATAATGCAAGCTGCCAGTTAATAAACAGCATGACTCCGAACGCTCCGAGAATGGTCATGATGGCAATGAATAAGTCTTCCGGGCCGTGATGGGCAACTTCGCCGATGTACATTAAATCGTTCGTCAGCTTCGACATCAGCGTTCCCGTCTTGTTGTTGTCGTAAAATTTGAACGAGAGCTTTTGCAAATGGTCAAAAAGCGATTTTCTCATATCGGTCTCGATATTGATTCCGAGCATGTGTCCCCAGTATGTCACGATATACTGGAGAGCCGAGCTGAGCGCGTACACTGCAAATAAGCCGACTGAGGTCGCGATGATCAGCCCCCAGTCCCTGCCCGGAAGCAAGGTGTCAATAAAATAATTGACGATCAAAGGAAAACTCAGCTCCATTAAGCCTCCCGCGATCGCCGAGAAAAAATCGAGAAAGAACAACGTTTTGTATGGTTTATAATACGAAAAAAATTGCCGCAGCACTCTATCTTCCCCCAATGCCTAAATAACTGATAATATTTCTCAATTATACTATACACCGGCGGTTTTTAAAGATCAGATTTCCTTTTTTTACAGAACACCTGAAAACAGACGGGCTAAGGATTCTTTTGTCCGGTCGGTCATTCCCCTTTTATAAAAGCCAACAGGGCTGAGTTGTTCACTGTCCAGCATATCCTCTTCGAAATGGGCTTCAAGGGTGCGGATCGCTTCGGCATCCGTGAAGAACACGTTCACTTCAAAGTTGAGCTGGAAGCTGCGCATGTCCATATTCGCGGTGCCGACGGAGGCGAGATCGCCGTCAACGATCATGACTTTTTGATGCATGAAGCCTTTTTGATAGGAATACACTTCAATTCCCTCAAGTAGCAGCTCTGGGAAATAAGATCTTGACGCGTATTGCGTCAAAAAGCTGTCGTTCTTCTCCGGCACCATGACCCTTACCTGTACGCCTTTTGTCGCCGCTGCTTTGAGCGCCGTGCGAATGGATTCATTCGGGACGAAATAGGGCGTGGCGATCCATATTGATTTCTGCGCTGAAGAAATCATTTCATAATAAAGGTCGCTCATGCTTTCCTTCATGTCAGGGCCTGTCGCGACAACTTGGTAAATGCCCTCTCCTTCCACGGGAACCGGGGTATTGTACTCCTCTTGATCAATTAACACTTCATTGGAGACGTATTCCCAATCGAGCATAAAGATAGCGTGAAGCGTTTGCACAATTTCTCCTTCCAGCCGCAGGTGAGTATCTCTCCAAAACCCGATGTACGGATCTCTGCTGATATATTCCTTCCCGACATTTAATCCGCCCACAAAACCGGTTTTTCCGTCGATGATCACGATTTTCCGGTGATTTCTGAAATTCAGCTTCTGGTTGAAGAACCCATATTTCAGCGGAGAAAACGGAACGATGTCCACTCCCGCTTGTTTCATTTTCATGATATCTCTTCTTGCCAGTTTGATGCTTCCTGCAGCGTCATATAAAAACCTCACCTCGACACCTTGGCGCGCTTTTTCCATCATAATGTCCATCATGCCGCGGCCAAGCATGTCTGACTTAAACATGTAGTATTCAATATGTATATAAGATTCTGCTTTCCTCATCGCTTTGAAAATGTCCGGAAAGGTTTCTTCGCCGTTTTTCAGCACTTTGATATTGCTTTTCGTATTGATATTCATATGGGCAGCCCTGATGGAATACGTAAAGAACCTCTCCTGATTGTCCTTCAGCCCTGTCACTTCCGGCGTTTCTTCCATGTCAAACAGCTTCCTGAGCTTTTCCCTGTTGTGCATTCGTTTTGTCTTGAACAGCTTTCCTTTAACATAAAGCTGTCCGGAAAACAGATAAAACATGTAGCCGGCGATCGGAAAAAAGACAAGAATGTGGATCCATAACAGCGTGTGCTGCGAGGTACGGTTTTCAAGAATTAACGAATAGATGCTGAACAAAATAATGCTTACATAGCAAAGCAATCCTCCGTAAAACTCAAGCCTGGAAACCGGAAAAAACCATATGACATATGCCCCGATAAGCATCATATATAAAAAGAAAAATTCCAGTCTCCTTTTCAGCATCCTGATTCTCTCCAATCTGATTCAATTACCTCCGTATTACCTCTTTTTTCTAATCGGTAAACCTTCTATGTAAAAAGCCTCTCCGCAAGATGCGGAAAGGCTTATGATGAAGCTTCCTGAGATTGGCCGGGTGTGATGTTCTGGAGCAAGGCCGGCTTGAGGGAGTAGCTGCTTTTGATTTTATGTTTGAAGAAGCTGACGATCAGGCCCGTGACCGCAATCGACACTAAGGAAAAGAGCCCTTTCAGCAATCCGACGGAGAAAATGCCGACCAGCACTACGCCAAAATCGAAGAGGAAATTAACCGTACCCGGATTCCATCCGTAGCGCTGTTGCAGAAATAAAGCGAGAATATTGGCGCCGCCGAGCGAAGCCTGATGATAAAACATGAGCGACAAGCCGATTCCAATCAGCGCCCCGCCACCAATCGCCCCGGCAAGCGGTGAAAAAGAGACAGACGGCAGCCAGTGATCCGCGCTTGTAAACAGAGTCAGCGCTGTGACTGCAAATACAGTAGATAGGGTGAATGTGATGCCCATTCTGATGAGAGAAAATACGTAAAACGGGATATTGATCAGAAAGAAGATCATGGCAAACGAGGAGTGAAACAAGTATGTCAGGCTTAGTGACAGTCCGGCTGTCCCGCCGGTTAATACGTGAGAATGTCTGAGTGTCAGGACCCCCGCGCTTGTCAGAAGACAAGCAGTTAAAATGAGTAAAATCCGCTTCATTCTTCACTCTCCCTTTTAGAATGTTATTTCCAAATACAAACATAACAGGATTCCTGGCCGCCCAGCCATTACCTTGGCAGAAAATATCTTGCGTTTTTATTTTTTTATCAAACTGTTTTGTAAGACTTGTTGCCATCATCATAAAAAATCCCCCTCTTTCAAGGGGGATTTTTACGAACGTTTTCGATACACGACATAGCTTCGTGTCAAATACTTGAGCGGCAGACTGAACACGTGTACCAATCTCGTAAACGGCCACAGGATAAAAACGACGTATCCTATCATGATATGAAGCTTAAACCATAGCGGGACACTCTCCATCAAAGAGGCGTCAGGGCTGAACAAAAAGATCTCCCTGAACCACGGCCCAACTGTTGTCCTGTAATCAAATCCTTTCGAATCAATGTTAAGAAACGTGGCGGCAACGCCTGACAGCAGCATGAACAGCAGCAGGATGAGAATAAGGATATCCGATGGCGAGCTGGTGTTGCGGATTCGTTTGTCAAACAGCCGTCTGTACGTCAGGATGAAAAGGCCGGTACATGCCACAACCCCCGCCGGCAGGCCTGCGCCAATTGCCACTTTGTGATAAGCATGCTCTGAAATGCCAATGGAGGTGTACACAGCTTCCGGGATCAGAATTCCCATGAGATGCCCGCCGATAACGCACAGCATACCCCAGTGAAAAAGTGTGCTGCCCGCAGCGAGTTTTTTCTTTTCTAATAGCTCGCTGGATTTCGCCGTCCAGCCAAATTGGTCATGCTGATAGCGGTAAATATGGCCGCCGATAAAGATTGTCATTACAATGTATGGCATCACGCCCCACAGGATCTGCCCGCTCATGCCTGAACAGCCCCTTCAACGCTTTCACGTACGCCGATGTTTTCCAGCGCGGCCAGCAGCACGTACAGCAGCTCCGCATATATGCTGTCATTTTTTTCAAGTCGGGATGCCAGCTCCCTTACATTGGACAGATATTTCTCAAACACGCTTCTCGCTGCTTCAATCTCTGCAACCGCGGAAAATTCCAGCATAAGCGGCAGATAATCAGGCAGCTCTTTCTCTGTCGGCAGGAAACCGGATTGCTGGTACGTGTTTTTTAAATGCAGTAATTCAATCCCGCGTTCCCTTTGCTCGCCTGAGTTAAAGTAAGTGACGTACATATTCGTTTTTTTCCCGAAGTCGAACGTATAGACATAGTGTTCAATCAGCTCTTCTTGAGAAAAGCTGGCTGACGCTTCGAAAAAGTGCAGTAGCTTCTCCCGGATTTGCTGGTTGCTGATTTCATGGATAAGAGCCTTCCAATCGGGAAGCTCGGCTCTCCACTCTTCATCCGGATAGGAAAGAAGACAGGAAAGAGCGGAGAACGTGATTTGCCGGTCTGTGGTGTTCATCTTGTTACACCTCGTTTATCAAAAGTTACAAACAAGAGCCGGGGCCGCCTGAAAATGATAAGCCGCAGCTCCCTTGTTCAGCGTATAAATCAGACACTTCTTCTCGGTGGCTGCTCGGAATTACAAAGCGGTCATCATATTTGGCAATCGCAAGCAGCCGATACATGTCTTCAATTTGCTGTTCTGTTAAGCCGACACTGGAGATCAGTGCCGGGTCGATGGATTTATTCGTCTGGACTGCTCTCATATACTGGCGCATGACAGACATTTTCTTTAACGTTGACCGAATATGATCCGTATCACCGGCCGTTAATAGCTGCGCCAAATAGTCAATTGGAATTCTCATTTGGTCGATAGCCGGAAAAATATCTTCCGCAGATTGCTGGCTGCCTTTTCCTTCAAAGAGATTCATAATCGGGCTCAGCGGCGGAATGTACCAAACCATCGGCAGCGTACGGTACTCAGGATGAAGCGGCAGCGCAATCTTCCAGTCGATGATCATTTTATAGATCGGCGATTGCTGTGCAGCCTCTATCCACTCAGCCGGGATGCCTTGTTCTTTTGCCAGTTTGGCAACCTCAGGGTCATTCGGATCAAGAAAAACGTCCAATTGGGAATGGTAGAGATCCTTTTCATTTTCAACAGATGCCGCTTCCTCCACTTTGTCCGCGTCGTACAGCATGACGCCGAGATAGCGGATTCTGCCTACACAGGTTTCGGAGCAGATGGTCGGCAGTCCCGCCTCCAAGCGCGGAAAACAGAGGGTGCATTTTTCCGCTTTGTTCGTTTGCCAGTTAAAATAGACTTTTTTATAAGGGCAGGATGGGACACAATATCTCCATGAACGGCATGCGTTTTGATCCACAAGCACAATGCCGTCTTCCTCGCGTTTGTACATGGCGCCGGACGGACAAGAGGAAACGCACGCCGGGTTGATGCAGTGCTCACAAATACGCGGCAGATACATCATAAAGACCTCATCGAATTCTGTTTTGATCGATTCCTCCATCTTTTGCACGTTTGGGTCCTCAAGCCCCGTAATGTGGCCGCCTGCAAGATCATCCTCCCAGTTCGGGCCCCATTCGATATTCATGAAATCCCCCGTCAAGGATGATTTCGGGCGCGCCACAGGCTGGTGCTTTTTCTGTGGGCTGTTTGTTAATGTTTCATAATCATAGTTCCAAGGTTCATAGTAATCATCAATCGACGGCTGATTCGGGTTATAGAAAAGGCCAGCAAGCCGATTGGTTTTCGGGCCTGATTTCAGCTCGAGCTTTCCTTTTTTCAATGTCCAGCCGCCTTTATATTTGTCCTGGTCCTCCCATTGCTTCGGGTAGCCGATGCCCGGCTTTGTTTCTACATTATTAAAGTACATATATTCCGCACCGGCACGGTTTGTCCACGTGTTTTTGCAGGTGACGCTGCACGTGTGGCAGCCGATGCATTTATCCAAGTTCATGACCATACCGACTTGCGCTTTAATCTTCAAGCCAATCGACCTCCTTCAGCTTGCGGATGACGACGTTCAGGTCGCGCTGATTCCCTGTTGGACCGTAATAGTTAAAGCCGTAGCTGAGCTGGGCATAGCCCCCGATCATCTGAGTCGGCTTGACGTGTATCCTTGTCGGGCTGTTATGGGTGCCTCCTCGGTTATTCGTCAGTTTCGTGCCGGGCACGTTGATGTGGCGGTCCTGGGCATGATGCATAAACGCCATTCCTTTAGGAATCCGGTGAGACAAAACCGCTCTTGCGACGACAACACCATTTCTGTTAAAGCATTCAATCCAATCGTTATCTTTGATATCTGTGTCCTCTGCATCATCTTTATTCATCCACACAGTCGGCCCTCCGCGGAATAGCGTCAGCATCGGCAAAGAATCAAAATACATGCTGTGGACAGACCATTTATTATGCGGCGTCAAATAATTGAGGACGATTTCTTTGCCCTCTTGATCAGGCCGCTTATTCAGAAACGGACGATGCTGGAGGATCGGTTTAAATGTCGCCATTGTTTCACCGAATTCCATCATCAGTTCATGATCGACATAATAAGATTGCCTTCCGGTCAGTGTTCGCCACGGGATTAATTTTTCTACGTTCGTTGTAAACGGCGAGTACCTGCGTCCGCCTTTTTCTGAGCCTGTAAATGCCGGAGACGTGATGACCGTTTTTGGCTGGGCTGTAATTTGCTCGAACGTAAAGCATTCTTCCTCCCGTTCTTCCGCCAGGTCTTTCAGCTTCAGGTTTGTGATGTTTTCAAGTGATTCCCATGCTTTCACGGCGACTTTTCCATTTGAAGTGGACGATAGGGTTAAAATCGCTTCTGCCGCCTGCTTTGCTTCACTTATATTCGGACATCCCTTTGCAACGCTGTCCGAGGTGATTTCTCCCAGTCTCTTTTTGAGTGATTCATATTCATCGGCTATAGACCAGCTCATCCCTTTTGTGCCGCTCGGTTTTAAACCGGCCTGAGGTCCGAGCGCGGTCATTTTATGAAAAATGTGCTTGTAATCCCGTTCAACGACTTGGATGTTCGGCATCGTTTTTCCCGGAATGGCTTCACATTCACCCTTGCTCCAGTCATTGATTTTGCCGAACGGCTGGGCCAATTCCTGCATGGTGTCATGGAGGAGCGGTGTCGCTACAACTTCTTTCATCGGCTCCATATCGACTTCTTCTGCCAGATCAGAAACGGCTTTTGACAGTGCTTTGAAAATATCCCAGTCTGACTTCGATTCCCACGGAGCCGAGATCGCCGGAGCAAAAGGATGAATGAACGGGTGCATATCTGTGCTGCTGAGATCGTGTTTTTCATACCATGTCGCCGCCGGCAGCACGATATCGGAATACAGCGCCGTACCGGCCATTCGAAAATCGAGATTGATTAACAAGTCGAGCTTTCCTTCCGGTGCCTGCTCCCTCCATTTGATTTCTTCAGGACGGATGCTGTCGCTGTCGTCATTCATCAAGCCATTCGTCGTCCCCAGCAGGTGCTTGAGAAAATATTCATGCCCTTTTCCTGAGCTGGAAATCAGATTTGCCCGCCATACAAAGAGATTTCTTGGGAAATTCACTTCATTGTCAGGATCTTCAATTGCAAATTTCAGCTTTTTCTCTTGAAGTTGTGAGGCCACGTACGCACCAACGTCTTCAGGTGTTGTTGCACCCGCTTTTTCAGCTTCTTTGTACAGATCAATGCCATTTTGATTGAACGTCGGATAAGACGGCAGCCACCCTAATCGCGCTGCCAGCACATTGTAATCGGCGTGATGCTTGTAGCGGGATGACGCAGCGATCGGTGAAGCCAAGTCACTGATCGGCTGGTCCTCGTAACGCCACTGGTCTGTCGCAAAGTAGAAAAATGAGGTGCCGTTTTGCAGCTTGGGCACGCCCTCCCAGTCCTTTGCATTTGCAATCGTCTGCCACCCTTCAGCAGGACGGAGCTTTTCCTGCCCCACATAATGGGCCCAGCCTCCGCCGTTTACGCCTTGGGCGCCTACCAGTAATACGAGATTTAACACTGCCCGGTAGATCGTGTCGGAATTGAACCAGTGGTTAATCCCCGCCCCTACGATAATCATGGATCGGCCGTCTGTATCGATCGCATTTTGGGCAAACTCTCTGGCTATCTTAATGACGGCTTCTTTTTTGATTCCTGTCATCTGTTCCTGCCAGGCAGGCGTGAACGGCTCAGGATCATCATAAGAGACAGCTGATTGTTCGCCGAAGCCTCGGTTCACGCCGTAGTTGGCCAGTATCAAGTCAAACACGGTCGTGACACAAACCTCTTCGCCGTTCAGGTTCAGTTTTTTTATAGGAAGATCCCGCTCAAGCACTTTGTTTCCGTCATTTGAAAAATATGGGATGCGCACCGTGCCGATTTCGTCCTCTATTCCCAGCACAGAGAGACGGGGTTCAATCGGGTCCCCGGTTTCTTCATCGACCATGTGCAGGTTCCATTTCTGCTGTCCGTCCCAGCGGGAGCCCATTGTCCCTTGCGGTATGGCAAATGCGCTTGTCTGTTCATTCCAGACCGCAGGCTTCCACTGATCATGCTTTGTCTGCCGCCCGATGTCTTTCGCATGCAGAAAACGCCCCGCTGTGTATACGCCATTTTCTTTTGACAGGGTGACGAAGAACGGAAAATCCGTGTATTGCTTTGCGTACTCAATGAAACGTTCCGTCTCTTGGTTCACGTAAAATTCCTGTAAAATGACGTGGCCCATCGCCATCGCAAGCGCACCGTCAGTCCCTTGGCGGATACTCAGCCAGTCATCCGCGAACTTTGAGGATTCCGCAAAATCCGGACTGATCGAAATGACTTTAGCGCCTTTATAGCGGGCTTCCGCCAAAAAATGCGCGTCAGGCGTTCTCGTTAACGGAACGTTGGAGCCCCATGTGATGATATAGCCTGAATTGTACCAATCACTGCTTTCCGGAACGTCCGTCTGGTCCCCCCAAATTTGCGGGGACGCCGGAGGAAGATCCGCATACCAGTCATAAAAGCTGAGCATAGGGCCGCCGATTAAAGACATAAACCGGGAGCCTGACGCGTGGCTGATCATGGACATGGCCGGAATCGGGGAAAAGCCGACGTTCCGGTCAGGCCCGTATTTCATGACTGTATAGAGCAGAGAGGCTGAAATCAGCTTCAGCACCTCCGGCCATTCAGCGCGCACAAAACCGCCTTTCCCTCTCGCCTGTTTATAGGACTTTGCTTTTTCAGGATTTTCAACGATCGATTTCCAAGCATCCAATGGATTTTGATAGGCCTGCAGTGCTTCCCGCCATAAATTGATCAGCACACCGCGTACGTATGGATATTTCACACGGAGCGGGCTGTAGATGTACCATGAAAAACTTGCCCCCCGCGGACAGCCCCTCGGTTCGAAATCAGGCATATCCGGGCCTGTTGATGGATAATTCAAGTTTTGTCCTTCCCACGTGACAATTCCGTTTTTCACATAAATATTCCAGCTGCAGGACCCCGTGCAGTTGACGCCGTGGGTGGAGCGAACGACTTTGTCGTACTGCCATCTGTTTCTGTATACATTCTCCCAATCGCGATCTTCGCGGGTGGTTTGGCTATGTTTATTTGAATGGTGTTCTATAGGAGAGAAATAGTTCAATCTCCTAAACAACGGACTCATTTTCTTTTTCTTCATGAGAGTTCACTCCTTCCGAGTCAGGTGATGCTAAGTTCACTATAAACAGAGACAGCGTGTTTCCTTGTGAACTATGTCACACACTTTGCTTTTTTCACAAAATGTTCACATAAAGGAGAAGGAAGGGCTTTCACAGCATGTGATGAAGGCGGCGTTCAGGCAGGACACCTGAGTCATTAGCCGCCTTTCATTCAAAGATCAAAAAAACCGGCTCTGTTTAAGAACCGGGCTCGGCATTTTCATCCTGTGATGTGTGCAGATAACGCAAAAATAATTGATAGGAACAGAAGACATTTTGCTGAAGCATGCCCAAAAAATTCATTTGCAGCTGCGGATTGTAAGACATCATTTTTTTAAATGTGCAGTAAGGGATATTGAGAATCAGAATGTCTGAAGTGGCATTGACTGAGATAAAAGGCGATAAATACAGCCCGCCTTTTTCATCAATCGGAAACACATCGCCTTTTTCCCACAGCGCAACGGTTTTCGATCCTTCAGGGAGCCTGCTGTCCATAAAACGGACACTGCCTTTTAATACAATATAAACGGATTGAGAATGAAGAAAGGATGGAGACTGCTCAGATGTTCCGCGGATAAACGTCCCGTTTTTCAGCAAGGTTTCGACAATGGATAGAGGCACTTCATTAAACATAGGAAGTTGCTTCAGAAATAATAAATAGTCACACTGATTCATAGGAAAGCCTCCTGTGCTAAGGATAGCTTTAGTGTAGCTCGATTGAGCCTGTACAGCAGTGATATATTTCACAGCCTGTATGATGAATGTCACTTATCGGGAGGATGATTGCATTTATAATGAAATAAAAAAGGAGGATTTCAATGAAGGCGCTGATTCCGAAGCAGCACGGCGCATGGGCAATGCTGCTGATTCCATTTTTACTCGGGATGATCAAGGGAGGCCCCGTTTTCTGGCATATTCCGCTCTTCTTAGGCTGGCTTTTCCTTTACTTGGCGGTTTATCCCATCACGCTTGCTTTGAAAAAGAAGCAGATCAAATCCTATCAAAAGTGGATATATTATTACGGTGTTCCGGCCTGCTGTTTTTTGATTATTCCTGTCTTTCATAAGCCGCCGCTCATCTGGGTTGGCGTTTCTTTATTGCCGCTGTTCCTCATTCATATGTATTATGCCCGCCGAAAAAATGAACGGGCGCTAGTGAACGATATTGCGGGTGTCTTGTTCTTTTGTTCAGGCGGGCTTGCGAGCTGCTGGCTGGGGACGGGAACCCTTGACGGTTGGGCTTGGTTTATTTTTTCTCAATCTGCTTTATTTTTTATCGGAAGTTCCTTTTATGTGAAGTCGGTGATCCGGGAGAGAAAAAACAGCGTATTTGCATACTGGTCATGGGGATACCATCTGCTGCTCCCCTTTCTATCCGCTCTTCTCGGAGCAGGATGGGCATTTCTTGCTTTTATCCCAAGCAGTTTGCGGGCATGGTTTTTTCACGGAAGGGACTGGCCCGCGAAAACGATCGGCATTCTAGAAATCGTGAATGCCTGCTTCTTTTTTGCCGTCATTTGTATGTTTATCACTAGATAAAAAACCAAGGACCGCCGGCGGTCCTTGGTTTTTTCAGTCAATATTGCAAATCTCCAGCGGACAGTTTTCACACTCGATCTCGCATCGCAAATAGTCCCGCTTGTGCAAAATAATTTTTCCGGATTCTTCTATCGAAATCACCCCTTGTTTGCGGAGGTCCCCCAGCATACGGTTGACGCTTTCCCTTGCCGCTGCGCAAAACTTTGCCAAATCTTGATTTGTCAGCACAATGTTAATCAGAATGCCATCGCTTCGTTCCACACCGTAGCTGTTTGATAAGCGGATAAGGGTGGAGTAGAGCGCCCCCTTTTTGCCGTGAAGAAGCAGATCCCTTATTTTGGACTGGATTTTCCGGAGGTGAGTGCTCATCCATTTCATAAATTCAAATGTCAAAGCACCGTTTTGGATTAATTCCTTTTCCAGCTTGTTTTTATTAATGACGAGCACCTCGCCATCCTCTAGCACTTTTGCACTGAGCATATATCTCGGCTCTTCAGTGAAAAGTGTTAATTCCCCGACGATATCATGCTTTTGGCAAATTCTAAGTGTCAGGTCTTTTCCGTCAGATGTCAGCTTGCCGATTTCAATGAGTCCTGATTGAATCAGATAAAGCTCTTCTGCATCCATTCCTTCCTGAAACAAATACGTGTGTTTTTCCATTTTTCTTTTCGTACTAATCGATTCCAGCAATTCATGCAGATCGCTGGAAATAAGATCACTATCAGATGGTCGAACAGAGAGAAAATTCATGAGCTCACCTCGAAGAAAGTCACGTTGTATATTTATTGTAACGTGAATTGATTTGCCCCCATCCAGAAAAAACTAACAATCTTGTGAATGCCCAGTGTTAGTTGACGCTCTGACTGTTTCTCTCCGTGTGCGTTTTCATTCTTTCCTGCCAATACATCCATATGACAAGGACAAAGCTGGCTAACGCCACTTCCGAAAGCGCCATAAAACCGATCGCGTATTGGCCTGTTGCCTGAAATACACTCGCCAATATCAGCGGAGGGAAAAAACCGCCTAATCCGCCCATAGCAGACACAATCCCATTGGCAATCCCCGCTTGCTTCGAAAAATAGAAAGGCACCAGTTTAAAAACGGTCCCGTTTCCTATTCCTGAGCAGACGGCCACCGTTAATGACCCAAACGTATAAAGGCCGATCGTCGGCGAGAACGATAAGATAATGCCTGATAATGTAAGTCCCGCAAAAACGACCATCAAGATGCGGAGCGGGCTCATTTTATCAGCCAAGAGTCCTCCCACAGGCCTGAGCAACGTGGAGACGGCAATAAAGCCAGCCGTCCGCAAACCGGCGTCCGCAGGATTCAGCCCAAAGTACTCCACCAGAAAGTTCGGCAGATAGATGGTGAAGGCGACAAAGGCGCCAAACGTAATAAAATAAAACAGGCTCAAGAACCACAGGATATGATTTCGGTAAACGACTTTGATTTGAGTTTTTACGGAAACATTCACTTTCTTCTCATGCCGGTCGCCGAACAATACGTGCAGCAATGCAAAGACAGCCAGCAGAACCATATACATCTGCACGGTTGCTTTCCATCCCACAGCTTGAGCGATAACCGGCGCCGCAAATGTGGTAATGGCTGTTCCGATGTTTCCGGCCCCGTAAATCCCATTGACGACACCGTGCTTTTCTTTCGGATAATATTTCGGAAGGGATGTCACCCCAATGGAGAATACCGCTCCCCCAATTCCTAAGAAAAAGCCGCCCACGATTAAATCAAACAGAGAATCCGCGATACTGATCCAAAACACAGGAAAGAAAAGCAGGATGAAGCTGATCATAAACATCAGCCGCGCGCCAAACCTGTTCGTCAAATACCCTAAAGGAATGCGGAGAAGCGATCCGAGAATAACGGGAATCGCCGTCACCAAAGAAATCTCGCCTTTGCTTAAATGAATATCTAATGTAATTTGGGAAATGAGTGATGAAATCAGCACCCAAACCATAAACCCTGCCACCAAGCTTAATGACTGTAACGATAATTGAATGTGTTGACGGTTGATCATTTGGCTTGCCCCTTTCAATGATTCAATAATCAGTCTTATCATACAAAAACTCAGCAAACAGGATTGTGAATTACATCACACGTTTTACGCATAAAAAAAGGACAAAGTCCGAAGACTTTGCCCTTTGATCAAGATTACATTTTTTCCGGAGCCGATACGCCGATCAGCTGAAGCGCATTGTTCAGCGTAATTTGCGTTGCCTTCATTAAAGCCAGGCGCGCACGGCTTTTCTCTTCATTTTCCGGATCGATGACTTTCTCCGCATTGTAGAAGCTGTGCAGAGAAGAAGCCAGATCATAAATATAGTTTGTGACACGGTGCGGAATTCGTTTTTCCGCTGCTTCCGCCACCGCCTCTGGGAAGCCGCCGATTGTTTTCAGCAGGTCATACTCTTTTTCTGATTGAATATGGCTGAAATCAAGGTCCGCCGCAGGCTTAAGTCCCTGCTCTTCCCCTTGGCGAAGCATGCTGCAAATACGGGCATGTGCGTATTGTGCATAATACACAGGGTTTTCGTTAGATGTTGATACAGCAAGATCTAAGTCAAAATCCATATGCGTATCAGCACTGCGCATCGCAAAGAAGTAACGCACGGCATCCAAGCCGACTTCTTCAATCAGGTCGCGCATCGTTACCGCTTTACCCGTCCGTTTGCTCATTTTCATTTTCTCGCCGTTTTTGTAAAGGTGAACGAGCTGAATGATTTCTACTTCAAGCGTTCCTTTTTCATAGCCCAGCGCTTCAATTGCTGCTTTCATACGCGGGATGTAGCCGTGGTGATCGGCGCCCCAAACGTTGATCAGCTTATCAAAGCCGCGGTCAAGCTTGTCCTTATGATACGCGATATCAGGCAGCAAGTACGTATACGTGCCGTCCTTCTTGATCAATACGCGGTCTTTATCATCGCCAAACGTCGTAGAGCGGAACCAAGTCGCGCCGTCTTCTTCATAGACATGGCCTTTTTCGCGGATCGCTTCAAGCGCCTTATCGATTTTTCCGTTTTGGTACAGTGACGTTTCGGAATACCACACATCAAACGGCACACGGAAGTTTTCCAAGTCCTTGCGCAGCTTTTCCAACTCGTATTTCAGACCGTATTCACGGAAAAATGCGAGGCGTTCACTTTCCTCTTCGTTGACGAAACGGTCGCCGTATTCCTCAGCGAGACGCTTTCCGATCGCAATGATATCCTCGCCGCGGTAGCCATCCTCCGGCATCGGTTTTTCCAAGCCGAGCGCTTCAAAGTAACGGACTTCAACAGATAGCGCCAGGTTATTGATTTGGTTTCCGGCATCGTTAATGTAGTATTCGCGGCTCACATCGTAGCCCGCTTTTGAAAGCACATTGCACAAAGAATCGCCGACAGCTGCACCGCGGGCATGGCCGAGGTGAAGGTCTCCCGTCGGATTCGCTGATACGAATTCCACCTGGACTCGTTCACCGTTTCCGATGTTCGTTTCCCCGTATGCTTCCCCTGCTTCTAATACAGACGGAATCAGCTTCGTTAAATATTGATTGTTCATATAAAAATTGATAAAACCCGGGCCAGCGATATCTAGTTTATCAATCGAAGCTTTTCCTTTATCAAAATGAGAGACAATCTCTTCAGCAATTTGGCGCGGCGCTTTTTTTGCGATTCTTGCCAGCTGCATCGCCATATTTGTTGAATAATCGCCGTGTGTTTTATCTTTCGGTGTTTCTAAAACGACATTAGGAATCTGGCTTTCTTCAGCCAGTCCCGCTTTCAGAACGGCCGCTTTGATTTCTTCTTTCAGCACGTCCTTCATTTGTTCCGCAATGTTCATGCGTGAGTTCCTCCCTCATACGTGATCGTCATATTATGTAAATGCTGCTGTTCGTCTCCGACATGCATGTCATATGCGATGCTGACACGGCCTTTTTCTTCACCGAGATCAGATTGAATCGATTTTGTGCTTGTTTTCAGCTCAAGCTCACCAAATGACATTTTATATTTAGCAATTGTGGAAGCTCCCGTTACGAAACGCTGATTCATTTTGACAGCGCCTGACCTCATGACCAGGACTTCGCCTTCGCTTACTTTCACAATCGTTTTTACTTTGCCTAAGTCGTGTTCTTCATAATAAGATAGATACACTTTATTTTGTTTTACATAGTAAAATCCGGTGGTGCGGAATTCGATGACTTCCTGGTTTCCGTCATCCTCGATCACAGACTTCACATGGAGTGTTATCGGTGTCTCTTGCTTCATTTTGACACGTCCTTTTCATCATTCCACTTTGACTTGAATAGTATAATCATTCCGTTTGTAAACTTCAACTGCTTCTATCTTACCATCATTGCTCATCAGATTTGAAGATAAACCTCATAAAAAGCATTTCCTTAATAGAAGAGAAAATGATATCACTAATTCCCTTTAGGAAATGTTACATTTTTCCGAAATCTATCATTTCTATTTCACATTTTCTTCAAAATATATGTATTGAATTGGTAATTTAATAGTTTTATCATAAAAGTACAACATAGATCTGCTAGAAAAAACAAAAAAAGGGAGGATTCAATTATGAAAAAAGCTGTCATTGTAGAAAACAAAGGTTGTGCAACATGCTCGATCGGAGCCGCTTGTCTAGTGGACGGTCCTATCCCTGATTTTGAAATTGCCGGTGCTACAGGTCTATTCGGTCTATGGGGATAAGATTCTCCAAAAGGGCATAGTCATTCTACTATGCCTTTTTTAGTAAATTACAATTTCTAACTAAAATCTACCTCTTGGTTATACATACACAATCGTTTTTCATTTGAATCATATGTATAGGGGATGGTATTTTGTTTATAGAGCAGATGTTTCCATTTATTAATGAAAGTGTAAGAGTTCACCAGCTCCCTGAGGGCGGCGTGTTAGAAATCGACTACTTGCGCGATAATGTCTCCATTTCTGACTTTGAGTATTTGGATCTTAACAAAACGGCTTACGAGCTCTGCATGCGAATGGAAGGGCAAAAAACGGCTGAACAGATTTTAGCGGAACAATGCGCCGTGTACAATGAATCACCGGAAGACCATAAGGATTGGTATTACGACATGCTCAACATGCTCCTGAACAAGCAGGTCATCCAGCTTGAAAATCGGTCCAGCCGTCATGCGATCACCACGAGCGGAAGCAACGAATTTCCGATGCCGCTGCACGCCACCTTTGAGCTGACGCACCGCTGTAATTTGAAATGCGCCCACTGTTATTTGGAAAGCTCGCCGGAAGCGCTCGGCACCGTGTCGATTGAGCAATTCAAGAAAACGGCTGATATGCTGTTTGACAACGGTGTATTGACATGCGAAATCACGGGCGGAGAAATTTTTGTCCACCCGAACGCCAATGAGATTCTTGACTATGTGTGCAAAAAGTTCAAAAAGGTCGCTGTCTTAACAAACGGAACACTCATGCGAAAAGAGAGCCTGGAGCTTTTGAAAGCTTACAAACAAAAAATCATTGTTGGCATTTCTCTCGATAGTGTGAATTCCGAGGTCCATGACTCCTTTAGAGGGAGAAAAGGCTCTTTTGCCCAAACTTGTAAAACGATAAAATTGTTGAGTGACCACGGTATATTTGTCAGAGTCGCCATGTCCGTTTTCGAAAAAAACATGTGGGAAATCCACGATATGGCCCAAAAGGTTCGGGATCTCGGGGCAAAGGCGTTCTCTTACAATTGGGTTGATGATTTCGGAAGAGGCAGAGATATTGTCCACCCCACAAAAGACGCCGAGCAGCACCGCAAATTTATGGAGTACGAGCAAAATATCATTGATGAGTTTAAAGATCTGATTCCGATTATTCCTTATGAGAGAAAACGCGCGGCAAATTGCGGCGCTGGCTGGAAGTCCATTGTGATCAGCCCGTTCGGAGAAGTACGTCCGTGCGCGCTCTTTCCGAAGGAGTTTTCATTGGGAAATATCTTTCATGATTCATATGAAAGCATCTTTAACTCCCCTCTCGTCCATAAACTGTGGCAAGCGCAGGCGCCGCGGTTCAGCGAGCATTGCATGAAAGACAAATGCCCGTTCAGCGGCTATTGCGGAGGCTGTTACTTAAAAGGGCTGAACTCTAACAAATATCACCGGAAAAACATTTGCTCTTGGGCGAAAAATGAACAATTAGAAGACGTGGTCCAGCTTATTTAGGAGGGAAACGATTTGTCACCAGCACAAAGAAGAATTTTACTGTATATCCTTTCATTTATCTTTGTCATCGGCGCAGTCGTCTATTTTGTCAAAAGCGATTATCTGTTTACGCTGATTTTCATTGCCATTGCCATTCTTTTCGGGATGCGCGCGCGGAAGGCTGACTCGCGATGAGCATTTTGGATATACACGATGTATCCGTTTGGTATGAACGGGACAACGTTATCTTAGAGCACGTGGACTTACACTTAGAAAAAGGCGCCGTTTACGGATTGCTTGGGGTAAACGGTGCCGGAAAAACAACACTGATCAATACGCTTACAGGAGTGAACCGCAATTACAGCGGGGGCTTTACGCTGTGCGGCATTGAAGCGGAGGCCGGCATGCCGCAGAAAACATCAGATCAACTGAAGACTTACCGTTACTTCGCCGCAGATTATCCGCTGCTGTTTACAGAAATTACGGCGAAGGACTATGTGTCTTTCGTCCATTTGCTTTATCAAAAGGATTTTTCAGAGCAGCAGTTTGCCAGTTTGGCTGAGGCCTTTCATTTTTCAAAATACATCAACAGGAGAATCTCGGAGCTGTCCTTGGGGAACAGGCAAAAGGTTGTGTTGATGACAGGGTTATTGCTGCGGGCTCCCCTGTTTATTTTGGATGAGCCGCTCGTCGGTTTGGATGTGGAATCAATAGAGGTCTTTTATCAGAAAATGCGGGAGTACTGTGAGGAAGGCGGAACCATTTTGTTTTCTTCCCATCTGCTCGATGTCGTGCAGAGATTTTGTGACTTTGCGGCCATTCTTCACAACAAACAGATCCAAAAGGTCATTCCGATTGGAGAGGAGACCGATCTGCGGCGGGAATTTTTTGAGGTGATCGGCCATGAATAACATATTCCCCATCATGTCTTTGCTGTTCAAACAGCTTTACAGCCGGCAAGGGAAAAAGGACGCTATACGCATTGCTGCAGGGCTTGTGATTCTCGCCGTGTTTGAAATCGGGCTGATCCGCCAGGCCGGCATTGACGAATCGGTGTTGGGAAAAACATATATCATACTCGCGCTTCTCTTGATGAACGCATATATGGTGTTTCTTTCCGTGACATCTCAATGGAAGGAATCCTATATGAAGCTGAGCTGCCTGCTGCCGATTTCTTCACGGAGCTTTTGGCTCGCCCAGAGTGTCGTTCTGTTTGTCGATACCTGTTTGAGAAGAACGTTATTCTTTTTTATTTTACCGCTGTTCTTATTTGGAAACGGAACGCTGTCAGGGGTGCAAACATTGTTTTGGCTTGGCAGATTTTCGTTTTTTACCGTTTACTCGATAATATTCGGAGTTATGCTAAGCAACCATTTCCTCAAAAAGAAGAACTCGATGTTTCTGCTGCATACGGCGGTATTCGCCTTTGTATGCCTCAGTGCCGCTTTTATGCCGGCCGTCACGATTCCGCTATGCGCGGTTCACATGCTGTGGGCAGTGATCATTGACTTTCCGGTCTTTCTGCAGGGGCCTCCGCAGCAGAGCAAGATGCATTCTTTTATGCGGCGATCTGAATTTTCGTTTTACAAAAGAGAATGGAACCGATTTATTTCTTCTAAAGCGATGCTGTTAAATTATGTGGTGATGGCGGCGTTCAGCGGATTCTTTT
The DNA here is from genome assembly GCF_055710085.1 of Bacillus sp. VA13. Lineage (NCBI taxonomy): Bacteria > Bacillati > Bacillota > Bacilli > Caryophanales > Bacillaceae > Bacillus > Bacillus sp. VA13. The sequence goes on along the minus strand of NZ_JBVQPP010000002.1, from coordinate 398,142 downwards.
CGTTCCAGATGATGAACACCGGCATCTTCAATCAGCAAGTGATTTATATTGTGATTTCCGCCCTTTTGCTGATTTGCTCGCCGATCGCCCTTTTGTACTCTATTGAAAAAAACGATCGCATGCTGCTCATCACGCTTCCAATTAAACGAAGAACGATGTTTTGGGCGAAATATCGCTTTTATACAGGCCTATTGGCAGGCGGATTTCTCCTTGTCGCTATCATTGTGGGCTTCATCAGCGGCCGCCCGATTTCAGCCCTTACTTTTGTGCAGTGTATGGAATTGCTGCTGGCGGGCGCGTTTATCCGGTTAACCGCAGATGAAAAAAGGCCGTCCTTCGGCTGGCAGACGGAGCAGCAGCTCTGGAGCGGATTTTCAAAATACCGGTCTTATCTATTTTGTCTTCCCCTTTTCTTAGCCACATTAGCCGGCACCGCTGTCTCCTTGGCGGTGATTCCAATTGCGGCGCTGATCATAGTTTATTACCTGCAAAAACAGGATGGTGGTTTCTTTGATACAAGCAAAAGAGAACGGCTTGGAAGTTAACCTGCTGAAGACTCATCAATTTTCAACAATCTCAATCGCCGCGAGCTTTCTGAAGCCGATCGAAAGCGCGGCGGAGCCTGAAGAAGAAACAATCTATTTTTACGCCGCGGCTGCACACCTGAAGCAGCAAATCATTGACGCTTTCGGTTACGCCGCCGGCAGCCGCTTTATGTATTCAGCGAATCTCTTTTTTGACCAGCAGCTAAAAACCTGCGGAACCCGTTTGATTCACCCGTCATTTAACAAGAATCTTCAAGTTGATGCCCTGATGAAGACATTTGCAGACATGACTTTCCCTTCTTCTCTTTCAGTAGATGCTGTTGAAAAGGCAAAGGATGAATTGCTGCTCAAAATCGAAAAGAAATTCGCTGACCCCTTCTCCTACTCGGCCGCCCGCTTGGCGGAGGAGGCATTCGGAAACCCGATGTACGGCACAGCCATGTTTGGCCGAAAAGACAGGATACAGGCAATCCATCCACAACGGTTTCTAAATGCAACGGATTTCATCGTTGATTTATTGTCCCAACAAAAACAGCTGAACATATTGGGACATGTACAAGCATGTGATATTCCGGGACATGCATCGCAAACGTCCGACGTAACGGCCGGAAGATTCCTCGTGAACCGGCATGTTTTTGAAACAGAGACACGCAGCGCAACAGGTCCTTCCGTCTTGACTCTCGGATTTGACTGCGGGGAGTTGAAAGATGCCAGCGATTATATCAAAATCCAGCTGATAGACGGATTGCTCGGAAAGTACGGACATTCCGCTTTATTCAAGCATTTCCGCGAAAAGGATCTGGCAGTCTATCATGTCATCACCCGATACGACATCATGAACAATTTGCTGCTTGTTTCAATATGTACGGATCAGCTTCATGAGAAAGAGATTCCCCCGCGCGTTTTGGAAGCTGTCTCACATTTTTCAGCCGATGAGCGGGAACTAGAACAGTCAAAGCAATTTTTACGCAATGAAATGCTGCTGCAATTCGATTCTCCCGAAGGGCTTTTAGCCTATATGGGTATCCTGCGCCGCTTCTCCTGCACGAAAGAAGACTTGCTGGATGGCATCTCAGCGGTTACGTGCCGCGATGTATTACCATTCATAGCGACTATCAATTATATCGGAGCTCATGTAGTAAGGGGATGAAGAGATGGGAAAAAAAGCCTTTTTTCAACAACTGGATGAACGAACCGATATCAGATACACAGACAGCGGGCTGAAAATATTCAGATTGAAGTTCCCTCGCGCCCATTTGCGGCTGTGCAATGTGAAAATCGATTTTGGAAGCCGGGATATCCGCTTACAGGCAGAATCAGGTGACACGCTTCTCCCGTATGGCACAGCGCATTTTTTAGAGCATCTTCTCTTCTGGCATAATGGCCGCAATCTGTACAATGATTTTTTTGCGCATGGCGCGCTTTTAAACGCGTTCACCACCTACACCGATACCAATTTCATGTTTACCTCATTGCCGGATCGGCTCGGACAGACGATCCCCATCCTGCTTGATGCGTTATGGAACCACTCATTTGACAAGAAGGTGATCACTCAGGAAAAAGCTGTGATTACAAGCGAAATTCAAACAGCACACCTCAATCATCAGCTCTCTTACCATTATCAGCTGATCAGCATGCTTTCTCCCGCCTCACCTGCTGCCGTCTTCCCCGCAGGCAGAATCGAGGACATTAAGGCGCTGGACATCTGTGATTTACAAAAAGCCTACAATGCCGCCTATCAGCCCCAGCGGATGACGCTGTTTTTGATCGGAGGCTCAGAAGACACGGAAGCCCTTTTGCCTCCTCACCTCCGGCTGGAAAAGCGTCCAGATCATAAAGCAGAAAGAAAAATCATCTCCGTTTCCTCTCCACCAGCCCTCTCACAAAAAATGGTGCTTGGCAATGAGGAGCGGATGGAAGACACATGGACCGGATTACAGATCGGCGCAATTCCCGGAGAAAACAATCTGTTGACGTTAAAGCTTTATTGGGACATCGCGTCTCGTATTCTATTTCAATTAGATTCACCGTTTTTTCAAGAGATTCAGCAAACGTACCGCCTGGAAATCGATCGCTTATCAGCCGAGGCTCACATGTATGAGGATGGCGGTTTTTTGATCCTTCACAGTCAAGGGGCGCATTCTTCGGCTTATATTGATGTCGCTTCCTACTATGTCACACAGCAAAAACAACAGATTGAGGCCTGGCTCCAATACGGCAAGGATTCTTTGACGGACGCGATCATTTATGACAGCGATTATGTTCGTAAATGCTTCGAATGGGCGGCCGAGTGTGACAGGTGCGATTGCACGTTTCTCGACATGTACCGAATCATTCACGGTATGAATAGTCAAGATTTCTTGTCTCTCATTGATGCATTGGCATCTTCTAAAAAAGCGGTCATTCATGTTTCTCAGAAAGAGGCGATCGGACAATGAGAAAAAGCAATGTCTTTACCGTGTTGCTGCTGCTCTTAGGTATGGCGGCTTATTCCTTCGGCTGGGTTCAGGCCGTCGCCGAAGCCGCAGCGCAATATGTACAGATATTTAATAACGATGCTTTGCAGCTCGGACTGCTGGCTTGTATCGCTGCCGTTCTGATGCTGCCTGCTTTTCTCTATCTTCACTATGTCATCCAATCCGTGAAAAACATGACAGCAGCTTTTCAGAAACTCACACAGTCTCATCAAAGCTGCTGTGACTTCCAGCATCACAGATTGTGCAGCCGCTATGCAGAAGACGTCAAATCGCTGCGTGACAGCTATAAAAATGTCCGCCAAACATACGTGATGGCTGCTGTATTATGCCAAGTCATCATATTCGGCTGCATGTTCGAAATCGTTAAAGCCGTCCCTTTCCGCCTTCACACGCCCCTTGCCGTTTCAATGGGGCTGGCATTGTTACTGATTTTGTATTTATTGTTTTACATGCGAACATACTTGCTGCAGCTTTTCCAGCATGGTACCCTGTTCAAAAAAATTCTTGCGGGAGTGCTGACAGTAGCCGGGATTGGGTGGATGCTCAGTTTCACCATAAGTGAACTGCTGTTTCTGGTCATCCTGGCTGCCATCCAGCAGATCGGATCATTTATTTATAAACGATTCTCTAATCACGGCTTCACTTCTCTCGACCTGTGAAATAAGCTATATCGCTATCACAGACGGACCGTCCCCAACCGGAATCACCGTCACAGCTGTATCATCACTCGTGCGGTACACGGTCACGGTATTATTGTTAGGCTGTGCCGCATAAATATACTGATTGTAGATGTTGATTAAATTGCAATGGCCCCCGGTGAAACCCCAAGAGATATCACAGTTTCCTCAGAATAATCATCTGTGTTGTAAACAATGATGCTCTGCTCTATAAAACGAGTTGCATACAGAAATTCGCCATTCGGGGTAAACGCATAGTCTGTTGCTGATTGCGGAAGATTTCCAATTACGCCTGCTCCATTCGGACTGACAGAATATAAATTGCCAGTGAAGCTGTCATGTAAATACACCTCTGATCCACTCGTAAACATTACATATAGCCCGTCAGGCTCAAGCTCTTGGGTATCCCTGATCGTAAACGTATTTAAATCAATAACCGTCAAATAATTGAATAAGAATTCTTGTTCTAATACATACGCATACCGCTCCGTAGAATCTGTTTCTATGGATGATACGATAAGCTCTCGTTCAATCGTTCCTGTGACTTCGCCGGTGAATAGGTCCACTTTTTGCACTAAACCAAAATTAAGAACATAGGCGAATAACCCATTGGGATCAATTGCAATATCAAAACCTTCTACAGGAATAGACCTCTCGACAGCCAACGTATCAATTCTAATCACATAAATGACAGTGCCGGCGAAAGCATAAGCAAATTCATGATTAGGGATAAATGTAATCGATTGAGGCTGCTGATCCAGCAAAATAGATGCTGTCACCGTTAATGTCTCATAGTCGATGACAGAAATCACATTATTGTTGAAATGCAAGACAAACACAGCGCTTTTATCCGGAGTTATTTCAATACCTGTCGGCCGGTACGGAAGAGCAATCGTTGTCACAACAGTATGAGTGTTTGTATCAATCACAGAAACTGATTGATCATTTGGATTCGCTGTAAACGCATAAACAGGCTCCGGCTCCGGTACAAGCACAATCGTCCCCGTCACCGATAAAGGACTGCCGTAGAACGGCGGAACGACAACAAGGTTCTCGATCGTGATGCCACTGAAATCCGGGCAATCATCCGGGTTATCAGAATAATAGACGACTTGATCGATCTCTGCATTGTGAATGACAGAAACGGCCCCGTCCCCTTGTCCATATTGATTTCGCACTGGTGAGACACTGACGAGAAGCGTAACGGTTCCCTGCAGGCGTACTGCAAATTGAACACCGATTTCATCAGGCTCAGGCCCCGTCTCAATTAAGCAACGTTCACTGACACAAGAAAGGCTGTCTGCATTCCACGTGACGTTTGCAACAGCTTCAGCCGGATCAACAACAAACCCCTCAGGCAATTCAATCGGCGCTTGAAACATTGCTTCACGGCTAGCTTCTTCCTCACAAAAACATAAACATTCTTCTTGTGTGGCTCCTGCTTTTTCTTTAAAGGAAAGCTTGTTTTTTCTCATACCTTCACTTCCTTTTCAGAAATACACTGCTCACGCAGATACAACAGAATATGGAAGGTGAATGTGTTTGCTTGTACAAATTGCTGAGGGCAAAAGCAGTTTTTTAAAAAATCCCCATCAATGCGGTGTAACGAAAGAAAAGATTGCGGTTTTTTTGCGCTTCTCACAAGAATGATGATGATAAAATATGACATATATAGAATAATGAAGGGAGGGATTTGCAAACGTGACAGGTGTCATATCTTCTTCTTCCGTCGGAGAAAAGATTAACGAATGGTATATGTACATACGCCGATTCAGCATACCCGATGCAGAGTATTTGCGAAGAGAAATCAAACAAGAGCTGGATCAAATGGAAGAAGATCAGGATCTTCATTTGTACTATTCACTGATGGAATTCCGGCACAACCTGATGCTTGAGTACCTTGAACCACTAGAGAAAATGCGGATCGAGGAACAGCCGAGATTGTCAGATTTGCTGCTTGAGATTGATAAAAAACAGGCTCGTTTAACTGGAGTCCTTGATTATTATTTTAATTTCTTCAGGGGCATGTATGAGCTAGACCAGCGGGAATATCTGTCGGCTATTAAATTTTTTAAAAAGGCCGAAAGCAAGTTGATATTTGTTAAGGATCGGATAGAGAAGGCAGAGTTTTTCTTTAAGATGTCTGAGGTTTACTATTATATGAAACAAACCTATGTATCAATGGATTATGCTAGACAAGCGTATGAAATTTATACAGCACAGACTGCATATGATATAAGGCTTACTCAGTGCCACTCCTTGTTTGGGGCAAATTTCTTGGATCTAAAACAATATGATCAAGCGATATCTCATTTTCAAAAAGCTTTTTCGATGGCTGATGCGGAACAGCTGCCTCAATTAATGGGAAGAACTCTATATAATGTTGCGCTTTGTCACAATAACCAAAAAGACTATCAAAATGCTATAGATCACTTGGTAAGAGCTATCACTGTATTTGAGAATGCAGAAATCATAAATTCCCTTCCTCAGCCATACTTCTTGATTACACAAATATATTTTAATTTAGGTAATCTGATAAAAGCAGAAGAATATTATAATAAGGGATTAGCCCATTCTCTAAAAGCTGAGGATAATGTTTATCTCCTCAAGTTTGAATTTTTAAAATCTTTACACTTATCTGGTCCTGATGAAGAACAAATTAATAAATGTTTTCTTTTCCTTGAAAGTAAAATGATGTACGCTGATATGGAGGATTTAGCCCTTGATGCAGCCAAATACTACTATAAGTTAGAGGATTTTAAGAAAGCCTCCGCTTATTTTTTGAAGGTTGAAGATATCAGACAGCACATTCAAGGAGGAGTGAATTTGTATGAAATTGAAGTATAAGTTACTAATCGGTTGTTTGACAGTAAGTGCTGCTGTATTGTTTTGGAGTGGGGTAACACCCATGTTTATACACGATATTGAGATTGCTGAACGAGCCATGATATAAATAAAAAACCGCTGTCCATCGGCGGTTTTTTTGACCCCTCTTTGCCCAGTCTTCCAATCCATGCTAAGATTTTTCAACACATCATGGGAGAGGATGGCAAGGTACTATGTCTCTGGAAAGTGTGAAAACCAACTTTAAACAGTGGAATCGGGAACAGGATGTCATGGAGCGCAACAGTTGAACAGGTGGCTGAAACCATCGGTGTAAGGCCGGCAAGGATCGCCAAGAAGCTGTCCGGCAAACATTTGGCTTTAAAGCAAGAATGTTCTCTCCTGATGAGGTACTTGAGCAGACAGGCCCTGAAATTGGAGGGGGTTGCCCGTTTGGATTGGCTCATGACCTGGAGGTTTATTTTGATGTATCGCTGAAACCGTTTGAAACTGTTTTTCCGGCATGCGGCAGCAGAGACTCCGCTATTTAATTAACGTTAGAAGATCCGAATTTTCTTTCTCAAAAGAGTGGGTTGATGTTTGTAAAGGCTGGAAATAAAAAAACATCCAGACAAGGTCTGGATGTTTTCTTATTTCACAAACCCAAGCAGCATTTCACGGATGATTTTGCTGGCTGTGTTTGCCGTTTGTTCTGAGTGGTCATACACCGGTGCGACTTCCACTAAATCAGCGCCCTTCACGTTTACTTCTGAACGCGCGATTTCATGAACGGACGCAAGCAGTTCTTTAGACGTGATGCCCCCGGCGTCAACGGTGCCCGTTCCCGGTGCGTGTGCAGGGTCTAATACGTCAATGTCGATTGTGACATATACCGGACGGCCCGCAAGCTTCGGAAGCACTTCTTTCAGCGGTTCAAGCACTTCAAATTTTGAGATGTGCATGCCGTTTTCCTTCGCCCATTCAAACTCTTCTTTCATGCCGGAACGGATTCCGAATGAATACACATTTTGCGGTCCGATCAATTCTGCCGCTTTGCGGATCGGCGTGGAGTGAGAAAGCGGTTCTCCCTCATAGTCAACGCGAAGATCTGTATGTGCATCAAAATGGATAATCGCAAGGTCTGGGTATTTCTTGTGCATTGCTTTAATGACAGGCCATGACACGAGGTGCTCCCCGCCCATGCCCATTGGGAACTTCCCTTTTTCTAAAATGCTGTCCACATATTCCTCAATCATATCAAGGCTTCGCTGCGGATTTCCGAATGGCAGCGGAATGTCGCCGGCGTCAAAGAAGTTCAGATCGGCCAGATCACGGTCTAAATACGGGCTGTACTCTTCAAGGCCGATTGACACCTCGCGGATTCTGCTTGGGCCAAAGCGTGAGCCCGGGCGATAGCTGACCGTCCAGTCCATCGGCATGCCGTAAAGGATGGCGTCCGCCTCCTCCCACTCGGGACGGCTCGCAATAAATACTTTTCCTGAATAAGCTTCATCAAATCTCATCTATAATACCCTCGCTTTCCTGTAAAAAAGCGCAAGATTCGCTCCTGCGCCATACCAACATTATTTAATCAGGTCACTCACAAATTTCGGCAGAACAAAGGCCGCTTTATGAATATCTTTTGTGTAATATTTCGTATCAATTTCAAAGAAACGGCTATCTTCTACTGCAAGCGGATCATATTTTTTCGAACCGATCGTAAATGTCCACAAACCGCTTGGGTATGTCGGAATGTTTGCCGTATACAGCTTCGTAATCGGGAAGATTTCCTTCACGTCTCGCTGTACATTTGTGATTAATTCCGGTGTAAACCATGGGTTGTCCGTCTGAGCGACGAAAATACCGTCTTCTTTCAGCGCCTTCGCGATTCCCGCGTAGAATCCTTTTGTAAACAGATTTACAGCTGGTCCGACAGGTTCAGTTGAATCTACCATGATCACGTCATATTGATTTTCAGATTTCGCAATGTGCATAAATCCGTCATCCACCTGCACGTCAACGCGCGGATCATCCAGTTTTCCTGCGATAGAAGGAAGGAACTTTTTAGAGTATTCGATGACCTTGCCGTCAATATCAACTAGTGTCGCTTTTTTCACGCTCGGATGCTTCAGGATTTCTCTGATGACGCCGCCGTCACCGCCGCCGACTACAAGAACGTGCTCCGGATTAGGATGCGTAAATAATGGGACATGCGCCACCATTTCGTGATAAACGAATTCGTCTTTTTCAGATGTCATCACCATGCCGTCCAAAAACAGCATGTTGCCGAACTCTTCTGTTTCCACCATTTCTAAATGCTGAAACTCCGTTTGTTCTGTATGTAACGTTTTGTTAACCTTCATTGTAATGCCAAAGTTTTTCGTCTGCTTTTCTGTGTACCAAAGTTCGCTCAATTGTCATCTCCCTTTCAAGGCTGTATTTATTTATTGTAAGCGTCTTATCAGCTTTTATTCTCGGTTGAAATCTCATTTTCACCTAAGGAAAAAGTATAGAGGATGGCGGGGAAAAAGTAAAGATACGTCCTGTTCTGCGATGTTTAAAAATGATCTTTTTTTCACATAATAGTAGAAACATAAAAAAAGGGGGAACCCGTTGTGGATGCAATGACAAATAAACGGCTGAGACTGACGCTGAAAACCGTTCGCGCCTTTATCTTTTTAGGGGCTTTGGCGGCCTTAGCGGCAGCTGCTGTGTTTATGACTGTCATTTTGATAGCCAAATACCAGGGCGCTCCCTCCGTGCAAGTGCCGCAATCCACGATTTTGTATGCGAGTGACGGCTCAAAGCTCGGGGAAACGAATTACGGTGAAAAGCGCTATTGGGTCCCCTTAAAGGACATGAATCCGACGATTGTAAAAGCGACAGTGGCGGTTGAAGACCAGAATTTCTACGATCATCACGGCTTTGATTATAAACGCATGGCCGGTGCGGCGCTTGCTGACCTGAAAGCATTTGCCAAGGTTCAGGGCGCAAGCACCATCACCCAGCAATATGCGAGAAACTTATACCTTGAACACGATAAAACGTGGAAACGAAAATGGAATGAAGCGTTCTACACGATCCGCCTGGAACAAAACTATTCTAAGGACGAGATATTAGAAGGCTATTTAAATACGATTTACTACGGCCACGGCGCTTACGGCATTGAAGCCGCTTCCCGCCTGTATTTCGGCAAGCATGCGAAAAACCTGACAGATGCGGAGGCGGCGCTTTTGGCGGGTATCCCAAAAGGCCCTTCCGGCTATTCGCCGTATGTCAATGAAACAAAGGCCAAGGAGCGCCAGAAAACGATTGTGCGGATGATGGAAAAGCAGCGGATGATCAGCCATAGGAAAGCGGATGAGCTGATGAAAGAACCTCTTTCCTATCAGCCTTTGAATAAACAAGTTTCCAAGAGAAAGGCCCCTTATTTCTATGACAATGCGATGAGAGAGCTGGAGAAAAAGCTCGGCCTGACGCGGGAGCAAATTGAAACAAGCGGGTTAAACGTCTATACGACAGTAGATAAACGGATGCAGCGCATCGCCGAGGAGACCATTACCGAAACGGTTAACGCCGGCTCTGACATTCAAGTCGGATTTTCAGCTATTGATCCCCGCACAGGAAACGTTCTCGCTCTTGTCGGCGGCAGGGATTATCAAAAAAGCCCGTTTGACCGGACGACACAGGCGAAGCGCCAGCCTGCTTCGACGATCAAGCCGTTACTGTACTATAAAGCGATCCAGAGCGGATTTACACCAGTCACCTTGATGAAAAGCGAAGAAACCGAGTTTCAAATTGATGCAAAGGGAGAAACCTATTCTCCAAGCAACTATAACGGATACTACGCCAACAAGCCGATTACGCTTCTGCAGGCGCTGGCGCTTTCCGACAACATTTACGCTGTGAAAACACATCTCTTTCTTGGCATGAACAAGCTCGTACAGGCGGCAAAGGAATTCGGTATCACTGCGCAGCTTCAAGCACTGCCGTCCCTGGCGCTCGGCACCGAACCCGTGCGCCCAATTGAGATGGTCAATGCCTATGCCATGCTCGCAAATGGCGGGAAGCAAATCGAACCGACCTTTATTTCGAGGGTCACGGACGCAGCGGGACATGTGCTGTATGAAAGCCCTAATCAGCATAAACAAGTGCTCGATGAAAAAGCCGCTTTTGTCACGGCGAGTATGATGACAGGCATGTTTGATACGGATTTAAACGGCTATACGTCGGTAACCGGACGGACGATCGCCAACCGCCTGACAAGAACGTATGCGGGAAAATCAGGAACCACAAGCGCAGACAGCTGGATGATCGGCTTCAATCCAAAGCTGGCTGCAGGTGTTTGGACGGGCTATGACAAAAACAGCACCATCGACTCGGTCGAAGAAAAGAGCTATGCCAAAACGATTTGGGCTGACTTCATGGAGAATGCGCTCAAAGGAGAACCGGAAACTGCATTCAAACCGCCAAAAGGCGTAACCGGCGTGTACATTGATCCGGCAACGGGCTACACGTCCGGTCCCGGCTGCACAGCCAAGCACTACACGTATTTTGTGAAAGGCACTGAGCCATCAAACGTATGCTATGGGGCAGAACCTGCAAAACAAACAAAAGACCTGCATCCAGTCAAAGAGAAGCCTGCTTCACCGAAAAAGTGGTGGGACAAATGGCTGGGGCGAAATCATTGAAAATAACCCGTCTCCTCGGAGGCGGGTTATTCGTATGGTTCCTTCATAATCGATGGAAGCAATGTTACGCAATCGAGCTGAACAATCAGTTTCGGAATCCTTCGAGGATAAAGTGGTGATTTCTCATTTCTTCGACGTCGGCTTTAATCTCCCAGTCACCGACTCGAATGGTTTCGTACATCATCTTACACTTGAAAATGAAAAACCCCGAGTCTTGTTTCGGCTCGGGATTTTCCATGTCCTATTTCTGTATCACCAGTTTACTCAATGTTTACGAAAAATAGTTCAAATTTTCTAAAAGTTCACAGAAAGTTCACAAATTAATTGACTTCCGGAAGCAGGCCTGTTTTTAATTCATCTGAGGACCGGTCCCATAGGCCCTGATCATGATTTTTCAGAAACTCGCCGAGCACACGCTTCGAGCTGTCATCCATTTTATCAATGATAATTTTCCGTTTCATTGATTTATCCATTAGATTCACATGCTCAGGCAGCGATTTGTAGCCTCTTCTGATGCTTCTGTCGACCGTCAGTTCACAAGCTGTCACCCCTGCGTAATAAGGCCCCTCTTCTCTTCTGTCAATCGTCACCCACACAAGCCAGTATGGTTTGCCGTTTGGAACTTCTTCTTTATTCGGCAGAAATTTAATTCCTTTTTCAACGGTGCTGCGGGCGTGCATGGCACCGATGTCAACGAACGCTTCTTTTTCCTCTACATCGACGAATACAGGGGAAATGTTATCGAGGCTGAGTGCCCCTACACCGAAACCGCCGTGTCCGTCTGTCGGATCACTTTTGATAATATTAAACCCGATTGATTTTTTCTTTTTTTCTTCCATGAGTTCTACCTCCTACAAAAGCGGTTGAAATATCGCTGAAAACAGCTCTAAAATCGAATCTCTTCCGGCATTGAGCATCGGCCAAAGCACGTAAGATCCGAGCGGTGTCACAAACAGAACCAAAAAGACGATAAAGCCGTAGCTCTCCGCCTGCGTCATCTTGGCACGCACCCCCGGCGGAACGAGATCTTCAATAATCCGATAGCCATCGAGCGGAGGAAGCGGCAGCAGATTAAATAAAAACAAAACAAGATTCAGCTGTATCCAAATGGAAAAGAACTGATCAAGTCCAGTGCTAAATGCCGCAAGCATTTCCATTCCGTACGCATGCATCAACACTAACAAAAAGAAACCGATAAACGCAAGAATCAGGTTACTGACGGGTCCGGCGATAGATACGAGCACACCGGCAAGCCGCGGTTTCTTAAAGAAGCGGCGATTAACGGGAATAGGGCGCGCCCACCCGAAGCCGGCCACCAAAATCAAAATGGTTCCGAACGGATCAAGATGTTTAATCGGATTCAGCGTCAGTCTTCCTTGTCTTTTCGCCGTATCGTCACCGAATTTGTATGCAACATAAGCATGGGCAAGCTCATGTATCGTAAACGACACAATTAACGTGATGACGAGGTATGGCATTAAAGATAACGGATAATATAAAAAACGGTCCAAGTGAGATATCCCTCTTTCTAAAAATGCAAGAATTTACTTTATTCAGTATACTATAAGAAGCCTCTTTTTCTAAAGAGAGGAAACGAGATAAAGGAGGATTCAGCATCCATGCCATACGTAACCGTCAAAATGCTCGAAGGCCGTACAGACGAGCAAAAACGCAATCTTGTCGAGAAAGTAACAGAAGCCGTAAAGGAAACAACCGGTGCTTCTGAAGAAAAAATTGTTGTATTTATAGAAGAAATGAGAAAAGACCATTATGCCGTCGCAGGCAAACGCCTGAGCGATATGGAATAATCTCTATAAAGCCGGCGCTTCGCGCACCGGCTCTTTCTATCCCTATTGGGCCAGCTTCCCAATAATCGCTAGGAACGTCTTTTTCTCTTCGATTGTTAAACGTTCAAACATGCTGTCAATCAGCTGCTGGCGGTTTTCGATCATTTGCTCAGCTGTTCCCCGGCCCGATTCAGAAAGCGTAATCCATACAGTACGGCGATCATTGTTATTTCTGGATCTCTTAATAAACCCCTCCTGTTCTAAATGATTCAGGGCGGTGGTTGTAGCAGAGGGAGACAGTGTGACCTCCTTCAGAATATCCTTTATGGTGCAGCTCCCATGTCTGTATATAATCCGCAGAATAAATCCTCTTACATTATTCACGTGTTTCGGAACAGTGGCTTCATCTAATTGCTTCGTGCTTTTCAAGTATTTTGTAAGTGCGTGATCCAGCAAATTTGCTTCCAGTTTGTCATGGTCCATGTAGATTTCCCCATTTCGAGATGCATTCATAACATACGAACGATATGATTTACTTATTATTTTACTGATTCCGGATAGGGAAAGTCAAAAAAGCAAAATGAGAATTCACAGCTTTTCTCCTAGATACTGCGATTTTTCACCTGTTTGACCAGTTTATCTTTAAACGTCTGAAAAGGAACGTGTTCATTCTGCTGATCTCCGAATTGGCGGACGTTTACCGCACCTTCCTGCTCTTCATGATCCCCAAGCACCAGCACGTACGGGATTTTCTGCACCTGCGACTCTCTGATTTTGTAGCCCAGCTTCTCATTGCGCTCATCTATGCGGGCTCTTATCCCCAGCTGCTTCAGCTCTGCCTGCACCTTTCTGCAATAGTCCAAATGAACGTGCGAAACCGGTATGATTTGAACCTGGATCGGTGCAAGCCAGACTGGGAATGCCCCGCCGAAATGCTCGATCAAAATGCCGAAGAACCGGTCGATCGAGCCGAATATCGCTCTGTGTATGACAACAGGACGAACTTTTTCATTGTGTTCATTGATATATGATAAATCAAATTTTTCCGGCATTTGAAAATCAAGCTGTATTGTCGCGCATTGGTGGCTTCGTTTCAGGGCATCTTTTATGTGAAAATCAATTTTCGGCCCGTAAAACGCCCCGTCGCCTTCATTAACCTCATAAGACAGGCCAAGCTCCTCAAGGACGTATGCTAAGGCACGTTCCGACACTTCCCAAAGGCTGTCATCGCCTAATGAATTCTCCGGGCGAGTCGAGAGTTCGACCGAATACTCGAAGCCAAAAGTACGATATACCTCGTCAATCAGCCGAATCGCTTCTTTGATCTCACTCTCAATCTGATCCTCTCGAACGAAGATATGGGCATCATCCTGGCAGAACGTCCGGACGCGAAGCATTCCGTTTAAAGCACCGCTGTATTCATGGCGATGCACCTGACCGAATTCCGCCATTCGAATCGGCAGATCCCGATACGAATACAGGCAGTTTTTAAAGATGAGCATATGGCCGGGACAATTCATCGGCTTCATTGCGAATCTTGTACCATCCACTTCTGAAAAATACATATTGTCGCGATAATGATCCCAGTGGCCTGACTGCTCCCATAACCGTTGATTCATCATAAACGGTGTACGGACCTCCTCGTAGCCAGCCTTTGTTTGCAGCTCACGCGAGAAGCATTCCAGCTCATTGCGGATAATCTGCCCTTTCGGCAAATAAAACGGCATCCCCGGCGCTTCCTCAGAAAACATAAACAGCTCTAATTGTTTGCCCAGCTTGCGATGGTCTCGTTTTGCCGCTTCTTCCAGCATATGAAGATGTGCATCGAGATCTTTTTTCTTATGAAACGCAACCCCGTACACCCGCTGCAGGACTTCATTTTCGCTGTCTCCGCGCCAATAAGCGCCCGATACTCTTGTCAGTTTGAACGCCTTGATCATTCCTGTAGAAGGAAGATGCGGCCCGCGGCACAGGTCAACGAATTCTCCCTGCTGATACAGCGTGATATCCTCTCCGCGCGGAATATCCTTCAAAATCTCCAGCTTAAACGGCTCGCCTTTTTTGGCAAACAGCTCTTCAGCCTCTTCGTAAGAAACCTCAATTCGTTTGATTTCAAGGTTCTCATTTATAATATTCTTCATTTCTTTTTCGATGGCCTCTAAGTCTCCTGATGTCAAGCTTTGCTCCAGCTTCATGTCATAGTAGAAGCCGTCTTCAATCACTGGACCTATCCCCAATGACACTTCTCCGTACAGACGTTTCACTGCTTGAGCCAGTACGTGCGCTGATGTGTGGCGAAGCACCTGCAAGCCTTCTTGGGAATCAAGTGTGACAATCGAAAGCTCAGCATCCTCCTCCAGCTTAAAGCTGAGATCAACGAGCTTGCCGTTGACCTGGCCCGCGGCCGCCTTCTTTTGCAGACTGGAACTGATAGAACCAGCCGCTTCTTTGATTGTGATGCCTTTCGGATATTCCTTGATCTGTCCGTCCGGAAGCTGAATGTACACTTGTTTACTCATTTTTAAACACTCCTTCATAATTGTTGGATATAAAAAAACACACCCGTCCCGCTGTAAGGGACGAGTGTGTGATGTACCCGTGGTTCCACCCAAATTCCCGACAAACGCTATGTTGTCGGCTTGGTGCTGTAACGCAGCATAGACGGCATTGGATACTTCAGTTCCCCAATGCTGCTCCAAGGCGGTAAATGATCATCCTAAGCTGGGAAGCTCCCACCTTTCCTTCCCTCTCTGAAAACCGTAACGATCATTCATGTCCTTTTCATCGCATGTATTCAATTCATAAAAAAACACACCCATCCCTCTAAAAGGGACGAGTGTGTGATGTACCCGTGGTTCCACCCAAATTCCCGACAAACGCTATGTTGTCGGCTCGGTGCTGTAACGCAGCATAGACGGCATTGGATACTTCAGTTCCCCAATGCTGCTCCAAGGCGGTAAATGATCATCCTAAGCTGGGAAGCTCTCACCTTTCCTTCCCTCTCTGAAAACCGTAATGATCATTCATGTCCTTTTCATCGCATGTATTTAGTTCATAAAAAAACACACCCATCCCTCTAAAAGGGACGAATGTGTTTATCATCCGTGGTTCCACCCAAATTCCCGATCAACACACATGGTGTATCGGCTTTAAGGTGCTGTAACGCAGCATGACGGTATCAGATACTGGATTTCCCCGATACGGCTCAAAGGCGGTAAGCTGCTTTCCCTGCGTTAGGAAGATCTCAGCTGTCCTTCCCTCTCTGGAAACCGTAAAAAGCATCTCATGTCCTTATCAGTGCCTGTATACATTACTGATTGTTTATGATTTCATATATTTTACAATACATTTTCTGAAACCGCAATCTGTTTTGTAAAAAAAAGCAAAAGAAACGGTTCATTTCTTTTGCTTGGTATGGTTAACAAATCTGCTTCAGTTCTTCTATGTATTGAAGCGCTTCGTCATATTCTTCATTTGTATATTTTTGCTTGCTTTTGATTGTAAAGACTTTTTCTTTCTTTTCCTCAGCCTCAAGCCCGTCAAAGTAAAGGATCGTGGAAACCAGCTCTAAAAACCGTGATGAACGGCTGTTTACACTGTCGATATAGCCTTTGATATCCGGCATATCCAGATCAGCATGGTCTAAAAATGCAGAGCCTGTCTCAGTCAGCGAATAACGGTATTGAAAGTAGCCGCCCTTTTTTTCCTTCACCTCATGCAGAAATCCAAGGTTGCACAGCTCTTCAATCTGGAGCGTCAGTTCCTCTGAATACGGTCCATAAAAGTGAAAATCATATTTCTCATAGAAAGGAAACTGCATTTTCTTTGCGATATAAATCATTTTCTGCAGCTTCTTCCGCCCGATGATTTCTCCAGAATCCGAGAACACCTTCATCAGTTTTGCATGTTCTTTCAACAAATTCCCGACATCTCCTTTTTCCTTCTTTCCAATTTCTATGTCAGTCCCAGCAGCTGCCGGATTTTCATTTTCGTTTCCGGATGTTCAGAGCCGTCACAAATCAGGTCCTTCGGATAGTACAGCTTGTGGTCCGTCCGACGTTTCCCGGAGATGGATTCCACAATAGCCGACTGTCTGGACAGCTCTTTAATTTGGCCGTTTTGCGTCAAGAGATGGATCGGCAGACGCTCCTCTTCCTCTCCAGGACGGTAAAAATCGTATGGCAGATCTGAAGAAGAATCGACGACCAAATAGTAACTCGGATCGATTCCCGCCTCTTTGAACAATGAAGTCAGCTCAAAATAAGCCGACATTTCTTCATTCGGATTGAATTCAACGTATTGGAACAGCTGGCGGTTAATGAATCTTCGGCACAAATCAGATAAAATCGCGTCTTCTTCATCCTCCCAGGCCTGGAAGTAATACAAAATAATAGATTCATCAAGCTTCAAATAATCCTCCAGCGTCAATTTCCCTTCAAAAATAGAATAGAAATGAACCGGAGCGTGAGTGAAGACATAGCCTTCATCGTGCAGCTGCTTCGCCCTGTGAAGAATCTTCGTTAAAATAACCTCTGCGCTTCTTGTCACAGGATGGAAATACACCTGCCAGTACATTTGGTAGCGGCTCATGATATAGTCTTCGACAGCGTGCATCCCGCTTTCTTTAATGACGATCTGATCCTCGCGCGGTCGCATCACCCGAAGAATCCGCTCCATATCAAAATGGCCGTAGCTGACGCCCGTATAATATGCGTCGCGCTGCAAGTAATCCATGCGGTCTGCGTCTATCTGACTCGAAATCAGGCTGACCACTTGCTTGTTTTTATATGTTTTGGCAATGACTTCAGCAACATCCTGCGGGAAACGCGGGCCCACCTTTCTGAGCACCTGATTGACCTCTGTGTCCCCCAAAATGATATCTCTTGTAAAATCTTCGTGGTCAAGGTGAAAGACTTTTTCAAATGAATGCGAGAACGGCCCGTGCCCGAGATCATGAAGCAGCGCCGCGGCCAAACAGAGTTCGCGCTCACTGTTATCCCATTCAGGGCGGCCTTTAAAGACGTCATCAACCATTCTCCTGACAATTTCATAGACACCGAGAGAATGGTTGAACCGGCTATGCTCAGCGCCGTGGAACGTCAAATACGTCGTGCCGAGCTGCTTAATTCTGCGGAGACGCTGAAATTCGCGGGTTCCGATCAAATCCCATATCAGCTTGTCCCGAACATGAACATAGCGGTGCACCGGATCTTTAAACACTTTTTCTTCTGATAATTTTCCATTTGGATACGCCATCGTCATTCCCTCTTTTTTTTAGCCATGTTTCTATTATATCGACTCTATTCTTTGAAAACATCCTTGAATTTGCCCGGCGATTTGTTCCATCTTTACGAAAAACACGTTATGTGAAGCAAAAAAGCCTGACCTGAGGGCCGAGGCTATAAAAAAATATGTTTTTACTTTTTTATTTTCTTTTTTACTTTGTCAATCAGCTCATCCTCTGTCGGAGCTGACAGCGGGCGATTGTTCACAAAAGCAAATGATTTTTTCCGTCCGGGTCCGCAATAAGATTGGCATCCTACCTCAACCTTTGCGTCCGGGTCCACTTCTTTTAAACGCGGCAGCAATGTTTTGATATTAGTGGCTTGGCAATCATCACACACTCGAAATTCATTAGCCATGACGTACGCTTCCCTTCATTTCTATGTTCATCTATGTGTATAACCTAAAATCGCTTTTCAAAAAAAATCACATCACTCTTCATTTTACAAGGATTCGACTGTTCCTGCAAGCCGCTCCATCCTTCGTATCTCCTATTCTTTCAGCCAACTTGTATAAATATTTTCCAAACTGGACATTCTAATACCATGAAAAGAAAAATGGGAGTTGAGATAAATGACAAAACAGCGACAAGACGCTTGGTCAGAAGAAAATGATCTGCTTTTAGCCGAAACAGTGCTTCGGCATGTGAGGGAGGGCAGCACTCAGCTGAACGCCTTTGAAGAAGTCGGTGATAAATTAAACCGGACATCTGCAGCCTGCGGATTCAGATGGAACGCGGTAGTCCGCCATCAATATGAAAAAGCGCTTCAGCTTGCGAAAAAACAGCGAAAACAGCGGATGAGAGCGCTCGGAAACGGGCAGCCTGCGAAAAAAAGGCTATTATATCAGCCTCCTGCGGTTGATCCTGAAATCGTTCAAGAAACCGCTGCAGAGGAGCCGGTTAAAACAGACGCACCATCAGCTGAAAATGAGCAGCAGCCTTTCATGTCAGGCGAACACATGCCTTTTGTGGATGAAAGCTTTAAGGAAGAGTTAGCTAGTCTATCACACTTATTGTCTCCCCAAACACCTGCAGCCGCGCCAGAGATGACGATGAATGATGTGATCCGCTTCCTGCAGAATTACGAAGGCAATAACGAGCAATCATCGGCATTAAAAATGGAAAATGAGCGTTTAAAGAAAGAAAATCAGGAATTGCAAAGCAAAACGGAACAGCTTGAGGCAGAAGTACAAAAGCTTGAAAAAGACCAAAAAACGATCCAAGAAGATTATGAAACCTTGGTGAAAATTATGAATAGAGCCAGAAAGCTAGTTTTATTTGAAGAAGATGAACATGCCTCTCCGTCCTTCAAAATGGACCGAAACGGCAATTTAGAAAAAATGGCAGAGTAAGTTAGAAAAATCCCAAAACAGCTGTTGGTTTTGGGATTTTCACCATGTACAAAATCCCCTTTTCCATTGAGAAAAGAGGATTTTATTATTTTGCAGCCGGCTCCGCTATTCTTGTAAAATGAGGCCAAGCTTATGTGAATCTATCAAGACATGTGAGCTGCCCCGGCCGTTTTTTGTTTCCGAGGCGCAGCGGAAATGACCAGAAGCCCTAGCATCATCAGTGCAATGCCGAGCCACGAGGAAAGTGAAAGCATTTCCCCTATGAAAAACACGCCCAGCAATGAGGCCGTCAGCGGTTCAGCTAAAGACAGCGTGACCGCCGCCGAGGCCGGAACTCCGGTAAGCCCTTTCGCAAACAAAAAGTATGCGGCGCATGTTGCAATTAACCCGATGTAAAGGCTCGTTCCCAATCCTTTCGGTGTCAATATCCACGAGATATCTGACTGCCATAAAAGCGGTGTCAGCAGGATGGCACTGATCATAAAGACAACGGCTGAAGTCGCTCGCGGAGGCTGGGTTTTCATCATCGCTTTACTGATGAGCGTATAGCCCGCAAAAGAAGCACCCGCTCCGAGCGCCATAAGAACGCCAGCCACATCAATCCGAACATTCGAACCATCGGAAAACAGGAGCCAGCAACCGGCTAAAGCCAGTACAGTCGCGATCCACCAAGAGTTTCGCGGACGTTTTTTCAATACGGCCCACTCCATGCTTCCGGCAATGATAGGCGCACTGCCGATCGCAATCACTGTCCCCACTGCGATTCCGGTTTCTTTAACGGCTGTGAAAAACAGCGGCTGGTAACACGCCATACAAACTGCAGCTGATAATACGAGCGGCCATGACCAATTTTTCACGTGAAGCTCCCGGCTGATCCAAACCGCAAGCAGCATGGCGCTTCCTCCTATTAATAATCTGAACGCTCCGAATGCCAGCGGTGTGGAGCTTTCTGGAGCCATCGCCTGAACGGTTCCCGTGGTTCCCCAGAAGAAAGCCGCGATCAGCACAAACAGGCTGTAAAAATTCCCTTTCATCTGCCTCTCCCCTTTGTATATGGATGCTGATGTCATTTTATCGTTTTTCTTTTTGTCAGGGTTATCTGAATGTAAGAAGGATTTATCTGAAAATAAGATTGTTGAGGATAAAATACCGCTTGAAATAAAAATTGCATGCCGGCCGATACAGCTGGCATGCGAAGAACGCTCACCCAAATACCTTTGCATTCCGCTCAGCCATCCGGACGAGGTTTTTCTCAAATGCCATTTCCTCATCAATGGACAGTCCGGCTGAGTATAGATGGGTGCTTAACGCTTTTAATTCTGTCAGTAAAGCGAACATTAAGTCTTGTACGGAGATGTCTGTTTGCAGTAGCTCGCTTAAGGACGCCATCGTTTCGGGACGTATCTCAGGATAGACGCCTTTTTTATCGTTTCGTTTGTCCTTCAGCGCCGCTTGGTAGAATCGTCTGATCAAATCGGCTCTTTCACTGCCGCTTTTATCCGCGCAGAGATAAATTTGAACAGCAACTCCGCCGCGAACGCGTCTTTGAGAAATGCCGGCGAATTTTTTTCCATTTATGCTAAGGTCATAGCTGCCGGGACAATAAGATCCTTCAATTTCATAGGCTTCGATCTTTGCATTGTACGGTTTTAGCATCCGTCTCATCAGCTCAACCATCGCTTCATATCCTTTGTCTATATCGATGCCTTTCTTTTCGTCTTCGAATATGAGAGAAATATTTAAAACGCCTTCATCCAAAACGACGGCAAGACCGCCGGAATTGCGTACAATCACACGGTATCCTTCGTTTTCCAGGAAGGTGATGCCGTCCTGCAAAAACGGGAGACGCGTATCCTGTATTCCAAGGACAATTGTATTGTGGTGAACCCATGAGCGCGCTGTCGCCGGCGACACGCCTTTTCCGACGGACATGCACAGCGTATCATCCATTGCGAAGGATTGCTTCGCATCAAATAAAGGGCCGAGACTGGATTGGTCAATGACTCTCCATGTCGGCTGCATCAGTAAATCAATCGGTTGGTTTGCCATCTATGTAAAACCCTTTCATGTTAGGCTTATGAACGAAAACTATTATATCATTTCAGCCGCTGTGATTGATAATTGCTTTTCAGCATCGTAATAAAAATTTCTTTATTTTTTGTATTCTCCATGAGAGGAGAATGAATGTAAGACAGCTTGCGCTTTAACGAGAAATCTTTTATATGGAGAATTGAAATTTCACGGTGAATCAAATCCTTATGCAGCACGCTTCTGGATAAAACCGACAGTCCCATGCCGTTGATCACCGCTTCTTTTACACCTTGATTGCTGCTGATGGTGAACATCGACTTTGGCCGCAGCCCGTTTGAGCTGAGAACATGATCGAGATATTCTCTCGTCCCGGAGCCTTTCTCTCTTGTCACCCATGCTTCGTTTTGCAAATCGCTGATCGAAATATCTCTCTGTCCGGCCAGCGGATGCTGATTCGGCGCGGCAATGCACATTTCATCCTCCATGAACGGTTCAATTTCCAGTTCATTCTCGTTTGTATGTCCTTCAATCAGTCCGATATCAGCCTGAAGCATCCGCACACGCTCGCTAACCTCCTCCGTATTGCCAATCATGACATCGAGATTCAGCTCTGGATACAGCTTTTGCAGCTGGGCCAAGAGCGGCGGAAGAATATACTCTCCGATCGTAAAGCTGGCAGCAATTTTCAATTCGCCTTTCACATAGTGATGATGCGCATAGATTTCAGCCTTTGCTTGCTCGTAGAGAAATACCATTTGCTTTGCTCTTTGATACAAAATGTCTCCTGTCGGCGTTGTCGTAAAGTGTTTTGGCGACCGATTCAGGAGAGCCGTTTGAAATTCTTTCTCAAGATTTTTGATATGCAGACTGACGCTGGGCTGGGAGATCATCAGCTTTTCCGCCGCTTTTGTGAAGTTTTTTTCTTCTACTACCGCTATAAACGTTTTCAGCACGTCGTAATACAAAAACCCCACCCCTGTCATTAATGAAATATATGGTTATGATCAGTTTTCTTTATTGTACTCATATCATCTGTCTTGGTAAAGAAGGCTATACGGAGACGCAAAAAAGACAGCCCTCCGGAAGAGAGCTGCCATCGTCTTCATTTTTCTTACAGTGCTTGCGCCGCTGTAATTAATGCAAGATTGTAAACATCTTCAGCGTTACATCCTCTTGAAAGGTCGTTTACAGGCATATTTAAACCTTGCAGGATTGGTCCTACCGCTTCAAAGTTGCCCAAACGCTGAGCGATTTTATAGCCGATGTTTCCTGCTTCAAGGCTTGGGAATACGAATACGTTAGCATCCCCTTTGATCTCGGAATCCGGCGCTTTTTTCTCAGCTACAGATGGAACAAATGCAGCATCGAATTGGAATTCGCCGTCAAGTGTCAGTTCAGGCGCTTTTTCTTTCGCGATTTTCACCGCATCCGCTACTTTTTCTGTTTCATCAGATTTTGCTGAGCCTTTTGTAGAGAAGCTGAGCATTGCCACGCGAGGCTCAATGTCGAACATTTTTGCCGTATTGGCACTTTCGATCGCAATCTCGGCAAGATCTTGGCTGTCAGGCGCAATGTTGATCGCGCAATCTGCGAATACGTATTGCTCTTCTCCGCGAGCCATGATGAAGACGCCGGAAGTCTTTTTCACGCCTTCTTTTGTTTTGATGATTTGAAGAGCCGGGCGGACAGTGTCGGCTGTTGAATGAGCCGCTCCGCTTACAAGTCCTTGTGCAAGGCCTTTGTACACCAGCATTGTACCGAAGTAGTTCTCATCTAATAATGCTTTACGAGCCTGTTCTTCTGTTGCTTTGCCTTTACGGCGTTCTACGAATGCTTGTACAAGGTCTTCCATGCCTTCATATGTATGAGGATCATAAATCTCAACGCCATCTAGCGTCAGGTTCAGTTCTTTTGCTTTTGTTTGGATCTCATTTTCATTGCCGATCACAATCGGATTCAGCACTTTGTTTCCTGCAAGCTTGCTGACCGCTTCTAAAATACGCTCGTCTAAGCCTTCAGGAAATACAATTTTAACGTCTTTTCCAGCTACTTTTTCTTGCACTGTTGAAAATAAATCTGCCACAATAAAACCTCCTCAAAAAGTTACAAAAACGCTTTCTTTTACTAGCATACTCTTCTTCCAATCAAATTCAAACAGCCAACTTTCATTATAGCGCTTTCATAAAAAAATCTTATTTTTCTAATTAATTTAAGTGACTCATTCTTTCCTTATAGCTTCTCTTATTTTTATGGAGTTATACGAAAGGGATGTTCAAGGTTTCTCCACAGTAGAATCGGATAAACTATGGTATAGTGAAGGCAACAATGAAAAGATAATAGGAGTGAAGATAAATGAGTGAACAGCAAATGACCAATGAAGCGGCGAAAACGCTTGACGGCTGGTATGCGCTTCATGATTTCCGCACAATGGACTGGACTTCCTGGAAGCTGCTGTCCAGTGATGAGCGCCAATCTATCATACATGAATTCACAGGATTGCTTGAAAAATGGGGCGTTGCCCAAAAAGAAGGAAAAGGATCGCAGACCCTTTACAGCATCGTCGGCCAAAAAGCTGATTTTATGCTGATGATTCTTCGCCCTACAATGGAAGAATTAAATCAAATTGAGCTCGAATTCAACAAATCAAGACTTGCTGAGTTCACCATTCCGGCTTACTCCTACGTATCAGTGGTAGAGCTGAGCAACTACTTGGCAAGCGGCGACGGCGACCCTTACGAAAATCCGCATGTGCGTGCGCGCCTTTACCCTGAATTGCCTGAGTCAAAATATGTATGCTTCTATCCAATGGATAAAAGAAGATCCGGCAATGACAACTGGTACATGCTTTCAATGGAAGAACGCAGAAACTTGATGAGAAGCCACGGCTTAATCGGCCGCAGCTATGCGGGCAAAGTCAAACAGATCATCACCGGCTCCGTCGGTTTTGACGATTACGAGTGGGGCGTTACATTGTTCAGTGATGATGTGCTCCAATTCAAAAAGCTTGTGTATGAAATGCGTTTTGACGAAGTCAGCGCTCGCTACGGCGAATTCGGTTCATTCTTTGTCGGCAACCGCCTTTCTCTTGATACACTTCCTCAATTCCTATATGTATAATATCTCTCCCGCCCAAGCCGGCGGGAGTTTTTCGATCCTCCTTTATCAGAATTTAAATAAAATTTGCTTTTTTCTCTGTTTTTTCTTACGATGTAGTTAATAATCCATTTTTTTCAAAGGGGTGCTGTTATTTGTCAAAACGAACCGCATTTATTATGGGAGCCAGTCAAGGGATTGGAAAAGCAATTGCTCTGAAGCTAGCAGACCAGCATTTTTCCGTCGTCATTAATTCGCGAAACTTGGACAATATTGAATCTGTCAAAAAAGACATTTTGGCCAAGCATCCTGAAGCGAGTGTCATTGTCCTTGCGGGTGATATGTCTGACCAGCATACGAGAGCCGATATTTTTCAAAAAATCGAATCTCAATGCGGACGGCTTGATGTTCTGATTAATAATATCCCGGGCGGCGCGCCTGACACATTTGATAATTGTAATATAGAGGATATGACGGCCACGTTTACACAGAAAACCGTCGCCTATATTGACGCTATCAAGCGTGCCGCTTCACTGATGAAACAAAACGAGTTTGGCAGAATCATCAACATTGTCGGAAACCTGTGGAAAGAACCCGGCGCCAATATGTTCACGAACAGTATGATGAATGCTGCTTTAATTAACGCCAGTAAAAATATTTCCAGCCAGCTTGCTTCTCACAACATTACTGTCAACTGCCTGAACCCTGGTTTTATCGCTACAGACCGTTACCATCAATTTGTGGAAAATGTAATGAAAAAGAACAGCATATCCAAACAAGAAGCAGAAGTACAGATTGCTTCCGGGATTCCGATGAAGCGTGTCGGATCAGCTGAAGAAACCGCAGCGCTCGCCGCGTTTCTCGCCTCTGAGGAGGCCTCCTATATCACCGGACAGCAAATTTCCGCTGATGGCGGAAGCATGAAAAGCATATAAAAACATCCCGCTTTTTAGCGGGATGCTTCTTGTAATGATGCAAACGGCAGGTTCAGCTTTTGAATCCGCATGACAAACTCCCACAAATCCTCCTGCTTCGACACCATCGATATTCTGACATGCCTTTTTCCGTTGCTTCCGAATATTTCGCCCGGTGTGACAACGACATGGGCATGCTCCAGCAAGTAATCGGAGAATTGGTGAGATGTCTCAAACGTTGTCGGAATTTCAGCCCATACGTAAAACGTTCCTTTTGGCTTTTCCATCTTCCAGCCCAGTTCCTTTTCACACAGCTCCGTAAAAAAGTCAATTCGTTCCTCGTAGATTCGTTTTAAGGATTCCGTTTGCTCCGGATCTCCTGAAAGCGCGGCACTTGCCGCCTGCTGCAATCCGCCGAACATGCCGACAAATACATGATCCTGAAATTCATTGACGGCCTGAATGATCTTCTCATTCCCGACGGCAAACGCCATTCTCCAGCCGGCCATGTTAAATGTTTTTGAAAATGAATAAAGCTCTGCCCCGACAGCTTTGGCATCCTCTGCCTCAAGAAAGCTGGCCGGCTTTTTATCGAATTCAAACGCGCCGTACGCAAAATCATGAATCAAGTGGATGTTGTGCTCTTTCGCAAAAGCAGCCGCTTTTGCATAAAAAGCCGCATCGGCCACAGCTCCCGTCGGGTTATTCGGATAATTCAAAAACATGAGCTTTGCTTTTTCCAGCACAGCGGGATCGATCTTTTCAAAATCCGGCAGATAGCCATTTTCTTCATACAGTGGCATTTCGTGCAGCTCAGCTCGCGCCATCGTAATTCCTGACAGGTATTCAGGGTAGCCTGGATTCGGGACCAAAGCGATATCTCCCGGATTAAGCAGGCATTGTGTCAGCACATATAAGCCGGCTTTTCCGCCGCCGAAGAGCGCAACTTCCGTTTCAGGATTGATTGACACCCCGTATTCTCTTTTATAGAAAGCAGCGATCGCTTCCTTCAAAAAAGGATAGCCTCTGAATGGGCCGTATCCATGAAATGAAGGATTCAGGGACGCCTCCCGCAAAGCCTCCACAATATGCGGCGGAGTCGGAAGGTCAGGGTTTCCCTGTCCGAGATTAATGATATGGGCCCCCGTTTTTTCCAATTCCTTTACCTTTTGAAAAACGAGAGAAAACTCTTGCTTTGGAAGTGTCTTGATGACGTCGGACGGTGTTATTTCCATCTAAAAGACTCCTTTTTGCTCCGTTTTGTTATCCCGTTCCAAAAACGATTTGTTGACGAGCTTCGTATGCAGAAACAATCCGCTTACGATCACAACAATCAGCCCCATAATGACTGGAGCGTTAAAGACGTTGATTAACATCGAACCAACAGAAATACATAATCCGATCGACGCTTCCGCCACCGAAAAAATGCGCCCTTGAATCTGGTTCGCCGCGTTCTCCTGAACCTTCACCTTTGCAAGCACTTCCCCGTATTCCATCGCGATGAAAAAGAGGATTGCGGCGATGACAGAGACAGCGAAGATCGGCGTGAATAAAAACAGCGCCAGCGAGACAATGGATAAAACGGTAAAGTACGTCAGGCCTCTATTGTTGTTAAAGCCCCATTTGCTGACAAGCGCTGCCCCAATGAAGCCGCCGAAGCCGATGCAGAATGTGAGAATAAAGTTGCCGATTTCCCCGTCACCCAAAAAGCGGCTGACAATCGGAAAATAGCTGTACACAATTCCCCACAGCAAAGCCATCGTAATCATCGTAAACATGGCGTTTAATACGAAAGCATTGGTTTTGATTTCCTTGAGTCCTTCTTTAAAAGACTGAAAGGCCTCTTTTATGTTTTCAGATTGAATCGGCACGAATTGCAGCTTAATGCGGCTGATAAAAATGGCCGAAATCAAGTATGTCACACCGTTAAAAGCAACAGCCAGCTCTACAGAACCGCCTAACAGAAAAAGCCCTCCGGCAGCTGCCCCGACGATGATGGAGATGGTCGTCGCTTTTGCAAATAACGTGTTGATGCTTTTAATATCTGATTCCAATGATGACATGACAGCGAGACGGGCCGGGTTAAAAAACACGCCGCTTCCATAAGAAATAAACAGCAAGGCCAGAAAAATCAGCGGATACTCGCCTTTTGGAAGAAATGTGAGCCCCAAAAAGATGATGCCCCTGATGATATCCGTCCACAGCATGATCTTAATTCTGTCTAACCGGTCGACCAGAACCCCCAAAAATGGCTGGAACACCATCGGAATGCTTCTGACCACGATGACCCCCGACGTCACCCAATAATCGTGATAATATGTAGACAAAATGAGCAGGGCAGGGAGAACACAATAGTCTCCCATAAACGATAGCGCCTGCCCGTAAAGCAAGTATTTAGAGTTGGGTTTTAACTGTTTCATACTGGCAGCACATACTTTGCCGTCAGCTTCGCATGCTGCTGAATTTGTCTGATTGATTCAGCCACATCCTGTGAATTGCTGCCTTTCAGTTCAAAAGCAGCAATGGAGTTGAAGGCTTCAAACAGCGTCAAATCAACTGATGTGCCTGGTGCCGCAGCCGAAAAAGAAACGATTTCTGTATCACCCTTCAATAGCCCGTCCGGAATATCGATCGCTTCGATCACCAAATCCTCAGCAGTTTCAGGGATCTGGCCATTTTGTTTGAAATGCTGAGGGTACAGATGGCAGTCAGCGACATAGTAAGGCTCTTGATCCAATAACCCGTCCGGCAGATCAGCATCTTTTCCGAAACAGAGAACATCTAATAATAATTGCGCCATATCAAGGCCGAAAACCTTTTTAATGTTAGGAATCATATTCCAGCCGGCGAATCTGGCTGCCGACTCTATTAAACCCGGTTCTCTGTTTTTCATTAGCTTGATTTCTGTATGTGTTGCGCAATTTTGCAGTCCAAGCCCTTCATTTGCCTTTTTAGCCGCTTCGACAATTTTCTTTTTCGCCTTTTCATCCAAAATGGACGGCGTAATATGTGATGTTTCTGTAAATCCAATTTGCGGCGTTTTGTCATGAATGGCGATCGGAAAATACTCACCATCAGCCATAATGCCTTCTATGCTGATATAGTCGGAGTACCCTTCTGTTTGATACCAGTCTCCGTACTCACCTTGTAAAAATTCTTCAGCAATAAACGGCGCTTCAAATGTGACCGCCTTCGGCACGTTAATCGATTTGAGATAGTCATTGACTTTGTTAAATTCATCTTCTGCCGTCTCCGTGTCGGTTATCAGCGTTACGCCGATTGAACTCGCTAAGTATGTAGGCTTCAAAATAAGAGGTGTGCCGATCTCTTCAAGTGCAGCACGAAAATCCTCAAGAGTTGTGACTCGTTTATTTTTGATCGATTTGACTCCGGCCTTATTAAAAGCGTCCCTCATTTTATTTTTATCTCTGGCATTTTCGGCTGCCTGCACGCCGGCGCCCCTCAGGCCCAGGCGTTCACAGGCTTTCGCCATCGGAGCAATGAATAATTCATTGTTTGTTGTGATGGCGTCCGCCTCAAACATTTCGGCAACCTTGACGATTTGCTCGACAACCTCTTCTTCAGGCTTGTCATGATCCTCATGTGCCCAATAAATTGAATCGGGATGCTCAAAATCAGCTAAGCTCTGAAAATAGTCTTTATCTTTTATGACCGCGACCGAGTATTTTTCAATCAGTGCTGCATGGGAGGCTGTAATTGCAAAAGGTCTTGGAATAAAGCTAACCAGGTTATATTTTTCAGCAGCGCTTTTATAAAACATGTGCGGCGGGCAGCCTCCAAGATCAGCGATGACCAATACTGTTTTTCTCTCCATATGTAAAACACTCCTTCTTTATTGTGCGGTGTATCCTCCGTCTGCGGTGATGGCGCTTCCGGTCATATAGCTTGATAAATCTGAGGCTAAAAACAGCATCACGTTTGCAATTTCTTCGGGTTTCCCGAGCCTCAGCAGCGGATTTACCTTTGCCTTTTCTTTTTTGATCTCTTCAAGTGTGCCTTCATTATTTTCAAGGAATGATTTTTCATTTAGCGGTGTGTCGATAATTCCCGGGCATACGCAGTTGACGCGAATTTGATGTTTCGCATAATCAACGGCCATTGACCTCGTCAGCTGCAAAACGCCTCCTTTGCTGGCGTTATAAGCAGGAATATCAGGCCATGCCACGAGTCCGCCGACTGAGCACGTATTAATGATGTTGCCCTTGCCGACAGCGAGCATATGCTTGAGTGCGTGCTTGCTCATTAAAAACATGCCGGTCAAATTGACTTGCAGCACCTTGTTCCAATCGCTGAGCTCCATCTCGTGAATGGGAGCCACGATTTCAATGCCCGCATTATTAATCAATACATCCAGCCCTCCAAATGTATCGACCGCCGATTGAACAGCGTGCTGACAGGCAGCTTCGTCTGTGATGTCTGTTTGCACAAAGTGCAGCCTGTCATTATTTTCTTTCCGAATCATTGCTTCTCCCTGCGCCTCGTCAATATCCGCCACAACCACGTTGGCCTGCTGGTTCAAAAAAGCTTGAACCGCCGCATAACCAATTCCTGATGCGCCTCCTGTTATGAGGACAGTTTTATCGATAAGGTTCATGATCACTCATCCGCCTTTATTTTTTTTGCTTTTGCTCTGTTGTAGCGCGGCGGGAAGAAGATGTTAATTGATTTTGATTCTTTTTCGGAACGGTTGATGGCGCCGTGATCCTCCCGAGGCTCGCAGAAATAGGCTGTTCCGAATTTCATTTCCACCGTGCAGCCTTCGACCGTCATGTCGTAACCTCCGCCGATGCAGATGCCGATTTGTTCATTCCGATGTTTATGGAAAGGCATCTCTCCGCCGTTTCCAGGGATTTTGGCCAGCATGATTTCCACCCAGTCCTCAACAAAGAACGTGACTTCCATGCCAGGCAATAGGTCTCTTGTTTTAAAAATATTCAAAAAATAGTCCTCAGGACTTGTATATGTTTCATCAGCTTTCAGCCGCTTGATATCGATCGCAATGACTTCTTGGTCTCTATCGTTTCTTGCCCCGTGAGGCACATGAGGCGGCGCAATATAGGCAGATTCCAAGGCCGTCATTTTTCTCGTCACATCTCCGACAGTCATCATCAGCTCGCCAGAAATGACCATGCCGATTTGGACTTCTTTATGTTGATGGGGTTCAACGTTGGTATGCGGCGGAACGTAAGACATTAATACTTCAGTGTCGCCGCGCACGGTTGAATACTGTCTCACTCCATTTTCCCATTCTATTAATTTCGGTGTCGGGAAATAAAGCTCCTGCATATCTTCTTTAGTTTTCATCATCAACGTCTCCTTTTCCGAATAATGACCAGCTCATAGGAATGCTTTTAAATGTTTTCACAAATGTAAGCCCGTACTTTTGCCGTGCAAGCTCATTGGTTAAGGCAATGTCATATAAGCCTTCTTTTACTTTTCTTGCAGCTTGACTGGTCGAATTGACCAGTTTGAAACGTACATCTTTGCGGGTAAAATATTTGATTAAATTAATGGGTGAAGGATGTGAAACGATAACAGATGAATCAAGCATATCGTCGCTGAATTCAAAATCAGGACGAACAGCCAGGCCGTACATCGGTGTATCGCACCTGAAGATCTGCAAAAGCTGCAAATCCGGCCTCATGTAGAAATGCTTAATGCCGTCATAAGCGTGTGGGACGATGGTATATTCTAGCGGGCTTTGAAGCGTCCTTTCGATACATGATTCAAAAGTATCATGCAAGGACAATTTACTGTTCAGCCCCTGAAGAAGAGTAAAATTGGAAATGAAATGTTTTGCTGCGTACTCACTGCTTGTCCCCTCAGGGCCGAGCGTGTTGACTGTAATGAGTTTGGATATTGAATCAGTTCTTTTTTTTGTCTGAATGCTATTATCCAATATAATCATGAGCACCAACCAATCTTTTAAATTTTAAGTAAATTTTATCCAGCGGCAATTGAACTGTCAATGTTTTATGAAAATATTGATAATTATTCCTATACAAACAAAAAACCCCTCAAGGAAGGGTTTTTTATTATAGGAATTTAGAAACTTTGTTTATTGGGATAAGGAATGATCAGCTTTCTGCTCATACTTGCCGTACTTTTTATATGCGAATACACTGAGCACAAATCCGAGCACTGTGATGGCGGCGCAAATCAATCCGACGGCTGCATACCCGTACCCTACATATACAGGCCCCATCAAAGCAGATCCTAATGTCACAGCCAGATTCGAGGCGAGGCTGTAAAACACCATGATTTTCCCGCGATGATGCTCTGAGCAGTCACTCAAAATGGTGCTAAGCAGTGTCACCGTCAAGCTTTGCATTAATCCCCAAATAAACAGGCTGACAATTAACAGAATCATTGAAGCCGGCGCATAGGCTAAACATGCCAGCAGCACGCTGATGACCCCCAGTGCAATCAAAAGGGAGCGCATTTTTCCGATGCGGTCGGCAATCTTTCCTGTAATGACACTCATGGAAAATCCGATGCCATAAATCATGATAAATAAGCCCGCAGCTGTATTTCCTCCGGTAAAAACGTCCTGAAGATAGGAGCCTAAAAATGAATACATACCGTAAAAACCAATCATATTACAAAAGGTTATCGTGATATAAACGGGTACGCGCGGGACTTTCAGCGCATCCCGGAATGTTCCAGCTGGCTCTTCTTTTTCTTCCTTGCCGCTGTTTTTATGTTCGGCATGACGACGCATTTCAAACAGGATCAGCAGAACAACCAGAACGCCCATCAAGGCGAAGATCCAAAATGTCCATCTCCAATGCAGGACACCGCCGATAAATGATCCGATCGGCACACCGAAGATCAGTGCCAGCGACCAGCTTGAAACAATCAGTCCCATCACCTTGCCCCGATATGTATAAGGAACACGGTCTCCTACAACTGCATAAGCGGTCGGCACAAACGCTCCCGCAGCTAACCCCGACAGCGCACGGCCTAAAAAGAAGAAAAAGATATTTTGAGCCAAAGCGCATATCACTGTTCCTATGATAAAGATCATAAGCCCAGCCATTAAACTTAGTTCTCTGGAGTATTTATCACCTAAAGGAACCAGTAGCGGCGCACCGATAAAAATCATAACGCCGTAAATACTGATAGATAACGCAAGGACACTGACATCTGAATTGAAGGCTTTTGCCAAATCCGGCAGCAGCGGTGAGATGACAAGTTCTTCAGATCCGGCAGCAAATACCCCCATCGTTAAAGCCAATGCTAACAATAGTGGAAAATGATGTTTTGTTTTGATGTCATTGTTTTGTTTGCTGTTCATTCTTTATCAAACACCTCTTCCATAATCTTCTTATCATAAAGTTGAATTATAGTTTAGCATTGTTTTTTCACAATTCACAATACGAACGAAATCTTTATCATTTTTATTATTTTCATTTAAATATCAATATAGATTTATATATTTCATTTTAAAAAAACTGTTTTCTTGTCAGACGCAACACGTAAAAAAGCTCTCCGGTTTTCCGGAGAGCTTTTTTATTGGACCTCTGCCTGCTCTTTTTCAATCGGTTCATGATTTATGCGTTTTTTGATGCTCAGATGGTAGTACGCATAGCAAAAAATAATGATCGGCACGCCGCAGTACAAGCCGATTCTTTGATCGGGAATGAAAATGAGGCTGATCAACACGCATCCGTATAAACAAAATCCGAGAATCGGGACTAGCGGATAAAGCGGCGTTCTGAACTCCAGGTCATTTACGTTTCCGCCTTCAGCGAGGAAACGTCTGCGAAAGAAAAATTGCGACGCACAAATGGACATCCATGCGACAACTGTCACCATACCAGAGATTGAAATACACCATAAATACACCGTTTCTGCAGCCATGACACTTGTCAGCAGCGAACATCCGGAAATGCCAAGTGTAATCAGCAAGGCGTTCATCGGCACACCTTTTTTTGTCAGCCTGGTAAGAAAGGAAGGGCCCATTTTATTTGATGAAAGTGACCACATCATGCGCGACGCAGCATACAATCCTGAATTGGCAACAGACAAAATCGCCGTTAAGATAACAAAGTTCATGATATCAGCTGCAAATGGGATGCCGATTTGATCGAGCACCACTACAAACGGGCTTTCAATAACCCCCGCCGTTTTGTAGGGAAGAATGGCAACCAGGACGAACATCGCGAGCACAAAGAAAAACAGTGTGCGCCAAATGACATTTCGAATGGACTTTGGCAGTGTTTTTTCCGGATTTTCACTTTCCCCTGCCGCAATGCCGACAAGCTCCGTCCCTTGAAAGGAGAAATTCACCATGACCAGCGTAAACATAACGGCCAGCACCCCATTAGGGAAAAGCCCTCTATCAGTCATAAAGTTAGACAAAAATGGCGTTTCCTGTCCGCCTTTAAAGTCAATCAAGCCAAACACAGCGGCTCCGCCGATCACGATAAATAATACGATCGCTGCCACTTTGATGCTTGAAAACCAAAACTCCATTTCGGCAAAGCTTCTGACAGACAGCGCATTAATCAAAAAGATGACGATGCCAAACAAAAGACACCATATCCAAATAGGAACGGAGGGCAGCCACCTTTGCATCAAAATGCCTGCTGACGTCAGCTCCAAGCCTACTGTATTCGCCCAACTGAACCAATACAGCCACCCGATCATAAAGCCTGTCGACGGCCCCAGAAATTTAGTGGCGTAGGCCTGAAACGATCCGGCCACCGGCATGGCAACAGCCAGTTCTCCTAAACAAAGCATGACAAGATACATTAAAAATCCGCCGATGATATACGCGGCAATGGCACCGAGCGGTCCCGCCTGGCTGATGGTAAAGCCGGAGCCTAAAAACAGCCCGGTTCCAATCACCCCTCCTAATGCAATCATAAACAAATGCCTGCTTTTCATGCTGCGCTGCAATTCATTATGATGATCCTGCATCATCCTTCCCCCTTTGGTTCTTTTGCCGTGATGGTCATCCGGTAGCTCTGTAAAAGATGAACAGTGGTCTGCTGTATGAGGTGAGGCAAAACGTGAAATGTGTACGGTTTATAGACTCGTTCCGTCCACTTATGGCCGTCTTTTCCGTAAACGCCCATGTTAATGGATGGAATATTCAGCTTGCGTATGTCTTTGAACGGAATGGTTCCAATCATATTCCACCCAGGGAAGTTTCTGATAAAGGAATCAATTTCGCCATCGGTTTCGTGCAGCGATAAGAAACTGCCGTCTGCCAAGTAGGGGAAAAACTTTTTGAAGACAAATGTTTCGCCTGTCGATTCAGCGGTTTTGTCAGCCGCTTCTTTAATCACATGCTCCAAAAGCTGATCTCTTGTGCTATCTTCTTTTAAATAGTTATGCGGCAGGTAAGGAGGTGCGTAAAATAGAATGACTTTTGCGCCTTGATCGGGGTCAAGCTTTTGAAGCTCTTCGATTGCCTGAAAGCATTTCATACGAAGTTCGAGGTGCTCATTGGCTTTGAATGCCTGCTCGATACACTGCTCGGGATCTACGCCGCGGCTTCTCAGCTTTTCTAAGTATTGCTCCAGACTGTACACTTGAATGTCCCATGTTAAGTGTTTCTTCGGCAGATTGGTTCTCTTTACATATTCTTCATAATAATCTGATAATTTTTGTTCTGTGTCCCGGCATGCTTCCTCAGTAACTTCGATAAGCAGATCCATAATTTCCTTTGCTGTTCTTTCATAAATAAAATAATTGAAATACAAGCAGCTGCTGACAGCCGTTTGCACATTATAGGATTCCTTATTATCGCGCTGATACAAACAGGATGGGGGCAGTACCAACTCTCCTTCGATCTTTTCTGCCAGCTGAATGTTATTGTGGAGACGGCGTGTGATTTCTGATGAAATCAAATTTGGATCAATGCCTGCCAGCGTATCGCCAACATGTACTTCTCGCCCGTAGATGTAAAAGCAAGGCAGCAGTTTCCCCGCGGCTCCGGTGTAGATATACCTTGTCTTATCACCATCGTAAAGCGGCGTAATAAAATCCGTATTAATGGCAGCCAGATAATGAAGCTGTTTTTCTTTTTTTAGCCGGTTCAGCTCTGAAATGCAGGCGAGAACGCCGGAATGCTGACTCTCCTCATCCGGATTTGCCATAAACAATAGGTTTCCCGGCAGTGTATGGAGGTTCTCTGAAAAATGCAGAAGGTTGGCTAAATGAACAGCGATGCCGCTTTGCATATCGACAGATCCTCTTCCGAACATCCACTCACCTGATTCGGCATCCCGCTGAACATCTTGATCGAATTCATAACGGCTGAAGTACTCGGCCAATTTCTCGCAATCAAAAGCAATATCCTTTAAAGGGCCGAAATCTTCTATTCCGACTGTATCCAGATGGGCATGGTAAATGACAGTATTTTGGCTTTCTCCATGTCCTTCAATAAATGCAAAAATATTTTTACGATTGTATGGGTCGTTAGGAATAGCCTGTTCCCACACATGTTCAGGATTTTCCTGAAAATAAGGATAGCTCATGATCACTTCTTTGATAAAATTTGCCTTTGTCCCCTCTCCGACAGTGCCGTTCACACTGCTGAGACTGACCAGAGACGTTGTCAGCGCCTCCACTCTTTCAGCCGGCTTCATGTGACTGATTTTTGTATATAGCATAAATTGTCCTCCTGATCAAAAGTTGAAATCGTGCGATCCGCTCAAGGATCGCACGATTTTATTTCTCTCAAATCAAAAAGCTTCGGACGTTGTTTTGGCCTGCATGTGAAGAATTAAATAATCCGGGCCGCCTGCTTTTGAATCTGTTCCAGACATATTAAAACCGCCGAACGGCTGATAGCCGACAATCGCCCCGGTACAGCCTCTGTTGAAGTATAGGTTTCCGACATGGAAATCCTCACGCGCCCGTTCAATGTGTGCGCGATTTTTCGTCAGCAGAGCGCCTGTTAATCCGTATTCCGTGTTATTTGCAATCTCCAGCATATGATCGAAATCACGCGCTTTGCAGATCGCAACAACCGGGCCAAAAATTTCTTCCTGCATCAGGCGCGCGTTTTCATCAACATCTGCAAAGATCGTCGGCTGAATAAAGTAACCTTTTGAATCATCGCCTTCACCGCCGGTCAACAGCTTGCCTTCAGATTTGCCGATTTCAATATATGACATGACTTTATTGTAGGACGCTTCATGGATCACGGGACCCATATACGTATCAGGATCTTCCGGATTGCCTACAGCCAGCGTTTTCGTCAGCGCTACAGCTTTTTCCACCACTTCATCATAAACATCCTGATGGATGACCGCGCGGGAGCCTGCTGAACACTTCTGTCCTGAATACCCGAATGCTGAATACACGATAGAAGAGGCAGCAAGGTCAAGATCAGCGTCCTTGTCGACAAGCACCGTGTCTTTTCCGCCCATCTCAGCAATCACCCGCTTCAGCCATTTTTGGCCAGGCTGCACTTTGGCGGCACGCTCATAAATCCGGCAGCCGACTGCACGGGAACCTGTAAATGAGACAAACCGCGTTTTCGGATGCTCCACTAAGAAATCACCGATCTCCGCTCCATCTCCCGGGATGTAATTCAGAACGCCGTTTGGCAAGCCCGCTTCCTCCATGACCTCGACAAATTTTGCAGCTACTACTGGGGCTGCGTCAGCCGGTTTTAAGAGAATCGTATTCCCTGTCACAATTGCAGCCGCCGCTGTACCTGCCATAATCGCAAGCGGGAAATTAAATGGAGAAATGACGATGCCGACGCCAAGCGCTTCGTAATGGTATTGATTGAACTCGCCTGCACGGCTCTTCACCGGAGACCCTTCCTTGAGGCTTAACATTTGCCGCGCGTAGAACTCTAAAAAGTCTATCGCTTCAGCCGTATCCGCATCAGCTTCCTTCCACGGTTTTCCTGCTTCCTTTACAAGATAGCTTGAAAATTCATGCTTTCTTTTGCGCAAAATAGCCGCTGCTTTAAAGAGGATATTCGCGCGGTGCTCCGGTCTTTGTTTTTTCCAAGATTCAAATGCCTGCAGTGCAGCTTGCATCGCTTTTTCAGCAAGCTCTTGATCCGCTGTAGACGCGTACCCAATGATCTCTTCTTTATTTGCCGGATTAATGGAAACAATTTTGCGGTTCGTTTCTATTTTTTCTCCATTTATGACAAGCGGATAATGCTTGCCGAGCTGAGTGTTTACAAATGCCAATGACTCTTGAAATGATGTTTTATTCTTTGCTTCCGTAAAATCAGTAAATGGTTCGTGTGCGTATGAAACTGTCATATGTAGTCCCCCTCATGTCATGAAATATGTTTTCGTATGAATAAAAATGCAAGAACCATGCCATTTTTTTGTCTTTTGCTGAAAAAACTTGTTGAATCAAACGGAAATTTGTCTATTAGCCGACACCTTTCTCTTTCTCCGACCATGAAACGCAAATTTTATTTGCAGGTCTCACTCTTCCTGCAAAGGATAAACGCAAAATTTCTTTGCATCAGAAGAGGATATCTCCCCTTCCGAATTTATACCCACCCGCGGAATCGCGATGCCTCTGCCGATTTTCTGATGCCTGTCATGTAAGCCGCCAAGCGCATATCGACTTTATGTGTTGCCGCTGTCTGATAAATTGTTTCGAACGAATTGACCATGACGTTTCTCAGTTTTTCTGCAACCTCTTCTTCTGGCCAATAATATCCTTGGTTGTTTTGCACCCATTCAAAATAAGAAACCGTGACGCCGCCGGCACTCGCCAGGATATCAGGCACGAGGAGCACGCCTCTTTCATTCAGGATCTTCGTGGCATCAATGGTTGTCGGACCATTTGCCGCTTCGACGACGATTGACGCCTGAATGTTATGTGCGTTTTTGGCTGTGATTTGATTGGCGATTGCCGCAGGCACTAAGATATCGCAATCCTTTTCAAGCAGCTCCTCATTTGTGATGACGTCTGTAAATAAGTTGGTGACCATGCCGAAGCTGTCCCGCTTATCGAGCAAATAAGGGATATCAAGACCGTCCGGGTTGTAGAGACCGCCATGGGCATCCGAGATCCCGACCACCTTCGCGCCCGCATCATGCATGAATTTGGCCAGAAAGCTTCCCGCATTTCCAAAGCCCTGTATGATGATCCGCGCGTTTTGCAGCTTAATCCCTTTTTTCTTCACCGCCTCTTCAATACAAATCGTGACCCCCTGTGCCGTTGCTGTTTCCCGGCCTTGCGATCCGCCTAAAACGAGCGGTTTTCCTGTGATAAAGCCCGGAGAATCGAATTCCCGCAGCCGGCTGTACTCATCCATCATCCACGCCATAATTTGCGAGTTGGTGTACACATCGGGAGCCGGAATATCCTTTGTCGGGCCGACGATCTGGCTGATGGCACGGACATATCCTCTGCTCAGCCTTTCCAATTCTCCAAAAGACATTGTCCGCGGATCACAAATAATACCGCCCTTTCCGCCGCCGTAAGGAAGATTAGCAATCCCGCACTTGAGCGTCATCCATATGGATAATGCCTTGACTTCCTCTTCATTGACTTCAGGATGGAAACGCACGCCTCCCTTTGTCGGACCGACCGCATCATTGTGCTGCGACCGGTAGCCTGTGAACACTTTGACGCTGCCGTTATCCATTTTTACCGGGATGCGGACAGTGAGCATTCTCTGCGGCTCTTTCATAAGTTCATACATATCGCCCGAATAGCCCAGCTTTCGAAGGGCTTCCTTAATGATCGTTTGGGTAGACAGAAATAAATTAAGAGCTTCTTTTTCCTTATCTTTCGAGACTTGCTTTGCTGACATCTTTTTTCACCTCATTGTTTTTTTGACCAGCCAGAAATGTAAGCGCTTTAAAAATTTAACCGGCCAATTCCTTTCTACATTGGATTCACCCTTATTATCATGCAAGATCCGTACCAGTTTTTTTAATCAACAAAAAAAAGAGACTGAAAACATCTCAGTCTCTGATCACATCTATTTATTAACGAGGGTCAATCACCAGCTGCGTTTCAGCATTAAAACTGCCGATTCCCAAACCGTTTACAACATCGCCTTTAATTGTATAAGTGCCTGCGCGCGGAAGGGTTTTACGCACCATGACGAGGTCAAATTCAGTTGCGCCTAACAAATCAAGCGTAAGCGGGAGTCTGACTGTTTTTCCATCGTTTAATATCTGTGTTTCTTTCAGTGTTCTTCCATTCACTGAATCTCTTGTCGTTGCATGAAACCCGTCAGGAAAACGAAATTCTACCGCTCCGAGAGAAAGCACCGCATTTGGTTTATATGTTACCTCAATATCAGAAGTGGTCCACTCTTTTGTGCTGTTGATCGTTTTAGCCTCAATTGATGCAGACTGCGCATGAGCTTGGCCTGAAGGAAGCAAGATTGATAGTAAGACAGCTGAACTGATGAATAATGAAGATACAAATGAAGTTCTTTTTAACATGACATTTCCCCCTCAATTAATTTTCGGAATTGGCCAGAGCGTCCTCTGCAGAAAAAGTGTTTTGCCATAATTCGCGAATTATCTTACTTTTTCTTAAAAATTAATCTATCATCATTTTCCATGGAAGTAAATGCTTTTTTTAGGAATATTAACACTTGGGATTCTTTGAGTATTTCATCCTGGATATACAAGGGTCGAATGGACGATTTACTCTCTTTTTCTAGTCACATCCACCTGTTGAATTCTACCTTTTAATCCTATTTTGAAAAAAGGACAAAAAAAAGGCGAAGATGCCTCCGCTCTTCGATTGATCATGTTCCTATCTTTATCTAAATTCGGTATTCCAATTAAAACCGATCGTCTCATCATTCCACGGAATTCTTTTTTCATCAGGCTGATCCGGATTATACGACATGGTGGTGAAGTAGATAATCGTCAGCGGCGTTTCTCCCAGCACTCTGTACCCGTGAGCTACCCCTTTTGGGATCAATAACAGCATCGGGTTGTCTTCGCCCATATAATAGACGTCAGTTTCTCCTTTTGTCTTTGAGTCCTCGCGCAGATCGTAAAGGACAACCTGAGCGTGGCCGGTTGGGAAGAACCAGAGATCATCCTGCTTCTCATGATAATGAAATGCTTTAATCACACCCGGATAGCTTTTCGACCAAGAGGCCTGCCCGAAATGCTCAAGAAGGTTCTCATCATCTCGAACCAGCTCAGCAAAAAAGCCCCTGTCGTCACTATGCTTCGTCAAATTTTTCACCTTGACTCCATCAATCACGCGCACTGCTCCTCTCCTGCAAATACTCCCGTAGCGCTTCCCGCCAATGGCGAGGGCGAATACCGGCTTCTTCAATGGCCCGATGGCTTAGCACAGAGTAAGCCGGACGGGGCGTTTTGTTTCCATATTCTTCAGTCGTGACAGGCAAAATGACTGTGGCCAGTCCGCTTTCTTCCATAATGGCCTTCGCGAATTCATACCAGCTGCATATGCCTGAATTGCTGACATGGTAGATGCCCGGCGGATGGCTGAACAGCTTGATAACCGCTTCTGCTAAATCCTTCGTATAGGTCGGCGAACCCATTTGATCGCTTACAACCCGCAGCTCTTGTTTCGTTTCAGCAAGCCTCAGCATGGTATGAACGAAATTGCTGCCGCCATGTCCGTACACCCACGACGTTCTGATAATCGTGCTGTCTTTTGTTGCTAATCGAATCAGTTCTTCTCCGAGCTTTTTGCTTTTGCCGTAGATGGTGTTCGGATCGAGGGGATCGTCTTCCCTGTATGGCTGGGTTCCTTTCCCGTCAAATACATAGTCCGTGCTGATATGAATATATTGAGCGCCGATGCGGGTTGCCTCCAGCGCTGTATAATAAGCGCCGATTCCGTTAATCGAGTACGCTTTATCAAGTTCTGTCTCGCATTTATCAACCGATGTAAACGCGGCCGTATTGACCACGATATCCGGCTGATAATGGCCAAACGAATGCCGTACTGAGCGCTGGTCAGCAATGTTCATCATCTTCTTTGTTAACGCAATGACCTCATACCCGGCTTGCTTCAGCTGGCGGCACAGTTCCAGGCCAAGCTGTCCTCCCGCACCAGTCACCAATACCTTTGTCAATCGGATCACCTTCTCATCGGTCATTGTCTGTATACCAGCGAATCGTACGCGCAATGCCTTCTTCAAACGGCACTTCCTGCCGCCAGCCCAGTTCGTTTTTCAGCTTTGAAGCATTGATCGCATAGCGCCGGTCATGCCCTTTTCGGTCTTCCACGTGGGCGAACAATTCCTCACAGCTCAGATGCTTCATGATGATGCTCGCCAGCTCTTTATTTGTGCGTTCATTTCCGCCGCCGATGTTATACACCTCGCCGTCGGTTCCTTTTTCTAAAATCAGCTTGATGGCGCGGCAATGGTCCTCCGCAAACAGCCAGTCTCGGATCTGGAGCCCATCGCCGTACAGCGGAACCGGTAGGCCTTGCTTCGCATGTCGGATAATCGTCGGAATCATTTTTTCGCTGTGCTGGTAGGGGCCGTAATTGTTGCTGCATCGTGTAATAATGGCTGGTAGCTTGTGGGTTTTTACGTACGATAACACGAGCAAATCAGAGCTTGCTTTGCTGGCTGAGTATGGGTTATTAGGGGAAAGCGGCGTCGTTTCAGTAAAGGCGGGATCATCCGCTTCTAAATCCCCGTACACCTCATCTGTTGAAATATGAATCAGCTTCTTGGCTTTTCCCTGCAAGACCGCTTCCGCCAATCGGTATGTCCCCATGACATTCGTGGTGATAAACGGCTCCGCTTGGGAAATGCTTCTGTCCACATGCGATTCCGCAGCAAAATGAATCACACCGTCATAGGTCTCATCAAACGCCCGGTCGATATCCTCCTGAACGCTGATATCCCCTTTTACAAAGCGAAATCGGCTGTTTTCCTTTAGTTTTTCCATTTCCTCCGGGTGGCTGGCGTACGTTAGTTTATCTAAAACGGTAATGCGTGCATCCGTTTCCTTCAGCATGAGCTTTGTAAACGTGAGCCCGATGAAGCCGGCTCCGCCCGTAATTAAATATGATTTTGCCATCACTTTTCGTCCTGTCCTTTCTGTAAAGCCTGATGTACAAGCTGAGAGGCGAGATGAAGCGATTCGTGAGTTCCGGCATCGACCCACCAGCCTGATAACACATCATACGTAAGCTGGCTGTTTTCGATGTATAGATTATTCACATCGGTAATTTCCAGCTCGCCGCGCTTCGACGGTGATATTTGTTCAATATACGAAAACACCTCCGCATCATACATATAAATGCCGGTTACACAAAGGTTAGTCGGCGGATGTGCGGGCTTCTCGATAATGGAACGAATCCGCTTGTTTTTCTCATCAATCTCAGCAATCCCGAAGCGTTCCGGATCATCAACTTCTTTCAGCAGCACCTTTGCTCCTTTTCCCTGCTGTTCAAAACGCTCCGTAAAAGGCTTTAATGAATCTTCGAATATATTATCACCTAATAATAAAATGAAAGGCTCTTTTTTCGTAAAGCGTTTTGCATAAGACAGACCATCCGAAATGCCCGATGCGGCAGGCTGGACCTGATAAGTGATTGTGACGCCAAGCTCTTTCCCGTTCCCAAGCAGTTTGAAAAATTGCGGCATATGCTCTTTTTGGCTGATGAGTAAAATGTCTTTTATTCCGGCTTCCTCCAGCTTCATAATCGACCAGTAAATCATCGGATACGGGCCTACAGGAAGCAAATGCTTGTTGACGGCTTTCGTTAAGGGCATAAGGCGTGAGCCGTTTCCTCCGGCTAAAATAACACCTTTCACATTAACACTTCCTTACATGCATTTTTATGCCTTTTGATCATACAAATCTAAAAGAATAGCTGATACCCGTTTGATGCCTTTGCCATCCACGAGCAGCCTTCCTCCTTTGTGCAATGAAAGGCGAAGAGGATAGCTGCTGATGATTCGTGACATCTGATAGATAAGCGTCTCATCCGATACAAGCTCTCCCAAGCCAAGATCAAGAGCGGCGCCTAGCTCAGCGAATGTTTTGGCTGTTGCCGTTTGGTGCTCAACCTGAGAAAGAACGAGGCACGGCACGCCGATGCAAATGGCTTCGTACAGGGAGATGCCGCCGGCGACAATGGCTGCATCCGCTTGTTTCATCATACCCGCCATATCATTTGTTTGCCCGATCACCGTGTACTGCGGCTTCTTTTGAATCTGCCTTCGGACCGCCTCTTGATGCGGTGAAGCGCTCCCCATCACAAACATCATGTTTTTGTCTTTCATGGCGGGGACTTGGTCGGCTGCAGCCAGCACTTTAAAAACAAGCTGCTTCGGATCACTTCCTCCTAATGCGACAACAATATTGCGGCATTTTTTCTTAAGTGTGTAATCATTTCTTGCGGCTCGGAAGGCGGGGTGAAGAATAAGATAATCCGGCCCTTCATAGATGCGGGTGTTTCCCTGATCGTACACCCTGCTTTTGATATCGCCGTAAATTCCGTTGATGACTGCGTCACTTTGATGAATCGCTTTGGCGTTTTTCTCTTCAAAAAGTACAATTTTTGTATCTGTTTCCGCCTTTATTTTCTTTAACAGCTCAACAGGTGCGCCGAGAATATCAAATAAAACCAGATCAAGTTTCTTGCTTTTTATTTCCCGGAGAATAAATTCGTGCTGCTGCAGCTCCGGCTTTACGATGACATGCCAATGCTCTTCATGAAGAAATGGTTCAGACTCCTGATTCGTGTAAAACGTAATCAAGCAGCACTGTTTGAGTTCATCCGCAAGTCTCTTCATCCGGACAACATGGCCCATTCCCTTTTCATAACCCCCGTCTGCGACAATCCCAATATGCATGGCTATTCAGCCTCTCGTTCGTTTGCCGCACCAAGGTTCCGGTTCAGCAGGCTGATGAGCTCTGAGGCGGATACATCTGGACGCTCGCCTGCTTTTTGATAAAGGGCCTTTATCGATTCATAGTCTTCCTTTGTGTCAATGGTCAGTCGGTATTGAGGGCCGCGAAATTGTTCCGGCGCCTCTAAAAACTGAACGCGATAAAGATCTGGATGATCCCTTACATATAACGTGACATGCTCCTGATATTGATCCCCCAACGCCTGAATGCGGCTGATGTCTGTTAACAGCTTGGCGCTGACCGCTTCGCCGCAAATCCCTA
Organism: Bacillus sp. VA13; assembly: GCF_055710085.1. Classification (NCBI taxonomy): domain Bacteria; kingdom Bacillati; phylum Bacillota; class Bacilli; order Caryophanales; family Bacillaceae; genus Bacillus; species Bacillus sp. VA13. The sequence goes on along the minus strand of NZ_JBVQPP010000002.1, from coordinate 353,356 downwards.
ACGGGGTATTCAGGATATACGTATAATCCGCTCCTTGATCAAGATGCGCCTGAATCATCATATCGAGCAGCTCTGGATCAACAAACGGATTTTCACCTGTTAACCGGATGACAACTGTCGGTTTGACAGCCTCAATGACCTTCACAAACCTGTCGAGAACACGTTCCTCACTGCCGCGAAAAACGCGAAAGCCATGTTTAACACAGTGCGCCTCTAATATGTCGTCAGTTTCTTTATCAGACGTGGCGATGACAAGATTATCCCGATCCTTTTGATAAAACGCGCTTTGCCGGACGCGGTGAACGATCATATCGAGTAAGCGATTGGAACCGAGCCGACGCAGCACTTTTCCCGGAAGCCGTGTTGACCCCATTCTGGCTTGAATGATAAAGAGAATGTCATTCATGAAATGGGCTGTCCTTCACTAAAATGTCATCCCAGACAATGCCTGTGTCGGCCGGAATGTTTCTTACAGCCCGAACGCCGCAGGTCAGCAGCTCAAAAAATCTCGGGTGCATCCCCTGCGGCTTTTGCCCGGGGCGAAGCACTGCGATATTGTCTTCACTAAAAGCTTCACCTTTTTGAATCGGAGCCGTTGTAAAAATCCCTCTGTATGCAAAATTTCGGATTTCTCCTTCGATGGCGGTCGTTGTTTTGTATGAACTGCCAAGCAGTTTTTCAGAGACCGGCTTCCTGATTCCTTGTTTCATCTCAGCCTCGGTTTTCCTGATGCTTCCGACCATTTCTTTCAATTCGTCCGGATTTAACGCAAACGAGTGGTCGGCGCCCGGCAGGTTTTTATCGATCGTAAAATGTTTTTCTATCAGTCTAGCTCCGAGCTGAACCGCGGCACACGGCGCTTCTGTCGGATGCTCGCTATGATCGGAGAAGCCGATCACCGCATCAGGAAAAGCGGCGGCAAGCATCGGAATGACGCTGAGGTTGCTGTACTCCGGCGGCGCAGGGTATTTCGCCACACAATGCATAATGGCAATTTGATCGTTGCCTTCTGTCCTGATGGTGCTCCAAGCTTCGTGAATATCAGAAATTTCCGCTCCGGCTGTTGAAAATATCATCGGCCTGTTCATACGGGCGACATATTTGAGCAGCGGAAGATGGTTAATTTCATAGGATGCGATTTTAAAAGCGCTCGGCGAGGTGGAATGAAGCAGGTCGGCTGCCCCTTCGTCACATACTGTGCTTAAAAAGATCACCTGCTTTTCTCGGCAGTAATCCAATAGCGGAGAAATCCAATCAGCTGGCATTTCCATTGATTGAACCAAAGAAAAAATAGAGACGTCCTTACCCGCCGCTGTTTTGTACAAACCAGGATCTTTCTGGTACATCTTATCAGCCTGAAACATTTGAAATTTCACGGCATCCGCTCCAGCTTCCGCCGCTGCATCAATCAGCGCAAAGGCCTGATCAAGCTTACCGTCATGATTAATTCCTGCCTCGGCGATAATAAATACAGGCGCGTCTTTGCCTACAGTTTTATTCGCGATCTGAAACTCTGCCATTATTTCGCCTCCTTGCCCGGCCAAATATGATAATAATAGTATGATTGTTCAGCGGTGAAGCCCATTCTTTCATAAAGGCGGATCGCCCTTACATTGTGAAGCTGCGTCCCCGCTGTTACCGTTTTATGCTTCTGTGTCTCCGGTTGTTCTATGAGATTCGCCAATAAATGAAACGCGATACGTTTTCCTTCAAACCCCGGCTTCACAGCCATCAAATCGAGAATACATTCATCGTCTCTTGATAAGCCCTGAAGATAGCCGATGACCTCGCCTTTATGCTTAGCGGCAATGTTTATAGCCGCCCTTCCATTCAGGTTGTTTCGTGTCCACTCCTGAAAAATTTTGTTTGCTGCTTCACGGCTGAGATGAGGATCTTGAAAATATCTGCTTTTTGTAAACGAGTCTCGGGCCAGCTCACATATCGCTTCTGTGTCTCCAGGCTCAGGAGGGCCCAGTTCAAAAAACGGCGCTGTTTTGTCATAAAAAGACGGGGGCTTCGCCAGCTTCAGCAAACTGCCGACAAAGTAAGAGGATGGCTGCTGCTGTATCACATGCGCCGCTCCGATATCTTCAGCCGGAACACGAACAAAGATAAAATCCGTTTCATCCATTTGGCGTACAGAATAAAAAGCTTCAAACAGCCTCTTCAACTGCCCGGCGCTGTTTGCCGCAAGAAGTTTGACGTTCATGACTTTCTTCTGAAGCATCTGGCTTTCCCACAGAGAATCTTCGTAAAGCAAGACGCCTTGGAGCCTGCTGTTTTCAAAAAGGCCGAGGGAGAATTGATACAGAACGTCCAATGTAAGCTGCCTGCTTTGGAGAAAACTCTCAATCGCTTCTTTGGAGACATTTTCTTTTACCGTGTACACTTTAACCAGCCCCTTTTACGATATCCCGCACAGCGTCAATGACATCATCTACATCCTCGTCAGACATTGATGGATAGAGCGGGAGCGACAGGGTTCGTTTATAGTAATTCATGGCATTCGGGAAGTCCGATTCCTTAAACCCGAATTGCTTTTGATAATACGGATGAATGTGTACTGGAATAAAGTGAACGCTAGTTCCGATATTGTATTCATCCTTTAAAGCCGTAATCATTTCGCTGCGCGTGACACCGGCCTGTTTTTCATCAACTTGCAAAACATATAAATGCCATGCGTGCCTTCCGTCATCATGAACAAACGGCGTGATCAGCCCCGGAATCTGCTGAAAAGCGGCTTGGTAGCGGCCGGCAATCTCTTCTCTCCGTTTCTGCATATCATCTAACCGTTTCAGCTGATGAAGACCGAGAGCCGCCTGCAAATCAAACATGTTCATCTTATAGCCGGGCGATTCGACTTCATAATACCAGCTGCCATTTGAAGAATAACGGTTCCATGCGGCTTTGCTCATGCCGTGAAGGCTCAGCACCCGGATGTTATCGGCAAGCTCCTCATCGTCTGTCGTCAGCATACCGCCTTCGCCTGTCGCCAGGTTTTTAGTGGCATAAAAGCTGAATGCCGTCGCGTCCCCGATAGAACCGATCATACTTTGCTTATAAGTCGTATACACCGCATGTGCCGCATCCTCCAGCACGAATAAACCATGCTTTTGGGCAATTGCCAATATCGCATCCATATCACAGGACTGCCCGCCGAAGTGGACGGGTACAACTGCTTTCGTTTGCGGTGTGACGGCCGCCTCAAGCTTTGCCGGGTCAATATTGAGCGTGTTTTCGTCAATGTCCGCAAACACAGGGGTCGCTCCTGTATGAATAATCGTATTGGCGGTCGAGCTGAACGTAAGCGGAGAGGTAATGACCTCGTCACCCGGCCCGATCCCTTTTGCTTTCAAAGCCAAAAATAAAGCAGCGGTACATGAATTCAGCGCCACGGCGTGCTTTGCCCCGACAAACGCAGCAAACTCTTTTTCAAACTGCTGAACCTTCGGGCCTTTGGAGAGCCATCCCGATTCAAGCGTATCTGTAACCTCCTGAATTTCTTCCTTGCCGATTAACGGCAATGAGTAAGGAAGAAAATGATTTCTCTTTTGCACCATTTTCTTTGCGCTCCTATCATTTTATTCAGTATCTTCCCGCCTGTAATCAACCCCTGTTTTGGCTTTCAGTACCGAAAATAAAGCGTTTGTTGATTCTGCCACCGGATAATTAGCAGCTGTGAATGCCATACGCGCCTCTTCTGCTTTTTGATGCACGGCGGGACTTCGAAGAACCTCAATCAAGGTGCGCGCCAGTTCATCCGGCTGATCAAACATAAAATCGCCAAGAGACTCATAATACGGATACGAGCGGTTTCCGGATGATTTCCCGATCAGCACAGGCTTTTGAAACAGCATGGCTTCAAGTCCGACTGTTGAGGTTTGCGTCACTGCCGCGTCAGCATACGGCAGCAAATCATACAGATCCAGCTCCTTTTTGATGACTCTGCATGCGTTATGTTTTTTCGCCGCAGCGTGATATAGATCCAGCTTGTTTTTTCCGATTTCCCAAGGATGAGGTTTAATGATAATTTGCAGCTGTTTCTGATCAGAAAGCCCTTCTAGCACACCTGAATAAAAATCTTCTGAAAAGGGCTGGGTCGCAATGAGCACGATTTTTTTAGATGGATGAAAAGCAAGTTTTCGATAGAATGTGGACATGTCCATAGGGGTTCTGTTAAAAATCTGATCGAAGCGGGGATGTCCCGTTACGAGAATCTGCTCAGGTTTACAGCCTTTTCGTATGAACCACTCCGCTTCATACGCACCAAAAACAGCTTGATAGGTTGTAAAAACAGGAATGAAGGCTTCATCTCCCATCAATGCGCCATGCTGAAGGCAAATGCTGACGGCCCCTCTCCTTTGACACATGAGAGCGAGCACCCTGCTGTAAATATCTTCTGCCGTTCCGACAACAACAGCCGAAATCTTCTCCTGCTCAAACAGCGTATCAACCGTATCAATGGCTTCCATAAATAAAGGAATATCTTTATAAAGCCGGTCGCGAAATGCTTGATCACCGAATGCCGGGTGGTCTTCAAAAGGGGCGAGAATCGAACAGGCTGTTTCGAGATACGGCTTCGGATCGCCTTTTGGGCATGATTCGGCAATCTCACGCTTGCTAATCACAGGCAGATCACAATAATGCGGCAAACTCCATCTGGCCAAAACAGCCGTTTTTTCAGGGTCAAATTGATAGTAATTTTCGTTTGAAAAACGCAGGTAATCAAAATGCAAAATGACTTTCCCCTTAACAGGTTCGTCGTTTGTTTTAACTATATTTTGAATTTTTTCTTCAAAAAACGGCTGAATCTGCCCTTCATCGATATGCTGATCCGCCGGTCCGAATAACTCCGGTTCTTCTTCCATCATCACCCTTAGCTCAGGGCTGATGTATTGATAAAAATTACTGATAAGCCCAAGCGGAATCCCCTTGTAGCGAAGTCTTTCAAAAAGCTCCACATACTTCCGGTACAGCACCCAATAGTTGCTTAAATAGGCCGACAAGCTCTCACCCCATTCCAAGCTTTTTTAATGATTCCCGCAGCTCGCGGCAATTGCGTTGCGGAGGAAGGTTCCTGACAAATTCATTTTTTTCTGATTCAAACAGCTGAAAGTGAATCGATTGGTCGGTAATATAATTCAGATCCAGCTCCTCAGCCAGCGGGTAAAACGGATAAAAATGATTGACTCTCCAAAAGAACCGGGCATCCCCGATCCGGTAAAACGCCGGGCTTTCATCCCAATAGGAGCCAAACTCCTCCTTTACCTTCTCAAGCACTGAATACCTGTGCATCACCGAACAATGATCGATGGCGCACGGCGCGTTCCATGTCACTTGGGCGGCAGGCCTGACAGTTTCTTTTATGATGTCGCGATGCTCGTTTAAATGATAGGTTTTGGATGCTGAGTAAATCACAGCCTTTTCAGGATGAGCATCGAGCTCCTGCACCATTTTCAGGAGCCGGTCCGGCATATAGATGTTATCATCCGTTGCATAGGTGATATATTCACCCTCCGCCATCTCAATCGCCTGATTGATCAGCGCCGCGTACCTCGTTTTTTCCGTTCTTTCCTTTACTCCAGATACATCACTTTGATAAAAACGCACTCGGTTATCATTCAAAAAAGGACGGATTACATTCAGCGTCTCTTCATTGGAGTTGTCATCCATAATAAACAATTCAAAATCTGAAAACGTTTGTGAGAGTATGCTAGAAATGGACTTTGCCACATAATCGCTTTTGTTATAGCTCGTCATAATGACTGATACTTTCGGCAAATCCTACACCTCCTTCTTGAAACTTCACACCTGAAACTAACGTTATCTTATGTTGCTTATGCGCAAGTTGCGCTAGGGATACAAACCAATATGCGAAAAGTTTGTGTATGTCTACGAAAAACAGCAGCTGCCCAGATCAAAATCTGTGCCGTCTGCTGCTCTTTTTCCGCATATTCCAAGCATCAGCCTCATAAGGTGAAAGAGATAAAAATCGCACCAGCGACTAAGATCGTTTTCCATCGGAGGTGAGTCATCGCGGAGCGTTCATCTATACATCCGGAACATGTTTTGATTGGTTTTCATAAAAAGGAGGAACGATATGAAACCGAAAAAAAATCAATATCAGCAAATGCAGGGATTTGATAATATGCAGGGGTATCAGCCTCAGTACGGTGCCAATCCGTACCCGCAGCAAGGCCAAGGCGGACAAATGCAGATGATGGGGATGCAGCCAATGATGCCAATGCAGCAGGGGCAGCAAGGACAGCAGGGCTTCGGCTTCCCGGGCCAGCAGCAGGGCGGCGGGTTTCAAATCCCATCGGGGCCGACACCGTCAGCGCCGGGCCAAAGCGTTCCCGGCATGCTGCCTGTTGAGGAATCTTACATTGAGAATATTTTGCGCCTGAACCGGGGAAAAACGGCTACCATTTATATGACATTTGAAAACAGCAAGGAATGGGGCTCGAAGATCTTTCGCGGCGTCATCGAGGCTGCGGGCCGGGATCACATTATCCTCAGCGACCCGAAATCAGGAACACGCTACCTGCTCCTGACAATCTACCTCGATTACATTACATTTGATGAAGAAATTGCGTATACGTATCCATACTCCATGTCGTCCTATTCGCCAAGATAAAGAAAAAGCCAATCACTCATATCATGAGGATTGGCTTTTTTGTTTATAAATATTTGACGGCTGCGACAACGATCATAATCCAAGAAATAATAAACGCCACACCGCCGAGCGGGGTAATCGCCCCAAGAATGGAGACTTGCGTCACACTGAGAATATATAAGCTTCCGGAAAACAGCACAATTCCCGCGAACATCAGCCAGCCGGCTGTCGTGACACTGCCGATGCCGGATAATTTATCGGCGAGAAACGCGACAACGAAAAGCCCAAGGGCGTGATACATATGATACTGGACGCCTGTGTGCCACACCTGAAGATATTTATCAGGAATTTTCCCTTCTAATCCGTGAGCGCCAAATGCCCCAAGTCCCACGGCAAGCAGAGCGTTAATAGCCCCTAATATGATAAACACTTTCATCTATCTCTCCCGCCTTTTCGTTAAACTCATATCATTTATCTTATCGCACCTGAACCAAAATTCAACGTTTGTTCTCCGATGACACGAGATTGTCGGATTTTCTCCTGCGCCAAAGCTGAAACTGGTCTGCCGCTATTGCAGCAAGTGTCCCTAATACGAGCCCATTGCTTAACAGAGAAATCAATACCGGATGCAATCCCTTTAATGCAGTTTCAGGAACAAACATGATACCGACTCCTGTCAGCAGCGAGATGCCGATGACAGACCGCACCCTTTTTAATTCTGCTTTCTCATATGAATCAAATTCTGCAAAGGCCAGACCTCCCATTGCGGAGAACACAACAAAGTTTACCGCAAATCCAACGGGTGATGGCAGGCTCGCAAACGCATTCATAAAAAACGGGATCACGCTGATCACGACAACCAAAATACTGCCTATTATAAACGGTTTTTTAGAAGACATTTTCGTCGTCTCAATAAAACCTGCGGCTCCCGAAATCGGAACCGGAGCAATGGCTCCTGTCAAACCGCTCAGCAGATGGCTGAATGAGGCGGCAAAACCGGCATGTCGTTCATGATGCTGTTCATCCGGCTGTTTGCCGAATTTCTTCACAGCGATGTCCACAACCTTCATGCTAGCCAGCATATTTACGATCAGCAAGATGGTAATAAAAATTGAGGTGATGATCAGGCCGCTGTTAAATAACGGGGCGCCAAAAGGAAACAAGGAAGGCAGCTGAAACAGCCGATCCGGCATTTCAATCGGCTTTGCCGCTCCAGCAGCCGCAAACAGCACCCACCCGCCGAACAAGGCCAATAAAATAGAATATTGCTTGAAAAACATGATGTTCGAATTTGTCATCATAAAGGCGGCAGCGATCACAACAAGTGCCAGGCCAAATACAAGACCGTCCACCCCGTCCTTACGATAGCCGATTCCGAGAATTCCTTTTATAATGGGCTGACTCAGCTGCATCACAAGCAGCAATAAATAGACGCCCGTGACAACCGGAGTAAACAATTTTGCAAGCCGGTCAATGACCTTGAAAACACTTAACAAAAAGAAACATACAGCGCTTACAAGAAGAGCTCCCTGCAAACCGCGCAGTGTGTCCCCATATGTCGCAAACACAGTTCCCGTCAGCCCGGCGTAGATTGTATACACTCCCCACCACAAGCCCGCGGGGCTTTCATTGATCGGCAGTCTGTGGCCTTTCAAACACTGAATGACGGCGGCAATTCCCAGCACAAAAAAGGTGCTTTGGATCAATCTCGCAGAATCTGAGTGATCCAAATGAAACGACTGGGCAACCGCCACCGGAACAACAATCGCCGCAGCAATGATAAACGCTGTCCATTGCAGCGCACCAAGAACCAATTTCACGTAGCTCAACCTTTCTCATTAAAAATCAAATAAAGACTCTCCGTTTCCGTCCTCTTCCTGCTTCTCTTTTTCCTGCTTTCGATATTTGTTTAATCCCGTGCTTCCCATCATTTTTTCCATCATCAGCTGGTCTGTCGATGGCGGTGCGGCAGGAATCGGCGTGCTGCTCGGCTGTATGCGGGGCGCGCTCGCGGTCTCCGGCTGATCCAGCACGACGTCACACAACGAACGGACAACTGCTACGTAACGCTTCAGCTCCTCATCCCGTTCAGCTGTCTTTGCCTTTTTCAGCTCCTCTTCCATCTTTTGAATCAAAGCAGATATATGAATGTTCATCAAGAACCCTCCAAAAAATAAATGTCGTCTTCCTGCATTTTATCAAATTCCTGCCGCGAACGCAGATATGAGTTTGTTATTTTTTCTGACAAACCTTGCGCATTTGACAAGCAGAAGAGATTTTTCACATAATAAATCACCATACCTTACAAAAAAGGAGCGACGGAATGAACAGCATCCCCTCTATCGTCAGCAAGCATAAAGCCTATTTTGCGGCGGGGCATACGAGACCGCTAGAATCGAGACTGGACATTTTGCAGAAGCTGAAACAAGCCATCAAAACACATGAAGCCGATTTAACAGCCGCTCTCTATCAGGATCTCCACAAATCTGAACAGGAGGCGTACACGACAGAAATCGGAATTGTGTTGGAGGAAATCAGCTTTGTGATGAAACGGCTGGGGAGATGGATCAAGCCAAAACGAGTCAAAACGCCGCTGACTCATCTAGGCTCCAAGAGCATCATCATCCCTGAGCCGTATGGAACCGTTTTGGTGATTGCGCCTTGGAATTATCCCCTGCAACTGGCGCTTTCTCCCTTGATTGGAGCTATTGCCGCCGGAAACACGGTCATTCTCAAACCGTCAGAATATACGCCGGCTGTTTCCGCTGTTCTTTCCAAACTCATCAGCAGCGTTTTTCCGAATGATTATGTCGCTATGGCGGAAGGCATGCCCGACGTCAGCACAGCATTATTACAGCAGCCCTTTGACTATATTTTCTTTACCGGCAGCGTTGCCGTGGGAAAAATCGTCATGGAGGCTGCCGCCAAACAATTAATTCCCGTTACCTTGGAGCTCGGTGGCAAAAGCCCTTGCATTGTCCATAAGGATGCTGACATACAGCTTGCCGCCAAACGCATTGTCTTCGGGAAATTTACAAATGCGGGTCAAACCTGCATCGCACCAGATTATTTATTTGTCCACGAAGACGTCAAAATGAAGCTCATAGAAGAAATGAAGCGTGCAATCATTAAATTTTACGGCCCTCAGCCCGAACGTAATCCGCAGTACGGCAAAATCGTCAGCGAACGCCACTATCAGCGGCTGCTCAGCTTTCTGAATGATGGCGTTCCGCTCACAGGCGGACAGTCTGATCCTGATCACCACAAAATAGCTCCGACGATTCTTGAGCAAGTGAAAGATGACTCTCCAGTGATGCAGGAGGAGATTTTCGGGCCGATTCTTCCACTCTTTACATACGGCGATATCGGCGAAGTCATTGAGAAAGTCAAATCGCGCCCAAAGCCGCTCGCTCTGTATGTCTTCACCACAAATAAAGAAATCGAGCGGGCAGTTTTAGAAAACCTGTCGTTTGGCGGAGGTTGTGTCAATGATACATTAATGCACGTCGCGACACCGTATTTGCCATTCGGCGGCGTCGGAGAAAGCGGCATCGGCAGCTATCATGGATTTGACAGCTTCAACACATTTACGCACAAAAAAAGCGTCGTCAAACAAACGAACCGCTTCGACTTCGCATTTCGTTATCCTTCCTCCAAAAACGGACTGCAAATAATTCGGAAAATACTTAAATAAAAAGCGCAGAATATCTGCGCTTCTTTTTTACAAATCCGGTATACACCAATCAATCGGGGCCTCTCCCATTTTCTCCAAGCACGCATTCGCCCGGGAAAACGGCCTGCTCCCGAAAAATCCGTTTCTTGCAGAGAACGGGCTGGGATGCGTGGATTCAATGATAAAATGCTTGGACGTGTCGATCCGTTCTTTTTTCATTTGAGCATGCCGCCCCCACAAAATAAAGACAATCGGCCGCTCTCTTTCATTCAGCACGTCAATAACCCGATCCGTCAGACGCTCCCAGCCTTTTCCCTTATGGGAATTCGCCTGTCCGCGCCTTACTGTCAACACAGTATTCAGCAAAAGAACCCCTTGCTTTGCCCAACTCACAAGCGACCCGTGATTCGGGATGCTGCACCCGATGTCCTGCTGCAACTCAAGAAAGATATTTTTTAATGAAGGCGGCTGCTTCACACCTGACTTTACGGAGAAGCTTAAGCCTTGAGCCTGTCCTGGCCCGTGATACGGATCTTGGCCGAGAATGACGACCTTGACATCATCGTATGGGGTATAATGCAGCGCATTAAAAATATCCCGGCTGTCCGGATAAACCGTTTGCTCCGCGTATTCCCGCTTCAGCATTTCTCTGAGCTCTTGATAATATGGTTTCTCAAACTCTTCCTTCAGCTGATTCCACCAGCTGTCTTGTAAAAGCTGTTTCAAGATTCAGGCCTCCCTTACGAACGATGAAGTCTGGAATAGACAGGTTTGCCATCCCAAACGATCTCACTTTGTGCTTCCCGTCTTTTCATCTCAGGCTCTTCAAGCAGGACGGCAAAGTTCTTCGTCGGCAGTTCCCCGAGTCCGTGCTTTTCACTTAAACGATCCAAATATTGTTTCCGCTTGGCGCCAAGGTCCGCGGACTGATTGTCTCCCGCGTCACTGAAGGCATAAATCACACTCGCACAAGGGACACGCTTCACCCGGTACTCCTTCGCCGCACGCAAATAAAAATCCCAGTCCCAATAATTGTGCACATCAGCATCGAAATACCCGATTTCATCATGCAGAAAACGTCTGTACATGCTGCCCGACGGCACGTATGTAGAGAACACTCTCATATCCTCGTAGTCAGCGGTATAAGCAAATAGCTTCCGCGAAACTGGATATCTTGTTCCGTTTTTCTCTTCAAACGAGACGATTTCCGCATCAGCATGAACAAAATCTGCCGTTTCTATTTCCTTCGCCATTCTCTCCACATGCCCCGGCGTAAAGAAATCATCGTCATCACAAAGCATAATGCAATCGCCAGACGCCTCTTTTACACCGGCATTTCTCGCAGCCACATGCCCCGAGTTCTTTTCTAAATTGATGACAGCAATCGGCAGCTCCGGATACAGTGCTTTGACCGGCACGACCGATTCCCCGGCATCATTCACAATAATAATTTCATACGGCTTCAAGGTCTGCTGCGAAATCGACTCCAGAAGCTCACACAAAGCCGGAATCCGATTATAGGTCACAATTACGATAGAAATCTTCATGATGCTCTCCTTCTCATTTTCATAGTCATGTACTATTAAAACATATATTGGACAAGAGATCAGTGGGAATATCCTACTGAAACGGGATACTAGAATGATAGAAACAGTAATGTGGCTCCGATCAGAAGCACCATGATCAGTATCAGATCTCCAAAGACAGGAAAAAGATCTTTCAGGCGGACGCCATTCGGAAGGATGAGATGCCACAGCTTAGATTGATAGACCGGAAGCAGCACCAGCGCATAAGAAAGACACAAAAAAGTAAAAGCCGGCGGAACAAAAGTACAGCCTGCATCGTCCCAATTCATCACGATGTCTTTCATACTAGATCCATCCAATAAAAACAAAGATATCATGAAGGCAAGCAACACAAAGGACCCCAATTGAACCTCGAACAGGCGCATTTTCTGGTTATATGCAAATCGGACCGCCCAAAACCAGACATAAGCATATGAACATAACAGCATAAGAATGGCACCGGCTGTAAAGACGACATCAGGCAGCCAATCAAGCAGAAAAACAAAAGGCAAGCTGGCTAACATAGCCAAGAGCATGCAGCCACCAGTAAACAAAAATACTGCCCCATGAGCGACAAAACCATATAAACAAGAGCTAATCCTCACGACATACACCTCCCTTACATAGAAATTCTATGCATATACCTAAAAAATCAGGCAAGCTGACGCCTGCCAATATAACAGCCCATTCGGCCGAATAACGGAAATAACAGCGTTGCACAAGCACAAGTTCCGACAAACCAAGGTGTCAGCAAGGATTGAAATAGCGCAGCAGGAATTACATTGAACAGAAAAACAAGCATAAAAATGACGTTTGGCACCATTGAGATCAGAATCGTATGTAAAACAAGCTTTTCTCCGCGTTTTCCAAACTCCCTCACCCCTTGATACCCAATCAGGACCCAGTAGATAATATATGCAGCTAAGATCAGCCACACAGAAACAGAAATGCCTTTCCATATAGCATGAACAATGGGTGATTCAAGCCAGACATACATCATCGTAATGGCGATGCCGACAGCGAATAGTGCGCTGTTACAGAAAAGATGGAACATCAAAAACGCACGGAACGTTACAGGCTGTTCTTTTTTAAACGAAGAAACAATGTCAGCAGGCGTTCCGAATGCCAGTAATAAAGTCTGCATAGCTTCCGCCTCACTCTTCCCTTCTTGAAGAGAGTGAAGCAGATGATGTTCAATATGGCTCTCAATCTCTTCTATCACTGCCTCTCCTTCGGGAAGCTCCTTAAGCCCGTTTTTGATTTCAGATAAATACGTTTCTTTATCCATTCTGCCCGCTCCGTTTCAGCAATCGGTCCATCATAGCGGAAAATACGCTCCATTCCTTCGTACGTTCCGCCAGCACCTCTTGTCCTTCATCTGTAATCCGGTAATATTTGCGGTCCGGCCCTTTCTCCTGCTTTTCCCAATATGAAGAAATAAACCCTTGGCGTTCAAGCTTGTGAAGAGAAGGATACAAGGTCCCTTCTTTCATCTGCAGTTCATTTCCGCTGCGGCTTCCCATTTCTTTTACAAGCTCATAACCGTACATCGGCCGCTCGTTCAGAAGCGTCAATACCAATATAACAGTGCTGCCCTTCACCAGCTCACGATTTAACATCACAAAACCCCTACCTAGTATTCTTATGTAGCATTTTACGAAAGCCTCTTGATATTGTCAAATGATTCCTATCGTTCTTCTATATTGTGATACAGAGAAAATCTAACTATAATGAAAGACAAAACATGATGGAGGTTCAAGACATGTCTATGCATAAAGCACTCACCATTGCCGGCTCAGATTCCAGCGGCGGTGCTGGGATTCAAGCTGATTTAAAAACATTTCAAGAAAAAAACGTATACGGGATGACCGCCTTAACGGTGATCGTTGCGATGGACCCGAATAACAGCTGGGACCATCAAGTGTTTCCGATCGATACTGATACAATCCGTGCCCAGCTTGCAACGATTACGGACGGCATCGGTGTAGACGCCATGAAAACAGGAATGCTGCCAACCGTTGACATTATCGAGCTTGCAGCAAAAACGATCAAAGAAAAACAATTAAAAAATGTGGTGATTGACCCGGTCATGGTTTGCAAAGGAGCTAATGAAGTCCTTTATCCGGAGCACGCCCAAGCCCTGCGTGAACAATTAGCGCCGCTAGCCACTGTCATTACGCCGAATCTGTTTGAAGCCAGCCAGCTCAGCGGCATGGATGAATTAAAAACAGTTGACGATATGATCGAAGCCGCGAAAAAAATTCACACACTCGGCGCCCAATATGTTGTCATTACAGGCGGAGGCAAACTCAAACACGAAAAAGCCGTTGATGTTCTCTACGACGGAGAAACAGCGGAAGTCCTTGAAAGCGAAATGATCGATACGCCTTATACACACGGCGCAGGCTGTACCTTCTCAGCAGCCGTGACAGCGGAACTCGCCAAAGGTGCAGAAGTCAAAGAAGCCATTTACGCAGCAAAAGAATTCATTACCGCTGCTATTAAAGAATCCTTCCCGCTAAACCAGTATGTCGGACCTACGAAGCATTCTGCGCTGCGCCTGAATAAACAATCATAAACAAAAAAGGCTGCCTTACAGAAAGGCAGCCTTTTTAATATGACCGAATACTGTTCACAGAAAAACTGCCGATCCCATCGGCAGCCTGTTTATTTGACTTTTAAATTGTTCGCAGATTTCCTCAAAAATGCTTCGATCGACTGAACAAAAAGTGCATATTCCTTCATTTGCTCATATGCTCGCGAAAGAATTTCCGCTGTTTCACTGTGCGGTGTTGTCCCGCCAAGCATTTTTTTCAGCTGCAGCAGCACATCCTTATATTCTTCCCGCTTATCTTCAACTTGGTCCGCAGCCTTTTCCAAACATTCCGGTGTTATCTTCTGTTCATGTATATTCAAGAAAACAACTCCTTTTACAGAAAAAATAATAGGTTATCGTTGAAGAATAGCACAGATGGCACAGATTTCACATAAGAAAATAGAAGTATTTTCTACATAAGTGTCCAAATTCCGACGTTCATTTTAGATTTTCCGGTCGAGCTGGCTGTGACTTCATGATTTCCCGGGAAAGGAAAATATCTTGCACTAAAGACCTCTTCTCCATTATTGATAAAGATTTCTATAGATGACGCGTCGATAAACATATGCACGGTATGCAAATCCTTGATGCGGCAATGTCTCGCTTCTGTTCGTTTTCCGTCGAAGCTCGTTCGCTCCAGCGTAACAATTCTCTCCTCCTTTTTAAAGGAAAACGCAGCCGTACCCCGGATACTGATTGAAAATCCGGACTGTGTATCAATGTCTTCGATCAAGATCTCAGTTCTTTCAGGGTTTTCAACTGGAAGCGTACCAGATGATCCATGCATGTTGATTTGTATGTTCTTCTCATTCCTGCGCATGGCTTTCAGCTCAGGCAGCGGCTGCTGAATCAGCTTCTGCCCTGATAGCATCAGCTGTCTCGGCAGCGTCATACAGTGGATCCAGTGATAGTCAATCGTCGGATGAGACCCTTCATCCTGATCAGGCACAGCCATCCATGCAAACAAAATCCGCCTTCCCTGATCATCTTCAAGTGTTTGCGGCGCATAAAAATCAAAGCCTTGATCAAGCTCCGTAAAATCACCATGCTTCAGTTCAGGCTTGTTATAATCGAGACGTCCGACAAAATAACCTGATTGATACACGTTCTGATAACGAAAACCATCAGCCTCAAGCCCTTGAGGCGAGACTATCAGCACGTCGGACCCCTGAAGGGAAAACAAGTCAGGGCATTCCCACATGTACCCAAAATTGTCCAACCCGTTGAAGCCCGCGCCGGTTATCGGGCCGAGAAACCTCCACTCTGTCAGGTTATCAGAAGCAAACAACACAGCGTGTCCTTGCATATTCTCCGTTTGCGCACCGATCACCATATACCATGTGCCTTCATGCTCCCATACCTTCGGATCGCGAAAATGCGCCGTGTATCCCTCTGGGAGGCGGGCGACGACACCTTTTTTCTCAAAGGACAATCCGTCGTCAGATACAGCAAGGCACTGATACGTTTCCCGATTCCCATCCTGATCCCTGACATTGCCTGTGTAAAACAGATAGAGCTGATCGTCTTTCGTGACAGCGCTGCCCGAGTAGCAGCCGTTTTTATCGAACCAATCACTCGGAGCGAGCGCAATCTCTTCCCGCTTCCAATTCACAACATCCTGACTCGTATAATGTCCCCAGAATTTCGCGCCGTGCCCCGTCTGAAACGGCTGCCACTGGAAAAACACATGATAGCTGCCCTTCCAAAATATCACGCCATTCGGGTCATTCAGCAGCCCAACCGGCGGCATAATGTGAAAATGCTGGCGGTGCGGATCGCTATTAGCAATAGGTTCATTTTTCTCCACTTCTTCATAAGCCCGGCGACGAAGCTCCTGATCATGTGCTGTCATTTTTTTCTCCCCTCATCCTCATTAATTTTCATGATAAACGCTGCAATGAACGCTGACACTGCCGCAATCGCCATTCCAATTAGATAGTTGATCAAGTTGCCAAAGCCAAACGGCGCCGCAATAGCGATCATCGGAATACCCGTTAACCCGTAAGCGTTTGCAGCAACATGTGTAAAGACGACATATGCACCGCCCAATGCCCCTCCAATCATCGCGGCGATAAACGGTTTTCGGTAGCGAAGATTGACTCCGAATATGACTGGCTCAGTAATGCCGAGAAAAGCGGAAAATGCAGCCGGAAGCGCGATTTCTTTTGTCTTTGCCTTTTTCGCCATAAAGAAAACGGCAAGGCCCGCCCCGCCCTGTGCGACATTCGCCATTGACCAGATCGGCAGCAAGTAGTTTTTGCCTATATCTGCAATAAGCCCTGCCTCAATCGCATGGAAGCTGTGATGAACACCTGTCAAAACGATGAGTGAATACGTGCCCCCGAAAATCAGACCCGCAACAAAACCGGCATGGTCATATACATAAGTTAAAGCAACCGTAATGCCGGAGCCAAGTGCTCTGCCCAAAGGACCAATCGCGATAAAAGCGACAAACCCGGTGACAATCACTGTAACAAAAGGTGTAACAAGCAAATCTACCGCATGCGGAACCACTTTTCTTGTCCATTTCTCTACCTTGCTCATCACATAAACCGCCAACAGGACAGGGATAACAGTTCCCTGGTAGCCGAGAAGCGCGATATCAAATCCGAAAAGATGCATATAATCAGGTGTTGCTTCCGCCAAACCCCATGGATTCAAAAGCGTCGGATGAATCATGATACCCCCGATGACCGCTCCCAAGTAAGGGTTGCTGCCAAACTCTTTTGAAGCACTGACCCCGATTAAAATCGGCAAGAAAATAAATGCCGCACTTGAGAACATATCGAGCAGCTGCAGCAGTGCAGAATCCTTGCTCATCCAATGAAACGCATTGATCATACCCAGTAATCCCATTAATAGGCCGCTGGCCACAATAGCCGGGATGATTGGAACGAAAATATTAGAAAGCGTTTTCGCAAATCTCGCAGCGGGATTCAGTTTTTCTTTTGCTGCATCCTGGTGATTTACGTGTTCTTCACGCTCAGTATCGGCTTCCTTAGAAAAAGCATCGTACACCTTATTGACAAGGCCTGTTCCGAAAATGATCTGGTACTGGCCAGAGCTGCTGAAAGCGCCTTTTACGCCATCAAGCTCTTCTACTTGTGCTTGATCTATCTTTGATTCATCTTTCATCACTAAACGCAGTCTTGTTGCACAATGAGCCGCGCTGATAATGTTATCTTTCCCCCCGAGAAGTTCAATGAGGCGTTTGGCAGTCTCTTTGTAATCCATCTGTTTCTCCCCCTTTTATTTAAACAAAAAAGACCTAAAATTCGCCAACGAATAAAGGACACAGCGATCCTTTTTCATTTACGCAAATTTTAGGTCTTGCCTGCTTTACCAGTCACAATCCCGCTTATTTAGATTGAGAATACGCTTTCATCATAAATCATGACAGCGTTTTCGTCAACTATTTTTTTAGTTAAAAAGTTTGATAAAACATTTAGACAAAAATTCGTAAAAATTACTTGTGAAACATTTCACAATATCATGTTATACTATGCTCAACCATCAGAGAAAGCGGGAAAAAGACAATGGAAACTCAAGCATTGCAAAAGGTTGAACAGTACGCTTTGAACAAACAAAACATATTTGTTTCTAGCAAAATCCGTTATGTGCTCAGATCCATTTTGGCCAGCATGTTTATCGGATTCGGCATTACAGCCGCAAGCAAAACAGGCAGCTATTTCTCTATGGCGGATTCTCCGTTTGCTTTTCCGGCAGCCGCCGTCACATTCGGGGCCGCTATTCTGCTGATTGCTTACGGGGGCGGAGATTTATTTACCGGCAACACCTTTTATTTCACATATACCGCGCTCCGAAAAAAAATCCGCTGGCGCGACACTCTGTACCTATGGATGTCAAGCTATGCCGGCAATTTGATCGGCGCCATTCTATTTGCCATTCTGATCAGCGCGACAGGACTTTTTGAGGAGGCTTCTGTTCATTCCTTTTTGATTCATCTGGCAGAGCACAAAATGGAGCCGCCCGCTTCCGAACTGTTTTTCAGAGGAATGCTGTGCAATTGGCTTGTGTGCCTCGCCTTTTTCATTCCGATGTCTCTCAAAGGGGAAGGAGCAAAGCTGTTTGCCATGATGCTTTTCGTTTTCTGCTTCTTTATTTCCGGCTTTGAACACAGCATTGCCAATATGTGCACATTCGCCATCTCACTTTTGATCGAGCACCCTGATACAGTGACAGTAATGGGAGCAGTCAGAAACTTAATTCCCGTTACGCTTGGCAATCTGACTGCGGGAATGGTAATGATGGGCTGGATGTACTACACGCTCAATCCCGATAAATAAAAAAACTTCCAGAGATCACTCCCTGCAAGTCAAAGCGGTTATTCCGAGAGATCTTGAAGACGCTGGACATGCAGCGTGATATAGCCGGCCTCGGACTCCGGCAAATGTAATTGATATTCACTTTTCAAAAACTCCGCCAGCTCCAGCGCACATTGATAGGCAAATGAATACTTTTTTTGGATGAAATAAAGCATCTCCTCGTCCATACGATGGAGCGCTTCATTTGATTCCAACCGGCTGACCGCGTATCGCAAATGCGTGACAAGGCGTTGATAGGAAATGCTGTTTTCATCCACCTTTCGATTAAAGTATTGTTCTATTTTCTCTATCATTTCTTTGATCATGGTCGTATGCTTCAGCGCTGAATACATGCTCTCCGCATCCATTTTCGCCGTATGGATGTGAAGGGCAATATAACCCGCTTCATCTTCAGGAAGAGACACGCCCAATGTCTCTTTTACATGTCCGATCGCCCACAGGCCGATCTCGTATTCTTTTTTATAGAGCGCTTTTATCTCATGCAGCAATTTATTCTGCACAAGCAGCCCATTTTGAATCCTTTCGATCGCAAAGGACAAATGGTCAGAAAGCGCGATATGAATGTGGTCGCTCAGCGGCGCCACGAGCTCCCCTTCCGCATGGCTGATGATATCCTCAGCTATTTCAATATGCTCCTCCGGCAGCGTTTGCAGAATTTGTTTAAACTTTTCATTCTCGTCGTGCACGACAAAGATCTTTTCCACTTTATTCATAGGGATGAGGTCATTTTTCTTTTTTTGAAAAGCGATCCCTGGCCCCATCACGATTTTTTCCTGATCATCCTCTTTTATTAAAGCCGCATTGTTGTTTAGTACTTTATAGATTTTCAAGAGGCTATCTCTCCCGCCAATTAGCTTTTGACTGGGATTTTACCTCCTTTTGACCGCCATGTAAAGATGCGGGCCAGCTCTCTCCTGCTTTGGCGATTCCTTGAAGGCTTGCAAACATCTTCTTTTATAAAGCGCGGCGGCTTTCGCTTTCTGCTTTTCTTCCTCATTCACAGCCATCCGCCACTCATAAAACGAAACAAGTCCCGCGGCCTGCACCGCCGCTTTTCTTTGGTATGTACGCTGAGCCGAATAGACTGCGGCAGCCGCAGTTTTTCTGTCCGGCGTCACCCAGTTCATCAAAAAGACCATCCACACCCGTAAAGATACAAGCAAACGTTTCATAGAAAAACATCCCTCCGCTTCTTTTTGGCAGGCAGCCTTTTAGCAGCCCGTTTTCTCAGCCGCAGCCCACGAGAAAAGACGGCCGATTTCTTTTCTCGCAAACTAGCGGCTCTAGCAAAACTCATGACTCTATAATAGACTGCGGAAAGAGAATTCTTTGTCACAATATGAGTGAAAAAACCAACTAGTTTTTAGAAGTTTTGTTGAAAGCTGAAAGAAATGAAATGAAAATTGGAGAACTGCTTTAAAAACTTTATACACAAGTTATCCCAAAGATAAGAACAACTTAATCACAATAGATATCCACATGTCCACAAACCCTATCTATATTTTGTATAAGAACATATATTCCCAACTATATATATACACAGGTTTATTCACTTATACACAGGGTTCTGTGTATAACTCCTTCCTTATACACAAACAAAATCCAATAAATGGTCCAAATGACACAAGGATATTTTTGAATTTTCAAGAAATATATACTAGATCTATAACATTTTTTCTAAACACAAAGGGGGAAACACATTGAAAAAGGGGATCATTCGCTTTCTGCTTCTAAGTTTTGTTGTATTTTTTGCGTTATCCACAGGTATGACAGGAGTACAGGCAGCTCCGGCTTCTTCAAAAACGTCGGCTGACCTGGAAAAAGCCGAGGTATTCGGTGATATCGACACGACAACAAGCAAAAAAACAACCGTTATCGTGGAATTAAAAGAAAAATCCTTGGCAGAGGCGAAGGAAGCGGGAGAAAGCCAAACGAAAAGCAAGCTAAAAACCGCTCGCACCACAGCAAAAAACAAAGCCCTCAAAGCGGTGAAAAACGGGAAAGTTAACCGGGAATATGAGCAGGTATTCTCAGGCTTTTCTATGAAGCTCCCAGCTAATGAGATTCCAAAACTTCTCGCGGTAAAAGACGTTAAGGCAGTATACCCGAACGTCACATACAAAACAGACAATATAAAGGATAAAGACGTCACGATCTCCGAGGACGCCGTATCTCCGCAAATGGATGACAGCGCTCCGTATATCGGAGCAAACGATGCATGGGATTTAGGCTACACAGGAAAAGGCGTCAAGGTGGCCATTATTGATACCGGGGTTGAATACAATCACCCTGATCTGAAGAAAAACTTCGGACAATATAAAGGATACGATTTTGTAGACAATGATTACGATCCAAAAGAAACACCAACAGGTGATCCGAGAGGCGGAGCAACTGACCACGGAACACACGTAGCCGGAACTGTGGCCGCAAACGGAACGATTAAAGGGGTTGCGCCTGATGCCACACTTCTCGCTTACCGCGTGTTAGGTCCTGGCGGAAGCGGCACAACAGAAAACGTCATTGCCGGCGTGGAACGTGCTGTACAGGACGGAGCAGATGTGATGAACCTGTCTCTCGGAAACTCATTAAACAACCCGGACTGGGCGACAAGCACAGCGCTTGACTGGGCCATGTCAGAAGGCGTTGTCGCTGTTACGTCAAACGGCAACAGCGGACCGAACGGCTGGACAGTCGGATCACCTGGCACATCAAGAGAAGCGATTTCCGTCGGTGCGACCCAGCTGCCGCTCAACGAATATGCCGTCACTTTCGGCTCCTACTCTTCAGCAAAAGTGATGGGCTATAACAAAGAGGACGATGTCAAGGCGCTCAATAACAAAGAAATTGAGCTTGTTGAAGCGGGAATCGGCGAAGCAAAGGACTTTGAAGGAAAAGATCTGACAGGAAAAGTCGCCGTTGTCAAACGAGGCAGCATTGCATTTGTGGATAAAGCGGATCATGCTAAAAAAGCCGGCGCCATCGGCATGGTTGTGTATAACAACCTCACTGGAGAAATTGAATCCAATGTGCCAGGCATGTCTGTGCCAACGATTAAGCTTTCATTAGAAGACGGTGAGAAACTCGTCAGCGCCATAAAAGCTGGTGAGACAAAAACAACATTCAAGTTGACGGTCTCAAAATCCCTCGGTGAGCAAGTGGCTGATTTCTCATCACGCGGCCCTGTTATGGATACGTGGATGATTAAGCCTGATATTTCCGCACCAGGCGTCAATATCGTCAGCACTATCCCGACACACGATCCTAACAACCCATACGGGTACGGATCAAAACAAGGAACCAGCATGGCATCGCCTCATATTGCCGGAGCGGTTGCCGTTATCAAACAAGCCAAACCAAAGTGGAGCGTTGAACAGATCAAAGCCGCCATCATGAATACCGCTGTCACCTTAAAGGATGGCGACGGAGAAGTGTATCCTCATAACGCCCAAGGTGCAGGCAGCGCGAGAATCATGAACGCGATCAAAGCCGACTCGCTCGTCTCACCTGGAAGCTATTCATACGGTACATTCTTGAAGGAAAGCGGAAACGAAACGAAAAAAGAAACGTTTACGATTGAAAACCAATCTTCCATTAGAAAGTCATACACACTTGAATACTCATTTAACGGCAGCGGCATCTCCACATCCGGCACAAGCCGTGTTGTGATTCCGGCACATAAAACCGGAAAAGCCACTGCAAAAGTAAAAGTCAATACTAAGAAAACAAAAGCTGGCACCTATGAAGGAACGGTTATCGTCAGAGAAGGCGGAAAAACCGTCGCTAAGGTACCTACATTGCTAATTGTTAAAGAGCCGGATTATCCGAGAGTAACATCTGTCTCCGTCAGCGAAGGGTCTGTACAAGGCACCTATCAAATTGAAACCTACCTTCCTTCAGGAGCAGAAGAGCTGGCATTCCTCGTCTATGACAGCAACCTTGATTTTGCAGGCCAAGCCGGCATTTATAAAAATCAAGATAAGGGCTATCAATACTTTGACTGGGACGGCACGATCAATGGCGGAACCAAGCTTCCTGCCGGAGAATATTACTTGCTCGCCTATGCCGCAAACAAAGGCAAATCAAGCCAGGTTCTGACTGAAGAGCCTTTTACAGTTGAATAATAAGAAGCCCTGCCGAATCGGCAGGGCTTTTTTCAGATTAATTCGCAAATGCTTCCTGCAACAAGCGGTAAGAACGGAGCTTATCTTCAAAATGATGCGTAATGGTCACCGCCATGATTTCCTCAGTTCCATACGCCTTACTCAAAGCTAACAGCTGCTCCTTAACCTGTTCTTTCGTGCCGACAATCATTCGATTTCGGTTATCCGCAATTCGTCTCTGTTCATAAGGGGAGTACGTATTTTCCCGAACAGCTTCATACGAAGGAACTCCTTCTAAAGGAATGCCCTGCTCCCCTGCCAAAAGCGTAAAATCAAGCACTGCGGCAAGCTCCTCTGCCTTCTCCTCCGTGTCAGCACAAAGAACAAAAACAGCGACTGCCGCTCGGGCTGTGTCCCCTAACACAGACGGTTTAAATCGTCTCTTATACTGTCTAACCTTATCCTCTCCGCCCTCTCCATTGATAAAGTGGGCAAACATATAGCCAGCGCCTGAATCAGCGGCGAGCAGTGCGCTTTCTCCAGATGAGCCGAGCAGCCACACATCCGGCGCGGTGGAAATATGCGGCGCAGCCGTCAGATTCGGAAAACGGTGTTTGTCATCCGCCAAATCATGTAAATACATAGTCAGTTCCTTGATTTGCTGCGGATACTGATCAGCATTGCGTTTTCCTCCGTCATTCAGCGCCCATGATGCAATCGGCATTCCCCCCGGTGCTCTGCCAACCCCAAGATCAATTCTTCCCGGTGTCAGCCCCTCCAGCACACGGAAATTCTCAGCTACTTTATAAGCGCTGTAATGCGGCAGCATGACTCCGCCTGATCCAACACGGATTCGCTTCGTTTTCGCTGCTATATGACTGATTAGCACCTCAGGGCTTGACCCTGCCAGCCGCCTTGAAAAGTGATGCTCAGAAACCCAAAATCTCTTATATCCAAGGTCCTCAGCAGCCTGTGCAAGTGCAACGGTTTGCTGTAAGGCTGTTTCTGCACTGCTGCCCTCTGATACTGGAGATTGATCTAATATACTCAATGAAATCATCCCTACCACCTCATCCTCATCGTATCACTGATCCCTTATTTTTTCTCCAAAGCCGCTCATACTGCTTATCAGTGTTTCCCGATCATTTGCCATTTATTTGTGATAACATGTCTCTATTTGTCGGAATATGTTACACGTGAAACATAAAAACCCCTCCGAAGCGGAGAGGTTTGCTTTAGTTTTTATTAAAGCCTTTTTCTTTCACATAGTCATTTAAATAAGTACGCGGCTTCTGCTTCATAAAGTTCAGAATCTGATCAGACCACGTTTCTTCCCGCTTTCCGTTTGTTCTTTCTCTATAATAATCAGAAATGGTTTGGTCATACGCATTCATGGTTTCGCGGAAATCATCTGTGTTTACATTATACGTATTCTCATGATAGACAGCCTGCTTTGGCAATCTCGGTTTTTTGCCGGATAGGTTTGCAGGATGGCCTACTGCCAGACCGAAAAGCGGAAGCACATGGTCAGGCGTTTGCATCACCTCTGTCACCTTGTCCAGTTCATTCCGAATGCCGCCGATATAGCAAATGCCAAGCCCCATAGATTCAGCGGCAATGCTCATATTTTGCGCTGCCAGCGCTGCATCAATCAAGCTGACCATAAACATTTCCGTATTCTCGAGCAGCTCAGAAATATTTTCGCCTTTTTCCTCAGCCAGTTTTTGGTGGCGGTGCAAGTCCGCGCAAAATACAAAAAAGTGCCCGTTGTTCTCAACGTAAGGCTGATTTCCGGCAAGCACAGACAGCTCACGTTTTTTCTCAGGATCGGAAACCCCGATAATCGAATACGCCTGCACATAGCTGGACGTAGACGCAGCCTGCGCACTTTTCACTAATATATCAATTTCTTCAGCAGTCAAAAGCTGATCAGTAAAAGACCGGATCGACCGATGATTTAAAATGGTTTCGATTGTGTTATTCATCACAAGAACCTCCTTATCTCTATTTATCATATCCGAAAAAAAGTGATCTCAAAAGTGAAATGCTCTGCACAAAAAAAGACAGCCTCTGTAAAGGCTGTCTTCATCTTAAGAATTAAAGAGATAACTTCTGTATTTCGTCAGCTGCACACTTGCGTTATACACAATCCCGAAGCCGATTAGCGTGGAAAGCGTCGAGCTTCCCCCGTAGCTGACAAACAGCAGCGGAATCCCGGTAACAGGCATAATACCGATGTTCATTCCGATATTCTGGAATGTATGGATCACTATTAACGCCGTAAAACCAACGCAAAAGAAAGATGCGAAACGGTTATACGGATGTATTTTGTCAATCAGAACGACAAGCCTGTAGATTAAGAAGAAGAACATAATGACGACAATCGCACAGCCTAAAAAGCCAAATGACTCACCTATTATAGAAAAGATAAAGTCAGTTGTACTTTCTGGAACATAAACCTTTAAATTAGAAATACCATTTCCTATAATGCCGCCAGATCCTATTGCCATAATGGCTTGATCAACTTGCCAGCTGTCATTTGAATCTTCCTGCGTCTCATTAGAAGCTGAAACCCAAGAAGTGACCCGCTTAATTTGATAATCCTGTATCCCAACTGATTTAGCAACGTCAGGAAAGTTTATTATGACTAATAAAATAAGTGAAATGAATAGGATACCTGAACCAGCAATGATCGTTATCAGTTTCCAATTTATACCCGACATGAAAATCATGACAAGAACGATAAACATACATATTCCTGCTGTCCCCGCATCTTGCATCAGGATAAGGCCAACAGGGATAACTGCGACACCCGCAATCTTTAATAAGAGATGAATATCATCCCTAAGCGTCCGAACTCCTTTAGGATTGGCTTTTCCGATGACTGAAGCAAGCATCATAATCAAACCGACCTTCATGAACTCTGAGGGCTGTATTGTTATTCTCCCAATCCTAAACCAACTTTTTGCTCCTTTAATGACCGGTGCAATGGACTCAGGACTGATCTTAAGAATAATCAAAGATAAAATACCTATGATAAAAATATATAAACTTAACTTTTCAAGTTGCTCTAAATCAAAGTACAACAGAACTGTAATCGCAATAGCTCCCAAAAGATAAAAGACAATTTGCTGTATCCAATCCGTGTTCCCATACTGCCCAAATTGACCGGCAGCATAAATTGATACTACGCTTATAATAAAAAACACACCAAATATAAAAATCAAATCCCCCTGATAAAAGGGGTTTTGCTGCTTCTTATATCGACTCATTCTATCCCGCCTTACATTTTCATCGGAAAATCACTAATGTTTATTATACATGAACCAAGTTCAAGATGACACGTGAAGCTCGCTTCCTTTTCTGTTTTTTGCGCATTTGCGGCGCTTTTTCAGCTACACGAAATATGACGTATCATAAACCGAAATGTTTCGATTGACACAAAACTTTTCAAATGAAAAAAACCCCTTTTAAATAAGGGGTTAAAAGAAATCCATAAGAAATGGAGGTTTTGACTGAAAAACATCATCAAGCCGTTTGATTTCCGATACCGGCCCATTTATCATGCCTGTTTCATAAAGGAAACGGGCATTTCTGGCGCCTAGAAAGAAAGCGGTTAAAGAAGATATGCTGCATTCTATTAGATGGTCTGATGACTCTTCTGGAATGATCTGCACTTGCTCCGAGTCGACGCGGAAAGTCTGTTGATTCCATGGGGCCCATTGATCCGTAACCTTAAAGTCAAAGGGTGCTGTCATGCGAGATTTTGGATATTCCCGAAAAAAACCTTCAACGTCAACAATGCGCGCCATACTATAAGGATATATGTCTTGTTTGACTCGGGGTTCGACAGTTAAAAAATCAAGATCTTCCTCCATCCGTACAGTCAGTTCCACTTCATTCAGCATCGAATCATGCTGGCAAATAAAATTCCACAAGCCTCTCTGTGCCTCTCTGTTCAAATAAACAAATTCCTTAACTCGCATCGTTTTATTTTTGATGTCATACACAAGATATCCACAGGGCACCCCATCTTCAGAGATATACATCGCTTTCATCCCATGGACCTTCTCTGTCCAATGCTCCTTTGAACGTTTCATCAGCCCATTATGCTTCGTTCTGTACTGATTATAGATAGCATTCACTGCATCTGTTTCATCTTTTTGAAGCCTCTTCACGTACCCAGAGACATCGCCTAGCTTTTGAAACTGTTCTTTAAGGTAGATCAGGCGTTTTTGATAGAAACAGAGCTCCCAGCCAAATTTACGGTAAAAGGAGATCAGGAACGGATGCAAAAAGCTGATGATTTGGTTTTCTTTCTTCATGACCGTTAAAGCGTTTCGAATAAGCTCCTTTACTGTACCTTTTCTTCTGTATTCAGGCCAGGTTGCCACCCCGGCAATACCGCCCATCTTCATCTCCTGTTCCTCCAACATCACAGAAAAGGGAATGATGTGAAGCTTAGAGAGGAGTTTCTCTTGTTCTTTGATTCCGATGATGTAATGGTTCTCTAAAGCTTTTACTTTCTCTTCTCGTTCCTCATCACTGAGTTCTTTCTGAAAAGCATATTCAGACATGCGGATCACTTCTCGCCAGTCTTCTTTTTCAAGCTTGACTACCTGATACATCTGCATCCCCCCTGTTTTTTTAAAAAAGCTCCGTACATTCTCCTAGCGAAATGAACTTAAAAATAAGACGATAGGTCCAGACCAATTCCACAAAAACCTGTATCAATTTCTGGAAAACATGGTATAATAATTGTAACAAAATGTTCAAAAAACAATCACAAAAAAGACACAACTCAGTTCCTCTATTTCATTTTTGTAAACGTTATCACAAAATGAAAGGAGACGGGTATGATGGACATGTTTTTTGCTTATTTATTGGTTGCCAGCGCAACACCTCTCTTTATATGGCTTGATAACAAAAAAGTCGCACTCTCAGCTATTCCGCCAATCATCTTAATGTGGGTATTCTTCTTCTTTTACGCAACAGAAAGCCTTTCTCCACTCGGACACACTCTCATGATTATCTTGTTTGCCGTCAACGTCATTGTCGCTCATATCGCCGCATTTATTATTTACGGTTTTCCGTATCTTCGCAGAAAGCGAAGCAGCTGAGGACAGCAAAAAACCCTCTTCTAACGAAGAGGGTTTTTGTATTATTCGTTGTGGCCTGAATGCTCTGAGTGTTCAGCGCCTCCAGGAGGATTTCCGTCCATATGGTCACCATGGTGATAGTGAGCCGCGAAAATCCAGATGGAACCAAGTACGATAACGATCGCACCGAAGAATCCGAACAGCGTGTTTCCGACTTGGATCCCACCGTTTTCGCTCTCTGTCATGTGCATGAACATGAGAAGCTGCAGCGCCGCTTGGATGAAGGCGAAGCCGAAAATGATCCAAAGTTTTGCTGATGAGCTCAGGTCAGTATACACTGCAACCCATAGAGCCAGCAGGGTCAAAACGATAGACAGTGCAAAACCTACAATGTGCTTCCATGGAAAGTGACTGTGTTCAGCAGATTTGTTTGCCATTTTACAGACCCCCCAATCCCATGAGATAGACACCTGTAAAGATGAAAATCCATACAACATCTAAGAAGTGCCAGTACAAGCTTGAGATAAAGATTTTAGATGAAGTTTGCGGAGTTAAGCCGCGTTTCTTCAACTGAATCAGAATTCCTGTAATCCAGAAAATACCGATTGTTACGTGAGTTCCGTGAGTTCCAAGTAAAACAAAGAATCCAGACCAGAACGCACTTGTACCGAGAGATGCTCCTTCATGTACATAGTGGACAAACTCGTTGATCTCGCATCCGACGAAGCCGGCGCCGAGAAGAAGAGTGATAATTGTCCAAATGACTACGCCTTTTAAACTTCCGCGGCGCATTTCATGAACAGCGATCCCGCAGGTAAAGCTGCTGATAAGCAGCAAGAACGTCATAATCATTACCAGATTCACTTCAAACAGTTCGTCCGGTAAGACACCTCCTGCTGTTCTGTTTTGAAGAACGAAGAAGGTTGCAAATAGTGTTGAGAACAACACAATTTCTGCCCCTAAAAAGATCCAAAACCCGAGAATATTAAGTCTGCCGGTTTCAGATTGATATTCCATAGGCGCGTTAGAATTGCCGTGTTCTGCATGTTCCATAACTCACGCCTCCTTATTCGGAAATCTTTCTTTCCGTCTCTTTTATTTCATCAACACTAATGTAGTAGCCGTTGTCGTATTCGAATGAACGCAGAACCATGCAGAGCAGGACTCCGATCAATCCGACTACGCCCATCCAGTACCATTCAAAGACAAGTCCAAAGCCGGCGATACCGAAGGCAACAGACATAAAGAACGGTCTGCCTGAGTTGCTTGGCATATGGATTTTCTTGAATTTGCTTTCAGGGTATAACTCGGTTTTTTCTTCTTTCATATGATGGAATGCATCCTTAGATTTGACTTCAGGAAGCACCGCAAAGTTGTAATGCGGCGGAATCGCAGAAGAAGTCGCCCAATCAAGACTGCGTCCCACACCCCATGAATCTCCGCTGATTTCACGAGTTGAGTAGCGGAAGCTGTAGTAGATGTTATAGCAAAGGATTAAGAATCCTACACCCATCATAAAAGCTCCGACAGTTGAAATAAAGTTCAATGTTGTCCAGCCGTCATTCGGTCCGTATGTGTAAATACGGCGAGGCATGCCTTGAAGCCCCAAGAAATATTGCGGGAAGAAACAAATATTGAACCCGATCATAAAGATCCAGAAGAACCATTTTCCGATTCTTTCGTTCAGCTTGTGGCCGAACATTTTTGGATACCAGAAAATAAATCCGGCGAAACAAGCAAATACAGTACCTGCGATCAGCACATAGTGGAAGTGAGATACAAGGAAGTACGTATTATGGTATTGATAATCCGCTGCTGCCATCGCAAGCATAACCCCTGTAACTCCGCCGATTACGAAGTTAGGAATGAACGCAAGCGCCCACAGCATAGGCGTTGTAAAGCTGATTCGGCCTTTATACATGGTAAAGAGCCAGTTAAAGATTTTAACCCCGGTCGGAATCGAGATAGCCATTGTCGTAATTGAGAAGAAAGAGTTAACGGACGCACTGTTCCCCATTGTGAAAAAGTGGTGAGTCCAAACTAGGAAACTCAATACGGAGATGGCGATAATAGAACCAACCATCGCTGTGTAACCAAACAATTGTTTTCTTGCAAAGCTTGAGATAATCTCAGAGAAAATACCGAATGCCGGAAGAATAACGATATATACTTCAGGATGTCCCCAAATCCAGAACAAGTTTGCCCAAAGCATCGGCATACCGCCTGCTTCCAATGTGAAAAAGTGAGCACCGAACAAACGATCAAATGATAAAAGTGCTAAAGCTACTGTAAGTACAGGGAACGCAAACACGATAATAACCATTGTGATCAGTGTTGTCCATGTAAACATCGGCATACGCATCAGTGTCATGCCTTTTGTTCTCATTTTTAAGATTGTTACCATAAAGTTGATCCCTGTCATCAGCGTACCGATACCGGCAATCTGAAGTCCGAGGAGATAGTAGTTCTCACCCGGTCCAGGGCTCATGTCATTACTTGCAAGCGGCATGTAACTTGTCCAGCCTGCGTTCGGAGAACCTCCGATTACGAAAGAAATATTGAAAAGCATCGCTCCTACGAAGAACGTCCAGAAGCTCAGGTTGTTCAAGTAAGGAAATGCAACGTCGCGAGCACCGATTTGAAGAGGTACAACAACGTTAATAAGACCGATCAAAAACGGCATCGCCATGAAGATGATCATGATCGTACCGTGAGTCGTAAAAATTTCATTATAGTGGTTTGAGTCTAAAAAACTGTTATTCGGAAGCGCTAGCTGGGCACGCATCATCAGACCGTCGACACCGCCGCGGAATAGCATAATTACAGCAGATATAATATACATGATTCCGAGTTTTTTATGGTCAACAGTTGTTATCCATTCAGACCAGAGCCATTTCCATTTCTTGAAGTAGGTAAGAACAACAATGATGGCAATGGTAGATAGTGCAATGGAAACTTGTGCGCCCAGAATTAATGGGTCACCAGTTACAAAAAATTCATCCCATTTAAATTTCATGCGGGCTTCCTCCTTTCCTGATCAATATCATTCTTCTGTATCATCAGACTTCTTAAATTCATTTTCTTTTACGTTTTCAAACGGATCTGTTTTAGAGTGAGGTGAAACGGCTTGGTAGCCAAGGCGTTTGCGGGCCTCCATTG
This sequence comes from Bacillus sp. VA13, assembly GCF_055710085.1. NCBI lineage: Bacteria > Bacillati > Bacillota > Bacilli > Caryophanales > Bacillaceae > Bacillus > Bacillus sp. VA13. The sequence continues at coordinate 322,202 of NZ_JBVQPP010000002.1, read as the reverse complement.
CGTATTCTGCATCTTGTCCGTGATCAACGTATTTTAAGTGGGTAGAAGAGAACGTTAATTCGTCCACATTTTCAGGAAGCATTAATTGATCATACTTCTCTTTTGTCAGCTTAGGAGCCTCATTTTGAGTCTTTTTCACCCAGCTGTTAAAGTCTTTTTCTGTTACAGCATTCACATCAAACTCTTGGTCGGCAAAATGTTCGCCTGTGAAGTTCGCGTTGCGGCCTTCATAAGTTCCCACTTCATCAGCCTGTAAGTATTGATCCATCAGCATTCCTGCCATCGCGTATTTTTGTCCTCCAAGCTGAGGAATCCAAAGCGAAGCCATTGAATCTGCAGATGAAATTTTGAACAAGATCGGGCGGTCGACAGGAATGTTTAAGTAGTTGACCGTTTCAATATCCTGTTCAGGGTAGCTGAATACCCATTTCCAGTCTACCGAAGTAGCATAAACAACAAGAGGTTCTTTGTCTTTTGTTGCTTCAGGAGCTTTTTCTAACGAATATATCGTCTGTACGGTTGGCACAGAAAGTGCAATGACGATTAAAATTGGGATCACTGTCCAGACTACTTCTAAGAACGTGTTACCGTGAATTTTTGGGTTATAAGATCCATTATCTTTGCCTTTACGGTCGCGGTATTTTACTAAAATAATGGTAAATAGAACAAAGACAACCCCGACGATAAACAGCATAAATCCGATAGATAACAGGATTAAATCACTTTGCTGTTCAGCTACAGGCCCTTTCGGATCTAGTACTGAAGCATTGCTGCATCCCCCAAGGACGAAAACCACAGTTAACAGCGCTAATACAAGTAACGGTTTTAATGCTCTGAACAAGAAGATCACCATCCTTCCTATTGATGTAATAAATCTGAAGTGCATACTTCCTCAAAATCTTTTCTCTACTTTGTTATGCTATCAAAAACTTCACTTATTAGCTTTATTTTTTTATAAACTTCATCCCATTTTCGCTTAAATGTCATAAAATCGACAAAAATTGCTCCAACTTTATTCACATCTATCGCTTAAGATGAAAAGTTTCTAGTTATTTCCGCATATAAGTAAAGAAAGATGATGAAGAACTAATTCTGACAAATAAAGGTTTACCACAATAAAAAACTTAGGTCAATCAAAAGTTTCATTTTGTTAAACTTTCTAGAAAGGAATTATTTTTTCCTTGTCTAGCATCTTTTCACACGGCTACCATTTTAACGCAACCAATTTTGAAAGAAAAGGCTTATTAAAGCGGCGATATGTTCTGAACTGTTCCCATTTTTTATGAGAGCATCCAATTGTTTATCTTATACAAAAAAGAGGAATGATATAAGCAAATAAATATAAAATAGGATGTGTTGTATGATGAGTTTTATTATTTCCCTTATCGTCGCAATTATTATCGGATGGCTTGGCAGCCTGTTTGTTAAAGGAGATATGCCGGGCGGAATTATCGGGTCTATGATCGCGGGTCTTATCGGTGCGTGGATCGGACACGGGCTGCTGGGTACATGGGGCCCGAACCTAGCCGGATTTGCCATTATTCCAGCGGTGATCGGCGCAGCCATTGTTGTATTTCTAGTAAGCCTGTTAGCCAGAAAAAGAGGATAAAAGTAACAGTGCCCAAAGCATCAGCGTTTTGGGCATTTGTTTTGCAAAAAAATCGGAAAAGCCTCAACCCTAACGGTTGAGGCTTTTGACTGGTTTGACGCCTAAATGATCGATAAACCTTCTGAAGGCCTGTTTTCCTTCCGTTGTCTGTTTAAATACACCGGCGTGTTCAAGAATGCGCGCGAATACATGTCCAAGCTCTTCCTTTATGACTAGATCCACATTCTCTTTTGTTATCGTTCTTTTTTCCATCATCCGAAGAGCCCACTCCTTATGCTTTGCTGTGAGCGGATTTTGTTCTAAAGCGGATTTCGGATCAGCAGAGCATAGCGCCGCTGCCGTTTCTTTCATTTCTTTCTGTAAACGGCCCGGCAATATCGCCAATCCCATGACCTCAATCAGGCCGATATTTTCTTTTTTAATATGGTGAACTTCCTGATGAGGATGGAATATTCCTGATGGATGCTCCTCATCTGTCCGATTGTTTCTCAGCACGATATCGAGTTCATACAAGTCTCCCCTGCGTCGCGCAATCGGAGTGACCGTATTATGGGGCGTATCGCCTGTATAGGCGGCTATGCCGGCTTTTTCATCGGAATACGTTTGCCACGTGCGGAATAGATGATCAGCAGCTTCGGCGACATGATCCGGTTTGTCTCCTTGGAGCCTGAGCACGGACATTGGCCACTTCACTAAGCCCAGCGACACGCCGGGATAATCATTTAATTCATAAACGTCTTCCGCTTCTGCACGCGCCATCGGAAAATCGTGTGCCCCGCCTTGGAAATGATCATGGCTTAGGATGCTGCCGCCGACAATCGGCAGGTCCGCGTTTGAACCAATAAAGTAATGCGGATATTGTCCGAGAAATGACAGCAGCCTTTCAAATGTTTTTCTGCTGATCTCCATCGGTTCATGCTCACCCTTTAAGACAATGCAATGCTCCGGATAATAGACGTATGGCGAAAACTGCAAGTACCATTGTTCGTCTTTAAGGATGACCGGAATGATTCTGTGGTTTTGGCGGGCTGGATGATTCACGCTTCCCTCAAACCCAACATTTTCTTTACAAAGCAAACACATTGGGTAATTTGTCTGCGCCTGTTCTTTTGCAGCTGCAATCGCTTTCGGGTCTTTTTCGGGCTTTGATAGATTAATAGTCATTTCCAACTCGCCATATTCGGTCGGCACCGTCCAATGAACATTTTTGGCGATCCTGTCAGACCGGATATAATAGACATCCTCTGAATATTGATAGAATTCCTTTGTGGCCTGTTTTGGGCCGTATAATGCTTTTGTCTCTTCAAACTTGCGTATGACCTCAGACGGAGCAGGTACGAAACATCCCATCAGCTTTGCGCTGAGCAAGTCACGGTATGTGTCTGTATCCGCTTCCATCCGACCGGTTTCCGCAGCCCATTTGTAAATAGGAGCAAGCAAATCCGGCAGGCTTGGTGCCTGCTTGATGCAAGTGTGGGAGACCGGCTCGGGGTGTTTGATGTCCAACGCTTCATAAAGGCGGTTTCTCGTATATTCCCGATCCCAGATCGAAATGAGTTTTCGTTCCAGTCCATACTCCAGCAGCTGTTCCAGGTGTTCAATGATACTCATTTGTCATTCCCCCTTTAGCTCTCTCGCTCCCTCTCCGATATCAGCGACATAAAAATCCGCTTTGAGCCCTGTTTTTTCTTGATATCTGTCTCCAACCTTTTGGATAAAATCATCAACAAACGCATCTTTTACAATGCTGATGGTGCAGCCGCCGAAGCCCGCTCCCGTCATTCTTGAGCCAATCACACCTTCGTGGTCCCACGCCGCAAACACAAGCTCATCAAGTTCAAGGCATGTCACTTCATAATCATCCTTCAGCGAAAGGTGGGATTCCTTCATTAACCGCCCGATTTCATCTACATTATTTTCCTTGAACATATGAGCCGTCTTGATAGCACGGTGACTTTCGTATACGGCGTGCTTTGCCCGGCGTCTGTTCGTTTCATTTTGGATCAAGCTGGAATGCGCGTCGAAATCAGAAGGCTTGATGTCGCCCAGCGAGGCAATATCAAGTGTTTTTTGCAGATCAAGCAAGGCGTCATGGCACTCTTGGCGTCTCGTATTATAGCTTGAGTCTGCCAATGTCCTTTTTTTGTTCGTGTTCGCGATGACCAGCGCGAGGCCTGAGACATCGAGTTTGCTATATTCATAGTCCAGCGTGTCGCAGTTCAGCAGCATCGCATGGTGTTTTTTCCCCATTCCGATTGCAAATTGGTCCATAATCCCGCAATTAACACCGATAAATGTGTTTTCCGCATGCTGCGCCATTTTCACAAGCTCAAGCGCATCCACTTCAGGATGAAAATAGCTTTGGAGCACAACTCCCATCAGCAATTCAATAGAAGCGGAGGACGACAGTCCCGCTCCGTTTGGAATATTCCCTGAAAACACAATGTCAAAGCCATGAGGAACTGAATAGCCCCTTTGCTGAAATTCATAAATGACGCCTTTCGGATAGTTCGCCCAGTCGTCTTCTTTTTGATAGCGGATGTCGTCAAGGCAGCATTCCTTGATCCCTGCGTCTTTAAAGTTGTCTGAATACATCCGGACAACCCCGTCGTTTCTTTCTGCAACAGCAGCATATGTACCCATTGTCAGCGCGCACGGAAACACATGCCCGCCGTTATAATCTGTATGTTCCCCAATCAGATTCACTCTTCCAGGTGCGAAAAAAAACCGTAACCCCTCTTTTTCTCCGAATACACTTGCAAATATCCCCTTTAGCTCTTCCCGCATGTGCAATCACCTTTCATTGTTTTATTTTTTTATTTCCCCTTATTTCTTCAGTGAAAACTGTAGATCATACGCTGCTGTCCCCTGTTATACCCCTTCCTCTTTTGTCTTTTTAAAGACGAGCCATTTGCTTGCGGCATAGTTAACGACAACAATCACCGCGTTGTCGAGTATTTTGGCAAGAGTTTCATTTGTATTGAACTGGCCGACAAGAATGATCATCATGCCTAAATCTATGCCAAGAGACAGGACCCGAACGCTGAAAAAGGCAGTGATCTCTTTTATCAGGCTCTGCAGGTCATGTGTTTTTTGCTGAAATACATATAATTTATTTGTTATGTAAGCAAACAGCACGGACAAAATCCAAGCGGCTACAGTAGCGGCTTTGTAATCCATATTCATGATCTCTACCAATATATAAAAGCTGGCGATGTTCACAATGGTTGTGAAAACCCCCATAATGATATACATAATCATTTCTCTATACTTCACTGATGTTCCTCGCTTCCTGAATAACTTTTCAAAATTCTTGGGCTCACTTGCTCTCTGTCCAGAGTAAAAAAAACAGAGAGTGCGTCTAAAAAGCTGCGGAATGTGGCGGGCTGACCCAATACATACGATTGTTTGATGATTCCGTCGAGCACTGCACATATTATTTTAGCCGTATATTCCGGATCAATACAGGCGTCAATCAGCTTTCTCTCCTTCAGCCACTTAATATATAACGCGTTTTCTTCCACCCACAATTCGTACAGCCGGACATAGGCCTTGCATTTCTGAAGGACTTTGTATGTCGGCATATTCATGGCAAATGAGGTAATCTCCCACGACGGCTTATTTATGTAATAGGAATAAAGCAGCTCTGCGGCATGTTTTGCAGCCTCGTCCAATGTCAGCGGTTTCACTGAGACCTGCTCCATTTGATCAAGATACCCTATGATGATCTCTTTTTTCATCTGTCGTTTTTCGAGAAGATGCTGCAGAAAATCCTCCTTGCTGACAAAATGAACATAAAACGCTCCTTTGCTGTACCCGGCTGCTCTGCTGATATCCTCTACAGAAACCGGATCATACGCTCGGTCAATCAACAAATTCAAGCCAGCGTCTATAAAACTTTGAAATGTTGCTTCTCTTTTCATTTGAAATTTGTTTTTTTTCATATTTTTCTCCAGGCGGTATGATTACCCTTATCTTACAACGGATCAATCTTTAGCGGTATTTATTTCTTTGGACGCTTATGCTATTCGGTTTTCCCGGGGTCATTTTTAATAGGCTGAATGATTTATTTTCATTTACATACTATCCAGTCAGTATTTAATTGTTTATTATTATAAATAAGATTCATTGGTTATATTAGTCATTTTTTTAGGGAATAGGTAGGTGGTTTTTCCTTCAGTTTGTGAACACCGGGCAACTATGTGTGAAATTTGTTGTACTCGCCTCATCATCGCGCCGGCTCATCTTTATTGCCCGCATGTTGCAGGAAAACATTTTATACAATTGGAGGTTACTATGAAAACTCATGTTAAAAAAGATTTGGACAAAGATTGGCATATGTTAATGCAAGAAGCTAGATCCATTGGGTTAGGCATTCGTGATGTGAGGCAGTTTTTAGAATCTGAGACAGCATTGAGAAAGAATAATCACAAAAAAACCGTCCGCCAAGACTAATCCGAATAGGCGGATCTATTACCTCTGGCTTTTCTATCATCTGATCTGAGTTTTCACCATTTCCTCTATTCGAAAGCGATTGCTGCGCCGAGCTTGAGGACAAACGGTGTGTCAGCTAACATACGACAGACAGCCGGTGATGCGATCACCTCTTGGCACATGCATTGTCATAAAGAGGTGATGCGAACATCTATTAACCGGGCTCTGGTAAACAGCAGCTTTGCTGAGAACAAGCTGCATTCGGTGAGGTTTTGAAAGCAAACGCATTTTATACGCGCCGAGCTGGAAAACCTTCGCCTGTCTTTATACCTCTATGTTCACCTCTTCACGACTTCCTTCTTTTTTCATCCTCAAGATGTTATTCAGCATAAATCAGACTTTCAGTACATACCTATTGGTGTACCTTTTTTGCTTACGTTTAGCGAATAAAAGGAGGAAAGCCATGTACAAAGCTGATTACAAACAGATTGCTGCAACGCCGTCTTTTCAAGCTTTTTTAAAGCAGAAACGCGCTTTTATTGTTCCTTCAGCGATTTTCTTTTTTGTCTTTTATTTTTCACTTCCTGTTTTGACGTCTTATTTCACCTTTTTGAATGCACCGGCCATTGGAGCTGTTTCATGGGCTTGGCTGTTTGCCATCGCCCAATTCGCCATGACTTGGATACTGAGTACAGTGTATTCCCGAAGGGCGGCGCATTTCGATCAGTATGTAAGCGCTTTAAAGGAAGATCTGAAGGGTGAACAGACATGAATATGACTGCTTTTCTATTATTTTTAGCGATTGTCGGCCTGACGCTTATCATCACGTATTTTGCCGCGAAGAAGACGAAAACGACGAGTGAGTTTTATACGGCGGGCGGCGGGCTCACCGGTGTTCAGAATGGACTGGCAATTGCCGGCGACTACATGTCCGCGGCCTCGTTTCTCGGGATTGCCGGAATGATTGCGTTATATGGATTTGATGGATTCTTTTACAGCATCGGTTTTCTGGTGGCTTATCTCGTTGTCTTGTACATCGTGGCGGAACCGCTTCGGAATCTTGGGAAGTACACGATGGCGGACATGATTGCGGCTCGATTTAAAGAAAAGAAAATCCGCGGCGTCGCGGCTCTTAATACCATTGCCATCTCTACTTTTTATATGATCGCCCAACTCGTGGGGGCGGGCGCGCTGATCAAACTGCTGCTGGGGCTGGATTATACAGCGGCGGTCCTCATTGTCGGAGTATTGATGACCATTTATGTCGTGTTTGGCGGCATGATCGCGACAAGCTGGGTTCAAATTATTAAAGCCGTTTTGCTGATGGCCGGAACACTCGTCATTTCAATCATCGTGTTTTCGAAATTCGGCTTTAACCTCAATACCATGTTTGAGCAGATGAAAACGGCAACTCCGCTTGGCGCTGATTTCTTAAACCCCGGAAATAAGTACAAGGTGCCGCTGGAGACCTTGTCGTTAAACCTGGCACTCGTGCTTGGAACTGCCGGGCTCCCGCATATTTTGATCCGGTTTTATACTGTTAAGGATGCCAAGACTGCCCGGACATCCGTTGTGTCAGCGACATGGATTATCGGTGTGTTTTACATTATGACGGTGTTTCTCGGCTTTGGCGCCGCTGCGTTTGTCGGTTTTGACGCGATTACAGCGGCTGATCAAGCGGGAAATATGGCGGCTCCGCTTTTAGCGAAAGCGCTCGGGGGAGATTTTCTGTTTGCTTTTGTATCAGCCATCGCCTTTGCTACCATTTTAGCTGTCGTGACAGGATTGGTGCTGTCTGCCGCCTCAGCATTTGCCCATGATATTTACAGCCAGATTATCAGAAAGGGAGAAGCAACTGAAAAAGAACAGATGAAAGCGGCCAGATGGGCTTCTGTCGCCGTGTCAGTTCTCTCGATTCTCCTCGCGATTTTTGCACAGTCCTTAAATGTGGCGTTCCTTGTCGCACTTGCGTTTGCGGTGGCGGCCAGCGCAAACCTCCCGCTGATTGTGTTTACGGTCTTCTGGAAGAGATTCAATGCTACAGGCGCTTTGTGGGGCAGCCTGACAGGCCTGATCAGCGCGCTTGTGCTTGTATCGATGAGCCCTAGTGTGTGGGACCCGTCCGGAGGAGCTATATTTACCGGCGATCCGCTTATTCCGCTTTCTAATCCGGGCATTATTTCCATCCCGCTCGGCTTCCTCGGTGCATGGCTCGGAACGGTGCTGTCGTCAAATAAAACAGTTGATGAAGAGACGTTTGCGGAAATACAGGTGAAGGCACATACTGGCATTCATATGGAACAGGAGTAGGAGTAAAAAAGCTCTCTTGTATAGAGAGCTTTCCTTACTTTTTCTGCTGTTCGTCAGAAATCGCTTTTTCAAATACATCCTTGCCGGCAGCACCCGGTATCACAGTGTCGCCAATGATAAAGGTTGGAACGGCAGTGATGTCGGCCTCTTCATAGGCGTGCTTCAAGGCTTGCCGCTGCACGTCCTGATATGTTCTTGTTTCAAGTGCGGATTTGAATGAGGCTCCGTCTAACCCCACTTCCTCGGCAAGCTTCGTCAAGATGTCAATGTCGCCGATATTTTGGCCCTCTTGGAAAAATGCCTGAAAGACACGGGTGTTGTATTCATGTCCTTTATTGTATTCCTTTGCAAAGTGGAAGCCTTCAAACGCCAGATCTGTATATGGATGAGGCGAGACGTTTGGAAAATTGATCTCGACTCCTAATTTGTCCGCCATTGGCTGAATCGACTTCTGCCACATGTACTGTTTGGAAGGATCATTGACCGGGTCAAGCTGTGGAGATGGGCTTGGGCGCAGTTCAAACGGCATCCACTCGACTTCAACATCCTTTCCTTTTATCGCTTCTTCAAAAGCGGCTTTTCCAATGAAACAAAATGGGCAGACGTAATCTGAATAAACTTTGATGTGTACTGTCATGATAATCTCCTTTCGTATAGGTTGATTTTAAACTGTAACAATAAAAGTTACAACTGTTTTTTAAAAAAGAAGCCGATAAAGGCTTCTTTTATGATTCCAGCAAACGCTGGGCAATATATTCTCCTTTTTTGCAGCCGCCTGGGCATGCATATAAAGCAGAACCGATTGTTTGCGTATATTCGTTTAATGCATCCTTTGCCGAAAGGGCCTTAAGCATGGGGATGAACTGATTGTCGGGATTTTTTTGAAAGCTGATAAACAGGAGACCCGCATCCATATAGCCGGTTTTCGGATCAAGTCCTTCTGTGTAAGAGAAAGCTCTTCGCAAAATTTGTTTTCCCGTAGATTTCGCAAGGCTGACGTGTGAATTTGCTGGGATTTGATTCAGCTTCACGGGGTCTGTTTCCTTTTTCTGACCGAAAGGCGCCCCCGAGCTTTTTCTGCGGCCGAAGGTATCTTCTTGGTCCTTGAGGGAAGAACGGTCCCATATCTCAAGGAACATTTTGATTTTCCGAAAAGCCATATAGGTGCCGCCCGTCATCCAGTCAGGCTCACCGGACTGAATCCACACAATGGAGTTCATCAAGGTGTCATCCTTCGTGCTCTGGTTGCCTGTTCCATCTTTAAACCCGAAGAGGTTGCGCGGCGTTTCGCCATTTTTTCCTCCGCTTAAAAAACCTTTGTTCACAAAGCGGACCTCACAGGTGCCGGTCGCTTGATTCAGCAGATTTCTCAGCGCGTGAAACGCCACTTGTTCATCGTCTGCGCATACTTGAATGCAGATGTCTCCGCCTCCCTGTTTTTCATCCAGGTTGTCATTCGGCATTGCTGGAAGAGCGGCAAGGTGCTTCGGTTTTTTGTTTTTCAGCCCGAAGCGGTCCTTTCCGTCTTTTTCAAAAAAGCCAGGCCCGAATCCGAATGTAACCGTTAAGTTCGAAGGGGATAAATCAGCAGATTCACCTGTATCTTGCGGCGGCAAATATTGATTTTTTTGCTCAGCCGACATTTTCTTTCCAGACGTCAGTATCTGTGTCAGACTTGTCCAGTTTCTGAATAATGTAATGATGTCGCTTTTCTCTTTTGCTGTTACATCCAGCGCGGCAAAATAGACATACGTTTGATGGGCAGTTGTGATGCCGGCCTGATGCTTTCCGTAAAACGGAACGACCTGCTCATCCTCTTTTTCATCCTTATTTGATGACTTAGCCGCAGTCTGCACAAGCGGAGCCAGACCGCCGAGTCCGCTGGCGCCGATCGCAACAGCTGCACCTGCCATCGCCCCCCATTTTAGGATATCCCGTCTATGAATTTGTTCTGGCTTTTTTTGTTCATCGCTCATGCTGTTACAAAACTCCTTTTATAGCACATTCGCAATCTTCGACATGGTTTCAGAAAGAGTCGTCAGCTTTGTGCTCAGCTCTCTGATTTGATCTTCACTTAATTTATCATAAGACGTATAGGACTGATCATTTGTTTTGTATTTTGCCATTAAAACTTCAAATTCGCTGAACTCCGTATCCAGTTTTTCCGTCAGGTCAGAGTGATCTTTAACAAGCGCGCTTTTTACTGTTTGATAAACAGCTTCGGAGCCTTCTACATTCGCCATGAGGTCGACTAAATCGATTCGTGAGTAGCGCTCTTCTTCTCCCGTGATTTTCGAAATGCCGGCTTCGTTCAGAAGCTCCATCGCGCCTGCTACAATTTGTTCAGGTGTTAATTTCAGTGATTCAATTGAACCGTCAAGCTCTTTTACATCCTTGAGAAGCTGGTCAGCTGTTGCCTTTTCCCCGGAAATATCTTGATCCTTCCAAATGGCTTTCTCAAGCTTATGGAAACCTGTCCATTTGTCCCCTTCTTCTACGTCGTTTTCACGGGCATCAATTTTTGGATCAAGATCTCCGAGGCTTTCAGCGATCGGTTCGATTCGCTCGTAATAAACACGTGCTTTTCCATATAATGTTTTAGATTTTTCGATATCGCCGGATTTGACGGCGCTTGTAAATGCTTCAGTCGCTTTGACAAGCTGATCGCTCTGCTCTTTGACATAGTCTTTATATTCGTCCGCTGCTTTTGCCAGCTGATCGCTTGCCTTTTTGCTGCTCTTCTTCGCTTCTGTCAAGTCCTCTAAGGACGCTTTCAGCGACTCGGATTCTGTCTTGATTTTGTCTGTATCCGGTTTGTCTTTCTGCGCTTCTGTATAGATGGGCTGAAGGTGCTTTTCGATCTCTGTATATTCGAACGGATAGTCGCCGCGAATATCATTTTCAAAGGAAAGCCAGTAGCTGTTTAACTCTTTCCCCTTCTTTTCAATCTCTTTTTGGTCGCCTTTTTCCGCTGAATCATTCAGCTTGGAAATGATGGTCTCCATTTTATCTACGGATGCGGTGATCTCTTTAGTGACCCCGCTTTTTTCAGATGAAGCTTTTTCTTTGGATGAAGATGTGTCATTGGCTCCGCAACCTGCACACAGCGCAAGGATGCATCCGGCTGATACAGCGATTTTTGTGAAATTCATTTTGTCAGTTCCTTTCCGTTTGTAAAATGTTTTGCCATTTCTGAGACAAGCGCAATCAGTAAAAAGAGTAAAATCAGCAATTGTGGAATCGTACTGTACACGGACGGATAAATTCCAAGCACCGATACAGACGGCAGCCAGCTCTCCGCATCAGACGGGAGAATGCCCCCCAGCTGAAGGCTGTGAACGCCTGTTCCGAGAAATTTCACGCACATATACAGGACGACCGCCATGGACAGCAGGAAAAACGGCTTTAATGGAATACGCATTCCGAGCTTGATCATTAAAACACCGACGATGACGAGAACAATAAGCCCCGCGGCAGTTCCGCCGATCAGTTCAGTGAGCGGAAGCTTCCCGACAAGCCCGATGAAAAAAATGACTGTTTCGAGCCCTTCTCTAACAACTGCCAGAAATGCAATGAGCGCAAAGGAAAGCAGGCTTCGTTTTTTCAGTGCCTGTGACTTCTGGATATTGATTTTTTCTCTCCATTTATCCATTGAGGCGTTTCTGTGCAGCCACACCCCGACATATAAAAGCATGACAGCGGACAGTACGCCGGTAATTCCGCCAAGCAAGAAGTTGTTTTCTCCGAATACGCTGGAAGAGAACAAAAGCGTGACACCGATGCCGGCTGCCAGGGACACAACCATTCCGGCGGACGCCCCGCCCCAGATCCATGCCGAGGAACGCGTGACACGGGCTTTCTTTGTCATGGTTAAAAGCGCCCCGATGACTAGCAGGGCCTCCATCCCTTCACGAATCGGGATCAGCGCAGCATCCCACCAGCTGTAGCTGCTTGAAGCGATCGGCTCGAGCAATTGAATCATTTCGTCAATTTGCTTTGATACCTTTTCGGGATGGCTGCCGATCTCAGCTTTCATCAGCGCCAGGTTTTCCTCTGATCTCGTATAGGCTTCTTTCGATTGGGAAACGACGTCTCCCTCAACAGCGAGCCAGGATGTAATTAAATTGTCGATTGCAGATGACGCTTCATCCAATTGTTTTTTTTCTATTAACTGTTTTGTGTCTTTCAGGCTTTGTATATAGGCTGTTAAGGACGCCCTTGATTGACCCGAGGATGTCTTTTTCAGCACGACAGCCTGCTGATAGGTTTCTAAATGGGAAGAAAGCTCTTCAAGCTGTGTTTTGAGCTTGTCTGCGTCTTGATTAATAAAAGAAAGAGAAATCATCGCGATATTTGAGTCCATTTTGCTGTGGGAAGATAGATTTTCTTTCTTAATAGAAGGTTCTTCTTTTTTCCACTTTGCCTTGAATGTTTCAAACGTTTGTTGTGCCGAGTCCATATCTCCGCCTTTTACGGATTCGATCATTTGCTTGTTTAATTGAATCAGCGCAGCAATCGGATCGTCTTCCGCATGTGCCGCAGAACCGAAAACCATCAACAAGCTAAATAAAATAAGCGCCAGCCCCCGAGTCATCATGCTCCCCCTATAATTGAAAATGATTATCATTATATAACATAATCATAGCCAGTTCCTGTTCTTTGTCAATTAAAATTTGAAGGTCTGAAAACCTTGATATAAAGCAAAAAGGCTGTCCTTTATAGAACAGCCTTTTGAAGGAAGAAGAACGTTTATCTTCTTGTTTTATACGTTTGAATTTCTTCATGAAACTTGCGTGCGGCACCCTCTGGATCCTCCGCCTGACTGATGGCGCTGATCATACTGACACCGTCGGCCCCCGCTTGGATAACAGGTGCGGCATTTTCGATTGTGATGCCGCCGATGCCCACAATCGGAATGTCGATACCTTGACGGCGGACCGCTTCGATGAGAGATACACCTTGTACAGCCCTCGTATCCTTTTTCGTTTCTGTCGGGTAGATTGGCCCGAGTCCGACATAATCTGCGCCATCTTCTTCGGCTTGCTTCACCTCAGACATTGTATGGGTGGAAACGCCAAGAATCATATCCCCTATAGCGTCTCTTACTTCTTTTGCGTTGGCGTCTTCCTGGCCGATATGGATACCGTCAGCCTCCAGTTTCAGAGCCAACTCCACATCATCATTGACAATGAAAGGAACACCGGCTTCACGGCAGGCTTCTTGCACTTTTTTAGCAAATTCAATCCTCGCCTCTCCTGTCAGCGCATCCCCGCCCTTTTCACGAAACTGGTACAGAGTGGCGCCGCCTTTTAACGCTTTTTGTACGACCGTGACAGAATCGGCTTTCGTATTGTTTGACCCCATAATGAAGTAAACAGATAATAACTCTTTCATCATTTCCCGAGAAATACGTGTCATGAGACAGTCACCCTTTCTATTGTCGCCAGTTCTTGGACGTCTTGTTCAGTAACAGATGAAAGCTTGTTCAGCAATTCAATCTGAAAGCTTCCCGGACCTTTGTCAGCTGTCTGCTGTGCGGCAAGCTGAGCTGCGACCCCATACGAAGAAATGGCAGCGATAGCAGCAAACATTGGATTTTCTTCCACAGCGCAAAACGCACCGACAACAGAAGTCAGCAGGCATCCGGCGCCTGTCACTTTCGTCAGCAGCTTGTGGCCGTTATGAAGGGTATATACGTTTGACGTGTCGGCAATCACATCCACTTCACCGGTAATCGCGATGACTGTGTTTAGCTTATGTGCCGCCTGCTGGGCGAGCCGGATGATGTCTCCTCCGTCTCCTCCCGCATCAACACCTTTGATCAGCCAATCGGTCACACCAACGGTATGGGCAATTTCCGCAGCATTTCCTCTGATCGCAGAGAGGCGCACCTCACGAATGATGTCACGCGCCGATTGAGTACGGAACGGTGTTGCTCCGGCGCCGACAGGGTCAAGAATGACAGGAACACCATGTTCATTAGCTGATTTTCCCGCGATGATCATCGCTTCGACAGACTCCTTGCTCAGCGTTCCGATATTTAAAACAAGTGCACCCGCAATCTTCGCCATGTCCGCGACCTCTTCTTTCGCGTACGCCATAACAGGTGATGCGCCGAGGGCGAGCAGGCCGTTTGCTGTAAAATTCGTTACGACATTATTGGTTATGCTGTGCACCAGAGGGCTATGCTGGCGGACAGCAGTAAGACATTTTGCTGCTGATTGTGCATCCATGTTTGCATCATCCTTTACTCTCTTTTTTCGGGTCCCATAAATACGATTTCGTATGTTCGAGCCAAGCTCTGGCCGCAAAGGACAAGTAGCGGTCTTTTCTCCAAATAATGGCGAGGTGCCAAGGGATGACCGGATCGACAAGCGGAATGACTTTCACTTTTTCCGGGTCAAGTCCGCGGCAGATTCGTTCCGGCAAAAGCCCGATTCCAAGGTTGGCTGACACCATCTCACTGATAAAATCCCATTGTGAGGTTTCATAAATGATATGAGGCCGGAATCCAGCTTTGATACATTCTGTCATAATTCGATTGTGCAGGACAAAATCCTCCCTGAAGAAAATAAAAGGCTCGTCCTTCAACTCACGCAGCCTGCACTCTTTTTCGCCTGCCAGCCGGTGGGAAGGGTGAACGACAAGCATTAAGGTTTCTTTTACGATTGTAAACGAATGAAAGATGTCTTCGTTTGCAGGAAGAACGACAACGCCGATATCAAGTGAACCGTCCCCGACACCTTCTTGGACTTTTATAGAACCGTCTTCGACTAGCTGAAAGGTGATATTCGGATAGTTTTCACGAAAATCGCCGAGCACTCTCGGGAAAAATCCCGATCCAATCATCGGCGGCAGTCCAATCCGTACGTGCCCTTTCTTGACCTCCATAATATCATTTAATTCTGACGTCAGGTTTTGAAATGATTTAATAATTTCCTGCGCCTGCACATACATGCTCTGGCCGGCGTCAGTCAGATCCACCTGCCTGCCGTTTCGGTAAAACAGTTCAATCCCGAGTTCTTCTTCTAAATTTTTGATCATTTTTGATATCGTCGGCTGAGAAACATAAAGGGATTGGGAAGCCTTCGTAAAGCTTTTTAAACGGGCGACTTCCAAGAAATATGTTAAATGGCGGATATCCATGGGTTTCACCCTTTCTATAGACAAAAGGAATACTTATTATTCTTTATATATATTTTACCTATAGAGAGACCTTATGTACAATATGAATATAAGGGAGGCATCAATATGAAAAAACTGTTGCTAACCGTTATTCAAATCGCTCTGTTATTTATATTTGCTCGGCTGATTAATTGGGTGACAGCCCTTCTTCATATAAATATTCCCGGCAGTATAATTGGGATTGTGATACTCTTCACATTATTACACTTTAAAATCATCAAGCTTGAATGGATAGAGCTTGGCGCGGCGTGGCTTCTCGGGGAGCTGCTTTTATTTTTTATCCCGTCTGCCGTCGGAGTGATTGAATACGGAGACATTATGTCGAAATTTGGTGTCAGCATTCTGCTTGTTGTCATCATCAGCACATTTGTCGTGATGGTGTCTACAGGAACGCTTACACAAATCATTGCAAAAAGAAAGGAGAAAAAACATACGTGTTCATCGGAATTGTAAGTTTGTTTTTAACGGTTTTGGTGTATTTAGGAGCAAAAAAGGTATATCAACGCTTTCCGCGTGTCTATACGTCGCCGCTATTGGTGACGCCCGCTGTGTTAGTCGGTCTGCTGCTGCTGGTGAATGTCCCGTACGAGTCATATAATCTCGGCGGCGGATTGCTGACCGATATGCTTCAGCCGGCCACCGTGGCATTCGCGATCCCGCTTTATAAATATTTCCCTGTTTTAAAGAAATACGCAGTGGAAATTATTTTGAATGTGGCCGTCGGTTCATGTATCGCGATTATTTCAACCGCTCTTATTGCGAAATGGCTTCACCTCGGCACCGGCTTAATTGACAGCCTCGTCCCGAGATCAGTGACAACGCCGATCGCAATGAACGTATCTGAAATGATCGGCGGAATGCCTGCCGTTACAGCCGTGTTTGTGATTTTAACTGCTCTGTTCGGCACAGTGATCGGCCCGATGGTCATCCGCTATTTCCGCATTGATAATGAAATTGCGCGGGGCGTGCTGCTCGGCACAAGCGCACACGGCGCGGGAACGTCAAAAGCATTTGAACTCAGCTCTGTGTCCGGTACGATTTCCAGCGTGTCAATGATCTTAGCTGCGATTATGACGCTTTGCGCAGCGCCGTTTTTACTTTCATTTATGTAAGAAAAAACTGTCCTCTCAAGGGCAGTTTTTTTTATGTGTTTCCCCTTATTGAAAAGCTGGCGGATTCCAATATAATGTAATTTGTGGATACCAAAGGAGGCACCCCATGCACAACTTGCAGGTGAGACGGCATTACGCCGCGTTAAGAGGTTTTTATTTGTTTGCTTTTCTTGGCACGGGCAGCATTATTCCCTTACTCAGTATGTATTTAACGAAAGAACAGCATGTAAGCGGATCACAGGTCGGCTTGATCATGTCACTCGGCCCGATTGTGATGATTTTCTTTCAGCCCTTTTGGGGCATGCTGAGCGACTATACGCAAAAAACGAAAAGCCTGCTGGCCGTTTGCACATCAATCACAGGCATCATGGGATTAGGCTATATTGCATTTGACGGCTTTCCTATGTTTATTTTGATTGCAGCCTGTTTTGCAGCCTTTCAAAGCACGATTATTCCATTATCGGACAGCATTTCACTAAGGTACACACAAGAAACAAACGGCAACTACGGCGGAATCCGCCTGTTTGGTTCTCTCGGCTTCGGCGTCGCAGTGTTTGTCATGGGACAAGTGACGAATCAGCTGTATCCCATTCACGTGATCTTTATCTTTGGCTGTGCCTTTCTGTGCATTGCCGCCATATTGGCCTCACAAATGCCGGGCCAGCAGAAAACAAAAACAAAGGTCAATATCCGCAAAGGATTCCGTGAGCTTATCAGCAACAAAACGTTCCTCATCTTTATGATCATCACCTTTACAACATTTGCTCCAAACTTAGCGAACAATACGTATTTCAGTCTTTTTCTGGACAAAAGCGGCGCGTCACTTTCCGCTATCGGCATTTTATTTTTCATCGGCGTGATTTCGGAAATTCCATTTATGCGATTTGCCCAAACATTTATAGATAAAATGGGGCTTTTAAACGTCATTATGCTGTCAGGCGGGGTCTCATTATTCAGGTGGGCGCTCTATTTCACAGCGCCTTCATTATGGCTCATTTATGCGACGGTCTTTCTTCAAGGAGTGGCCATCGGTTTATTTATCCCCGCGGCGCTTCAATACGTAAAAAAGATTACTCCTAGCCACGTTGAAGCGACGGCGCTGACCATGTACGCGGCCATCGGCAATGGATTCGGCAACTGGTTCTGTACATTTGCAGGCGGCTACATTTTTGACTACGTGTCCATCTTCGCAGTCTACTTGCTTTTTGGCATGCTGAGCATAGCAGGCTTTGGGCTGACATTATATTTAATGAAGGCAGAAAAAAACAAAAATACACTTCATCAGCCGGCTGTTACTTTTAAACCATAATGACTATAATGAAAAAAGAAAGGATGTGCGCTATGAACGGGCAAGAGCGAAGCAGCATTTCAAAAGGATTACAGGTGGATATTGTATTGAAGGCAGATCAAAAAACAGGAAAACTGACGAGAGGGACAGTGAAGGATATTTTGACGAAATCGAGCTTTCATCCGCACGGCATTAAAGTCCGGCTTGAAGATGGCCGCATCGGCCGCGTCCAGAAAATCATTTCTACATAGAAAAAAGCTGCTCCTGAACAGGGCAGCTTTATTTTTTCTGCAGAAAGACCACTTTTAGGTAGTTGCCTTCCGGAAACGCTGAAATCGTTTTAAAATCCTCCGGCAGCGTAAATTCCTCAATGATTGTGTAGCGTTCATTTGTTTCTTTAAAGGCGGCATCAATAAAGCCTTTGAATTTCTTCATGCTGAAGGCGCTGCTGTTTGTGGAAGCAACGATGATGCCCTTGTCAGCTGTGATGGCGATCGTTTCTTTCAGCAGGTTTTTATAATCCTTGGCCGCGCTGAAGGTGCGTTTTTTTGTGCGGGCAAAGGAAGGCGGGTCGAGAATAATCAGATCAAAGAGCAGATCCTTTTTCGCCGCATACGAAAAATACTTAAACACGTCCATCACTTTAATGTCGTGTGCCTCGAAATCCAGCTTGTTCACGCTGAATTGTTCGATCGTTTTGGCCAGGCTTCGGTTTGCCACGTCCACGCTTGTTGTTTTCTCCGCTCCGCCAAGCGCCGCTGCCACGGAAAATGCACCCGTATAAGAAAACGTATTTAACACTGTTTTTCCTTTTGCATAGCGGGCTCTAATGGCCTTGCGCACATGTCTTTGATCCAAAAAGATGCCCGTCATAGCGCCTTCATTCAGGTCCACCGCGTATTGAATGCCATTCTCCTGGATGATGATCGGGAACTCGCCTCTTTTCCCTTTCACGAAGTCATCATCTTCAACGTATTGTCCAGCCGTGTCGAAGCGTTTTTTCTCGTAAATCGCTTTATAATCAAGATCCAGCTCATCCAAAGCGGAAATCAGCATGTCTTTAAAGGTGTAAATGCCTTTGCTGTACCATTGAACCAGCAGGTAGCCGTCATAATAGTCGATCGTGACGCCGCCGACGCCGTCTCCCTCACCGTTGAACAGGCGGAAAGCCGTTGTATCTTGGGCAGCGAATAGTTTGGCGCGTGCTTGGACCGCTTTTGATAATTTGCTGAGAAAAAATGCTTGGTCAATCTGTTCTTGTTTATTGCGGGTAAGCGTCCAGCCGACCCCTTTGTTTTGCAGGCCATAATAACCTCGCGCGAGAAACTCGCCGCTCTCTGACACGATATCAACGAGGTCTCCTTCTTTCACGTGCCCCGCACTCCCTGCGAGAGCTTCCTTATCGATGAGCGGATAGCCTTTTTTGATTTTTGCAGTATGCGCTATTTTTAGGGTGAGTAGCTTCATATCTATTCGTCCTCTTTCTGTATGCTTTCTCTTATCGTACCACAAAACGCCAAGTTGTCTGCATTGACAGAAAGGAAAGGTTTTTCTACGATAGACAAATAAGAGTTACGAGGAGGAGCAGCATGGCAAAACGAATTGATCATACAGGCATTATGGTAAGGGATATCAACGCGTCCATCACATTTTATGAAGAGGTTCTCGGCATGAAATTGAAGGATCGCATCACACACACGAACGGTGTGATCGAGCTTGCTTTTCTCGGTTTTGAAGACGGTCCGGAAACGGAAATCGAACTGATTCAAGGTTACAGCAGCGAGCTTCCTGTCGAAGGAAAAGTGCACCACATTGCCCTGCTGACGGATGACATCGCGGCTGAATATACAAAAGCGGAAAGAATGAACGCGACATTTATCGACGAGGAGATCACAACACTTCCAAACGGGTACCGTTACTTCTATATCGAAGGTCCTGACGGTGAGTGGATTGAGTTCTTTCAGAGATAAAAATAAAGAACGTACATTATGTAATGTACGTTCTTTTTTATCTATACCAACTGATATACGTTGACTCGTCGCAGATCATGGCTTCCCAGCCCATACGCTGAACCAACTCATTGACATTTTCACCTTTCGCTAAAAAGACATTAATAAATGAGTCATATACACTCATAAACACAAAGTCCATTTTCTTATCAGTTAAAATGAGCTCTGCGGCGGCATCATCAAGAACCGTCCGCAAGTTAGCCTCAGTTATGTCCAGAAAGCCGCTGTTTTCCCAAATCGGTTCTGAGTAATAAAACTGATTGGACCCGTTGTAACTAAGCACTTTCATCAAACTGGGAATATGAAAATTTGAAATATGGTCCTCGCTAGGATAAAAGAGATCTCTTTTTACGTTTGCATGTAAAAGTTCAGCCAAATCTCCTCTCGCGCACTCATCCCTTAAGGCGCCTATCGATGTCGTTAACGCAAGCGCCAGCTCAGCATGCGTTTGAAAGCCGCAAGAGGACATAACCTTCTTCCATGAAACGGCTTTGCCTTTTTCCCTTATTTCCTCATCATATGGATAAATATGCTCATCATTATTTTTTCTCTTTGCTTTTTCCCATCCTTCAGGCATTTGAATAAAAGGAGAAAATAAAATAACAGCTGATGTATATTCAATTGGTATTTGTTTCAAGATTGGTGATTCGTCATCTAACCATATGTATTCCAGCATGCGCACCCCCTTTACATATTCTAACATTTACTTATAGTTGAAAGAAGATCATCAGCCCATTAACAGCTGATGATCTATAACAGCTTACATCACGACACATTTTCATCCCCCGGATTCAACCGCACTCTCTTCCTTCCATTTTTGATGATCCCATATTCTGAAAAACGGATAGTAGATGGCGCAGGTGATCAGCAGATTCACCAGCTGCATAACGGCGCCCGATACCTTTCCGCCTGTCGCCAGGTAGCCTGATATGAGCGGCGGCATCGTCCATGGCACGGCGATTCCGGCCGGCCTTGCTACCAGTCCAGTGCTCATGCCGATATAAGTTGCTGTAATCGTGAGGAGTGGTGCGATGATGAATGGAACAATGAGGAGCGGGTTCATGACAATCGGCATGCCGAAAATGATCGGCTCGTTGATATTAAATAGCGCAGGTCCAATCCCTAATCGGCCAAGCTGCTTCATTTGTTTGCTCCGGGAACGCACAAGCATCGTCAGGACAAGCGCCAGCGTCGCTCCGCTTCCGCCGACATTAATCCAAATTTGAAAAAACTGGGTTGTGAAAATACTTGGCAGCGCCTCTCCCGCTTGGAACGCGAGACGGTTGGCATCCATCGCGCCATACCAAATCGGCGCCATGATTCCGCCAATGATTGAAGCTCCGTGAATCCCGCACGACCAAAGCAGCATCTGCACAAATTCAGCAATCAGGCTCCCGCCGAGACTGCCGCCAAGAATGGAAAGCGGTGTGCCAAGCAGGTCTCCTACGACATTGTGCAGGCTCTGAAAAGGCGTCATTTCAATCAGAAGACGTGCCAGCCACACGAGAAACACAATGATAAAGCCGGGAATCAGCGCGACAAATGATTTACTTACCGCCGGCGGCACGCCGTCTGGCATTTTGAAGACGATATTTTTTTGAATAATGTACCGATACATTTCAGTTGAAAACAAAGCGATCAGCATGGCGACAAATAAACCCTTGCTGCCAAGCAGTGTAATCGGGATTCCGCCACCGACCAAGATGGATTCCGTTGAGCCATCCGGCGTAAACGGCACCTCGAACGGCGTTGCCAATAGAAATGCGGCAATTGATATCGCTCCGGCAGAAAGGGCATCGACACCATAGCTTTCCGCAAGACGATAGGCGATTCCAAAAGCGGCGATCATCGCCATAATATCAAATGAAGCATTAACGGGATAACCGAGCTTATCCGCCCACTCTTTCCCAAACACACTCGTCATGAAATCAGCATAACCGGGAATCGGCAGGCTCGTTAAAATCAAAAAGACAGACCCGATAATAATCAGCGGCATGGTCAGGATAATTCCGTCACGCAAAGCGCTGAGATGCCGCTGCCCGGCAATTTTCCCAGCGACAGGCATTATTTTTTCTTCCATCACCCGAGTGAATGCGCTCATCTGAAAAGCCCCCTTTTTTCATTGCTTTGTGAACAACCTTCGCAATGTTTTCTTTATCTTATTTTGAAAACGCTTACAAATTCATTTGGAAAATTTCCTCTTCCTGCGGAAAAAATCCACATGCTGCTGAACAATCCAGTCCATGAAAATATTTTTCCTTCTTACTGTCAAACTCTCTTTTTTCTCCGATATATATATCAAACATCATAGAAAAAGGAGATGAATCATGAAAAACATGTTATGCAAGCTTGTTGTATCAGTCACTCTGTTTGTCAGTTTTCTCGCCATAGGCCCTCTCGCGCATGCGCAAAACAGCAGCGAAAAAGAGGTTATTGTGGTTTATAAAAACAAGACCGGAAAGGAAACCGTCCTGGACAGCGATGCTGAGGTTGAACAGCAGTATACGCATCTTCCGGCGGTAGCGGTCACAGCAGAGCAGGAGACAGTGAAAGAATTAAAACAGGACCCTGATATTTTGTATGTCGAAAACAATGTCTCATTCACCGCAGCAGGCAGTACGAATTTCAAAGTGCTGTCAGACGGCACTGACACCTCTAACAACTTCGAGCAATGGAACCTTGAGCCTATTCAGGCAAAACAGGTTTGGAAGGCAGGACTGACAGGCAAAAATGTCAAAATTGCAGTTATTGACAGCGGGATCTCCCCCCACGATGACCTGTCGATTGCCGGCGGGTATTCAGCTGTCAGTTATACCTCTTCTTACAAAGATGATAACGGCCACGGAACACATGTCGCAGGGATTATCGGAGCCAAGCATAACGGCTACGGAATTGATGGCATCGCACCGGAAGCACAAATATACGCGGTTAAAGCGCTTGATCAGAACGGCTCGGGGGATCTTCAAAGCCTTCTCCAAGGAATCGACTGGTCAATCACCCACGGGATGGACATCGTCAATATGAGCCTTGGCACGACGTCAGACAGCAAAATCCTTCATGACGCCGTAGACAAAGCATATAAACAAGGCATTCTGCTCGTTGCCGCAAGCGGTAACGACGGGAACGGCAAGCCTGTGAACTATCCGGCAGCATACAACAGTGTCATTGCGGTTTCAGCGACAAACGAAAAGAATCAGCTTGCCTCCTTCTCAACAACTGGAGATGAAGTTGAATTTTCAGCGCCGGGAACAAATATCACGAGCACATATTTAAACCAATATTATGCAACTGGAAGCGGAACATCCCAAGCGACACCGCACGCCGCTGCCATGTTTGCTTTGTTAAAACAGCGGGATCCTGCCGAGACAAACGTGCAGCTTCGCGCAGATATGCAGAAACATATCGTTGATCTTGGAACCGCAGGCCGCGATCAGCAATTTGGCTACGGCTTAATCCAATATAAAGCGCAGGCAACAGATTCAGCGTACGCGACAGCAGAGCAAGCAGTGAAAAAAGCAGAACAAACAAAAGCACAAACCGATATCGACAAAGCGAGAGAACTCGTCAGCCAGCTGCCGGATTCTGACGCCAAAACAGCCCTGAAAAAAAGACTGGATAAAGTACAGTCATACAGAAATGTAAAGGATGCGAAAGACAAAGTCGCAAAGGCAGAAAAGTATAAAACACAGCAAACTGTTGATACAGCACAAGCTGCCATTAACAAGCTGCCGAATGGAACAGACAAAAAGAACCTGCAAAAACGCTTAGACCAAGTAAAACACTACATCGCATCGAAGCAGGCGAAAGAGAAAGTAGCGAAGGCGGAAAAAAGCAAAAGGAAAACAGATGTCGACAGCGCACAATCAGCAGTCAGCAAGCTGCCAGCAGGTTCAGAAAAAACGTCCCTGCAAAAACGCCTTAACAAAGTAAAAAGCACCAATTTGAAAACGGCGCAGCAATCCGTATCTGCAGCTGAAAAGAAATCAACTGATGCAAATGCGGCAAAAGCACAATCAGCAGTCAACCAGCTTCAATCAGGCAAGGACAAAACGGTATTGCAAAAACGGTTAGATAAAGTGAAGAAAAAAGTGGCGGCAGCCGAAGCAAAAAAAGTCGAAACTGCCAAAGCAAAAGTGAAAAAAGCGGAAAAAGACAAAACAAAAAAATCAAAGACATCCGCTCAGTCTGCAGTGAATCAATTAAAAGCATCCAATGAAAAAACAAAGCTGCAAAAACGGCTGAATGCCGTCAAACCGAAAAAGTAGCCAAAAAACCTGTAAGACTTGTATTCTGGGTCTCACAGGCTTTTTCCATTCCAAAAAACACCACATACAACCTTTTTCCCATTCAACGCACAGGCTTTTCCTACTATTGCTATCCGGCCATGAACAGCATAAAATGACGTTATTACAGTTATCACCACATATGGAGGGATTGTGACTGGCAGGCAGGCAAGACCCAATGATGCAAAGGGAGTATTAGTGCCTAAAAAACAGGGCATTTTAACTCTTCTTTTCGTGTTGGGCTCATAACGGCGCCATGGACAACCCCATATTCTAATGCTCCGTCACCGACGCGGGCATTTTTTGTTGTCCTTGCACGTTTTGTCATTTTCAGCCGGTATTTCTCACTTTTTTCATTTTGATTGTCAACTTTTCATTTGATACGATGAACAAGCCGACTTTTCTTCAGCAAAGGAGGTTTTGATTGCTTGCAAAAAGAGATTGCAAAAGAATTATTGCTCCTCGCAGGAGGAAAAAGCAATATTATCAGCATCAGCCATTGTACAACCCGTCTTCGTTTTGAGGTAAAGGACGAGACGAAAATCGATATACATGCTATTGAAAATCTGCAAGGTGTGCAGGGTACCTTTTTCCGATATGGGTTATTCCAGATTATCTTCGGAGCAGGCGTCGTCAACAAAATATATAAAGAAGTCGTTCACGTGTGGGAGGCCGCGCCTTCTGAAAAACCTGTTCAGCAGAAACAGGCCAGCCGGAAGCTGAGCCCTGTCGCCGTATTTGCGAAAACACTGTCCGATATTTTTGTGCCGATTATCCCGGCGATAACAGCAAGCGGCCTGCTTATGGGGCTGATCGGAATGATTAAGGTGTTTCACTGGTTCGCAGCCGACAGCCCATGGATCAAAGTGCTCGACCTCGTGTCCAGCACAGCCTTTATTTTGCTGCCGATTTTGGTCGGTTTCAGTGCCGCACGGCAATTTGGCAGCAACCCATATTTAGGGGCAGTCATAGCAGGGCTCCTGACGCATCCTGATCTGCTGGACCCGTCTATGCTCGGCAGCAAAACCCCCGCTTCCTTAGACATCTGGGGGCTGCATATTCCAATGATGGGCTATCAGGGCTCCATTATACCAATTCTTCTCTCCGTGTATGTCATGAGCCAAATCGAGAAGCTATTAAAATCAATTGTGCCGAAGTCGCTTGATGTCGTCATCATTCCTTTTATTACGGTCATGGTAACAGGGTGCCTCGCGCTGATTGTGATGAATCCCGCCGCGTCCATCATCGGCCAAATCATGACACAGTCGATTGTCTATATTTATGATCACGCCGGCATTGCTGCCGGAGCCCTGTTCGGCGGCATCTACTCCACTATCGTTCTATCCGGCTTGCATCATAGCTTTTATGCGATTGAAGCAACGCTGCTTGCAGATCCGCATGTCGGCGTGAACTTTTTAGTGCCGATATGGTCGATGGCGAATGTGGCCCAAGGCGGAGCGGGGCTTGCGGTTTTCTTCAAAACAAAACAATCAAGCCTGAAGAAAATTGCGCTCCCCGCTTCCCTGACCGCGTTTTTAGGCATTGTAGAGCCGATTGTATTCGGGGTTAATGTCAAACTGATCCGTCCCTTTATCGGAGCTGCCATCGGCGGCGCTATTGGCGGAGCATACGTGGTTGCGGTACATGTCGTGTCGAATTCCTACGGGCTGACAGGCATTCCGATGATTTCAATCGTACTGCCGTTCGGCGCCGCCAATTTTGTTCATTATATGATCGGTTTTTTGATCGCGGCCGTCTCTGCTTTTATAGCTACATTGTTTCTCGGGTTTAAAGAAGAGACAGAATAAATGGATTTATTCGTTTTCATTCATAAAACGGGGGATGAAAGGACAAAAAAGCTATGAAAATTAAAAGAATCTTAAATCATAATGCTATCGTCGTAAAGGATCAAAATGAAGAGAAGATTCTCTTAGGTGCAGGAATTGCGTTCGACAAAAAGAAGAATGATATTGTCGATCCATCAAAAATAGAAAAAACCTTTGTCAGAAAAGATACAGCTGACTATAAGCAATTCGAAGAGATTTTAGAAACATTGCCGGAAGATCATATTCAGATTTCTGAGCAAATTATCTCCCATGCCGAAAAAGAGCTGAACATTAAAATCAACGAGCGCATTCACGTCGCTTTTTCAGACCATCTTTCTTTTGCGATTGAACGCCTGAGCAATGGGATGGTCATCAAAAATCCGCTGCTGAATGAGATCAAAGTCCTTTATCCGAAGGAATTCCAGATCGGCTTGTGGGCCAGAGCGCTGATTAAAGATAAACTGGGGATTCACATTCCTGATGATGAAATCGGCAATATCGCCATGCACATCCACACAGCAAGAAACAATGCTGGTGATATGACACAGACGCTTGATATTACAACAATGATCCGTGATATTATCGAGATTATTGAAATTCAGCTGGCGATCAATATTGTTGAAGATACCATCTCTTATGAACGGCTTGTGACCCATCTCCGCTTTGCCATTCAGCATATCAAAGCGGGCGAATCCATTTACGAGCTGGATGCAGAAATGATCGACATTATTAAAGAGAAGTTTAAGGATGCCTTCCTGTGTGCCCTAAGCATCGGCACTTTTGTGAAGAAGGAATACGGCTTTGAGTTTCCTGATAAAGAATTGTGCTACATTGCCATGCATATTCAGCGGTTTTACCAGCGGTCAGTCGCACGCTGAGGCAAACAAAAAAACGCTTTTGAGATGATCAAAAGCGTTTTTTATATTCAATTTATTGGTTGATGGCCGGGTTCCCGATCGTATTCCACTTCGTATAGGACATGTAATGGAAATACTCATCGCGATACGGATGTTTTGTATTGGAGTTCCAAGGCTTTTCTCCGCCGCAGAAGTGCACGATTGCTGGGTTTTCTCTCGTTTCATTATATTGCTTCCGTCCTAACAGTGTCGGAGGTGTTTTCAGTTTTAACATGATGTATGTTTGAGCGTTCCAGCGCGGGTGAAGCTCATACCACTTATCATATAAGATCGCATTCAGTGCATCTTGGTCGTGCAGCACAAGAAAGTCTTCAGACGGGTTTTCATTGATAAAGTTGATGACTTTTTCTGTGATGTTTTGCTTTCTCCAAGGTTCAAAATCAATAATCATGATACCTGAGTTAAAATACTTCCCTGTATCAGTGACGTTCATTTCTTTCAGGCGTTCATGCTGCCCAGCATCCTCAACAGCAGCAACCGTATATGGAGCAATATCCAAGTCCCACAGTTTCGAAATATCCTCAAGAATAATCGCATCACAATCGATATAAATCATTCGTTTGATGCTCTCATCCTTAATTAAGTCAGGAATCGAAATGCGGTAATACGCCGCTTTTGTAATATGGCTGCTCTCTACCGCATGTTCATACATATTGGTATCCACTTCTAAAAACTCAATCGGCACGCCGAATTTCAATGTGGTTTCTTCCAGTCTTTTTTTGTTATCAGGCTTAATTCCGCCATCAATGACGTATAATTTT
Organism: Bacillus sp. VA13; assembly: GCF_055710085.1. NCBI lineage: Bacteria > Bacillati > Bacillota > Bacilli > Caryophanales > Bacillaceae > Bacillus > Bacillus sp. VA13. Next base: position 294,468 of record NZ_JBVQPP010000002.1, on the reverse strand, counting down.
ATCTCTCTCTCCTGATCCATATTTGTCAATAAAGAAACGAACATCCCACCTAAATGACGAGCATAATTATCATCTGCGCATGATACGATATGCATAACTTCATCTTTCTTCAATGATATTCATCTCCCTTTGTGTTGTACAAATTACATTCCCGATTTCAGAAAATTAAACACTATTCTTCAATATTTTTTTAGACAGAATGTGCTATACAACAAAAAAGGTGTCATTTTTTGAACATGCGATAAAGCCAATATAGGATGTAAAAGCTGGCGATCGTTATGGCTTCAGCCGAAGCGATGTACCACGGCCAAGGCCCGAGAACATCTAAAAGAGAAGAGCCGCCCGGTTTTTTCGTCAAATACATATAATTCGCGCCAAGCAACCGATCAAGCAGATAAATGCAGATGCCGTACACATTGACAATAAGGACAGTCCCCCATAAAGAACGCTGTCTGAGTCTGTACGTCCCAATTACCGCCATCAGCAGACAGGACAGAAACACGGACCCGTGAGAAATAAAAAAGAGGATATATCGGATATGCGGAAATGAAAACATACCGAGATCAGGAGTGGCAAGCGCCTGAATCGAACTGCCGATGCCGACAAAATATAAAAATACAAACAGCTTCCTGCTTTTGGTCACCAGCATGATGGCCGACAAATACACCGACAGGTCACTAAGCTGGAGAGGCAATGAAGTGCGCACCGACCATCTGCCCGTGGCAATCATCCATATTTGATAGCCGATTTGCGAACCAAGCAACAGAAACACAAACAAATAACGCAAAAACTGGCTGACCTTAGGCCGCTTGACCGCCTCGCGGAACAGAAACAACAGAATGGCCAAAAGAGCAATGATTGCTAACGTCACCACATGCTCTGCTGAAAAAAGGTGAAACGGATCATGTTTATAGACGGATTGAACATATTTTTGCAAGATGACACCCCCGTTTGCAGCTTTTTGTTTATTGTGGTGTTGTATGGGCTTTTTTTATTCAAAAAAAGCGGATCGCTAGTAGTACGCGAACCGCATCGTAAACTCAATTCTCTTTTTTTATGTCATATAACTCAATTTTTCTGTATAGCCTGTTTCTTGTGATTCCGAGCAGCTTGGCAGATCTCTGTATATTCCAATTACAATAGTTTAATACATCTGCAATTGTTCTCTTTTCAGATTCCTCAAGTGAAAGGGGCAAGCGTTTTTCCAGTTTATTCATGACGTCTATTTGAATGTCTTTACCGCCGATAACATTGCCGTCAGATAAAACAACAGCTTGAGCCAAAACACTATGCAATTCTCTAATATTCCCCGGCCAATGATACTGTTCAATTTTCCTCTTCGCCTCTGCGGAAAGAACTTTTCTAGAAATACTGGCAGTTTGTAAATATTCTTCTGCAAGTTCTAATACATCACTTCTTTCTGAAAGGGACGGTAATCTTAGTGTTATACCTTTTATCCGATAGTATAAATCCGCACGAAACTTTCCCTTCTCTATCTCTTCTATGAGGTTTTTGTGTGTTGCTGCGATAATTCTGATGTCAATGTGAATAGGCTTTGTGCCTCCAATCGGTGTAACCATTTTTTCTTGCAAAACCCGTAGAAGCACACTTTGGGCGCTTAAAGTCATATCACCAATCTCGTCTAAAAAGATCGTACCTCCGTTTGCAGCCAAAAACTTCCCTTCACTCCCTTTTTGGTCTGCTCCTGTAAAAGCACCCTTTTTATATCCAAACATCTCACTCTCCACAAGATTTTCAGGTATCGCCGCGCAATTTACCGCAATAAAAGGTTTATCTGATCGACTGCTTATGGAGTGAATGGATTGTGAAACCAATTCTTTTCCGGTTCCGCTTTCTCCCAAAATTAAAACGGGCAAATCAAATTCGGCCGCTTTCTTTGCTAGAGAGATCTGTTCTTTCAGTTTTGGACAGCTGCCTTTGATATCGGAGAATGTATATTGATGATTGCTTCGCTGTGTCTGATAAAGGATTTTGGTTTTCCAATTCGGATTAGAACGACTGCTGATTGTCTCAGTTTTTAATGACTGATCAGGAAAAAAATCTTCCCCCACACAGTCATGACCGAGGATATGCTTAGCCGCCCGATTTGCTTTCAAAATGCGGTGAGAAGGACTTGTAGACACAATGGGAGCTTGATATTTATCGAATATTTTTTCCAGTTCTTGTTCTAGATACGAGTATTGTTGCTGCTGAAATTGTTCATCTAATTTGTTTTGAATCAATTTGGCAGCCATTGTTGCCATTGAAAATGATACAGGATCAAAAGCTCCCGAATGCCTGTAAACATTAACCACTCCTCTAAAGCCCTCCTTTTTTGTAAAAATGGGGCTGGCTGCGCAATTAAGTGTTGAATGTTCCGGGTAAAAATGCTCGGATCCTTTTACTATGATTGGTGTTTTTTCCATTAATACGATGCCGACAGCGTTCGTCCCCCTGTAGGACTCACTCCAATTCACACCGATTTCTGATACAGTATTATTTCGAATACAGCCTGGTTCCTGATACACATATAAAACCCGCCCATTTGCATCCATAAGAGAGACCGAATGCCCTGTATTCTGAAGATAAAAACTCAGGTGCTCCTCAAATACTTTAATGGAGTAATCTAAAAACAATTGATTTTCTTGATACAGCTTATTTTTATCATAAGGCTTTTGATCAATCGGCCTGGTCCTTTTTAAATTTGCTTTTTCACAACGGAAATAAGACTCACTGATTAAACTGTTTCTATTCGGCATGACCGAATATGTCAAAATAATCGCCTCCTCCATTCGTATTCATCTGACTATTATACTAAATTATCTGAATAAAAATAACATTCAGCCTTATATTGTTCTATTTTGACGCACTTTGCTATAAAACGGAACACCCCTTCCTTTACAAAAACCGTTTATGACGCTGTTTTCCGCTTGGCATAGTTCTTGCATTTACTAGTGATGAAGACATAAATCTCTTCTAAAGGCGATCATGATGAAAGGGGCGGAATGATGAAAAAAACGTACCAGCTATACATTGGCGGGCGGTGGGTAAATGCTGTTGGAGGACAGACCTTTGAATCCCTGAACCCCAGTACAGGCGAAGTAAATGCGATTGTGCAAAAAGCAGAGAAAGAGGATGTCAATCGCGCAGTACAGGCTGCTAAACATGCATTTGAGGGCGGAAGCTGGCGTCAGATGAGTCCAAGCGACAGAGGGCGTTTATTATATAAGCTCGCTCAAAAAATGGCAGAACATGCAGACTCCCTCGCGGAAATAGAATCCAATGATAATGGATTGCTGATCACTGAAACAAAACATATTGCAATACCTGCCACAATTGATGTTCTAGAGTTTTATGCGGGGCTTGCGAATAAAGTGCAGGGAGACACGTTATCTTCACCGGAGAATCGGCTTAATTTTACTTTAAGAGAGCCTATAGGAGTCGTCGGAGCCATTGTTCCTTGGAATTTTCCATTAATGCTTACCATGTGGAAGCTGGCTCCCGCTCTCGCAGCCGGTAATACCATTGTTATTAAACCAGCAGAGCAGACACCTGTCAGCATTCTCGAACTAATGTCGCTATGTGAAGAAGTCGGCATTCCAGACGGTGTGGTGAACGTTGTGACAGGTTTCGGCGATGCCGGCGAAGCCCTCGTTTCAAATCCAGATGTAGCAAAAATTGCTTTTACAGGGTCAACTTCTACAGGACAGCTGATTCTCCAGGGTGCCAGTAAAACGTTAAAGCCGGTCACTGTAGAGCTTGGCGGAAAATCACCGAACATCGTGTTCGAAGATGCAGAAATTGAAGCGGCTGTTAATGGCTCAATGTTCGGAATTTATTTTGCTCAAGGTCAAGTTTGCGCTTCTGGTTCCCGATTGTTTGTTCAAGATTCTGTGTATGACGAATTTATGGATCATTTTGTGAGAAAAGTGCAATCCATTCAAGTCGGCCAAGCATTGGATCCAGCCTCACAAATGGGCCCTCAAATTTCGCAGGAGCATCTGGAAACGATAGAACATTATGTAGCAGCTGGTTTAGAAGAAGGAGCCCGTATTGTCACTGGCGGGGAACGATTCACCGCCGCAGGAAATGGAAATTTTTATACGCCGACTGTTTTTGAGAATGTAACGAACCAAATGAAAATTGCAAGAGAGGAAATTTTCGGCCCTGTCGTTTCAGTTATTCGCTTTAAAGATGAGGAAGACGCTCTGCAAAAGGCGAATGACACTGTTTACGGCCTTGCGTCAGGTGTATGGACAAATGATATTAAACGTGCAATGAGGATGGCAAAGGGCATAAAAGCAGGCACTGTGTATGTTAACACATACAACATGCTGGACAGCACAGCACCGTTCGGGGGCGTAAAACAAAGCGGATTCGGCAGAGAACTTGGGATTCAAGCAATTGACATGTATACCAATTTGAAACACGTTTGGGTTGATCTCAATAAAAAAGGCGAAGGTCTTAACTGGTTTCAGCTTTAACTATATATAGGGAGGAATAAAATATGAACCCGATCTTTAACCAACAAACAGCTGGCATTAAAGAATTAGCAGAAATGGATAAGAGACATTATCTGCATCCGACAACACCGCCAAAACATCATTTTCAAAACGGTCCCTCTGTCATTTTCTCTGAAGCAAAAGGCATCTATTTAAAAGATATAGAAGGAAAGGAACGAATTGATGGCGTTTCCATGCTATGGAATGTCAACCTTGGCTATGGAAATGAAGAACTGGCAGAGGCCGCAAAGCAACAAATGCTTACTCTTTCATATGCCTCTTCATTTTCAGGCCAATCCAATAAACCTGCTATTTATTTAGCAGAAAAAGTAGCTTCTCTTACACCTGGCGATTTAAACGTTACTTTCTTTACCTCTGGCGGATCAGAATCAAATGATACAGCCTTTAAGCTTGCACGGTTCTATTGGAAGCTCCAAGGCAAACCAGAACGCACTAAAATTATCGGGCTCGAACAAGGATTTCATGGCGTAACAATGGGAGCAACGAGTGCCACAGGCATTGAGGGCTTCCAAAAATTCACGACGTCCAATTCGCAAAACTTCCTCACAGCTGCTGCCCATCAGCTTAATTGTGAACTCGGGGACCGAAAAGATCCTCACTTCGGCCATTCAATCCGCGGCCTTATCGAATCAGAAGGTGCAGATACAATCGCTGCCGTTATTTTAGAGCCAATCCAGGGGGCCGGCGGCGTGATCTTCCCGCCGGATGGTTATTTGCAGGCTGTTCGCAAGCTATGTGACGAGTATGGCATCTTGCTGATCGCAGATGAAGTCATTTGCGGATTCGGGCGGACAGGAAAGATGTTTGGTGTTGACCATTCTAATATTGTTCCAGATTTCCTTTGTATAGCCAAAGGGATCTCAAGCGGCTATGCTCATCTCGGGGGAGTTGTCATGCGAGAGCATGTCCGCGAAGCGTTTGTCAATTCAGATGAAATGATGTTTCATGGCTTTACTTACAGTGGACACCCTTCAGCTTGCGCAGTCGGATTGAAAACATTAGAAATTATGGAACGAGACCAGCTTGTTGAAAACAGCAGACTTCGCGGAGAAGAAATGCTAAAAGGTCTCCAGCACCTGGAACGCACACACAAACACGTAACAAAAGTAAGAGGACTAGGATTACTCGGCGGTTTTGAATTGTTCCAGGACCCGGATAAAGGCACACCATTTGATGTGTCTACACATGCGGCGGCAAAATATGTTGATATCTGCTTTGAAAAAGGGCTTCAGCTTCGCTACTTTGACTGGAGAGGCACCAATACCGTGGCTATTGCCCCGCCTCTGATCATTACGAAAGAACAAGTGGAAGACATCATCAACATCATGTCTGATGCTTTGACTACTTTTGAAAAAACATGTTAAAGACTGACTAAGTATGGAGCCATGAGCCTCAAAAGCCATGGCTTCTTTTCAAAGGAGGCATTCTATGGGAATGAGAACCAAAAATATACCGGACAACAGCGGATTAAGAAAAGTAATGAAAACGAGAGATCTAGTTATCTTCGGAATGGTGTTTATGGCTCCAGTTTCTGCTCAAACCTTATTCAGCGAACTGTCAAGGGTATCAACCAATCATGCGGTGCTCTCGTATTTGGTCGCACTAGCTGCGATGCTTTTTACGGCATTGAGCTATGGTAAGATGGCGGGTACATTCCCTTCATCAGGGTCTACTTACAGTTATACGTCAAAAGCCATTCATCCGGTTGCGGGCTTCATTGCCGGATGGGGCATATTGCTTGATTATCTGCTAATGCCAATCTTGCTCTGTAAGTTGAGCGCTGTTTACGCATTAGAGCTGTTTCCTGGTGTTCCATTTTGGTTCATGCTGCTAGTTTTTTTCCTCCCAGTTACCATCAGCAATTTTCTGGGTGCCGCTGTTTCGTCTATTGTAAACATCTTCATGACAGCTATTATGTTAATCAGTCTGTTCCTGTTCGTGGGCTTCGCTATCAAACATATATCTGCAACAGACGGAATGCAGGGCCTTTTTACCTTCAAAGGTTTATATCAAGCTGATACTTTCTCCTTTCAGACGATGATGTCGGGTGCTTCTATTGCAGTACTATCTTACTTAGGGTTTGATGCAGTGACAACAATGGCAGAAGATTCCGCTGTAAAGGGTAAGATGGTCGGGAGGGCAGCAGTTATTGCTTTATTTATGAGCGCGTTTTTGTATTGTATCCAAGCTTACTTTGCAACACTGATTACGCAAACAATCGGCACTTTAAAATCTCCTGACACCGCTTTTTTCGAAATCGCACAAACAGTCGGAGGGAACAGTCTGGCACTCTTGATCACACTCGTTATTTCTGTTTCTGGAATTTCTACAGCATTGGCCGGGCAAGCTTCATCATCACGGATTATCTTCAGTATGGCTCGAGACAAACGCCTTCCTGCTAGCTTCGCCAAATTGCATCCAAGATTTAAAACACCATATATCAGCATTTTAACATTAGCCGTTCTCGGTTACTTGGGTGCTGTGTGTATTCCGTTAAGCATAGTCTATACGATTATGGTATTTGGCGGATTAATTGGATTCATATGCGTAAATTTATCTGTTATTTCTGAATTCTCAATAAAGAGGAGAAAAATGAAGGGTCTTGGCTTTTTTAGTTACTTTTTATTTCCTGCCATCGGGTTTCTGATTAGCACGTTTATTCTTTTCAGTATGGACGTAATCGGAAAAACAATTGGGGTTTTATGGCTCATTTTCGGTTTGGTGATACTTGGAATGACTAAAAACGGTATTAAAGTGAAAGAGATCCACATCGATGAATTTCAATAGAACACACCAAATAACTGCTTGATTCGGCTCCGCTATCTTCTGGGCATTCAGATTTCCCGCGTATATCTCACGCAAACGAAACAAAAAGCCTAAGAAACGATTTCTTAGGCTTTTGTGTTACTTCCACTGTGCAATTTTTTCAACTGGGAGACGGTACGAAGCAAATCCCTCTTCAGCTGCTTTGCCGATGGAAAGAAGCATAACCGGTACATAGCGTTCTTTTTCAAGTCCGAATGCTTCAGCGATATTTTCTTTATCGTATCCCCCGATTGGGTTTGTATCATACCCGTGTGCACGTGCTGTCAGCATTATTTGCATGGAAACAAGACCTGCGTCAATCAAGATGGTTTCCCGATTCTCCTGTGTTGGAAGTTTTTCGAAATGCGCTGTCAATCCTTTCAATTGTCTGTCCTTTACCTCTTGCGGCATATAACCCATCTCTACGGCTTTTGAATAAATTTCTTCTAAATAGTCGGCATTATTCATATCTGCAAATATTGCTATGACAGCAGAAGACGAGTTAACTTGTGTTTGATTGAATTTGGCAAGAGCTGAAAGCCTTTCTTTGCCCTTTTGGCTTTCAATGACAAGGAATCGCCAAGGCTGTGCGTTAACTGACGATGGTGCAGTAGTCGCTTCCTCTAATATAAGAGTCATCTCTTCTTTGCTGATTTTGACGGTTGGATCATAGCTGCGGATGGAACGACGGCCTTTCATAATCTCGATAAAATCGTTTGTTTTTAAAGCAGTCCCCATGTCAAAACGCTCCTCTATGGTTAATTTTGTATCGCAATCGCATGAGCAAGAATTGCCGGCAAAGTTAGACACAGCTAAGTTGATCAATTCTTGTTTTTATATCTCTGATGAATATTATTTTTTTTATATGTCCCTGCTTCACTGAATTCTATTATCTCCAGTGATAAAGCTAAATAACGTGTGTAAAAAAGTTCTGAAAAATGTTCTGTCATCGCAGAAAAGATAGCATCCCCCACCGCTCTCTTCTCCTCTATCGTACGGCCGGCCCCTATCTTCAGCGCCGCGTGAACAAAAGCATCATCCTCTGTCCCATCGGCAACAACATAGTCTGTCAGCTCAATAGCCCTTGCTCTGATTCCACCGATAGGAAACACTCCGCCTTGGGCTATGATCGCCTGATTGATATCACGCAAAAGCTCAGTGATATTCGCTTCTTTTTTTATATTATCTGTGTATTCAACAGTAATATGAGGCAACTGTTCCTCACTCCTTACAGATTCGAAGATGATTTTACTTCCATGCTCTTTGTTGTTTCAAATGCCTCATCCCCGACAATGTAATTGACAAGCTTTCCGATGCCCTCTATTTCAGTCACAACCTCATCCCCAACCTTTGTGTCTACTGTTCCCTTTGGCGTTCCTGTCAGGATGATATCGCCTTCTCCAAGGGTCATAAAGGATGAGATATACTCTATTAAGAATGGAATACCAAAGACCATGTCTTTGGTTGTGCCTTCTTGGGTTTTCACGCCATTAACATAGGTTCTCATTGCCAGATTCATAGGGTCGGCAATGTCTTCCTTATCGACTAGCCAAGGGCCGATCGGTGTGCATGTATCTCTGTTTTTCACTCTTAGATTCGGGCGGTAATAGTTTTCAAGGTAGTCGCGAAGCGCGTAATCATTTGCGATGGTATACCCTTGTACATAGTCATAGGCTTCTTCTTTTTTAATGTGCTTTCCTGATTTACCGATCACAACCGCCAATTCGCACTCATAATGCATGTAAGTCACATCAGCGGGTCTCCGAGTTTCAGCTCGATGTCCCACGAGTGTGTTTGGCCCTTTTAAAAAAATGAGCGGTTCTTTCGGCGCTTTAAACGCCAATTCGTTTGCATGATCAGCAAAATTCAGTCCTAAGGCAAAAACCGTTCTGGGGGCGACTGGCGGCAGCCAAACAGCCTCATTTTCTTTTATTGTACGGCCATCAGTCAGAGTCATTATTCCCTCACCTGACACACTCGCTTCATGAATTGCTCCTTTATAAGCAATGCGCGCTTTTTTCACGGCTGTTCCTCTCCTTCCTCTATGATAGTGTGGTGCAACGAACCAATGTCGGGGATTTGTATTGTAATGCTGTCCCCTCTTTTGGCAGAAGGCGACCGTAATGGTACACATGCAATCAGCACATCGCCAGGTGAGAGTGTCATAAATTCAGTCACATCAGCAATTAGCTTAGGAACCGACCTTATTACCCCGGATGTATTGTACTCCTGCTCAAGTGTTCCATTGATAAACAGCGAAACCGTCAGTTGATTAGGATCTTGAATAGCGGATTTGCTCGTAATCCAAGGGCCAATCGGGCAAAACGAATCCCGGCATTTTTGGCTGACTGCCGGCCTGAATACACTATCATTCGGAATGCTGATATCATTGACAATTGTATAGCCTGATACATAATCAAGCGCGTCTTCTTGCTGAACCCTGCACGCCGTTTTTCCAATTACAACACCGAGTCCGGGTCCCATGCTAAGGGAATCTGTGTCTGGCGGCATTGGAACGAAAGCATTTGGCCCTGTCACTGTATTTTGGGGTTTCATATACAACACCGGGGCTTTCGGCGGCTTTTGATAAGGTTTTTCATATAAAGCGTCACCAAGCTCACTAAGATCCTGCTCCATATTTAACGCAACTCCGTAAACTGTACCGACCTCAGGGACGTCAATGGCAGTGTTCTTCAAGTCATATTTCTTGCTGTCCCTTATGATTGTCTGGCCATTTTCCTGTAAAACCGCTGCTGTCATGAAGCTGTTATCTCGAAACTTCACAAAAATCTCCGTCATAGGTATGCTCCTTTCAAACCGACAGTTTCCTCACGTATTTGTTCAATCCATTGAAGTGATGCTGATTGTCCCAGAGAGCATGTATGATTGCCGCATCCGTTAACACGAAGAACGCTGCTGCCTTTTTCCACCCTGCACCATCCCTCTATCGACGTGTTCTCTTGAGAGATCCTGACTCGGTACATTCCCTCCTGAGGCAGAAAATAGCTTGAATATCTGAGCATCAATATAAGCTGATTGCCCTTCCCGAATTTTTGGGAAGCTAGAACCGTGCAGTTGACTTGATAAAAGTCTCCTAAATACTCCGGGATATGACTGACACAGCCTGACATCAGAAGCTCCCGGATTTTCGACGAACTGATTTTATTCATTTGGAAGGCCAGCTTGGGGACAATCGTGAGGTCATATCTCCCTTTGGAAGCCTCTCTTAATGTATCTGTATTTCCAGTTCCTCCTTTTCCAAAAGAGAAATCAAATCCAGCAACCACCTGTTTGCAGTTTAGTCCATAAATAAATTGTTCAATAAATTGATCTGGGGCGATGTCTGCGAAGGCTTGATCAAAACGAATGACATACGTTGCATCTGCCCCTTCAGCCTCAAAGGTCTCTAATTTTTCCGGAAGCGGCGTTAAATAATGTCTGATGGCTTTATGCGGTGTAATGATTTGGCTCGGATGCCTGTCAAATGTCATCACCTTAAAAGCCAACCCTTTTTGCCGGGCCAATGCTCTCGCTTGGCGCAGCAACTGTTTATGCCCAAGGTGGACGCCATCGAAAAAACCGAGAGCCATGACACAGGGCTGATGGACGTTTTGTCCGGGTGAGGAAGGGATGCCCAATTCAATGACTTCCATTACGTCAGTCTCCTTTCAGCATAATTGATATCGTCATGATCGAACTCCAGTCCGTAAGCTTATTGCCGGTTTATCACCACTAACTTTGATTCTGTCATTTCTTCGATCGCATATTTGATTCCCTCGCGTCCGGTTCCGCTTTCTTTCACACCGCCGTAAGGCATTTGATCTACTCGGAATGTCGGAAAATCATTAATGATCACACCACCGACTTCCAATTGGTCTGCCGCATCCAAAGCGTCATTTATGCGATTCGTATAAATTCCCGCCTGCAAGCCATAGCGTGAATCGTTCACTCGTTCGATGGCTTCTTTTAAATCAGTAAAAGAGGATGCCGTCACAATCGGCGCAAACGCTTCCTGGCAGCTTACTTTCATTTCTTGATGCGCTTGCTCAATGACAGTCGGAGCAAGTATTTGCCCTTGCACATTTCCGCCATGCACAGAAGCCCCCATTTGCCTGGCTTCATCAACCCATTCCTTCGCACGCTTCACATCCTCGGCTGAAATCATAGCTGATAGATCGGTGTCCGGATCAAGTGGATCACCCATTTTCAAATTTTTTGCCCCCTCTACAAACAGCTTCATAAATGGCTGATACAAGCTTTCATGAATAAACATTCTTTGAAGGGAAATACAGACCTGTCCTTGGTAGGAAAATGCCCCGCTCACACAACGTTCAGCAATTTTTTCGATATCAGTCTCTTTGTCTATGATAACGGCCGAATTTGACCCCAGCTCAAGTGTGACTTTTTTCAGCCCCGCTTTACTCCGAATTTGCACTCCCACTTCCGGGCTTCCTGTGAAGGTAATCATTTTAACTCTTTCATCGGTGACAAGCTGATCTCCTACAATTTTACCGCTGCCTGTCACAACATTCAGGGCGCCTTTCGGCAAATCGGTTTCAGCGAGCAGTTCAGCTAAAAATAACGCTGACAACGGCGTTTGACTGGCAGGCTTTAACACAATTGGGTTTCCCGCCGCAATCGCTGGCCCGACTTTGTGTGCCACCAGATTCATAGGAAAATTAAACGGGGTAATCGCTCCGACAACGCCTAAAGGCTCTCGATTCGTAAATGCCATACGCCCTTCCCCGCCAGGTGCAGCATCAATCGGGATGATTTCACCTTGCAGACGTTTCGCTTCTTCCGCGGCAAATTGATACGTTTGAATGGTCCGTTCCACTTCCGCTTCCGCCACTTTCAGCGGTTTAGCCGCTTCTAGCGCGATCAAACGCGCCGCTTCATCCCTACGCTCTTGCAATAAACGTACGAGATCCGCTAAAATGTTTGAGCGTCTGTACCGTGAGAGCTTTTTCATTACCGGGATTGCCCGATGCGCGGCATCTATGGCTTCTTTTGTTTCTTCTGTTGTTGCTTGAGGTATTTCAGCTAGAATGCTTTGATCAAACGGAGCCTTTAAGGTTTGATAATGACTGGCCGTTCTCCATTCCCCGTTTATATATAGCTTCTTTTGTAGTTCATCCTTAACGAGCGCCATGTTTTTTCCTCCCTTACATCAGAAATGCCGGCTGAGAGACCGGCAAGTTCTGACATTTATCAAATGACAAACGTAGGTTTTCTCTTTTTCAATGTAGGCTCTCCTGTTTTTAGGGGCTTCCGTGTCTCTATATCCAGCACGCTGGAAGCTTCGTTAAACCAGCTGTCCGGCGCTTCATGCCCCCAGAATGTTTGCCGCTGCGGGTCATCCAAATCCCAGCACACCGGGTTAAAGTCAGGGTCACTGGTGAGATAATCCCCGTTATACAATTCAATACGGTGTCCGTCTGGGTCTCTTAAATAAAGGAAAAACGCATTTGATAATCCATGTCTGCCCGGCCCTCTTTCTATGCTCTTGCCGAAGCCTGAAGCAGCTAAAACATCACACGCATGGATGAGTGCCAACGGATCTGGCAGCCAGAATCCGATATGGTGAACCCTAGGCCCCTCCCCATTCATAAACGCTTGATCATGAACCGTATGCTTACGGTGTAGCCAAGCTGCCCAAATTTTCTTCTGTTCGTCTTCGGTATATTCCGAACAAGCAAATCCCAACTCTTTCATATAGAAGTCATACGCTGTTTCCACATCTTTCACCATGCAGTTAAAGTGGTCGATCCGCTGGACTCTTGAACCCGTGTACAAATCATAGCGCTGAAGCATGCGGTCGACCTGATCCATAGAAGCAAAATACTCGATCGGGAGTCCGGAAATATCCTGAACGCGTAGCGCCCTGCCGACTCCCTTTTGAGTCCCTTTTTCCATCCAAATGGTTTTCATTCCTTTTAAAGTGAAAAACTGTTCTAAGCGATCAAGATCTTCTTCTGAAGAGACTTTATAGCTGATGGCTTCCACGTGAGCTTCATCTGACTTTTTCAGTAAAAGGCTGTGATGTCCGCACTCCTCCAGCCCGCGCAAATAAATGTGCTGGTCATCTGCGTCTGTTTCAATAAAACCCAGTGCTTTCACGTAAAATTCCCTTGATTTATCTAGATCGGTCACATGCAGAACCGCTCTCGCACAGCGAATAATATTAAAATCCATACCGTTTCCCCCTATACTTCTGTGTAATGTACTGCGTCAGCTTTGGCTTTCTTTAGAAACTCATCAACGTAACCTGTATACGTTTCCTTATCGTATTGATCGAAATAAGACATCCCCATCCTGACCGGATCTCCGAAGAAATAATATTCATAATGCATCTGCCTGCTGCCAAAAGCACTCATCGTCATATCCCATGCAAGCCTGAAAAGCTGAACACGTTCATACCCCTCGATGTTTTTCCCTTGAAGGCCCCGATGAATGAGTTCTCCAATTTCTTCGTTTTGGAAATCAGCCTCAGTCGGGATTCCCATCAGTCCAGAAGCCCCTAGTACGCGTAAAATTTCTACAAGCCGAGGATAAATACGCGGGTACCATGTTCTTGCCGCATCAAGAGCATCGTAATCAGGTGTCATTGTTCCCCATTTATCCAGTTTCGCGTTTTGTTCCGCCCGGAAAAGGTGTGAGCGCATTGTTTCCAGCACAAGCATAATCTCAGTGCCTTTGTCTTTGACATGTTGAAATCCATCAATACCGATGGCATCCATCATACGGAGCGCGACACCAAGTAAAAATTCTGTTTTTACAATGTTTTTAGAAACCACCTGATGCGACATATGGATGACGGCATTTGTTTCTCTGAACGTTCGGTTGCAGACGGAAGAGTTTCCACAGACGAAGACACGCTCCCACGGAACAAATACGTTTTCGAACGAAACAATGGCATCACCTTCTTCAAACCTTGAGGACAGCGGATGATCCCAACTGTTTTTGCCGTAATCGAAAGACTCACGGCTAATGAACTTTAAGCCCTCTGTATTGTTCGGAATCGCGAATGCAAGAGAATACGGATCATCCTCCTCACCCGCTTTTTTAACCGTCGAAGGAAACACTAGTATTTCGTCCGTAATTCCCCCTTGTGTCGCTAACAGACGGATACCATCCACAATGATTCCATCTTCTCGTTTCTCGACAAGGTGAAGCGCAACGTTTGCGTCTTTTTGTTCATGCTGCGCTTTGGAGCGGTTCACTTGAGGGTGAATCAGAGTATGCGTGAGGCTAATGTCATGTTCACGCGCGAATTCATAGTAGTTGTATGCATTTTCAGCAAACCGTTTGTCTCCCTCGGCAAATAAGTCATTCGCTATCCCCATTGCCATCACTTCGGCATTTAAGTAATCCGGCGATCGTCCCATCATTCCGCCTGTCATCCGGGCCCATTCCTGAATCGCTCCTCGCCTCTTTTGTAAATCCTCTATCGTTTTTGGCTGAAGAAAAGTCATTCCGACTTTTTTTCCGGTGCTTGGTGATGTATAAAGCATTTTCTCTGGCTTTTCGTATTGGAGATCGTATAAAGAAGCCATTGACTTGACGACTCCTTTTAAGCCGGGATGCTCAGTGACATCCTCGACTTTTTCTCCGTGCAGATAGATGTTGTTTTTCGCTTTTTTTAAGCGTTCAATATACTCTTTTCCTGTTTTTGCGGGCATGCAGGTTTCCTCCTTATGATTGTTTCTTTCCGAATTGCGGAATGTGATGATCACTTATGGAGACATGGATGACTTTAGGCTCTGTATAAAATTCAAAGATGGCATAATGTCCGCCCTCTCTGCCGATTCCGCTTGCTTTTGTGCCGCCGAAAGGAATTCTAAGATCGCGGACGTTTTGGGCATTCACCCATAACATGCCCGCATCAACAGCTTGAGCGACCCGGTGGCCTTTTTTGATATCATTGGTCCATACATAGCCTGCGAGTCCGTATTTGATATCATTGGCCATTTCAATTACTTCTTCTTCCGTTTCAAATTCAATCACAGTCATGACAGGCCCGAAAATTTCTTCCTGTGCAATTTGCATGTTATTATTCGCATTCAGGAGCAGAGTCGGCGGGATAAAATAGCCTGATTGACAATCAACAGGAATCTCTCCTTGCACAACTTCACATCCTTCTTCCTGTGCCAGTTTGATATATGATGCGACTTTCTCATAATGTTCTTTGCCAATCAGCGGGCCAAGCTGTGTAGCCGCATCCATCGGATCCCCGATGACAATGTTGTTCACGCGTTCTTTCAATGCTTGAATGAAGTCATCTTTTATGGCCTTATGAAGAAAAACACGGGAATTCGCGGTGCAGCGCTCTCCATTGAATGAAAAGATTCCCCATACAGCGGCGTCCAGCGCCCGTTCCACATCAGCGTCGTCAAACACAATCAGCGGTGACTTCCCGCCCAGCTCCATTGATGTTTTCTTTAACGTATCAGCGGCATTTTTGATAATGATTGATCCTGTTGTTGTTTCACCCGTAAAGGAAACTGCTTCGACATCAGGATGCGCTACAAGAGATGCGCCCGCCGTTTCACCGAACCCATGAACAATATTGAATACACCTTTTGGCAAGCCTGCTTTATGAATGACCTGAGCTAATTTATTGGCGGTCAGCGGTGATAGTTCAGCCGGTTTTAAGACGACTGTATTGCCAGTAGCCAGTGCCGGGGCCACCTTCCATGTTTCCAGCATGAAAGGCGCGTTCCACGGCGTAATCAGACCCACTACTCCGAGAGGTTGATATACTGTGTAGTTAAGGAACTCTCCATCAACCGGGTAAGCCTCTCCGTGCAGCTTTGTCTGCACCATCCGTGCATAAAAGCGGAAATTCTCAGCAGCTCGTGCCGTCATTTTTTTGGTCTGGCTGATTGGCAGCCCGGTATCAAGCGCTTCCAGCACAGCTATTTCTTCAATTTCTTCGTCGATGACATCCGCAATGCGGTTGATATACGCCATACGTTCCGCAAGTTTCATTGATCCCCATGGACCGGAAACAAATGCTTCCCTTGCAGCCGCAACCGCATTTTGAATATCCGCTTCTTTTCCGGAAGCGACTCTGTTTATCACTTCATTTGTAAAGGGATTGATATTTTCAAATGTCTCTCCATCATTTGCTTCTGCAAATTCCCCATTGATGTATAGTTTGATATCATCTGCTGTTTGATGTCCTTTCCTAGCTTGCGCTGTGTATTGATATTGTTTCATCTTATCCCACCTTTCAACATTTTCACTTTACGGCTGTGACATCAGATAGATTGACATACTTTTGCAATACAGACTTAATTTCCGCTTGCAGTTCTTCTGAAGGGAGATCCATTGGGAGACGCAGGACTGGCTCTATTTTGTTCATCATGCCGAGCGCCGCTTTTAAAGGAGCCGGGTTTGTATCTTTAAAGAGCACATCGTTTAGCTCCATCAGATCATAGTGAAGATCTTGCGCCCGTTTGACATCACCTTCAGCCCAAGCATTGTAGACATCAGCGACCTGTTTTGGCGCGACATTTGCGGTGGCCGATATGTGGCCGGCTCCGCCAATCGCAAGCATTGGATAACAAAGCAACTCAATTCCGGAATATAAGAGAAAATCTCGCCCGCATTCTTTAAGCACGCGGTTAATATGTTCAAAATCTTTATTAGATTCCTTAGCGCCGATAATATTCGGACAATCGCGATGTAATTTTGCCAGCGTTCCTACTTCAAGGTTCACGGCTGTTCTGCCAGGGATGTTATAAACGATAATTGGAATTTGCACAGAATCTGCAATAGCCTTGAAGTGTTTATACAAAGCGTGCTGAGACGGTTTATTGTAATAAGGGACAATAACAAGGGCAGCATCAGCACCCATCTCTTCTGCCTTTTTCGTTAAATAAAGGGCTTCTTTATGATTCGTTGAACCCGTTCCAGGAACAAAAGGAACCCTTCCGTTTACTGCTTGGCATGCATGTTCCATTACCTTCACTCGTTCTTCAATTGTCAGCGAGCTTGGCTCACCTGTCGTTCCGGTGACTGAAATACCGTGGCTTCCGCTTTCAATATGCCAATGAATTAATTCTTCCAGTTTGTTGAAGTCAACAGAACCATCCGTTTGAAAAGGTGTTACAATTGGTGCAATAGAACCTCTTAATTTTTGTTTGCTTTCTTCATAGTTCTTCATTGTGATAATCTCCTTTACTTTACAAATGTAAGTGTTTACAATTCAGAATATATAAATAATTCTGAAGTGAATGCCTTGTCATCAATGTATCATGTAGATTCCCATATGAAAAATATTGAAAAAGTTGCTTTTCTATATGAAAAACATATATATGTGAAAGGGTGATGTTGATGGACGTAAGACAGCTCCGATATTTTTCTGTCATTGCAGAGGAAAAACAGATCACAAAAGCGGCTAAAAAACTGCACATGGCTCAGCCGCCGCTCAGCCAGCAGCTGAAATTACTGGAGGAAGAACTCGGCGTTAAGCTGATCGACAGAAACGGCCGATCTTTGGAACTGACCCAAGCAGGCGAGGTGCTGTATCAAAAAGCGAAGGATTTATTAATCTATCTCGAAGAAACTAAAAAAGAAGTTAAAGAGATTGGTAACGGCTTGAAAGGCAACCTTGCAATTGGCTCAGTCAAGACCAGCTTTTCTCTTATTCCTGAACGAATCAGCTATTTTCGAAAGTATTATCCCCGTGTTAGTTTTACGATTAAAGAAGGTGATACTTTTACTTTGGCAGAGGAGTTGAAAAACAGAACAATTGAATTAGCGATTATAAGGCTGCCCTTCAATCTCGACCTTTTCTCCCATTTACCTCTTCACTCAGACTGTTTTGTTGCTGTGATACCTGATCGATGGCACTATGAACATGGCATTTCCATGGAAGAAGCCGCGCGGCTGCCGCTCATTATGCTGAGTACGATGAAGGGAGCGGGTCTTTACAGTTTAGTCATGAATGAGTTTAAGCAGAAAGGCCTTATACCTGAAGTCGTGTGCCGGACACCTGACGCCGCTATGGTTCTGTCTCTTGTGCGGGCGGGGGTAGGTGCGGCATTGCTTCCCCAATCCGCTCTGACAGCATTGCCGCTTACCGGTGTGAAAGCTGTTCCCATTTCCGATGCCGATATTTATACAGAAACAGTCGTCATTTGGCTGAAAGATCGCTATCTTTCCAAAAACGCCCGTCATTTTTTACATACGTTTACCGAGGAAGATGTCATGCTTCCTCGGTCTCTCTAATATGCCTGCTTCAAAATAGCCATCACATCTTGAACATTCGCTTTTCTTGGATTGAATTGAATGCTGTGTTCATTTAACGCATCTATCGCAATCGTTTCAAAGTCCTCCTTTGCTACGCCAGTCTCACGCAAAGGCGGGATTTTTACTTTCTTGCAAAGCTCAGCCACAGCTTTAATCACTCTGCATGCTGCTTCTTCATCTGAATCTTGTGCTGTTTCTATACCCATTGAAGCGGCGATTTGCCGATATTTCTTTCGAACCGATGCGTCGCCTGCGTTATAGCTCATGACATAGGGAAGCACTGCCGCATTTGCCAAACCATGAGGCAGGCCGCAATGCGCGCTCAAAGGGTGTGCGATCGCATGGACTAAACCGAGAACTGCCGAATTAAAAGCAAACCCGGCAAACAAGCTTCCCAACAGCATGTTGCTCCTCACTTCCACTTCGTTTCCGTTTTTCACTGCCTGCTCAAGATTCTGATAAATGAGACTGATCCCTTTTAAAGCATTGTGGTCAGAAATCGGAGATGAGGCCTTAGACAAAAAAGCCTCTATTGCATGAGTAAGAGCATCCATACCTGTAAATGCTGTCACATTAGGCGGAAGCTTTTTAGTCAGCACTGGGTCTAATAAGGCAATATCCGCACTGCAGTTTTTTCCATGTATGACCATTTTTTTCTTGCGCGCAAGATCGGTCACAACAGTGAAGTCTGTGGCTTCACTTGCTGTGCCGGCCGTTGTTGGAATAGCAATCAAGGGCTTTGTGTTATGAAAAACGAGATCAGAGCCTTCATATTGACGAATCGGCGAAGGGTTTGTCAGCAATATATTAACGGCCTTTGCCGTATCTATACTGCTTCCCCCTCCTACAGCAACAATTCCGTCAACCTGTGTGCTTCTTGCCGCCTCAGCAGCTTCTTCAATTGATGCTTCATCTGGATTGGGAATGACACCGCCGTACTCCGAGCATGTCAGGCCGGAAGCTTCTAGGCTTGACATAATATCATCCGCAATTCCTGCCGCTTTGATCCCAGGGTCATATACACATAATACCTTTTCCATTCCTAGATCAGCCGCAATCCGTCCCGTATCTTTTGATACTCCGCTGCCAAAATAAATCTTGCTCGAGATGTTAAATGTAAACATCGTCCTTCACTCCTTCGGTTTTCGTCTGAAGATGGCTTTCTCCAATCATGGATTTCACAACAATATCATCAAAATTTCCCTTAACTCCTCTAGTGCGGCTCAAGACGGTCCCCACATAGCAACCTAAAAATCCAAGCGGTATGGAGATAATTCCCGGGGATGTCAGCGGGAACAGCGCCTCTCCCGTAAAAATAGCCGCGCCAGGCACAGGATCCCACACACTTGGGCTCAGCATTACCAGAACAATCGTCGAGAGCAGTCCCGTCAGCATTCCAGTAATAGCGCCAATATGGTTAAATGTTTTCCAAAAAAGGGTAAACAAAATGACAGGGAAGTTAGAGCTGGCAGCAACGGTTAACGCCAACGAGGAAAGAAATGCGACGTTCATAGACTGAACAAATAACGCAATCAAAATGGCCATAACCGTAATTCCGACAGACGCAGCCCGCGCCATTCTTACCTGCTGTTGCTCTGTCGCTTTTCCGTCTTTTACAATTTCATTATAAAAGTCATGTGAAAACGCGGTTGCGCCTGACATTACAATACCTGCCACCACCGCCAAGATAGTCGCAAAGGCCACAGCGGCGATAAAAGAAAATAAAAGATCTCCGCCTAAAAAGTCAGCCAGCAGCGGAGCCGCCATGTTGCCGGCGCCGTTAGCAGCTTTAATGGCTTTTTCCCCTACAAATTTAGCTGCTCCAAAGCCGAGTATAATGGTCATGAGATAAAACAATCCGATAATCCAGGCCGAATATACCACCGATTTTCGTGCCGTTTGTGCATCAGGAACAGTTAAAAAGCGAATAAGCAAATGCGGTAATCCAGCCGTTCCCAGTACAAGCCCCAAAGTAAGTGAAATAGCATCAAGTCCATTCCCATATTTTACACCTGGATGTAAATACGCCTCTTTTAATGATGTGGCGCTCTTCATCTCCTCAAAAATCGCCATCACATTAAAATCAAATTTTCCCAATACAAGCAAAAAGATAATAAATGTTCCTGTAAAAAGCAGTACGGCTTTTATCATTTGAACCATACTCGTTGCAGTCATTCCTCCAAAGATGACAAACATCAGCATAATAACCCCGACCGCCCCTACCGACAGTTCGTAGGGAACATTCAGCAGCAATCTAAATAAAGTGCCTGCCGCCACCAGTTGAGCGATCATATAAAATATAGAAATTGAAAGCGTATTAAAGGCTGTCACCCCTCGCACTTGTTTCCTCTTAAAACGAACATCTATCATGTCAGCAAGTGTATAGGTGCCTAAGTTGCGGAGAGGTTCCGCCACAAGGAGCATCACAATCACATAAGAGACAAGTGCCCCATACACCAAAAATATTCCGTCAAACCCGATAAGGGAAACCGCTCCAATTAACCCTAAAAATGACGAGGCTGACATAAAATCTCCAGAAATGGCTAAGCCATTTTGCCATCCGCTGAGCCCGCCCCCAGCCGTATAAAAGCTTTTTGCGCCACTCGTTCGTTTTGAAGCAAAATAAGTCACCCATAATGATAACAACAGTATTGCTGTAAACATTAAAATAACCGACACATTCATAAATGTTCACCCCTACTTCTTATCGCTTCCGCCATACTGTCAAACTGCCTTGCCTTTCTGATGTACATGAAACAGATCAGCCAAGTCAGGACAAACTGGCCATAAAAGAAGACCCATCCAAGTGAAATGGCTCCAAATACCTGAATAGTTAAAACATCAGTATAAAAAGCAAGCAATGGAAGCAACAGCGCAAAGGCCAGAGCAAACAATGCAACTGAAATGTTAAAACGCATTCTGGCACGCATCAATGTTTTGTAATCCTCAGTCAACAGTCTCCTTTGGTTCACAACATAGCCCTCCTCTATTTTTTGAAAGCGTTTACAAAAATGAATTTATCATATACGATTCGCTTTGAATAATACAAATAACATAGGTTTTAGATCTTAAAAAAATATACAATGGGCTCGACACTTGGCGGATGATTATTAATCGCGCAAATGGCAAAGTTTTTATATATTTATTTTGTATAAAAAGACAAGAAAATGCATATGCATTCTTTTCTACGATACATGATATATTTTAATAAAGATAAAATTACAGACCTAAATAAGGAGGAAAAAAATGTCTATCTCATACCAGAAGACCATGAACTCAAAACAAGTCGAAGTATTTATTTCAAATATGGAAGAAACGAAATGGGAGCCTTTTGTGGTGGAAGGAATGGAACTTGGACAAGCTCACGTACTAAGAACTGATATCGAAACAGGGACAGTGTCCGGCTTATGGAAGCATTCACCTGAAGAACATCCAGACGGCATGCCATTTTTGATACATGGCAATGAAACATTCTATGTCTTACAAGGTAGCGCTGAATTGTATACGCCTGATGGTGAAGTCATTCAATTGAAAAAAGGCGATATGTTTTCTGGTTCAGATGGATTTTCCGCTACTTGGAAGACAACCGCACCATTTATAAAGTTTTATACTATCAGCTCCGCAAATTGAACAATTTATCATGAAGAGGAGGCAAAAACACATTGAGTAAAAGACAAGAACAGTATGACGTTATCATTATCGGAGCAGGGTTTACAGGGGTAACAGCTGCTAGAGAACTTAGCCATAAGGGTTTTCGCACGCTTATCTTGGAAGCAAGAGATCGTTTAGGTGGACGCACATGGCATGATAGACGTTTAGGAATTGATTTAGAAATGGGCGGAACCTGGGTCCATTGGTTTCAACCATACGTTTGGGCTGAAATTGGAAGATACGGTTTAGACGTTGTTCCATCACCTGTTCCTAATACGCTGTATTGGATTGCGGACGGCAAACGACATGAAGGGAAACCAGACGAATTTTTTTTAAAAATAGATGGGCCCAACCAGAGACTTTTAGAGCCCGCGCGCCGTTGCTTTCCGCTTCCATACATCCCTTTATCCTCAGAAGAGATTCACGACATTGATCAGAGTACATTGAAAGAAAAACTTGCTGAGTTACAACTATCAGACGAAGAGCATGATATGATGGACAGCATGTGGTCCTTGAATTTCAACAGCCCTCTGGATGAAGCGGGATTTTCACAAGCGCTCCACTGGGCAGCGTTGTCAGATTATAATTGGAAACTGATGATGGACATCTGTTCCAGCTATAAACTGACAAAAGGGACAAAAACACTGATTGAATGTATTTTCAACGATGCCAAAACAGATATCCTATTTTCCTCCCCAGTAAAACGAGTCAATAAAATTGATAGCGGTTACAAAGCTATAACATATGCAGGTGATGAATATACTGCAAAAGCCGTAATTAATACGCTCCCGGTTAACATTTTAAACAGCATTACGTTCTCACCTCCGCTTTCCGCAGAAAAAACGATGGCTTGTACTGAAAAACAAAGCAGCAAAGGAGTTAAGTTTTGGGCGAAAATAAAAGGAGTTACCGAACCTTTTGCAGCTTTTGCCCCTTCACGGTATCCTATTCATTATGCCCAATTTGAATATGTTCAAGGAGCTGACGGGATTATTGTCGGTTTTGGGGCTGATGCTGAAAAGCTTGATCCGAATAATCGAACTGAGGTTGAATCTGCACTTCGACACCTTTTGCCTGACATTAAAGTGCTTGAGTCCTGCGGACATAATTGGGTTAACGACCCATTTTCTGGAGAGACGTGGACCATGAAGAAGAAAGGACAGCTAACATCTTATTTGTCTGCTCTTCAGGAGCCTGAGGAAGGTATATTTATTGGAGGTTCAAGTTATGCCAACGGCTGGGCAGGATTTATTGACGGCGCTATAGAAAGTGCTTACGCAGTTAGCCGGCTTGTATGTTCTTACCTAAATAATGAATTTGCCACGGGATCCGCAGTTAAAAAATAAAGTCAAAGAAAGGGCTTGCCCCCTTTCAAATATTTAAAAGAGCCACTCCAGCATTTTATAGATGCTAAAAGATATACTTACAATAAATCCTTTTTTTCCACTTTTTTGTTTGCTAAATATCTAATTAAAATGACTTGAACTTAATATCAGACTCTGTTACAATTCATTTCATAGCTAATGATTCTGATAATTTAAGGCAGGCATAAATAGTGAAACGTTCCTATCAACATCAACAGCTTCGGAAAGAAGAACACGACACACTTTCTAAGCTTAAACAAATGCCCATCGAGTCACTCAACCTCGAAGCCATATCGATTGCGACGAATCTGTATCGATCTGCGCAAAAGCTCCGTATCAAAATGGAGACTAAGGTTCTTTCTTCCTATGGCCTTTCTTGGACAGCTTTCTCCATCCTTTATGATCTATGGGTATGGGGAGCACTCGAAACGAGAAAAGCTGCTGAGCTGTCAGACATTTCAACAGCTACAGCAAGCAACGTGATCAAAACGCTCGAAAAAAAGAGTTTTTGCCGTAAAAGCATCGACACAAGAGATCGACGACTCGTGTTTGTCTCCATCACCGATTTCGGCAAACAAGCGATAGAAGAGCTTTATCCGGAGTTTCACAAAGGGGAAACAGAACTCATTGCGGGGATGACGAAAGACGAACAGAAAACACTGACAGAGCTGCTTAGAAAGGTAGCTGACAATCTTCATACAACATAAGCTTTGACGGGAATCCAGTAGCGGTTTGTCTCCCTGTTTCAGAGAGCCGGCGGTAGGTGCGAGCCGGCGCACAGGCAAACGTGAATTACCTCCCCAAGCTTTCTTTGTGAACCTTAGTAGCAAAGAACGGGAAACCGTTATTCGAATGAGCGGAAGACGATGTCTTCAACCAGGGTGGTACCGCGTGCATTGAGCCACGTCCCTTATCGGGATGGGCTCTTTTTTGTGTTTTTAAAAAAGGAGGAAGAAAGATGAAAACATTTGAACAGCTCACAGCAGCACAGCAAAAAGAAGTCGAAAGACAGCTACAGCTATACATGACAGGCGCCCAAGAAGTCATACCGCCGGAGGAATTAAGGGCGAAGCTCGTTAAATCGATTTCGACAGGCACACCGCTTAAAATTAAGCTCGGATTAGATCCGTCTGCACCGGATGTACATTTGGGCCATACGGTTGTGTTAAACAAGCTTCGCCAATTTCAAGAAAACGGCCACATAGTCCAGCTGTTAATTGGGGATTTCACAGGAAAAATCGGTGATCCGACCGGAAAGTCAGCAGCCAGAAAGCAGCTGACTGATGAAGAAGTTCAGCACAACGCCAAAACATATTTTCAGCAATTCGGAAAAGTGCTGGATCCTGAAAAAGTCGAGCTACACTACAACTCGAAATGGCTGAAAACATTGAATCTGGAGGATGTCATTGAATTGGCAGGCAAAATAACCGTAGCCCGCCTGATGGAGCGCGACGACTTTGAAGAACGCATCGCTATGCAAAAACCGATCTCGCTTCATGAATTCTTTTACCCATTGATGCAGGGATACGATTCCGTCGTTCTGGAAAGCGATATTGAACTTGGCGGAACAGACCAGCATTTCAATGTACTGATGGGACGGCACTTCCAAGAACGGTACAACAAAGAAAAACAAATCGTCATCCTGATGCCGCTATTAGAAGGCTTGGACGGTGTTGAGAAAATGTCGAAATCGAAACATAACTACATCGGCATTGACGAACATCCAAACGACATGTACGGGAAAACGATGTCACTGCCCGACAGCCTGATGAAAAAATACATCCACTTGGCAACAGACTTAGAGCTTGAAGAGAAAAAACAGCTCGTGAAAGACTTAGAAACCGGCGCTGTTCATCCACGGGATGCCAAAATGCTTTTAGCCAAAACGCTCGTCCGAATGTATCACGGATCGGAAGCCGCTGAAACTGCCGAACACTCATTTAAAACAGTCTTTCAGGAAAACAGCCTGCCAGAGGATATTCCGGCTGTGAACTGGAAAGGCGAGAAAACGATAGCGATTATTGATCTGCTCGTCAAGCTAGAGCTCCTCTCTTCGAAGAGCGAGGCGCGCCGCATGATTCAAAACGGAGGTGTCCGAATTAACGGAGAGAAAATAACAGATATCCACGCTGATGCAGTGATAAAGGAAAATATGATCATCCAAGTCGGCAAACGCAAGTTTTTAAAACTCCAATAGTCTGATATCCCGAAGCGCTTATGACCTGTCTTTCATAAGCGTTTTTTTGCAGGTATAAAGCACTGTCTTTTCAAAAACGCTCTCCCTTTTGCAGGAAATTCTTTTAGCATCCCGAAATATTCCCCATCCATACATTTAGGGGAGGTTTAATTCTGATGAAAAAGCTTTTGACTGTAATGACGATGGCCGTTTTAACTGCTGGCACGATCATCATGCCGGCACAGAGCGTCACCCCTGCCGCGCGCGCTGTTCAAATATCAGATAGCGAGCGAGAGCTCCCATTCAAAGCAAAGCGTGCGTATTCAACCATTTCTCAGCTTAGTGAAACAATCGGTCCCAGAATAGCCGGAACTGCCGCTGAAAAAAAGAGTGCCCTGTTAATCGCTTCATCCTTGAGAAAATTAAAACTTGATGTGAAGGTTCAACGTTTCGGTATCCCTGACCGGCTTGAGGGAACGCTGTCTTCAGCAGGACGCGATATTCTTCTCCGAGCGGCATCCGGCTCTGCCCCGACTGAAGAACAAGGGCTGACGGCTCCGCTTTACAATGCCGGCTTGGGCTATCCAGAGGACTTCACCGCTGACGTTAAGGGCAAAATTGCCTTGATTTCCAGAGGAGATCTTACATTTTACGAGAAAGCCAAAAATGCCGAAGCCGCCGGAGCCAAGGCTGTCATCATTTATAACAACAAAGAAAGCCTCGTGCCTGTGACGCCAAACCTGTCGGGAAATAAAGTCGGCGTTCCTGTCGTCGGAATTAAGAAAGAAGACGGTGAAACCCTTACTCAGCAAAAAGAAGCAACTTTAAAACTAAACGCAATCACAAACCAAACCTCCCAGAACATCATCGGAATCAAAAAACCAAAGAACATCAAACATCCAGACATTGTGTACGTGACGGCCCATTACGACAGTGTTCCTTTTTCGCCCGGAGCAAATGACAACGGCTCAGGAACCTCTGTCATGCTGGAAATGGCGCGCGTCTTAAAAAGCATTCCTTCTGACAAAGAAATCCGCTTTATCGCTTTCGGCGCTGAAGAGCTCGGCCTGCTCGGCTCCTCTCATTATGTAGATCACCTATCGGCTAAAGAGCTGAAACGAAGCGAAGTGAACTTTAACTTAGACATGGTAGGCACAAGCTGGGAGAATGCGTCTGAGCTGTATGTCAACACATTGGACGGCCAATCTAACTATGTTTGGGAATCCAGCCATACGGCCGCTGAAAAAATTGGGTTTGACAGCCTGTCTCTCACACAGGGAGGATCATCTGATCATGTGCCGTTCCACGAAGCCGGCATTGATTCCGCCAACTTTATTTGGGGAGACCCAGAAACAGAAGAAGTTGAGCCGTGGTACCACACCCCTGAAGACTCGATCGAACATATCAGCAAAGAACGCCTCCAGCAAGCCGGTGATCTTATAACCGCCGCTGTCTATCAAGCTGTGAAAAAAGAGAAGAAACCGAAAGCCATTAAGAAACAAATGAAGGCCAAAGCCTCCGACATTTATGAAGATACCAAATAAAAAAGACGGCGCATTGCTGCCGTCTTTTTTTAATCCACTTCTTTCTTAATCCCCAGCATTTTCTCATCTAGATAATGGGCAATCTCCGCCGCTTCTTTCAGCTCATCTGTTAATTGCTTAGGAACGTCATTGTTCAATTTATAGTAAATTTTATGTTCAAGGCTCGCCCAGAAATCCATCGCGATCGTCCGGATTTGAATTTCTGCTTTGACGTATTCCACACGGTTCGTTAAATTCACAGGCATCTCAATGATTAAATGCAGACTTCGGTAGCCGTTCGGTTTTGGCGTCTGGATATAATCCTTCACTTTTACAATTCTCAAATCTTCATGCTGCTTTAGCACGTTAACGACATTATAAATATCAGAAATAAAGGAACAAATGATACGCACACCGGCAATGTCATTGATGTGCTCCTTCATTTCCTTCGTCGTAATTTCGCAGCCCTTTCTCATTAACTTATTCACGATGCTTTCAAAGCTTTTGACACGGGATTTCGTATGTTCAATCGGGTTGTGTCCGTGAATGAGGTTATATTCCTGGCTGATAATTGAGAACTTTGTATCCAAGGCATCGAGCGCAAATTTATAAACTAATAATTCATTTTTCCAATCTTCCATTACTGTTTTTAAATCGTCCATATGTGTTACAGATAAATCCATTTTCGTCATCTCCTTTAACGGATCTTTATCCGCTGTCCATGTACTAGACGTGCCTGCCTGCAGCATGGTTTTATGAATTTTTTTACAAAATGCGGTCGAATGTAACAAAAAAAGACCGCAAGAAATAAGCGGTCTTTCTTTTTATCGGAAATAGCTGATCAATAAACCGATCGAGAGCAGGAATCCGAAAAATGTATTTGTTTGGGCTGTTGATTTCATTGCGACAATCATATTCATCGGCATTTCTTTTTGGACGAAGCCCTTCACTGCCTGAACCGGCTTAGGCACGCTTAAAAAGACGACAAACAGCCATGGGCTTGCGGCACCGGTAATAACCAAGCCGACAACCCAGATATAAGCGACGGCAAACGACGCAGCTAACAGAGTAACAGCTCCCTTATGCCCCATCAAAATCGCCAATGTTTTGCGTCCGCCTTTTTTGTCCTCTTCAATATCACGAATGTTGTTCGACAGGTTAATTGCGCCGACAAGAATCGCAATCGGGATGGAAATCAAAATGCTCTGCATATTGATCTTATCTGTCTGAATGAAAAACGAAATCAGCACAAACACCGAACCCATGCAAATGCCTGAGAATAATTCACCGAACGGCGTGTACGCAATCGGCAGCGGCCCGCCTGTATACAGGTAGCCGATCGCCATGCCGACAAGGCCGATCAGCGCAAGCCACCAGCTGCTGCTCGCACAAATATAGACACCGAGCAAAATGGCAATCCCGTATGAGGCCAGAGCTAATTGCAAAATCGTTTTAGGCTTCATTCCGTGGCGTACAATCGCACCTCCGATTCCGACTGATTCTGCTGTATCTAATCCGCGTTTAAAATCATAGTATTCATTAAATAAGTTCGTCGCGATCTGGATCCATAGGCAAGAAAACAGCATAGCCAAAAACAGCAGCAGATCAACCTTCACATAAAACATCGCCAAAACGGTTCCGAGCAGCACAGGCACAAACGATGCGGTTAACGTATGAGGACGGGTTAACTGCCAAAGGATCTGCCCCATGCTTTCTTTTTGCGGCGCTGTCTGACCCTCACCCTTATTTGTTTGGTTCATCTTCCTCTTCCTTTCTATTAAAAGGCTTACTTTTTTTCAGCCGGCAGCTTGATAAAGACTCCTTTTGCTTCCTTATCTATCATAATGACTTCTCCCTTATTTCACAAGATACCGCAAGAAGGCGTTTTCTTTCTTATTATACGCTTCTCGCCCTGATTTCATTAGGTTTCTGCTTTCACTTGAACGAACAGGTACAGAAAAATTTTTTTAAGTACATTACACTTTTTAAAAGTTAAAAAGATCTTTTGACTCCAGGTATCTTTTCCTTTATTATGAATCAGCTCGAAACATTCCATTCTTGCCCTTGCAGGTATAAAGATTCATTTTCAAAAACATACGCCGATATATTAATTTGAGGGAGATTAGGGAAAAAATGAAACTTTTTGAGCATCTGATCGTCAAATAATCATGTGATTGTCGAAAAAACGGGAAGGGAATTTTTGATATGCTGCAATTAATGAAACAGTTGTATGAAAAACCCGCTGTCAAGTGGACATGTCATACAGGCTTTTATTTGATGATACTGCTTGTTTTGTTTTTTATGTATGGTTTTCACACCGCGAATACCGGTTCATATATTTATAACGATTTCTAATTGGAGAGAGAATAACTATGAAACTTTTACATGCTATTCAAACACATGCGGAAACTTATCCGCAAACCGATGCCTTCCGCTCTCAAGGCCAGTCGCTCACGTATCAGGAATTATGGGAGCAGTCTGACCGCGCGGCTGCCGCGATCCAAAAACGCATTTCTGGGGAAAAGAAATCTCCTATCCTTGTGTACGGCCACATGGAGCCGCACATGATCGTTTCCTTCTTGGGAAGTGTCAAAGCGGGACATCCTTATATTCCGGTTGACCTGTCTATTCCGTCCGAACGGATTGCGAAAATTATCGAAAGCTCTGGAGCAGAATTGCTGATCCATGCAGCAGGACTCTCAATTGATGCAGTCGGCCAGCAGATTCAGACAGTTTCTGCGGAAGAACTGCTGGAAAACGAAGGCGGCTCTGTCAGCCAAGATCAATGGGTCAAAGAACACGAAACGTTTTATATCATTTACACTTCCGGAAGCACAGGAAATCCGAAAGGCGTGCAGATTTCCGCTGCGAATCTTCAAAGCTTTACAGACTGGATTTGTGCAGACTTTCCAGTCAACGGAGGAAAAACATTTTTAAATCAAGCGCCGTTTTCATTTGATTTATCAGTCATGGATCTTTATCCGTGCCTTCAATCAGGCGGGACTTTACACTGCGTGACAAAGGATGCGGTGAATAAGCCGAAAATCTTATTCGAAGAGCTGAAAAAGTCCGGGCTGAATGTGTGGACATCAACACCTTCCTTTGTGCAGATGTGCCTGATGGACCCGGGTTTTTCACAGGACCTGCTGCCTGAAGCGGACACATTTATGTTTTGCGGAGAGGTTCTTCCGGTTTCTGTTGCAAAAGCGCTGCTTGAGCGTTTTCCGAAAGCAAAAATCTTTAATACGTACGGTCCGACTGAAGCGACAGTGGCTGTCACATCGGTTGAAATTACGGATGACGTCATCAGCCGCAGCGAATCGCTTCCAGTGGGCTTCGCCAAACCAGATATGAACATTTTCATTATGGATGAACAGGGACAGCCGCTTCCTGATGGAGAAAAAGGAGAAATCGTCATTGCAGGGCCGAGTGTAAGCCGAGGCTACCTTGGTGAGCCAGAGCTGACGGAAAAAGCGTTTTTCTCTCATGAAGGCCAGTGGGCATACCGAACTGGCGATGCCGGCTTTATTCAAGACGGTCAGATTTTCTGCCAAGGACGTTTGGATTTTCAGATTAAACTTCACGGCTATCGAATGGAGCTGGAGGAAATCGAGTTCCATGTCAGACAGTCACAGTACGTTCGCTCTGCTGTCGTGATTCCTTATCAGCCAAACGGAACAGTTGAGTACCTGATCGCTGCTATTGTGCCTGAGGAGCATGAGTTCGAGAAGGAATTCCAGCTGACAAGCGCTATTAAAAAAGAGCTTGCCGCTTCCCTTCCGGCGTATATGATCCCGAGAAAATTCATTTATCAGGATCACATCCAAATGACGGCTAACGGCAAAATCGACCGGAAACGCATCGGCGAAGAGGTTCTTGTATGACGCCTTACAGCTCGTTTTTATTCTTTATACTGCTTGGCATTCTTCTTCTGCCGACGATCATTCTCGGCCTGAACGGAAAAAGATTTCAAGCATACAACATGTTCATATCTATCATTATATTGGCTTTAATTTTTTCGCACGACTTACACGGGGTCATCGCACTGTGTCTGTTTACGATATGGCAGGTGCTTTTGATCAGCGGCTATCTGGCGTACCGGCAGAAAGCGAACAGCGGCTTTGTCTTTTGCGGAGCTGTTATCGCTTCGATTCTGCCTTTATTTCTGTCAAAAATATGGCCGTTCCTTTCACACCCGCAGCCGCATCATCCGCCAGATAACCTGATCAGCTTTTTAGGGATTTCGTATTTAACCTTTAAAGGCGTTCAGCTGATTATGGAAGCAAGAGACGGCCTGCTGAAAGAACAGCTGCCGCTGCACCGCCTGCTGTATTTCATCCTGTTTTTCCCGACGATTTCCTCCGGTCCGATCGACAGATACCGCCGATTCGTCAAGGATGAACAGAAGGCTTGGACGAAAGAAGAATACGCCGACCTATTGTATACAGGGATTCATAAGATCTTTATCGGTTTCCTGTACAAGTTTATTATCGGCTATGCAATCAATACGTACTTCATCATGAATCTTCCCGCGATCACGCACAATAAGATTCTTGGGAACCTGCTGTACATGTACGGCTACAGCATGTATTTATTCTTTGATTTCGCCGGCTACACGATGTTTGCCGTCGGGGTCAGCTATATTATGGGCATTAAATCACCGGAAAACTTTAATAAACCGTTTATCAGTAAAAATATTAAAGATTTCTGGAATCGCTGGCATATGTCTCTATCATTCTGGTTCAGAGATTATGTGTTCATGAGATTCGTATTTTGGATGACAAAGAAAAAGTGGATCAAAAACCGTATGGCCGTTTCAAACATCGGGTATTTCCTGCTGTTTATGCTGATGGGGGTTTGGCACGGGCTCGCGCCGCAATATATCATCTACGGCCTCTATCACGCCGTGCTGATGACGTGTTACAACTTTTTCGAGAAGTGGAATAAGAAATACAAATGGCTTCCGTCCAATCGCTGGACAACCATTCTTGCGATTGTGATCACGTTCCACTTCGTTTGCTTCGGGTTTTATATTTTCTCAGGAAAACTATTTCATCACCACCATTAAAGGAGATTAGAAAGCTATGGATTTTAAACAAGAGGTATTAGACGTTTTAGCAGAGGTTTGCCAGGATGACATCGTAAAGGAAAATCCTGATATTGAAATTTTTGAAGAAGGTTTGCTTGATTCTTTTGGAACAGTAGAATTGCTGCTTGCGATTGAAAACCGTTTTGATATTTTAGTGCCGATCACTGAGTTTGATCGGGATGTTTGGAATACGCCTAACAACATTGTAAATCAGCTGTCTGAGTTGAAATAATGAAAAAGCGTTTTTTCGGTCCAATTATTTTGGCGTTTATTCTATTCGCAGGCGCCATCGCAATTCCATCTTCATGGCTGACAGGCTTCATCACTGATAAGCAGGTGAAAGAGTCAGCAACCGCCTTGAACCCGAGTATGTTTCAAGGGCTATATTTACAAGATCAAATGCTCAAAGATCCGGCATATCTTCCGATTTACGGGTCTTCTGAGCTTTCCCGGCTGGACGAGTTCCACCCATCTAATTATTTTCAGGTAAACAATGAGGGGTTCACGCCATACCTTGTCGGCAAAGGCGGGTCCCAGTCATTGATCCATTCCTTAAACTTCGCTGCCCATATGGATCAGCTGAAGGGCAAAAAAATCGTATTCATCGTGTCTCCGCAATGGTTTATTAAGCGCGGGTCTGATGAACAGCATTTCGCGCCGAACTATTCTGCGCTGCAAGGGCTTGATTTGGCATTTAACGAGCAGATCGACCCTGATGTGAAAAAGAAAATGATGAAACGCATGCTGCGCTTTAAGGCCGTACAAAATGATGCGATTCTTTGCGAGCTGTATAAAGCAATGGTAAACGGCCAGACGTGGAAAGTGAACGCGCTGAAGCCGGCCGCAAAAGTATATTACAGCATGCTCGAAAAGAAAGACCTGTATTATTCAACGACGGAATCATCCGGGCCAAAGCGTTATATCTCTCAGTCTGTAAAAGATAAGTCATGGTCTGAATTGAATAAACTCGCAGATCAATCAGGCAAACGCCACTCTGGGTCTAACGATTTTCACATTGACAATCCTGTTTATAAAAAGCTGAAGCCGAAAGTGCCTAAGCTGAAAGGGAAAAACAAAGGAAAATCGTATGCGGTGTCACCGGAATACGGCGATTTTGAAATGATGCTTGATATCCTGAAGGATGCGGGTGCAGAGCCTATGTTTGTCACCATCCCTGTCAATGGAAAATGGTACGACTACACTGGCTTCCCGAAAAAAGGCCGCACTGATTATTACAAAAAAGTAAATAAGCAGATTAGAGCGAAGGGCTTCCAGGTTGCTGATTTTTCAGGACATGAATATGACCCATATTTCATGAAAGATACCATCCACATCGGCTGGAAAGGCTGGGTGTATGTCGATAAAGCAATTGACGAGTTTTATAAAACCGGAAAAGTCACGTCATCCTGAGCATCTCATAGGACGCGGCTGCATATTTCCTGCTAAGATTTGAAATAGTAAAGGAATCACAGCCAACTAGTAAGAGGTGGTACATCAATGAAGATGACAGGCAATACGATTTTAATCACAGGGGGGTCCGCTGGCATCGGGCTTGAGCTTGCCAAGCGCCTGCTGGAACTTGGCAATGAAGTTATCATTTGCGGACGCAGCGAAGCGCGGCTTACAGAAGCGAAGCAGCAGCTCCCAAACATCCATACAAAGCAATGTGATGTTGCAGACCGTTCGCAGCGGGAAGCATTGTATGAATGGGCTTTAAAGGAATTTCCGAACCTGAATGTTCTTGTCAACAACGCTGGCATTCAAAAGGAAATTGACTTCAAAAAAGGGACGGAAGAGCTTCTTGTGGACGGAGATGAAATTGAACTTAATTTTCAAGCGCCTGTCCATTTATCAGCCCTTTTCACGCCTCATTTGATGAAGCAGCCCAAGGCAGCAATCGTTCAGGTCACATCCGGGCTTGCATTTAACCCGTTAGCTGTTTATCCGGTGTACTGCGCAACGAAAGCGGCGCTTCACTCGTTCTCGCTTACGCTGAGACACCAGCTCCGCGACACGAGCGTGGAAGTGATTGAAATGGCACCGCCTATGGTTGACACGGGCTTAAACCAAAAATCACGCGATAAACAAGGCCTGACGTACCGCGGCATTTCAGCTGAAGAATATGTTCAGTATTTCTTGGACGGCTTGAAGGAAGGCAAACAAGAGATTACAAATGAACGTGTTGAAGGTCTTCGAAATGCAACTCGGGCCGATTATGACAGAGTGTTCGAGCAAATGAACACGCAGGAGAATTAATTTCTCCTGCTTTTTTCTTATGAATTTCTTACAAATTTGAGCAAACCTATTGCGAATATTTGTTGAAGGTATACAATAGAATATAAATTATTTTCAAATAAGTTTGATAATATAAACAATTTAACAGCAGGGAGATTGACCATGACTAAACAAACGATTCGCGTTGAATTGACATCAACAAAAAAACCGAAACCAGATCCAAATCAGCTTTCGTTCGGGAGAGTGTTTACAGACCACATGTTTGTAATGGACTATGCGGCGGATAAAGGATGGTACGATCCAAGAATCATTCCTTACCAACCCATTCCAATGGACCCGGCCGCAATGGTCTATCACTACGGCCAAACCGTGTTTGAAGGGTTAAAGGCCTACGTGTCAGAGGATGACCATGTCCTGCTTTTTAGACCAGAAAAAAATATGGAGCGTCTGAATCAATCAAACGACCGCCTCTGCATCCCGCAAATTGATGAAGAACAGGTTCTGGAAGGCTTAAAACAACTTGTCGCGATCGATAAAGACTGGATTCCGAATGCGGAGGGCACGTCCCTTTATATCCGTCCGTTCATCATCGCAACCGAGCCTTTCCTCGGTGTTGCGGCATCTCATACGTATAAGCTCTTTATCATTCTTTCTCCGGTCGGCTCTTATTACAAAGAAGGCATCAAGCCGGTCAAAATCGCTGTTGAAAGTGAATTTGTCCGTGCGGTAAAAGGCGGAACGGGAAATGCCAAAACCGCAGGGAACTATGCTTCAAGCTTAAAAGCTCAGCAGGTAGCCGAAGAGAAAGGATTTTCTCAAGTACTCTGGCTGGACGGCATTGAGAAGAAATACATCGAAGAAGTCGGAAGCATGAACATCTTCTTCAAAATCAACGGTGAAATCGTAACGCCGATGCTGAACGGAAGCATACTGGAAGGCATTACGCGCAATTCAGTCATCGCCTTGCTTAAGCATTGGGGCCTTCAAGTTTCAGAACGGAAAATTGCGATCGATGAGGTCATCCAAGCCCATAAAGACGGCATCCTGGAAGAAGCCTTCGGAACTGGTACAGCAGCTGTTATTTCCCCAGTCGGCGAGCTGATCTGGCAGGATGAAACACTTTCGATCAACAACGGTGAAACAGGTGAAATCGCCAAAAAACTATATGACACGATTACAGGCATTCAAAAAGGCGCTGTCGCAGACGAATTCGGATGGACGACCGAAGTTGCAGCGCTGACTGAAAGCAAATAAGTAAGAAAAAAGCCGGCCTTCAATGGCCGGCTTTTTTTACGCTTCAATTTTGTTAAAGAACTGCGGCAGATACGCTTTGTGCGCCTCCAGCATTTCGTCTAAAATCTGTTTAGCCACAGTGTCGGACGGAACGAGCGGGTTAATCGTCATGGCGAGGAGCGCTGTTTGGTAGTCGCCTGTGACCGCCGCTTCTGCCGCGACACGTTCAAAGGATTTGATTTGCTGAACGAGGCCCCGGACAGACACCGGCAAGTCGCCGACAGCAATTGGCTGAGGGCCGTTTTTCGTCATCACGCAGTTCACTTCAACCGCGGAATCGTCTGGAATGCTGGCGATTGCCCCGTTATTCATCGTGTTCACCGGCTGAATGTCGTGTTTATCATTGTAAATAGAGCTGATTAAATTACACGCTGCATCGCTGTAATACGCACCGCCCCGTTTTTCCAGCTGCGGCGGTTTGATCGCAAGGTTCGGATCTTTATAGAGCTCGAACAGTTCTTTTTCAACCTTCTGCACAACTTCAGCACGGGTGCCCTCCGTTTGTGATGCTTCCAGTTCGTGCTCCAGCATCTCTTTTGTTTTGAAATAGTAACGGTGGTAGCCGCAAGGGATGATATCGAGTGCTTTTAAAAATTCTGGCTCCCACTCTGCGCCTGAGATGTTTTTCATCGTCATCGCGTTTTTCGGGTCACCCATCGCTTCGATGACTTGATCCTTCACACTTACGCCATCCAAGAAAACATCCAGCCCGAACACCATATGATTCAGTCCGGCGAATTGGACTTCTACGCGGTCCACATCTACATCAAGCGCTTTGGCTACACCCATTTTGATGCCGATTGGAACGTTACAGAGACCGACGACTTTCTTCAGGTTGGAGTAGCGAAGCAAAGCTTCTGTCACCATGCCGGCAGGGTTTGTGAAGTTAACGAGCCACGCGTTCGGGCAGAGTTCTTCAATGTCCTTTGCGATCTCCAGGATAACTGGAATCGTGCGCAATCCTTTAAACAGGCCTCCCGGGCCGTTCGTTTCTTGGCCGATGACGCCGTATTTTAATGGGATGCGCTCATCCTTGGCTCTTGCCTGCAGAAGTCCGACACGGAACTGAGTCGTGACAAAGTCTGCGTCTTTCAGCGCTTTTCTCCGGTCGAGCGTAAGGTGAATATCGATCGGGACGCCGGCTTTTTCAACCATCCGTTTGGCGAGCGTGCCGACAATATTCAGCTTTTCTTCGCCCTCAGGGATATCGACGAGCCATAATTCACGGACAGGCAGCTCATCATACCGTTTAATCAACCCTTCCACTAACTCGGGCGTATAACTTGAACCTCCGCCAATCGTTACAATCTTTAATCCTTTTGTCATATGCTTGCTCCCCTTTGCTCGGTGATTTTTTCATATAACTCAATGATCTCCGCCGCCAGATCCTTCACTGTCATTGCATTCATTAAATGATCCTGTGCATGCACCATCAGAAGCGTCATTTCTGTTTTTTCTCCGCCCGCTTCATTTTGGATCAGCTCTGTCTGATAATGATGGGCTTTTGATAATTCTTCTGCCGCGTCTTGAAGCTTTTTCCGCGCTTCTTCTGCGTCACCGCTTTTGGCAGCGGCAATGGCCTCCATTGCGGAGCTCCTTCCGTTTCCTCCGTGAAGGATAATTTGAAAAATGATTTGCTCCATTTTTTCATTCACGCGATTCACTTCCTTTCTCTACAGAGCCGCTTCTTTGTCATCTGATGCTGCAGGCGTTTGGACCAGTTCCAAATCGTTTTCTTCTTTCAGCTTCTGTTTATCCCACATTCTGAAGAACGGATAGTAGACAACAAAGGATACGGCGATATTAATGGCTTGCATGACCGCGCCTGAAACTTTCCCCCCTGTCGCCAAATAGCCTGAAAAGATTGGCGGCATGGTCCACGGCACTGCGATCCCCGCCGGTTTGGCGACAAGGCCGGTACTCATTCCGATGTAAGTGAGTGTCAGTGTGATAAGCGGCGTGATGATAAACGGAAGTAAAAGCATCGGGTTCATGACGATCGGCATTCCGAAAATAATCGGTTCGTTAATATTGAAGATGGCCGGGCCGATCGCAAGCTTCCCGAGCTGCTTCATTTGTTTGCTTCGGGCGCGCAGGAACATCGTGACAACCAGCGCCAATGTGGCGCCGCTTCCGCCGATATTGACCCAGATATCGAAAAATTGCTGGGTGAAAATCTTAGGAAGCTCCTCACCGGCTTGGAATGCGATCCGGTTGGCATCCATTGCGCCATACCAAATCGGTGCCATGACGCCGCCGACAATGTTGGCGCCGTGAAGGCCGCAGGCCCATAAAAGCATTTTCACGGCTTCTGCGACAAGGCTTCCCCCGAGGCTTCCTCCCAGAATGGAAAGCGGGGTTCCCAGTAAAACGCTTACAATATTATGAAGGCTTTCAAACGGCGTCGCTTCAACAATCAGCCGGGCTGCCCAAATCAGAAAGATGACGGCAAAGCCGGGGATTAACGCGACAAATGACTTGCTGACTGCCGGCGGAACACCATCCGGCATTTTGAAGACCAAGTTGCGCTGGATAATGAGACGGTAAATCTCTGTCGACACCATGGCAATAATCATGGCGACAAACAGGCCTTTGCTTCCCATCAGCGAGAGCGGAATTCCGCCCCCGACCATAATCTCTTTCGTCGAACCATCCGGCGTAAACGGCACTTGATACGGTGTCGCTAGCAAAAATGCCGCTAGTGAAATGGCTCCGGCCGACAAGGCATCAACGCCGTATTTCTCGGC
Source organism: Bacillus sp. VA13 (assembly GCF_055710085.1). Lineage (NCBI taxonomy): Bacteria > Bacillati > Bacillota > Bacilli > Caryophanales > Bacillaceae > Bacillus > Bacillus sp. VA13. Next base: position 255,803 of record NZ_JBVQPP010000002.1, on the reverse strand, counting down.
GAGCCGGTAGGCGATGCCGAACGCGGCGACAAGACCCATAATTTCAAAGGTGGCGTCAACTGGATAGGCCAGCTTTTCAGACCAGGAGCTGCCAAACGTTTTTGCCATAAACTCAGCGTATCCCGGGATCGGGAGGTTGCCGATGATGAGGAAAAAGGAACCGATGATAATCAGCGGCATCGTGAGGATGATACCGTCACGCAACGCCTGCAAATGACGCTGCCCCGCAATTCTTCCCGCTATAGGCATGACCTTTTCTTCTAAGATCTGATTGACTTTATTCACATAGCCCGCCCCTCTCTATGACACATGTCCAAGCTGTTCAGCTGATTTCAGCACTTCCGCCCCGTTGCATGTGCCATAATGGACGGTATTAATGACGTCTACTGGTACCCCCTTTGACTCTCCTAATTTTTTCAGCTGCGGAAGCATATAACGGACTTGCGGGCCGAGAAGCAATACATCCGCTTTATCAATATGACTTTGTACAGAATCGCCTGAAACTGCCCAAATGGTATAGTCTTTTCCTTGTTCCTGCGCACTTTTTTCCATCTTGCTCACCAATAAGCTAGTAGACATGCCTGCTGCACATACGAGTAATATATTCATGTAAAAGACCCCCTAGAGTTTGATCAATTTTGTAATGTCCTGCTGTTGATATCATCATATTATGAAATCGCTTTCATAAACACTCAAGGTTTTTCCGCAGGAAACGGAAAAAAGGTATATACAGGCTGTCAGCTCAGCATTTTTTGGTCAAACACGTCCGAAAGCTCTTGATATGAACGGCATTTGATCAGCTGGTTCACCGCTGCCGGGTCATCCAAAATGCTGCCAAGCAGTTTATACATGCTTTGCAAATCCGCTTTGTTCTCCTTTTCGACACAAAGCAAACAGACAAATTGAACACGCTGGTCCTCCCAATCTATCGGTTTTTTGAGCGTACAGACGGCCCAAAACGTTGTTTTTGTCTGCGGAACGAGCGGATGCGGGATGGCAACCAGATTGCCAAAGCACGTTGGCGACATGTCTTCTCTTTCAAAAATGGAATCTATGATTTCTTTGTCGGCATAGCCGCAATCAACCGCTTTCTGCCCTAAAAATTGAATCACTTCTTCTTTTGAGCGCAGATCCTCCTGGAAAAAAACGAGTTCTTTTTTCAGATAGCGGGCGGCTTTTTCTTTTTCATCACTCAGAATGGATTCGATTTTTGTAAAGTCAGTCCCGCCTAAGAGTGTGTTGACCTTTAGCACTGGTACAGGGAGCTCTTTTTTGATCGGGATGGTGCTGATGACAAAATCAATGGATTCATAGGACATTTGGTCAAGACTGTAATACTCAGCCGTTCCAAGAATATCGAGCCGCTTGCCGAAATGGGAGCGGAGTTTTTCACGCAGTAGCTGGGCGCTTCCGGCACCTGATGCGCACACAATGATACAGCGTTTCGGCGGGCTTTCTGTTTTTTTCCGTTCAATCGCAGCGCCAAAGTGGAGAGCCAGATACCCAATTTCGTTTTCATGAATATCGATGCCCGTCTGTTCCTTTATGACCATCCCCGCAATGATCCCGGCTTCAAAAGCGAGAGGATAATGTTCCTTGATCGCTGCCAGCATCGGATTTCGAAGGTTCATGCCGTATCGGTTGCGGCTGACCGCCGGCTTCACATGTAGCGCCAAGCCGATTTTCAGCTCTTTGTCATGCAGGATGCCGAGCTTCATTTCGCGATCAACGGCTTCAATCATCGCAAATGTCAGCTGATCAGTTTCCTCGTCTATTGAAAATGTGTCCTCCCCGCATTGTGGTTGTGTCATTCGTTTTGTGCCAAGGAGATGCATGGCAATATAGGCCGTCTCGTCTTTCGGAAATGTAACGGCAAGTGCTGATTCCAGCTCTTTTACAATGGCTTCGGCAGCCTGATATTCTTTTTGATGCAGGATGTGATCCATATCTTCCGGGAAAAGAGATACATAGTTTTCCGTTCTGATCCGTTTACAGGCAATGGCGATATGGATGATGAGGTTATTCAGTCCCAAGTTGGACAGAGGGATGCGGTCGTTTTTCATTTTTTTCAGGATGGCGGAACGGATGATCTCGATTTCTTCATTTGGCAAAATATCAGCCTTTTCATTCAGAATATCAATCTCCATTTCTCTTTCATCGACAATGTACTCCGCCATACAGTACCTCATCTGCACCTCGTCCCCGCGCAGCTTGAAGCCGTAATTTGGGCGTGTTTCCATGACGATGCGGTACGGCAGCAACCGTTTCTTTACTTCTTTTAAATCCGTTTGGAGTGTAGATTTTGAGATAAATAGTTCTTCAGCCAGTTCATCGAGCTTGAGGTAATGCTCCGCCAGCAGCAGCCGTTTCGTGAGATAGGCCATTCTCTCCTCCGGCAATACCGGCAGGCTTTTTTTTTGCTGAAACACATCTTGCAGCAGCGTTCTGAATGTCTGCTCGTCATGAATGCGGAGTTTGTAACCTGAGCCTCTTACCGATTGGACATAGGCGCCATAGCCGCTTAGCGCACCTTGCAGTTCCTTTATATCATTGCGGACCGTCCGCGTCGTCACATTTAATTGCGCGGCAAAAAACGAGCTTGTCACCGGGGCTTCAGCCGCCATCAGCAAGCGCAGAATATCACGAAGTCGCCCATGAAGCATGAGAAAAACCTCCTATCAAGTAGATGCAGGGATAAGTGAATAGGCAGAAAGGATGATGAAGGAATGCGAAATGTATATAAATTCTATAATGGCGGGAATGGCAAGTCAATGAACATCGGGAGGCCTGGAGGGAAAACTGACCTATAAAAAACAGCCGGGGTCAGCCGGCTGTTCGGGATGCGGACATATTCTTTCGTTTAGACGCCTTGCGATCCTTCATGATTTTTCGCACAATCGGGTAAATGACCGGCGCCCATTTGATAACGGTTTTGATCATCTTTTTCAAAGCTCCGATTCTCCCTTCTTTTTTCTCAACCATTCCCCTGATTGCCTTTTGCTTAAACATGCTACCGCGACACGTACCTGTTTCCCGTCACCCAGAAACGCCACGGATAATCGCGCGCCTCTCCGCTGTTGTCGATGCCGATACGCGGGCCGGTTGAAATTTCTTCCGGTGTATACCCGCCTTCGATGTAAAGCGGCTGTTCCGTGATCCAGCGTCCGTAGTCATTCATCGTGACGCCAAGCGCTTTCGTCAGCTTTCCGGGCCCGTTTGTCCATTCCCTCGGATGCCGGCCCGTCCTCCTCTCCTCCATTAACAGCTGGCCTTCATGAGGCTCAATGGCCCTGATTAAGACCGCTTGCGGGACATCTGCTTCTGCGGCAACGACATTCAGCAATGTATGGGTGTGCATCACGTATGTATACACCCGCCCAGCTTCTGCAAACATAATCTCAGTCCGTTTCGTCCGGCGGTTATTAAAGCTGTGGGCCGCTCTGTCTCCGGCGCCCATATAGGCTTCTGTTTCCACAATATAGCCTGACGCTGTGCCTTCGTCTGTTTCTTTTACCAGAAGGCAGCCGAGAAGCGCCGGGGCAAGCTCAAGGGCGGTTCTTTGGTAAAACGTGATGGGCAGCGGATTTGTTTCTCTCGTCACGAATCGACCTCTCCTTTTACCGATTTTTGTACATTGTACCATTCCCGACCCCGATAAAAAAAAACGGCTGTTTTAAAATCTTTCCATTAAGGGAATATTATTACCGTTCTAAAAAGGAGGGTCAACCAATGAAAGATAATCATCAAAACAAACATCACGGAACAAATGCCCAAAGCAGCGAGGATGCGCTTTCTCATAAGACATCCGGGGAAAACGAATCAGAGGATACCTTAACGAATAGACAGGGGCACCCTGTCACTGACAACCAAAATGTGAGAACTGTCGGGAACAGAGGACCTACAACACTTGAGAACTACGATTTTCTCGAAAAAATCAGCCACTTTGACCGTGAACGCATCCCTGAGCGGGTTGTTCATGCCAGAGGAGCGGGTGCACACGGGTATTTTGAAGCTTACGGAAGCTTTGGAGACGAGCCGATTTCAAAGTACACCCGGGCCAAGCTTTTTCAGGAAAAAGGCAAGAAAACGCCGGCATTTGTCCGTTTTTCTACGGTAAATCATGGAAAACATTCACCAGAAACATTGAGAGACCCGCGCGGTTTTGCCCTTAAGCTTTATACCGAAGACGGAAACTGGGATTTAGTCGGGAACAATCTGAAAATCTTTTTTATCCGCGACCCGCTTAAATTTCCGGATCTTGTGCACGCGTTTCAGCCTGACCCAGTGACCAACATCCAAGATGGTGAACGTATTTTCGACTTCATTTCTCAGTCTCCTGAAGCGACACATATGATCACCTTCTTGTTTTCGCCTTGGGGCATCCCAGCCAACTACCGGCAAATGCAGGGTTCGGGCGTACACGCCTATAAATGGGTGAATGAGGAAGGCAAAGCCGTTCTCGTGAAATATCATTTCGAACCGAAGCAGGGCATCCGCAACCTGACACAGAAGGAAGCGGAAGAGATTCAAGGGAAAAACTTTAACCATGCTACACAGGATTTGTATGAAGCGATTGAAAATGGAGATTATCCGGAATGGGAAGTGTATGCTCAAATCATGAGCGATGATGAGCATCCTGAACTGGACTTTGATCCACTCGATCCGACAAAGCTGTGGTATAAAGACGATTTCCCATGGAAACCGATCGGCAAATTGGTGCTTAACAAAAACCCGGAAAACTACCATGCAGAAGTGGAACAAGCTTCATTCGGAACGGGAGTGCTTGTTGACGGACTTGATTTCTCAGATGACAAGCTGCTTCAGGGACGGACGTTTGCCTACTCAGATACGCAGCGCTACCGTGTAGGTGCAAATTACCTGCAGCTTCCGATCAACTCGCCGAAAAAGCATGTTGCCACCAACCAGGAAGGCGGGCAAATGCAATATCGGGTCGATAGAGCAGAAGGCCAAAATCCGCACGTCAACTATGAGCCATCGATTATGGGCGGGCTAAAGGAAGCGAAGCAGGATGGAAAAGATCATACGCCGCATGTCGAAGGTGATGTAAAACGTGAAGCGATCGACAGAACGAACAACTTCGGACAGGCCGGAGAAACGTACCGGAGATTTACCGAATTTGAACGGAACGAATTGATCACGAATCTAGTTAATACGCTTTCTACATGCCGAAAAGAAATCCAGGATCAGATGATTGAAAATTTCACAAAAGCTGATCCGGACTACGGAAAACGCGTGGCGGAAGGCCTGAAAAAAGTCTCAGAAAACAACAGCAACGGACCGATCGGCACAACAGAGACTGAACAGGCTGCAAAGCAGGCTGAACAGGAAAGCCATCCGTCTGATCCGTATTAAAAACAACAAACAGGGCTTTTTTGAAGTCCTGTTTTTTATTTTTCTATTGAAACGCTTTCAGCAATTGTGTTGTACTGGAAGGAAAGGGGTGGAGAGAAACGATGGAATTACAGCAGGACATGATTCCTCAGAAAAAAACAATCGGCGCTTTAGATCACGCCGTTTTTTTATGCATGGTATTTTGTTTTTGGTTCTCAGGTTATATTTATGTTCCTGTATTCAGCCTGTATTTGGAGGATCTGCACTTTTCATACGGCGCAATCGGCATCATTCTCGGCAGCTACGGCGTTACGCAAATCCTTCTGCGATTCCCGCTCGGCCTTCTGTCAGACATTCTGTTTTCTCTGCGCAAGCAATTGTTAATTGCCGGGTTTGGGTTTTCTGTCCTCAGCAGCCTGCTTTTTCTGATGTTTGATTCTTTCTTCTTCGTGCTGGCCGCCCGGCTGTTTGCAGGGATAACCGCTTCCATGTGGGTAATGGCGACCATTTTATACGCGCATTATTTCAACAATGACAATGCATCAAAAGCAATGGGCATCATGCAGTTTTTCACCGTCATGCCTCAGTTTGTCAGTATTGTGTTCTGCGGGCTTGCGGCAGCCCACTTAGGCAGGCAGGTTCCATTTTGGATGGCGCTCGCAGCCTCTGCCGCCGGTCTGGTGATCTGCTGTTTTATTAAAGATCCGTCGGCTCCTCCCGCGAACCGTGATACAATCCGTGTGCCGCAATACATCAAAGACACATTCCAGCTGCCGAAGCTGAAGCTTTTCACCATTCTATCCATGACGGCCCATGCGGTATTATTTATGACAGTGTTTGGATTTACGCCGCTTTTCATTAATCAGCTCGGAATGGGCGACGCGGAGCTGCTTTGGGTGATGAGCGCCTTTTTCCTCCCTCACGCAGCCGCCACATTAAGCTTCGTGTTTCTGCGTTTCACAAGCCAAATCGCTTACTCGGTGATGCTCATCAGTTTTGCTGTCACAGGAGTCTGTTTGCTATTCGTTCCTTTTTCAGCTACATTGTTCACAGTTTGCATCACACACGCCTGCATCGGGCTGGCGCTCGGTTTCGTATTTCCTCTGCTGCTAAGCCTTGTCGTCGATATCAGTTCTGCCCGTTTGAAAATGTCGGTTATGGGGTTTTATCAATCGTTTTATGCGCTGGGTATCTTCCTCGGTCCCCTTCTTGCAGGAAAAACCGCACAGCTTTTCGGGCTGTCCGAGGTTTTTTATGGAGCCGGGTCGCTGGCATTTGCCGCCTTTCTTGTAATGCTTGTGCAAAAGCGCAACATGATCAATTAATAGCTTTCATACCGCCGGAAGCGCCATACTGAAAACATGGCCAGAAGCACGATGCACAAAATGGAGAATGTGAGCGACCATCCGAAAAAATCCGCCCGCTCTCCATGAAGAAGGATATGCTCCGCCTGCTTGCAAAGCGCATCCGGAAGCCATTTCGCACCATCAGGAAATAGCGAAACAGCAAAGGAAACTGCAGCTGTCAGCCCGATTCCGACAGCCGCGGCTGCTCCGAGAGACCGAAACATCGTGCTTCCGGCAAGGCCGGCTGTCACAATAAACATGATCCAAAGAGCGTAGAGGCCAAGACTTACGGCAAAACGGCTGAATGATGTGTCCTCAAACAGCAGCCGGACGTAATAATAAGCAAGCCCGTATCCAGCTGCAAATGACGCAATGCCGATCACGCTTTGGGTGAGCCATTTGCTCACGATATAATGGGCTGCCGTCACAGGCCGTGACATGATCAGCGACGTTACGCCTTGATTTCTTTCATTCGCCACGCTGCCCATGACGCTGAAGATGACCAGAGCCATGCCAAGCGTGTTGAATTGAGAAAGCGTGCTGACCATCACTTCAGACCCAGAAGGCATCGTAAAACTGATTTTCATGCCGTCAGGAAGGTTTCCTCCGTGTTCAATGATTTCCGGCATATAATAAATGGTCAGCGGCTGTGTCAACCCGACAATCATCATTGCGATCGGCAGCCAGATCAGCTTGCCGCTTTTCCACCCATCGAGCCATTCTTTCTGCAATAGCGTTATCATCACCTTCATGCGTGCACCACCTTTAGATAGACGTCTTCAAGCGACTCCGTTTTCTGTTCAAAATGGTGACAGTCAAGCCCGTTCGGATACAATCACTCAGCAATGTCCGGCCAGCCTGTATATCAGGCAGCTCGAAAACAGCTTGAGACGGATTCATATAGACAATAGTTGAGACGTAAGGCTTCTCTTCAAGCCAGCCCTTCAGCTTCTCTTTCACTGTAAGGGTGAAAACGTTCGTTTGATGCTGTTTCTTCAGCTGCTGTAATTCGCCTTTCCATGAAATCTCCCCGTTTTTCATGATCAACACCTGATCACATACCTGCTCCGCATCGTGCAAAACATGTGTAGAAAACAGGACAGCCATATGCTTCTTCAGCTCCTGCATCATGTCCAGCACCTCGAACCGTCCTGATGGATCAAGAGCAGACACCGGTTCATCCAATATCAACAGCTTCGGTTTATGGAGCAGCGCCTGTGCCAGCCCGAGTCTTTGCTTCATGCCGCCTGAATAGCCGCCGATTCTTTTGTGCGCGGATTCCTGCAAGCCGACGAATTCAAGCATCCCACCGATTTCCTCTTGGCATTTTTTCTTCGAAAGCCCGGACAGTCTCCCGGCAAAGGTTAAAAATTCATTTGCGGTCATCCACGAATAAAAAGCAGAATACTGCGGGAGGTACCCAATCAAACGCCGGTCGGGTTTTTTCTCCCCTAACAGCTTGATGGTTCCAGAGGTTGGCGAAAGCAGCCCGGCCAGCATTTGCAGCGTTGTGGTTTTACCGGCTCCATTGGGACCTAATAGTGCAACACACTCGTTTTCATTCACGTGAAAACTGACATTCTTTACAGCTTGATGATGCCGATACGATTTGCATAATGACTCAATAGACAGCATGCCCTCTCACCTTTGCTTTCTGCCGACGGTAAAAAATAAAATCGGCCCGATAATATTGATACATACAATAATTGCAGCCCACATCCACTTTGGCCCGTTTGTCCGCTCTTCCTTTATACAGCTGATGAGAGCGAACACCGCCAGCACAAGCTGCAATACAATTAGCGGCAAAATCATTTCCCAAGAAATATTCATTGCTTGATCCCCCTTTTCTTCCGGTCCGGCCTAATAACAAAAAAGTAATAGCAAACCAGAGGAATCGGTGCTTGAATCAGTCCGACAATTCCCCATACCCATGCCAAACGATCTCGTTTTTTCGCATCAATAAATAAAAAGATTCCCTGCGCCAATACGATGAGATAAGCAACCACCGCCACGACAATTTCTGATTGTGTCATCGGCGCTCCACCTCCCATTCACCAAGATGTCTTTTTTTCTCAGCCGCAATCAAAATCGGCAGCACCGCAAACACACAAACCTGAATTACGATAAATACAGCGGGAGCTTGAGTGAATGTCAGGATTGCCGCACTCACAACCATCAGCGCGCAGAATACAAATAAGATGATCTCTTTCAGCAGTTTTTTTCTGCGTTCAGCTTTCATTTGTAATAGCTGGTAAATCAGTTCTTTTTGATCTGGTATAGAGGGATTGGCTGTTTGATCAATTTTCTGCAATTCTGATTTTAAATGAATAGAAAGCTTTTCTTTATTCATCGTCCCACTCCTTTATGAACCCTAGACTTAACCGTGCCTTCCTTGATTTGCAGCATCAGCCCGATTTCTGCATAGGTATAGCCGTAGTAATGCCTTAATAAAACTGGCGTGCGCAGTTTAGGGTCCAGCTTTGAAAACAGATCAAGCGCTTCGCTCCATTCTTCCCCTTTCGCTGACACGTCCCACTTGATCTGATTGCTTCCTCCTTAACCGCCTGATTCCGTTTCCATTCTCTCTTTCTCTTTTTCTGGTGATCGAGGTAGAGCTTCGACGCAATAGAGATCAGCCACGTGGAGAATTTGGAACGGCCTTGGAAGCTTCTTAAATGAATGTATCCTTTGAGAAAGGTTTCCTGAACAAGTTCCTCGCTGAGATCAGGGTGAAGAGAGAGCTTCAACAAATATTTATATAAAAAAGAATAATGATAGTGGAAAAGGGCTGTAAACGCCTCGTCGTCTCCCTCTTTCGCCTGTTGAATCAGCTGGTGTTCTTCATGTGTATCCAATAGCCGCGATCCCCCCTTTTTTGTTTTTCTGCCTTATGAGACGACACCGGATTCTAAAGCGCTCATTTTTTTTATAATTCTTTTGATCTATTGACTTCACTGGCTTCTCATCGGTTTTCGTGAACATCTAAATTTGTAAAGCGAGGTACAGTCTGTTAAGCTATGTTTTTATGTCAATTTCAAAATTTCATTATATATGGAGGACGATGCATTGAAAGTAGAAAGGCGAACGATTGAATATATTCCGAATGAAGAAAGACATGGTAAAGCGAAAGATTTATTTCCCGTATGGTTCGGGGCTAATATGCATATCACCACGTTAGTGACTGGCACGATTCCCGTTGCAATGGGACTTAATCTGTTTTGGAGTGTTGCCGCTATTATTTGCGGAACCTTAATCGGTGCCATATTTATGGCGTCTCATTCCGCGCAAGGCCCTCAGCTTGGCATCCCGCAAATGATTCAAAGCCGTGCCCAATTCGGCGTAATTGGAGCGATTCTTCCCCTCTTCTTAGTTATGTTTATCTACCTTGGTTTCTTCGCAAGCAGCACGATTCTGGCGGCTGGAACCTTAAGCAGCTTTGTTCCCATCCCGGGATCATGGAGCATTATAGGCTTAAGCGCCGTATGTTTTTTACTCACCATTTTCGGCCATGATTTGATTCACAAAATGCAAAAAATCCTTTCTTGGACCTCTTTTGCTGTATTTTTTGCTGCAACGATACTCATTTTCCAATTGCCGATTCCGGCAGGCAGCTGGATTCCCGGAGCGGTTGATCTGCCAATTTTCTTGGTGGCGGTCAGCGCAGTCGCAACGTGGCAGCTTGCATACGCACCGTATGTTGCCGATTATTCTAGATATCTGCCAGTTAAAACACCGGCTTCTCAAACATTTTGGTACAGCTATGCAGGTACATCTGTCAGCTCCATCTGGATGATGCTGCTCGGCGCTTTGCTGACGACAGCACTGCCTGACTTTACGGCAAACTCAGGCAGCCAGATTGTCCAATTGTTTGGCCCCTTCTCGTTTATTATGCTAATCATTGTGTTATTTGGGCAAATGGCGATCAATGTCTTTAACCTGTATGGAGCTTTCATGTCTACAACAACAACGCTTGAGCCTTTTCTGAAGTTAAAAGTCACGCCCAAAGTCAGAATCATCATGATCCTCGGCGTCACGCTTGTCGGCACAGTCTTAAGCCTTCTCGGGCAAAGCAATTTTATGGAGCTGTTTTTGAATTTTATCTTTTTCATCAGTTATTTCTTAATACCTTGGACGGCAATCAATTTAGTCGATTACTACTTCGTCCGCCACGGAAACTATCAAGTCAAAGCCATGTTTGATGTGAACGGGCCGTATGGAAAAGTCAATTGGATTACCACGATTGCGTTCGTCCTGTCCATCTTGCTTGAAATCCCGTTTATCAATACGTCCTTTTACATTGGACCGCTTGCCAAAAAGTTTGGAGGCGGAGATATCGCATGGATTGTCGGCTTGGCCGTGCCTTCTGTTCTTTATTATGTATTGATGAAACCGCGTCTGAAAAAACGGAGTTATCAAGAAAAGCTGTCTTCTCTATGAAGACAGCTTTTTATCATTCAAATCGCTTCCACACACGAGGCAGCACATCAGAAAGCTCGTGAGCGAGCAGCGTATGAGCGGAGTACTCGTCCGTCCAGAGCTCAGCGCACGCACCGTGCAGATAGACTGCGTTTAATATGGCATGCTTCGGGTCTTCGTGGCAGTAAAGCATGCCCAATATCATGCCCGTCAGCGTGTCACCGGTTCCGCCTTTGGCGAGTGCCCCGTTTCCGGTTGGGTTGCGCCAGCAGTCACCATCGGGAAATGCGATAACGGTTTGATTCCCTTTTAACACAATGACAGCCTGCAGCTGAGCCGCCCATTCCTTTGCATATTCCGCTCTTTTGTTTTTCAATTCCTTCACCGGTACCCCTGTCATGCGGGAAAACTCGCCCGGGTGCGGTGTGAGGATGACGGGCGCCTCCCGTTTCGGATATGTACGCTTCGCCAGCGCTCCGGCATCCAAAATAACGGGGCAATCCGCCGCAAGCACATGATCAACTGCCTGCTGAACACTTTCGGTTTGCGGAAGCCCCGGTCCGATGGCAATGGCCCGGTACGTCTCTTCAAGCTGAGCGTCAGCCGCTTTTTGCCAGCCGTCACGCCAATAGGTCGCCTCCGGCAGAACAGGAACAATCAGCGGGATCACGCTTTCAGACGTACCGATGACAAGCTTTCCGAGCCCGCTCCGCATGGCCCCAAGCCCCGCAAGAAGCGCTGCGCCCGGCATGTCGTCGCTTCCCGCCAGCAGCAATGCAGTACCGTACGTGCCTTTATGGCTTCCCGTCTCTCTTTCAGGGAGCGAGGCCCTCACATGCTCCTCCGTCCAAATTGGAATATTCATCTCTATCCCTCCTCTGCTTTCTCTTCCTATTTTTCCTGCACCTTTACTATTTCAAACAAAAAAAGACAGCCTTAGGGGCTGTCTTCTATTTTACAGGAACGTCAAGATGATACAGCCGGCGATATCGTTCGTTTGCCGCCAGCAGTTCTTCATGCGTTCCTTCCATTTCTGTTTTGCCATTTTCGAGAAACACGATTTTATCGGCCGCTTCCACTCCCGCAAGGTGGTGCGTAATCCATAGAATCGTTTTTCCTTTCAACACCTCAAACACCGTTTCCATCAATTCACGTTCGGTAATAGGATCGAGTCCGACCGTTGGCTCATCAAGGATGATGATCGGCGTATCCTGCAGCAAAATCCGCGCAAGTGCGATCCGCTGGCGCTCTCCTCCGGAAAACCTAATTCCGGTTTCCTGAACAGAAGTATGATATCCGTCAGGCAGTGACTCAATGTAGTCATGCAGCTTTACCTGTTTTGCGGCGCGGCGCACATCCTCGTCACTTGCCTCTCCGTTTCCAAGCCTGATGTTGTTCAGAATGCTTGTATCGAACAGGTGCGGTTTTTGGTTTAACACGGCCACCGCATCAGCAATCTGATCCTTTAACAGCGATGTCTCCACACCGTTTAACGTCACAGATCCTGAGACCGGTTTCAAAGCGCCCTCGATTAATGCGAGCGACGTAGATTTCCCGGACCCGCTCCGGCCGAGCAGCGCCATCTTTTCTCCTTGGCGCAACGTAAAGGAAAAGTTGTGCAGCACTTGGCTGCTGTTGTCATAAGAAAACGCCACATCACGAAATGACAGTGTGACATCATGGAGATCGAGCGTTTCAGCCGCTGATTCTGTTTGTGACGCCTCCGGTTGAGGAGCCACCTTGTTCATGCGTCTGATGGAATCCTGATAGCCAGGCACTTCGCCCAAAGCATCTGAAAGCGGCAGAAAGGCTTCCGTCAGCGGGAACACCACAAGGACAAAAGCCGCAATCATCGTTTTGGCGAGTTCGCCGTCTGCATGCTGCCCCGCCGTCCAAAACAGCATCAGCAAAATTAGGCCGGCGACAAGGCATTGCGCAGCAAAGTCCCGCCATCTTGTAAAGCATTGTTTTTTCCGTTCAAGCTCAAACCAATCATGTTCCTCTTTTTCATAGGAATCAATAAACGCATGCCGGCGTCCGCTGAACATCCAGTCGCTGACACCCATTACAGCATCTGTCAGACGGCTGTACAGCACATTCCGTCTGCTTTTCAGCTTCGCATTCTTCGCTCTCGTCACGAGCAAAGACACTACCGGAAACAGTACAACAAGAACAAACAAATAAAGCGCAAGCAATATGGCAAACGGCCAAGAGAAGAAGCCGAGCGCAATCACTGAAACAGCATACAGGAGCAAGGCCGAGATGGCAGGAAAAATCGTTTTTAAGAAGGCATCCTGCAAATGCTCAATATCCTCAGACAAAATGCCGAGCATATCCCCCGTGCGAAAACGGGAACGCAGCATCAAGGCACCCGGCTCAAGCATGTTGTAGAGGCGGAGGCGCATGTCGGACACGATTTTCAAAATGATGTGATGGCCGACGAGGCGTTCCACATACCGTGACACAGATCGCGCAATCCCAAAGGTGCGCACAGCGACAATTGGCACATAAATAAGCAGGATGTTTTCCGGTCTTGTCGCCGCCTTAGAGATCAAAAACCCTGAGGTGAACATGAGAAAAGCAGCAGAAAAAATTGTCACCGCGCCCAAAAAGATAACCAGAACGAACAGGCGGGCATTTTGCTTGATATACGGCAGAATCCATTCTTCTTTCTTCATGCTCTTTCCCCCAGTTGTGCCTCCACGAGTTTGGTGTACACACCGTTTTTCTCCAGCAATTCATCGTGAGTCCCGATTTCCGCAATCCTGCCCCCGTCCAGCACGATAATTTCATCCATATCGAGCATCCAGTGAAGGCGGTGAGTCGCGAGAAAGACGAGCTTATCCTCAAATAAATCCAGCATCGTTTCTTTTATTTCATATTCTGTTTCGATATCTAGATGGGCGGTCGGCTCATCCAGCAGCAGGATCGGGCGGTTTCCCAAGAAGGCGCGGGCCAACGCGACACGCTGAGCTTGGCCGCCGCTGAGCGCCCGGCCGCCTTCCCCGATCCGTCCCTCTAATCCGTCCGGAAGGTTGTCCACCAGCTCCGCCAGTCCCGCCGCGGCAGCTGCGCGGGCTGTATCCTCAGCCGAAGCGCTTGGATGATAGAAGCGAATGTTGTTCGCCAGTGTATCATCAAAAATGTACGGATGCTGCGGGATATAAAGGAGGTTTTTCTGCCAGCTGCCGTCCTGCAAGTGGGACCGTTCTGAACCATTGACCTCTATCGTACCGCCATTCGGCTCCAAAAAACCGCCGAGGATATCAATTAAAGTTGATTTTCCCGCACCGCTTGCACCAATGATGCCGATTTTTTTCTTGCCTTTGAATGACAGATCAATATCGGACACCGACCGGCCGACTGACACACCTGACAGCTTCAGCTCATCCTGATCGGACCAAGCCTCAAGCTGAAGCGGCGCCTCTTCTTTAAAACCAGGCTGCGACAAAATCTCTTGAATGGTTTTGCCTGCTTCCTGTCCGTTCAGCGTTGCATGATAATCATTCCCCACTTCCCGCACCGGCAGAAAATATTCAGGTGCGAGAATAAGCGCCGTTAAAGCCGGGCCAAGCAAAATATCGCCGTCAATGAGGCGCAGGCCCAGAAACACTGCGACTGTTGCCACCGACAGCATCGTGAAAAAATCAAGGGCGAATGAAGATAAAAATGCCACCCGAAGCGTGCTCATCGTTGCTTTCCGATACCGCTCACTAACATAGAAAATATTTTTGCTGTGCGACTTGCTCAAACCTAGGAAACGCAATGTCTCCAGCCCGCGAAGAGAATCAACAAAATGATTGGAAAGTCTCTGATAGGATTTCCACTGACGATCCGCTTTTCTCTGTGCGACAAGGCCGAGGAGAACCATAAAGATGATCAGAATCGGCATAGCAGCAACTAAAATGACGGCTGATGTGCGATCCTGAAAAAACACATAAATGACAACCGCCGCAGGCACAATCGCCATACTGACCATTTTCGGCAGAAACAGCTCAAGGTAGCGGCGGAACTGGCTGATGCCTTCCATCGCTAGGGTCACCATTTGCCCCGTCCCCTCTTTCTTTGCAAAGCGGGGGCCTAATCGGAACAGCTGATCAAGAAAACTTTTTCTCAAATCTGCCCCTGTCCGGGCGGCATATTGATAGACGATTTTCTGGCGCGCCACCGTCACCCCGTGCCGGGCGGCAAAAGCGATAAGGAAAAAGCCGATCACCGGAAACAGGGAGGCAATGCTCTTCCCGTTGAACAGTCCGGTTACGGCTTCACTCAGCCACTCTGCCTGCATAATAATAGCGGCTGTCTGAATCAGCGTTAAACAAGTAATCACGGTGAGAATCCGCTTCATTCCTTTATATCGAAACAGGTCTTTTCCCATTAATAAGTCATAGGCTCCTTATGGCTGACGCGCTTCCGGAAGACATAATAGCTCCAGATCTGACTGCCGATGACAAACGGCAATAGCGTTAATGCTGCAATTGACATGACTTTAAGCGAATAATCACCGGAAGAAGCGTTAGCTACTGTTAAATCGTACGCGCTTTGAAGCGAGCTGACCATCACCCGAGGGAATAATGAAATAAAGATCATTCCTACAGTCAGCGCCAGCCCCGCGCCTGTCATCCCAAATGTCCAGCCGTCTTTTTTCTTACGGATAAATACAGCCGCGAGCATAAAGCAGATGACAATCAAAACAACGAGCGGAATGGTAATCTCGCCGCGGCGAGTAAACATGTCTGTCTGATAGGCAGAAAGGGCCGCGAAGGCAAGAACCGCTACAAAAACAACACCCATTATCTTTTGCGCCATTTTCCGGGCGCGATTTTGCAAATCACCAATCGTACGCAGTGTGATAAACATTAATCCATGCTGGAAGCAAAGAAGTGTTACAGTCACACCGCCAAGTACAGAGTATACATTGATATAATCGGATAGATGTGCGTGAATGTTCATATCGGCATCAATCGGCATCCCGCGGAATAATGTCGTGAACAGCACACCAAGCACAAATGGAGGAATCAGACTGCCGAAGAAAACGACCCAGTCCCAAACCTTTACCCATTTTAAATGATCAACCTTGCCGCGAAACTCAAACGCAACCCCGCGGCCCATTAACGCAAGCAGCACAATGACAAACGGAATGTAATAACCGCTCAGCATCGTTGCATACCAGTTTGGGAATGCCGCGAAAATGGCGCCTGCACCAGTCAAAAGCCATACTTCATTCGCGTCCCAAAACGGCCCGATCGTGTTGATCAGCACTCTGCGTTCTAACTCATTATGGCCAAGAAAACGGGTCGCCATGCCGACCCCGAAATCAAAGCCTTCCAAAAAGAAAAATCCTACAAACAATACAGCAACGAGTATAAACCAAAGATCATGAAGAGATGCCATGGTATACCTCCTGACTAAATGGATCTGTTGTTACAGGAACATCGTGATGATCACTATGCTCCGCACCTTTTTTAATCTCACGGATGAACAAGAAGACAAGCAGTGCACCCAGAATCAAGTACATCAAACCAAATGCGATGATTGAGAATAACAGGGAGCCCGCCGTTACGTTAGGCGACACGGATTGAGCAGTTGTCATCAAGCCCATGACCGTCCACGGCTGACGCCCGATTTCTGTCATAATCCAGCCCGCGGAGTTCGCAAGAAACGGGAAGGAAATCAATGCGATCATAATGCGCAAATACCATTTGCTGTTTTCAAGCTTTTTGCGCCGGTTTAACCAAAGGCCGCCTAACGCAGCAAGAATCATGACAACACCTGCGCCAACCATGATGCGGAAGCTCCAGAAAGTCGTTTTGACAGGCGGAATGTAGTCGCCTTTTCCGTATATTTTTTCGTACTCAGCCTGAAGTGTTTTCATCCCTTTGACACTTCCGCTGAATTTCTGATAAGCCAAGTAGCTCAATGCATAAGGAACTTTGATTTCGTTTGAGCTTTTTTCATTTTTTGTATCAATCGTAGCAAAAGCCGTCCAAGCAGCAGGGTCGCCGCTGTCTTCCCAAAGTCCTTCACTGGCAGCCATTTTCATCGGCTGTGATTCCATCAAGTGCTCAGCCTGCATGTGTCCGCTAAGGCCGACGCCAAGACCGGCACAAAGGCCGACGATCATTGCGAGTTTAAAAGATTGTTTAAAGAACGGCACTTCTTTTTTCTTCAATAGTTTAAAAGCACTCACTCCGGCAATAAAGAAAGCCCCGGTGGCAAGCGCACCAAAAATGACGTGCGGGAATTCAACCCAAAGCTGAGGATTTGTAATCAGCGCGGCAAAGTCGTTCATTTCCGCGCGGCCTTTTTTGATCGTAAAGCCGACCGGCTCCTGCATAAAGGAGTTCGCTGTTAAAATCCAGAAAGATGACATAATCGTTCCGAATGACACGAGCCAAATGCAGAGAGCGTGAATTTTTTTCGGCAGGCGGTCCCAGCCGAAAATCCATAATCCGATAAAGATAGATTCCATGAAAAACGCCAATAATGCTTCAATAGCAAGCGGAGCGCCAAATACATCTCCGACAAAACGGGAGTAATCAGACCAGTTCAACCCAAACTGGAATTCTTGCAAAATCCCCGTTACAACACCGACTGCGAAATTTATTAAGAATAAGTGCCCCCAAAACTTTGCCATTTTGAGGTACAGCTCATTTTTCTTCACAAGATAAAGAGTCTCCATCAACGCAACCATAAACACAAGCCCGATAGACATCGGCACAAACAAGAAGTGAAACAACGTTGTTGATGCAAATTGTATACGGGCTAATACCAATTCACTCATGCTTTCTCCTCCATTTCCGGTTAAAACTGTTAATTTGCTCACTACTTCACAAATAGAACCGAGACTTTGATCAGTAATTCACAAAATAGACGAAAAAAATATTGTTCAATATTTCACAAATGTGTCAATAAGTCGTTCAATATGATGCTAGATTGCCAGACTGACCAAATGACACATTCTCTGACTGGTTCATATTAAGTACTTTACAACGATTCATTTTAAAAATAAAGCCTAAAATACCTAAAAAGCCCCACACTATGTGACGAATTATTGTCTATTTTGTTGCTGATTTATGACGGCCTCCTAGGATAAATGACCCTTTATTATCGTACATCAACACATCGTTCCTTGCGAATAAAATGCTTGTCCGGCACCAACACCCGTTTCTCGGCACTCCGTCATAGACCGTTTTTAGTCAGAATGCCTCTTTCCATTTGAACCGGGAAAATTCGAAAAGCTGAATAGTAAATTTTTAATATATTAATAATTTCAATTTTTTAGTATACTTAACGTAGTGAACAATTTCACTGCATCAAGAATAGGGGGAGGTTTTTCAATGGGAGAGCTTCAAACACAAATGCAATTGCAAACGGATACAATTCACGAAGGGGTTCGAAAAGAGAATTGGTTTGCGAAAGCCATGAATATAAAAGTAGGCATCATACCGCTTCCTGTGTATGTCTTGCTGTTTATATTAATCACTGTTTTTGTTATGCATCACGATGTAAAAAGTGACATCTTGACATCCATTGCCGTCATGGCGTTTTTCGGGTTCACCTTTGCCCAAATCGGCAAATCGGTACCGATTGTTCGTTCTATCGGCGGCCCGGCCATCCTAGCTACTTTTATTCCGTCCGCTGTCGTCTACTATCACCTGCTGCCTAATGATATCGTCAAATCCACCACAGAATTTACAGAAAACTCAAACTTTCTATACTTATTTATCGCTGGGATTGTCGTCGGAAGCATCCTTGGCATGAAAAGAGAAACACTCATAAAAGCATTCATGAAAATCTTTATTCCGCTTATTGCCGGTTCTGTCGCAGCCGCTATTGTCGGACTGGCTGTCGGCACTTTGCTCGGGCTCGGATTTCAGCATACATTGCTGTACATTGTCATCCCTATTATGGCAGGGGGAGTCGGAGAAGGCGCTATTCCGCTGTCCATCGGTTATTCTGACATCATGCCCATGTCTCAAGGGGAAGCGTTTGCACTTGTTCTGCCGTCTATCATGCTGGGCAGCCTGTGCGCGATCATTCTAGCGGGATTGCTGAACAGAATCGGAAAGAAAAAACCGGAATGGACAGGCAACGGCAAAGTGGACCGCTCTGAAGAGGAGTCCCCTGCGCTGGAGGAATCGCAAAGCGGACAGCAAATGTTCAACCTTTCCTTATTTGCTTCAGGCGGTATCCTTGCTGTTTCTTTATATTTAGTCGGCATGCTCGCTCACGACTTTTTTGGATTTCCGGCACCCGTTGCCATGCTGTTACTGGCTGTTCTGATTAAGCTGTTCAAATTGGCGCCTGCCTCAATTGAAAATGGCGCTTTTGGGGTGTCCCGCTTCTTTTCAACCGCTGTGACTTACCCGCTGCTCTTTGCGATCGGGGTGTCCATGACCCCGTGGGACAAGCTTATCGCTGCCTTTAACCTCAGCAATATCATTACGATTCTGTCTGTCGTTGTGACCATGATGGCCGTCGGCTTCTTCACTGGAAAGTGGCTGAACATGTATCCGATTGAGACCGCCATTATCAATGCGTGCCACTCAGGACAAGGCGGCACCGGAGACGTCGCCATTTTAAGCGCCGCAGAAAGGCTTGAGTTAATGCCATTCGCCCAGGTGTCTACCCGAATCGGGGGAGCGATTACAGTGTCCTTAACCTTATTGCTGCTTCACCAGTTTTATTGATACACCGCAAGCAAGTTCTTCGTAAAACGAAAGGGCTTGCTCTTTTGCATGTCCGTGTTTTTGCAAGTTCCCGCAACATGCTATAGTAATAGTTGGAAATACCAGATAGAAAGGACTCTAGCATGCCTATGGGAACAGATCTATTTCTCTTTATGATTCTCGGGCTGGGACTTTATTTTATATCATCCCTGGCAGCAAAACTCATTCCGGCCATAGATTTCTGGATTGATATCGTTCTTTGGGTCGGCGCAGCTGTTTACATCTTCTCTCATCAATCATTCATAGACGGCATTGTCTCGATCGCGACAATGTTCTACTGCTATTGGACTGCAATGGATCTCACTGTCTCCGAACGTGCGGCAAAACCTTCGGGAGACTGGCAGGAAATCGAGCTTGCCAGAAACAAAACACGCCTCCTGTCAGACATCACGCTGACCGCCGTTGTGTTTGCGGGCGCCGTCATCTTTTTGATCTATGGACCTGACCCAAGCCCCCTCAAATATGTGATCCTTTTCGGCATGATCTCCGGCGGAGGGGCAATGGTGAAACGAATATTGAATGTTTTCAGCGTGAACGTTTTGTATTCAGCATCCTTAGAAAAATTGCACATCAGCTCACGTTATGAAACCCGTACATACCCACTTTCTGATTTGAAAGATATTCAGCTTGAATCAACGGCTGATCTCTTAAAGCTTCATCCGCTTCTGACGATGTATTCATCCCGTTTAGATCTGACAACAAGCTTTCAGCAAGTCATCAAACTGTCTCTTCCCGGTGAAACGCTGTTTCTGACGGTGAAGGAACCGCAAAGATGGAAAGCGATCCTCCGTGAATACACAGAATCGGAAAACAACGATGACACTGTGATTTCTGTTTTACCGTTTTATCATAGAAAAAATGTGAAGCGGCTGCTTGGGAAGCTATATTTTGCCGCCAGCGTAAAGGGCGTATCAGCTTACGCCTTATTGGTGCTCGCGTTATATGCATTACATGCCTCTCCATGGGCCATGGCCGTTGCCGTGATGCTGTACTGGATACTCAACATGTATCTGTCAGACCGTGTTTTGCGGGCGGCAATGGATGCCAAGCCTTGTCATCATCCGCATGTACAGGCAGCGGCCGACAAGGTTTTCCGCAAGGCCGGTATTTCCCATGTCCGCATATACGAAACGGAAAGTGATGATTACAACGGAATGGCAGTCGGCATGAATGTCGGAAGGTCGATGGTCATTCTGACAAGTGCCACACTAACCCTTCCGCTGCGTGTCATCGAAGGCATTCTGGCTCATGAGGCGATTCATATTAAAAAACGTGATGTTCTGTCATCACAGTTTTTACGTTTTCTATATCTTGGAGCCGTCGTTGGGGTCATCCTCTTATTTGAACAGCATATCGTCCATTCCGGGGCCCACAAAATTGTGCTTTGGGTCTTCATCATGGCGATCATCATCCTGTTTCAGCTCTATCAATCCTTTTGTTCACAATGGATGGAGGTGCGCGCTGACAACCTTGGCGCATCACTGCTGGAAGGCGGGTACAAACAAATGGCCGAAGCTTTGAGGATCTTGGCGGTTCGGCAGGATGAAGACATACAGAAACAAAGTGCCTACAGTTCCGAAGCAGATGAAGACGAGCTTCAAATTGACTCTCTCACCCGCGATAAAAGCTGGCTTTTCAGATTGATTGATTTTCAGTTCGCTCCTCATCCCCCTATGTATTGGCGTGTTAGCACTCTATTGTCAAACAAAGGACACGGGGTACTGAAACGCTGGCTCAGAGACCGTCTGAAAGAATCGATCTCTTTGAAGTGAAACCGATCTGCGTTTCACCCGTATAACAGATATGGTGAAAAAAGGGAGTGATCAGAAGTGATTGTGATCATCTTATTGATTATAGCTATTATTGTTTTTCTTTCAGTCATTCAGCCGCAGCCGTCGGAAAACAAAAGCCGCCAGCATGCGGACAGCGGTTTTTTCGGTTATTCAGATCATGGCTCGCACCATGATGGATGCGGCAGTGACGGAGGTTTCAGCGATTCCGGCTGTGGCGGAGGGGGCGGCGATTGAGCGCCGCCCTTTTTTATTTCATTGATTCGATGTACGCGCCAAAAGCCGAGCCTGACATGCCCGGGGACACGCGCACGCGATGGAGGGCGTACATTCCCTGGTCTCTCGATGCCGCGCCCAGTTCTGTCGTCACGCCCATTTGATAGCCCGTTTCTTTGGCAGCCTTCAGCGTCTCCTCATTGTAGCGTCCTACCGGATAGCTGATGATAGAGGTTTGCTGATGAAACATGCCGTCAAACAGCTTTTTCGAATCAGCCATCTCACTGTGCTGCTGTTCAGGCGTTAACCCGTTCAGCTCAAGGTGGTCAATCGTATGGCTTTCAATGGATATGCCATGCTTCGCCATTTCTTTCATTTGGTCCTCTGTCAGATGGTGTTTATGTCCGATCGATTTGCCGATCATAAAAATCGTCGCCTTCATCCCGTACTTTTTTAGCACTGGATACGCGTCTTGATAATTGTCGGTGTATCCGTCATCAAACGTAATCAGCACGCATTTCTCACTCGGCTTTTTATCCTGCGTCAGCATGAGATACGCCTCTTTCGGCGTTAATGTCTGATAGCCGTTTTCGTGCAGCCACTTCATATGCGCTTCGAATTCTTCCTTCGGGACACGGAGGCTGTTTCCAGAGGAAATGCTGTGGTACATCAAAATCGGCAGCTTTGCCGGTTTCTCTGTTTTGATCCATGCGGATGTATCGTTTTCTTTTTTCTGAACATGTACTGTCTTTTCTTCCGGTTTCTTTTGTTCGGCTTTCGGCATCTGCTGCTCCGCGTTCGCCTCTTTATCAGCGCAAGCCGCGAGAGCCAAGCAGCTTCCCAAAAGAAAAATGCTTAGGATAAAACGTTTCATCAGTTCCCTGCTTTCTGTCTATTTCTTCCTCCTTTTTCATCGGTTGATTTGTAGGTTTTTCAAGTACAAAAAAACCACTTCCAAAAGTTCACAAATAGTTTACATATTTTTACAAGGGTAATTAATTAAGTAAATCGAATAGTTTACTTGCAATAAAAAATGATATTAGGAGGAATTGATATGAAAATGAAGAAAACGATTGTTTCTTTACTTTCTGTTTCAGCTGTTGTTTTATCAATCGGAGGTCAAGCTTCTGCTAAAGAGGCAACTCAGAATTCTGTAATGGTTCCAGAAAGTCAAACTGCTCCTGCATCACTCGCTCCTATTGAGGCGAAATTAGCCGACTTTAACATACAGGTGGGTCATGCAAAACCACTACCAAGCCATTTATTGGGCTCAGGATTTTCATATCATAGTGACAACAAAGCTGTTTTTACTGTAGATGCTTATGGGATCGTAACAGGTCAAAGTGTTGGTCAGGGAAAACTTACTGTTTTTAAAAATGGTTCACTTTATGGACAATTAAGTGTTTCAGTTTATCGATAATGCGAACAAAAAGAGAGTGGATAAGCCACTCTCTTTTCAATACATTTAATAAAAATAACTTAAGAAAACTGATTCAAAACCAGCGAGGTTAACAGGCCAAGTGCAGCGATCAAACCTGTCATTGGACCGCTGTCTTCGTACGCCTCAGGCATCATCGTCGAAGCAACCATCGCAATGATCCCCCCGCCTGCAAATGCTGCAATCGCTGACATCACTTCTTCTGGAGCACCGTCGAGAAGGAAGTATCCTGACCATGATGCGAGAATTGATATCACGAGTACCGCGGCCCAAAGCAGTACAATTTTCGTTCTCGAATATCCGCTGTTTTTCATTCCTGCTGTACTGGACAGCCCTTCAGGTATGTTGCTGATAAAAATGGCGATCACCAAAAGGAAGCTGACCGATTGTTCTTCGAGAAGGCTTGCGCCAATCATAATCGATTCCGGAACAGCATCCATAATGGTGCCGATAAAAATGGCTATTCCTCCGCCGCCGGCAGCTGCTTGTCCCGATCTTTTTCTTTGCGACGCGCCTCTTTTGGAAACAGCATAATCAAAAACCGTAAACACGACAGCTCCCGCAATAAATCCGGCGCCTGTCGCTACAATTCCGCCTTCTGCCACTGCATCCCCGAGAAGTTCGTAAGCAGCCGCGCCAATTAATACCCCTGTGCCAAAAGCCATAATATAGCCGATGATCTGTTTGCGAATCGAAAAAAACATGGACGCCAGCGCGCCCAGCAATACAGCAGAGCCTGAGATCCCGCCCCACATTGCCGCATGCCACATCTCTATCTCCCCTTCCTTACCAACCACTACCCGCTGCGTTTTTTTCTGTAAACCTTAAAAAGAACACAAAAAAACCAGACATGTCTCCATGTCCGGCTTTTGTGCTTAACGAATTCTCACTTCTGTCTCACTGTCAAAGAAATGGCCTTTATTCATATCAAACGCAACCGTCAGCTCATCACCTGATTGAATATCGAGACGGGCGTCGATCCGCGCAATAAAGTCTTGATTATCAATCTGCGAATAAATCATGATTTCAGAACCGAGCAGCTCTGCGACATTGATTTTCGCTTGAATCGAAGAATTCTTATATGACTCCACGACAATCAATTCATCATGAATATCCTCAGGACGGATGCCGAAGATGACCTCTTTGCCGATGTAGCCCTTTTCACGCAGCACCTTCATTTTTCCTTCCGGCACGGTTAATGCCGCAGAACCAATTTTGATGAGACCGTCCGTCAGCTTTCCTTTGAAAAAATTCATCGCCGGTGAGCCGATAAAACCGCCGACAAAGACGTTTTCAGGGAATTCGTATACGTCCTTCGGCGTCCCGATCTGCTGGATTTTTCCGTCTTTCATGACCACGATCCGTGTCGCCATCGTCAGCGCTTCTGTCTGGTCATGCGTCACGTAAATTGTTGTGGTTTGCAGTCTCTGGTGGAGCTTAATGATTTCCGCCCGCATTTGCACCCTCAGCTTCGCGTCTAGGTTTGACAAAGGCTCATCCATCAGGAACACCTTTGCATCCCGCACGATTGCCCGTCCAAGCGCGACCCGCTGTCTCTGCCCGCCTGACAGCGCTTTCGGTTTGCGGTGCAAATATTCCTCCAGCCCGAGAATTTTAGCGGCTTCCTCTACCCTTTTTTTGATTTCAGGCTTCGGCATTTTCCGAAGCTTCAGCCCGAATGCAATATTATCGTAGACAGTCATATGCGGATAGAGCGCGTAGTTTTGAAATACCATCGCGATATCCCTGTCCTTTGGCGCTACATCATTTACACGTTTTCCCTCAATATAAAAATCGCCTTTCGAAATTTCCTCAAGCCCTGCGACCATCCGCAGCGTCGTTGATTTCCCGCAGCCAGACGGGCCTACGAATACGATAAATTCCTTATCGTCAATATGAAGGTTAAAGTCATCAACAGCCGCTTCCTTCTGATCATAATATTTATAAATGTGCTCCATCCGCAATTCAGCCATGTAATTTCCCCCTTTGTCATTGTAAACGCTTTCCTAAATTGAGTGTAACAGCATTTCCCTATCGCTA
Source organism: Bacillus sp. VA13 (assembly GCF_055710085.1). Lineage (NCBI taxonomy): Bacteria > Bacillati > Bacillota > Bacilli > Caryophanales > Bacillaceae > Bacillus > Bacillus sp. VA13. Next base: position 230,473 of record NZ_JBVQPP010000002.1, on the reverse strand, counting down.
AAATGGGCAGCGTTCATAAAATCAGCAACCATTTTTCGTGCATATTTCCAATTTATTCTGAAACTTCGCTTTGCAGGCAGATAAAATAGGCGAGCAGCGCGCCTTTATACGTTTTAATGTCTATCCCTGACCGCTCAATAAATTTATCAATTCGATATTGCAGGCTGTTGCGGTGCAGATGCAGCGTTTTCGCCGTTAACGTCACGTTTGAGTTGTTTTCAATAAAGAGCTTGATTGTCTTCCTCAGCTCAGATTCATCTCCGAATAAAAGCTCAGCTTCTTCAGAGAGCAGCGTTTCAAGCTTTTCTTTTTCTGCTTCTAATAATAAAAAAGGAAAGATCATCTCAAAGGTCACACTCTGCATCTGAGGCAGCCGTTTTTCAGCAAAGAGGAAATACGTCTGTTCACGGGCATAATGTGTTCGCAGACTCTCATCGGGCTCGTAAAATCTCCCGGCGTAAAAACGGACACTGAAGTAGAAATCACTTTCAAGAACCTTGGCGAGTGATTCCAGTTCGTCCTTCCCCGCCGCCGCTTCACTTTCCTGCTCGACAATCACGCCTCTGTCTTCATGCATCCACACAATCACAAAAGGCACCGGCCAGAAATGGCGAACCGCTTCCGCAAAAGACGCACGCTCTATTTTACCGAGCAAATGAAAATGAACAAATCTCGTTCGCTTCTTTATGCTCGCCGGCACTTCCCCTCTCGAAAAAAGAAACGCAAACCACTTGTTCTCCTCCGGCGACTTCAAAGACATTTGATTGGCCTCATCTGCAGGTGTCAAAAATGACCGCAGCAGCAACGTCTCTTTTTCGCTAATCTCCGTTTTCGGAATGGTGATATATCTCTGACTGTTCTCATCAAAAAAACATAGACAGCCTTCCTTTACGCAAAGCTCCTCAGACACAATCGAACCGGGATAAATAGCCAGCAGCGATTTCATAGGGTCTCCTCTCTCATGTAAGGATCTGTATATTCAGTATAAGGCGAAATGCACATGTTCTCCAATAAAAAAGAGTATATCCGGCATAGATAGACGGGAAACTGAAAGGGAAACCTCGTTCGTTTACATATTGGCTTCAGCGGAAATAGAAGAGGATATGCACGACCAAAGGAGGACGATCATTAATGGGTTTAGAAGCGTTAAACAAAAGTTTTATCAACGGAAAATGGACAGAAGGGGAAAGCGGACGTACGGAGGACATTTTGAATCCGTATGACCAGTCTGTGATGACAACAGCATCTTTGGCAACAAACAAACAACTGGAGGATGCATTTGACATTGCACAGCAGGCGCAAAAAGAGTGGGCCAAGAGCACAGCAGAAGAACGAAAAGCAGTCCTGCAAAAAGCACGCGACTACCTACAGGAAAACCGTGATGACATCATCATGATGATCTCCCGCGAAACCGGCGGAACCATCATTAAAGCAACGATCGAGCTTGAACAAACAATTGCGATTTTAGATGAAGCCATGACATATACCGGAGAATTAGGCGGCGTCAAAGAGGTTCCATCCGACATTGAAGGGAAAATCAATAAGATTTACCGCCTTCCGCTCGGTGTCATTTCATCGATTTCTCCATTTAATTTTCCGATGAACTTATCAATGAGAACGATTGCGCCTGCGATTGCACTGGGAAACAGTGTTGTTCACAAGCCTGATATTCAAACCGCTCTTTCCGGCGGAACCATCATTGCAAAAGCATTTGAACACGCCGGTCTTCCTGCGGGTGTCCTCAACGTCATGTTGACGGACCTAAAGGAAATCGGGGACGGCATGCTGACCAATCCAATTCCGAAATTAATCAGCTTTACGGGATCAACCGCAGTCGGGCGCCATATTGGTGAAATCGCCGGGCGTGACTTTAAGCGAATGGCCCTTGAGCTCGGCGGCAACAACCCCTTTGCCGTCCTTTCAGACGCGGATGTCGATCGTGCTGTAGACGCCGCGATTTTCGGGAAATTTATTCACCAGGGACAAATCTGCATGATTATCAACAGAATCATCGTTCATCAAGATGTGTACGATGAGTTTGTTGAAAAATTCACCGCACGTGTCAAACAGCTTCCGTACGGCGATCAAACTGATCCGAAAACCGTTGTCGGCCCGCTGATCAACGAGCGCCAAATCGAAAAAGCGCTGGAGATCATTGAGCAGGCAAAGGCAGACGGCATTGAACTTGCGGTTGAAGGAAAACGCGTCGGAAACGTGCTCACACCTTATGTCTTTGTAGGTGCAGACAACGACAGCAAAATTGCCCAAACGGAGCTGTTTGCCCCGATTGCCACCATTATCAAAGCCTCCAGTGATCAGGAAGCGATCGACATGGCTAATGATACCGAATACGGCCTCAGCTCAGCGGTTTTCACTTCTGATTTAGAAAAAGGCGAAACGTTTGCCCTGCAAATTGACAGCGGCATGACCCATGTCAACGACCAGTCCGTTAATGACTCGCCGAATATCGCCTTTGGCGGAAACAAAGCCAGCGGTGTCGGCCGCTTCGGAAATCCATGGGTGGTCGAGGAATTTACTGTGACGAAATGGATATCAATCCAGAAACAATACCGCAAATATCCGTTCTAAACGAACAAATCCCTCTGCTTTAAGTGCAGAGGGAATTTCATTATTTAGATATATCAACAAAGCCTTCGCCAAACACATCGCGTACGTCATGAACGATCACAAACGCTTTTTTGTCACAGCTTCTGATGATTTTCTTCAGCATGGACAGTTCCTGTTTGTTAATGACGATATACAAAATCTCTTTTGACTGGCCCGTATAGTTTCCCTTCCCTGATAAAATCGTCACGCCCCGATCCATCAAGGTATTTACCTGCTCTGCAATCTCACTCTTATTTTCTGAAATGACGGTAATCGCTTTTTTCGTGTTCAAGCCTTCAATAATGAAGTCCATCACCTTCGTTCCGATATACAGCATCACGATCGTAAACATCATTTTTTCCGCACCAATAATAAAATAAGAGCTAAATACCACGATTAAATCAAAAAACAAGAGCGCGTAGCTGATATTCCAGTCTAAATATTTATTAGCAATTCTGGCCAGAATCGCAGAACCGGCTGTCGTTCCGCCGACACGAATAATCATGCCAATACCGACTCCCGCAAATACACCCGCGAAAATCGTATTAATGATCAATTCATCAGACGGAGTGCTCCACCCGTGTGTCAGGTGGAGGAAAAGCGAATTCGCCGCTACGGCAATGATTGTATAGACAGTGGTCTTACCGTCTAGAAACTTGTAGCCGATTAAAAGCAGAAATGCATTTAAGATAAAGTTCGTTACCCCGGGAGACCATTGAAACAGATAATACAAAATCAGCGTAATCCCAGTGACCCCGCCTTCCCCAAGGTCATTGGGAATCGCAAACAAATTCACTGCAAGCGCAAAGAAAAAAGCGCCAATCACAAGCATCAGCACATCAAGCATTTTCTTTTTCATCACAAAACACTCCTTCTCCAGATAGTATCAACAAAAAAACCCAGGAGTACGCTCTCGCAAAAGAGCAGAAACTCCTGGGCTTTTATCCCACCGTGTCATAACAGCCGGGCTGCTATGTGTTTTCTCTCGGTCACAGTCCAATTTGCATTGCGGAACCCTAGAAAACCACTGTTTTTATCATATCATTTTTACTTTCCAATATTAGCATTATAAGGGACGGTTTGAATTGGTTCAAGAGGTATTTGCGGAGATTTAATCAGTAAATAAAGAGAAACAAAAAAAGAGCATCAGCTGTTAATAAATGAAAGATTTGACCGATATGATACAAAGTACCTTTTAAAAGAAAATATAAATTAAATATTAGTATCAATTTATCATTGACTACGCGAAAATATATAGGCAAAATAGAACATATATTTCAAACATTTAATTACATAGGAGGAAATATAATGTCAGGAAAGATGCAACACTGTAAAACTTGCGGTCAAGAGATTGCAAAAGGTGTTAAAAAATGCCCGAATTGCGGTAAAGACCAACGTAACTTTTTTATGAGACATAAAATCATTACGTTTATTCTAGCGATAGTCGTCATTATCATTATTGCGAACATCGGAAACAGCGGAGATTCTCAAGCTTCTACAGCAACAACCAGCTCCGACTCTAAAAAGTCGACAAAAACAGTACAAAAGGCTGATATAGAAAAACTATATACCAATGCCAATCAATTTAAAAATTATAAAGTTGATCTGTATGTAAAAGTTTTTGACGTTGAACAAGACGATGATGGTACATATTTTCAGGGCTATAATAATCCAGAAAAGTTAAGCAAGAATACACTTATTATGAGCGACGACTCTGATTTAGATATTAAAGATGACGATATTATTCATGTAGTCGGTACGGTGAAAGACAAATATGATGGTGAAAACGCATTGGGCGGATCTGTTTCAGCGCCGAGAATCATTGCCGATTCTATTGAAAAAAGCGACTATGCAACAGCTTTTGCCCCAGCTCAAAAAACAATTAACGTGGATAAAACACAGAACCAGCACGGATTTGCACTCACGCTTCAAAAAGTTGAACTTGCTGAAAAAGAAACTCGCCTATATGTAAAGATAGAAAACAAATCACAAGATGAAATCAATTTTTATGACTTCAATGCCAAAATCATCGCTGATAATAAACAGCTTGAGCGTAAAGACGACCTATCAAGTTATCCTAAAATCCAAAGTGAAATCTTACCAGGAGTTAACACTGAAGGAGTTATTGTTTTCCCTAAAATCGAAAGCAAAACAGCAAAAATTATTTTAGAAGGATCTTCCGAAAACTACGATATAACAATCAATCCATTTACATTTGAAGTGAACTTAGATCAATAGAAAGAAGGGCTGGGGAAAACCACCAGCCCTTTTGTTTATAATTTTACACTCTTATACCCATTCACATTAGAAGACTGCCATCTCCAGGAATCAGCACACATTTCCTCGAGGCCTCGTTTTGCTTCCCAGCCTAGTTCCCGCTTGGCTTTTGCAGGATCTGCAAAGCATGTGGCGATGTCTCCCGGGCGGCGGTCCGCAAAACGGTACGGAACCTCTTTCCCTGACACTTTTTCAAAGGCTTTGACCATTTCAAGCACGCTGTAGCCTGTGCCTGTTCCGAGGTTGTATGCATCTGCTCCTGTGGAGTTCAATACTTTTTCCAGCGCCTTGACGTGGCCTTCTGCGAGATCAACTACGTGAATATAATCGCGTACGCCTGTCCCGTCTTTTGTCGGATAGTCATTGCCGAATACGCTTAACTGTTCCAGCTTGCCGACGGCGACTTGCGCCACATATGGCATAAGGTTATTCGGAATGCCATTCGGGTCTTCACCGATCCGTCCGCTTGGATGCGCGCCGAATGGATTAAAGTAGCGCAGCAGGGCAACGCTCCACTCATTATCGGCCGTATGCAAGTCACGCAATATTTGTTCAAGCATGAGTTTCGTCTGCCCATAAGGGTTAGTCGCACCTAATGGAAAGTCCTCCGTGATCGGTGACGTTTCCGGAACGCCGTATACCGTCGCAGAAGAACTGAATACGATTTTTTTGACGCCGTATTTCTCCATGACCTCACATAAAATAAACGTTCCTGTGAGATTATTATGATAATATTTGAGCGGAATCGCAACAGACTCACCGACTGCTTTTAACCCCGCAAAATGAATCACAGCTTCAATCTCGTTTTCTGCAAAAACCGAATCTACCGCTTCCCGATCCAATAGATCCGCTTCATAGAACGTTAAATCTTTTCCCGTAATCTCCTTGACGCGGTTCAGTGCCTCAGCTGAACTGTTGGACAAATTATCAAGAACGACAATCTCATAGCCGCTGTTCAATAATTCAACACATGTGTGGCTTCCGATGTACCCGGCACCGCCAGTAACAAGTATTGCCATGATGTAAACCCTCCTAAAAAATGACCTGCTATTATTATATAGTGTTTGGAACCGGGCTACATCCATTTTTAAGAAGTTTAATAGTTTATTAATGGTTTTTTCATATTTTTGCGGGCTATCCGATACAGGTTTTCAGCATTTTCACGCCATATTACATGACTTTATGCAGCGCAAACAAGTATGGCAGCTGAAAAATCAATCTGCCGGTTGACGTTTTCTTTTCCAATTTTCGCTATGCTTAATGCTGAAAGGATTTGATGACATGGCGATGAGCCCCTACATTTTTATTGTATTTATTCTTATTATTTTATCGATGTATCGAGAAAGAACGGTAAAGCCCGCGAAATTGCTGATCATTCCGCTGCTGCTCTTATGGGGTGTATCAGCATCATTTCAGCCGGTGTATTTTCATTCTGTTTTACATGTGGCGATCAGCTGCATTTTATTACTGATCGGGCTGGCCTGCGGGTTTGGCATTGGGAAGATGGTAAACGTGCGGATTCACCCGGAAACCGGAAAGGTCACTTCACGCGGCTCCCTTGGAAGTGTTATCCTCATTCTAGTGATACTTTCTTTGCGCATGGCTGCGAGAACATGGCTGCCTGAGAGCAACGAGATTTTTATTGCCATTATACATTCTATGTTCTTCATTCCCCTCGGCACTATCACAGCCCGTAACATCATGCTTTACAAAGCATACAGACGGCTGGCCTCTGGCAAAGTATCCATTCAATAACTGAAAGAAGGACCAGCATGAACCAACAATCTCCGGCTCGGCACTACAAGAAGCTTGTGCCGAGCCTTATTCTCATTTTGAATTGCATACAATTTTTATCTCACCCAGCCAAAGCTGACCCCATTTTGTTAGTGTTTGTATTTGCGGTGTATCTAGCATTCATTTGGATCATTCCCTTTGTGGCATCTGCTGCTGTCAATTTGGGCATATTCATCGGGCTTTGGCTCCTGACCGTTTTCCTTTGGGCTATTTCCGGCCAAGAGCAGGGAGCCGCCTTTTTCTTAATCGTATTTTTAATGGTTTTCGCAGCCATAAAGCTTCCTGCACGGCTGTCCTTGATTTTTACAATATGTCTAATTGGGGGCAACGTTTTCTTTCTATACACCCTTTTTGACAGCAGCTTGGATGATATCATTAGTAACATCTCTATCATGATCGGACTGTACGTCTTCTTCTCCTCCATGCGTTTCAAGCGAGAAGCGAGAAGAGAGGCTGAACGAAATCATGCTGAATTGGCAAAAATGCACTTGCAGCTGGAGCAAGCCCACGAAGAACTCCAGAAAGCACATGCAGAGCTGCAGGAGGCTTCTGTTCTTTCTTTAAGGTACGCGGTCCTTGAGGAGCGTACAAGAATTGCCCGAGACATTCATGACAGTATCGGCCACGAGCTGACTTCTGTGATTGTTCAGCTTCAATCTCTTCCCTATATCCTGAAAAGCAGCAAGGATGATTCAGAAAAAGTCATTCAAAATGTACTGACTGTCGCCAGAGAATGTCTTCAGGAAGTACGGTCTGTCGTTCACCAAATGGGCCGAAGTGAATCGATGGTTGGCCTTACCGCTTTGCGGGGGCTTATCCACCAAGTGGAGGAACGAAGCGGCTTGCACGTTTCTTTAGACACTGCCGGCCTTTCAGAAGAGTCTTGGCCTCAAAACGTAAGCGAAACGATCTACCGCACCTTGCAAGAAGCGCTGACCAATATCATCCGTCACGCTCACGCTACCCATGCGGCTGCCGTCATTTCTAACGACGAGACCCACCTCTATGTCACAATCACCGACAACGGACATTTCACCGGCAATCTTACTTGCGGATTTGGGCTGACAGGAATGAAAGACCGCGCTGAAAAAGCAGGCGGTTCCCTTTCTTTCAGCGCCGTGCAGCCGAGCGGCCTGCAAATTGAGCTGGCATTGCCGCTCACGACAACGAATAAGGAGCAAAAAGATGAACAAAGATAAAATACGCGTCGCACTTGCCGATGATCAGCCGCTTGTGCGTGAAGGCTTCCGCTATGTCATCAACGCACAGCCGGATATGGCCGTATCTGGTGAGGCAGGCGACGGGCACGGCATTATTGCACTGGCAAAGCAAACAAAACCCCACGTCATCCTGATGGATGTCCAAATGCCACATTGCTCAGGTATCGAAGCGGCGAAAGACATTATGTCTGCACTGCCAGATACAAAGATTGTCATTTTAACTACCTTTGATACCGAGGAATATGTATTTGAAGGCATTCGCGCGGGAGCAGTCGGCTATCTGCTGAAAGATACGCTTCCTGAAGAATTGATTGACGCCATTCGCGCCGCGGCCAGAGGTGAAGCGATTTTCCGTACAGCCACAGCTGCTAAAATTATCAGCGAGACATTTCGCTCAAAGCAACAAACTCAAGACAAAGAATTGGCAGATCCGTTTACAAAAAGAGAGCTCGAAGTTCTTCAGCAAATGGCCTATGGGTTGAGAAATGAAGACATTGCTGAAAAGCTTTTCGTCAGCGAAAGCACTGTGAAAACTCACGTGCACCGCATTCTGCAAAAATGCAATGCCCAAGACCGGACACAAGCAGTCGTTTTTGCTATTCGAAACGGTATTGTGCAATAGAAAACTCTCATCCCGTCATGATAAAATAAGACAAAGGAGATGATTGGAAATGAAAGAAGAAATCATTGAACGGTTTACTACATATGTAAAAGTGGACACACAGTCCGATGAATCCGTCGACACCTGCCCTTCCACACCCGGCCAATTGACGTTAGGAAACATGCTCGTTGATGAATTGAAATCCATTGGCATGCAGGATGTAGCCATTGATGAGAACGGCTATGTCATGGCGACTCTTCCCTCCAATACTGAAAAAGACGTGCCGACTATCGGCTTTCTCGCACATGTCGATACTGCCACAGACTTTACCGGCAAAAACGTGAATCCGCAAATCATTGAAAGCTACGATGGAAAAGACATTGTTCTTAATGAACAGCTGCAGGTCATCCTGTCACCTGATCAATTCCCTGAACTGCCCGGCTATAAGGGCCATACACTCATCACCACAGACGGCACAACCCTTCTCGGCGCAGACAATAAGGCCGGTATCGCCGAAATCATGACAGCCATGGATTACCTCATCAAACACCCTGAAATCAAGCATGGCACAATCAGAGTCGCCTTTACGCCAGATGAAGAAATCGGAAGAGGGCCGCACAAATTTGATGTAAAACGGTTTAATGCGTCTTTTGCCTACACAGTTGACGGCGGCCCGCTCGGCGAGCTTGAATACGAAAGCTTCAATGCCGCTGCCGCAAAAATCACGATCAAAGGCAACAACGTACATCCCGGAACGGCAAAAGGGAAAATGATCAACTCTGCGAAAATCGCAATGAAGCTGAACAGCCTGCTGCCGGCAGACGAAGCCCCTGAATATACAGAAGGGTACGAAGGCTTCTACCACCTGCTGTCGATTCAAGGAGATGTAGAGGAAACAAAACTCCACTACATTATCAGAGACTTCGACAAAGGCAACTTCCAAAGCAGAAAAGAAACAATGAAGCGTGTCGTTGAAGAACTTCAAAACGAATACGGGCAAGACCGGATTCAGCTTGATATGAACGATCAATACTACAACATGAGAGAGAAAATTGAACCTGTCATCGAAATTGTCAACATTGCCAAGCAAGCGATGGAAAACCTCGGCATCGAACCGAAGATTTCTCCAATCCGCGGCGGCACGGACGGATCCCAGTTGTCCTACATGGGACTCCCAACGCCAAACATCTTTACCGGCGGGGAAAACTTCCACGGCAAATTTGAATACATCTCAGCCGATAACATGGTGAAAGCCGTAAATGTCATCGTTGAGATTGCAAAACTGTTTGAAGAACAGGCATAATACCAAAAGCCAGTCTTAAAAAAAGACTGGTTTTTTTGTGTGAAAACGAAACATTTTGAATACGTCCTCCGTAAAACAAGTATCAACAGTTGAGGAGGAAAAACAATGACAAAACATGCAATCGCTGCAAAGAGTCTATTGAAAAAATGGATGATGACAAGGCCGCTTAACATGCAAAAGAAATCCAGCCCCTTTCAAAAAATCAGAAAAATGTTCAAACGCTTCTTCAAATAAAACATTCAAATCCCCAAAACATAATCCGCATTCACTCGTACCGCCCAAATGCTCCGTAATTTGGGTTTTTTGTGTTTGATTCCGCAAAATAGGGTATAAACCAAACAAGCAAGAAAACAACAACCAAAAACAGGTAATTTGAATTATGAAATTTTAGGTTAAAAGTTATATAAAGGAATTTATTTTATCGTCGATAGTAACTATAGAACCAATCACCAACCAGAACAATCATCATGTTGTAAGACTATTTTCAGGTCATCAGGTTAGACTGTTTTTGAGGGGCAGTTATTTATTTTTAATGGATTTAGAATTTTTTGAATACTTTTTGACATTTTATCCGTACAATAGAGAATACCAAAACTTTTTTTGGGAGGTATGTAAAATGATCCTATTTATTATCATCGCATTATGCGGCTATCTTCTTTTTTCTTTCAGCAAGGACAATCGCCGCAAACCGCAAAAGACAAGCCCTCTGCCAGCAGCCGCACCTCATCACAACAACCTAATCGACCTTGACGCCATCCGCCAAAAACGCCGGATGCCTCTTTCCTAATCCTATATTTCAAACGAAAAGGCTGCTGAATCATGCAGCCTTTTTCAATTTTAGAAACATTTATTACTCGGGAAAAACAATCAGCAGGGTTTCTGATCACTAGATTTGGAACTTGAAACCTTTTTGCCGCCTGTCCGTAATCTCTTACAAGGCAAATCCAAAAGGAGACTTCAGCAATGATCGAATTATTTATGAAACAAAAAATGTTCTCGTTTAAAGATGCATTTCACATTTATGACCGAGATGAAGAAGAGACATTCAAGGTCGAGGGCCGGTTCTTTTCGTTAGGAGACTCGCTACAAATGACAGATTCATCCGGAAAAACACTCGTTTCCATAGAACAAAAAGTAATGTCTGTATTGCCGCGATACGAGATTTCAATTGGCGGGAAAACAGTTTGTGAGGTGGCAAAGAAATTAACGTTTTTTAAACCAAAATTTGAAATTTCCAAGCTCAACTGGGAAATTGACGGTGACTTGTGGAAGGATGAATTTCAACTGACGGACGGGGAAAATGTCCGGATGTCAGTGAGCAAAAAGTGGCTTAGCTGGGGGGATTCCTATCATTTGCAAATTGCAAACGAGGAAGATGTGCTGATCTGCACAGCCATTGCTATCGTGCTGGATATGGTATTATATGACGACGAAGATGAAAGTATTTTCTAAAAAGGTGTTGACAATTGATCCAAAAGTAATAATATTAAGATAATTAAAATCTGAATATGAAGATGTACCTTATCAAGAGAGGTGGAGGGACTGGCCCTATGATACCCGGCAACCGCTGTTTCAAACAGAATGGTGCTAAATCCTTTAGAACATTGCGTTCTTGCAGATGAGGCGGAGATTTGATCATTCAAGCTCTTCCTTACTCAAAGGAAGAGCTTTTTTCATGCACAACACATTTCAGAAAAGAGGCGAATGACATGGCTCAACAAACAAATGTTGCAGGACAAAAAACAGAAAAACAAATCAAAGCTCCTTTCCGTGCCGATCATGTCGGCAGTTTACTGCGATCTGCTCCGGTGAAAGAAGCCCGGCAAAAAAAAGCGGCTGGCGAGATCACTGCGGAACAGCTTCGTGATATCGAAAATCAAGAGATCACCCGCACTGTGGAAAAACAAAAAGAAATCGGTCTCGATGTGGTAACAGACGGGGAATTCCGACGTTCCTGGTGGCATTATGATTTCCTGGAAGGGCTTGACGGTGTGGAACCGTTCATCCCGGCTGAAGGGATTCAGTTCCATCATGCGAAAACAAAAGCACGCAGCATCAAAGTGACGGGAAAACTCGATTTTACGAGCCACCCCGCGCTTGCCGATTATCAATTTTTACATGAGACTGCCGGTGACGCGACACCAAAGCTGACGATTCCGAGCCCGAATATGCTGTTTTTCGGTGAAAAAGCCGATAAAGGGATTTATGACGACCAAGAGGAATACTTTCATGATCTGGCCCAAGCGTACAAAAAAGCAATCAAAGCCTTCTATGACGCTGGATGCCGCTATCTTCAGCTTGATGATACGTCATGGTCTCTCTTCTTTGAGGAAAAAGGCAGAGAGGTCGTCCGAGCGCTTGGCGGCGATCCAGAAACATTGCCTGCCTTATTCGCCAAAACGATTAACGATGCAGTGGCAGATCGGCCTGATGATTTAGCAATCACGATGCACATTTGCCGCGGCAACTTCCGTTCAACTTGGGCGGCATCTGGAGGCTATGACGCTGTAGCGGAAACGATTTTGGATGGCTTACATTTGGACGGCCTGTTCTTGGAATACGATGATGACCGCTCCGGTAACTTTGATCCGCTCCGTTTCGTGAAACGCAAGGATCTGCAAATTGTACTCGGTTTGATTACATCGAAATACGGCGAGCTTGAAAATCCTGAGGATGTGAAGCGCCGAATCAATGAAGCGGCGCGCTTTGTCAGCCTGGATCAGCTGTGCCTCAGCCCGCAGTGCGGTTTCGCCTCTACAGAAGAAGGCAATCTTTTGACAGAGGAGCAGCAATGGGCGAAGCTGCGCCATGTGATCGACATCGCCAACGATGTGTGGAGATAATCTATCATTGACAGAAACATAAAATGTGTGAATAATAGATACTATCAGAAAATTTCATAAAAAGGTTTTCCTTATCAAGAGAGGTGGAGGGACTGGCCCTGCGATACCCGGCAACCGCTGTTTAACAGAATGGTGCTAAATCCTTTAGAGCAATGATTGCTCTTGAAGATAAGGTTGAGATTGTCATACAAGCTCTTCCTTATCCAAAGGAAGAGCTTTTTTATATTCGAATGGAAAGAAGGAATGGACAACATGCCACAACAAACAACACCCGCAGAACAAAAATCACTTCAAAGAAAAAAACCGCCGTTTCGCGCGGATCAAGTCGGAAGCCTGCTGAGATCTGAGCCCGTTAAAAAAGCGCGGCTGCAAAAAGCGGCCGGCGAGATTACGGCTGAGCAGCTTCGCCAAATCGAAAACGATGAAATCACCCGCATTGTGGAAAAACAGAAGGAAACCGGCCTGAACGTCGTGACAGACGGTGAATTCCGCAGAGCGTGGTGGCACTTTGATTTCCTTGAAAACTTAGATGGCGTTGAGCCGTTTACTCCTGAGCAGGGCATTCAATTCCATAACGTACAGACAAAAGCACGCGGCATAAAAGTGACCGGTGATATCGACTTTTCAACTCACCCAATGCTTGAAGATTACTCCTTTCTCCATAGCATTGCCGGTGACGCGACACCAAAGATGACAATCCCAAGCCCGAATATGCTGTTTTTCCGCGGAAAGCTGGAAAAGGATGCATACAAAAACGACTATCACCTTTTCCAGCACGATGTATCCAAAGCATATAAAAAAGCGATTCAAGCGTTTTATGACAGAGGCTGCCGCTACCTCCAGCTTGATGATACAGCATGGGCTGTTTTCTTATCTGAAAAAGGCTTAAAACAAATCGAAGCGTTCGGAACAACGCCTGATGAGCTTCGCCAGCTGTTTGCGAAATCCATTAACGACGCGATTGCAGACCGTCCGGATGACTTGACCGTAACAATGCACATTTGCCGCGGCAACTTCCAGTCCACTTGGACAGCGGAAGGCGGCTATGACGCAGCAGCCGAAACCATTTTTGACGGCTTGAACCTGGACGGGCTTTTCCTAGAGTATGATGATTCACGCTCAGGCGGATTTGAACCACTCCGTTATGTGAAGCGCTCTGATCTTCAGCTTGTCCTTGGCTTAGTGACATCTAAATTCGGTGAGCTTGAACATCCAGACAATGTAAAACGCCGTATCGAAGAAGCGTCCCGCTATGTGAGCTTAGACCAGCTTTGCCTCAGCCCTCAATGCGGATTCGCTTCAACTGAGGAAGGCAACAAGCTGACTGAAGAACAGCAATGGGCGAAGCTGCGCCATGTGGTTGAGATCGCTAACGATGTTTGGAAATAAGCAAAGAAAAAACACACTTGATTCCCTGGCGGAGCAAGTGTGTTTTTTATGTTATTGAGCGGTATAGCCTCCATCAAGGACGACAGCCTGCCCGGTGACACCCTTCGCTTTCTCGCTTGCCAAAAACACCGCATAATCCGCGATTTCCTTGACGGAAAGCAATCGTTTTTGCGGCACAAGCGGAAAAATGACCTGTTCAAGCACGGAGTCGTAAGGGACATTTCTCGTTTTCGAAAGATCGCTCAGCTGATTGCGGACAAGCTGTGTATCGACATAACCCGGACAGAGCGCGTTGACTGTAATGCCGTGGGGCGCACCTTCCAGCGCCCCCACCTTTGTCAGTCCAATGACGCCGTGCTTGGCACTATTATAAGCGGATTTCCCCGCAAAGCCGACTAAACCATTAACAGATGCGATATTAATAATTCTGCCAAACCGCTGTTTTTTCATGATCGGAAAAACATGCTTCATCGCGATGAAGGGCGCCGTCAGCATAACCTTGATCAGCTGTTCAAAGGTTTCTGTCGGAAACTCTTCAATCGGGGCGACGTGCTGAATACCGGCATTGTTCACCAAAATATCCAAGCGGCCGTATCGTTTTTGGATGGCGTTTACCGTATCAGCGACTTGCGCTTCCTTTGTCACATCACACGGAATGGCTGCTGCGTCAAAACCTTCTTCTGCAAGCTTGGAAGCGGTCTTTTCGCATGCTTCCTGATGAAGGTCCGAAACGATGACGCTAGCGCCTTCACGGGCGAATTCCCTCGCGATTTCGAATCCGATTCCGCCGGCTGCCCCAGTCACCAAGGCGACTTGTTTTTTCATGTCAAACACCCTCCCATTAAGAATTTTGTTTGATCACAGACTGGCTTACAGCGAAAGCGGCTTCTGTTTTTTCATAAACCTCTTCAATTGTGACACCTTCCTGAAGCTCCGTCAGTGTCATGCGGCCGTTATCAAAATCAAAAACAGCCAAATCCGTAATCAGCCTGTGTACGACTTTCTGGCCTGTCAGCGGAAGCGAGCATGTTTTTTTCACCTTTGACTCGCCATGTTTATTGACATGTTCCATGATGACAACGATCCGTTTCGCCCCGTTGACGAGATCCATGGCGCCGCCCATCCCTTTTACCATTTTCCCTGGGATCATCCAATTGGCCAAATCGCCCTGCTCAGAAACTTCCATGCCGCCGAGGATAGCCAAATCGATATGCCCGCCTCTTATCATTGCGAATGACTCAGCGCTGTCAAAATAGGAAGCCCCCGTCACTTCAGTGATTGTTTCCTTTCCTGCATTGATCAAATCCGCATCTTCCGTTCCTTCCACAGGATACGGACCGATCCCGAGCAAGCCGTTTTCTGACTGAAGCATGACGTGAACGCCATCGGGTATCTCATTTGCGACAAGCGTTGGCATTCCAATCCCAAGATTGACGTTCATGCCATCCTTGATTTCTTGTACAGCCCGTTTGACCATTCGTTTTCTCGCTTCTTTCATTTCGCCTCACCCTTTCCCGCCGCTTGTCGGACTGTTCGCTTTTCAATCCGTTTTTCATGGCTCGCGCCAAGCACCACATGCTGTACGTAAATTCCCGGCGTATGGATATGATCTGGATCGAGCTCTCCCGCTTCCACGATTTCTTCTGCCTCGGCAATCGTAATCTTCCCTGCCATGGCGGCAACGGGATTGAAATTTCTCGCCGTTTTCCGAAAAACCAAATTCCCCATGGTGTCCGCTTTCCACGCTTTGACAATCGCCACGTCGCCGGTGATGCCTCGCTCCAGTACATATGTCCGGCCTCCGAACGTTTTATGTTCTTTTCCCTCTGCTATTGAAGTACCAACGCCTGTCGCCGTGTAAAATCCCGGTATGCCCGCACCGCCTGCACGAATTCTCTCAGCGAGCGTTCCTTGGGGAACAAGTTCAACCTCAAGCTCTCCGCTTAAAAACTGCCGCTCAAAAATTTTATTTTCACCGACATAGGATGCGATCATTTTCTTGATTTGCCTGTTAGCCAAAAGCAAACCAAGCCCCCAGTCATCAACTCCGCAATTGTTGCTGACAACGGTTAAATCCTTTACTCCCTGATCTCTTATCGCCAAAATGAGCTGTTCAGGAATGCCGCAGAGCCCGAATCCTCCTGCGATCAGTGTATCTCCATCATGAATCAGTTCCGCAGCTTCCTTACTTGATGACAGTACTTTTCCCATATTGATGCCCCTTTCGTTTTCTCTTACACTAGACCGGTCAGGCTGTAAATCGCGATCACAGCAAATACGGCAGCCGTTTTAATGAGCGTGATTGCAAAAATATCCCGATACGATTGCCGGTGAGTTAGTCCTGTCACGGCCAGAAGCGTGATAACAGCGCCATTATGCGGCAGCGTATCCATGCCGCCTGATGCCATCGATATGACTCGATGCATCACTTCCGGCGGAATGTTGTAAGCCTGAATCGCCTGCAAGTATTGATCCGACATCGCGCTTAGTGCAATGCCCATACCTCCTGAAGCCGATCCGGTGATCCCCGCCAGTGCAGTTGTCGTGACGGCCCCGTTCACAAGCGGATCGGTAAAGGTGTGCGAGATTCCGCTGCTCAGCTTGTGAAACCCCGGCAGCGCGGCGATAACGCCGCCGAAACCATACTCGGCACCCGTATTCATAGATGCCAGCAAGGCACCGCCGATCCCTTCATTCAGCCCTTCCTTCATTTGGGCAAACACCCTTCTCCAATCAAATAAAATCGTTGTAATGATGCCAATCACCAGAGCGAGCTCCACCGACCAAATAGCAGCCGCTGAAGAAATATCGAGCTTGCCGAATTCCTTTAATCCGATCGATGAAAAATCAAATCCATTCGGATACCACTTTGGAAGGTATATGGTGAAACATTTATTCACTGCACCTACGAGTATAAGCGGGACAAAGGCAAGCGCATGCTGCACCGGGCTTTTGTCCGGTTCGGCCGTGAACTCAGGCGATTCAAGAGCAGCAGTATTCTCCGAATCAAAACCGCCGTAGCCTTCGCCGGATGTCTGCGCTTTTTTTCGCCTCGATTCCAAATACATCATGCCCGCTGCCAGCACAATCACTGCGCCGAACAAGCCAAGCCAAGGAGCGGCATAAATGTCTGTTTTGAAAAACGTCGTCGGGATGACATTTTGAATTTGCGGCGTCCCCGGAAGTGCGTCCATTGTAAATGTAAAAGCCCCTAAAGCAATCGTTCCCGGGATGAGGCGTTTCGGTATGTTAGCTTCTCGGAACAGATTTTTCGCAAACGGATACACGGCAAACACGACAACAAATAGGCTGACGCCGCTGTACGTCAAGATAGCGCCCATCAGCACAATGGCAAGTATCGCTCTTTTTGCCCCGACAAGCCTGACAATCGTTTTCGCAATCGATGCCGCAAGCCCGGACATTTCAACGACTTTTCCAAAAATCGCACCGAGTAAAAATACCGGGAAATACAGCTTAATAAAACCCGCCATCTTCTCCATAAAAATCGAGGAGAAAAAAGGAAGCACATGGCTTGGATCTGTCAGCAGCACCGCAAATAACGCGCAAATCGGCGCAAACAAAATGACAGAAAATCCCCGATACGCCGTAAACATCAGCAAGCCTAACGCCAATAGAATGATGATCAGTTCCACACACATCCCCCATTTCCACGGATGGGAAAGCGTTTACAAATACTCTCCGCATCGACCGTTCCCGTCCCCTTTCCATATGTACGGGAAGCGGGGGCCAACTATTCCGATTAAAAAAAGGAAAGCTCCTTTTTTCGGAGCTTTCCTCTGCCATTCATTTCATTCCTATTAAGATATCAACATCAACCGTAATATCGGCTGATTTCATCTCTTTCAGCAGCCTGACTCTGTCTTCCGGCGCAGACCAGGCGAGCGGCGTCATCTGGAGCAGCCAATGTATCGCTTGGCGATCAAGCGTTTTGACATAACGCAGCCTCACATGATGGCTGTGTTCAACATTCGCTGTAAAACGCTCAACAGCTGCCATATTGGAATACGTACGCCTTGGTGAATCAGTATATAAAAATTGCCTTAATTCTATTAAATAATCTTTTCGCGGCACTACTTTTATGAGCATGCCATCATCCTTCAGCAGCCTATGAAACTCTGCATAATTGGATGGTGAAAAAATCGACAAGACAACATCGAATTGGCGGTCATGAAAGGGAGCACGCGCCACATCGGCAACCGCCCACATCTGATCTTTGAATGTCCTAGAAGCTTTTATAATCCCATCCTTCGAAAGATCGATGCCGGCTCCCGTCGCTGTTCTCCCCGCATAATCAAACCCGCAAAGCGCATTCAGATGAGATCCCTCACCGCACCCGCTGTCCAAGATGGTGAATGCTTCTTGACCAGATTTGGGATAACTAATGAGATTTGCAATTGCATGATGGAGCGGCTCAAAAAACTGGCATTCTCCAATCAGCCTGCTCCTCGCTTCAAAAAGTCCGGCATCGTAACCGGTTTTGACCGGCTTCGTCAGGAAGTTCACGTATCCGTGTCGAGATTTATCAAACGTGTGGCCTCGTTTTGTACAAATCAAGCTTTTTCCTGAATTCGCATCCATGGAAGAACCACAAAGCGGGCATCGAAACATAGGGGCGAATTGGCTGAAATCAACTATTCGTTTCATGATAAAAACACCTCATTCATTCATTTTTAGATAAATGAAAAAGGCATAGACAAATAAACCTGGGCCTATCTCAAATGTTTGGCCAGGTCTGGCAGATTGTCTATACCTGTCATTATCTATAACGAATGAATTGGATAATCATGAAAAAAACTCCCTTTTTGCTGTATGGGTTTCCCCATTTACATCATACAACAAACCTCCAGGAGCTGAAACCATATGTTGAAGAAAAATCAATGCCATACCGCTTTTGTCCCCATCAACATCATATCAACATAGCAATCCAGCATATTTTCCCTTTATTTTCTCATTTCAAAATATAAATTTTATTATTGTGAAAATAGTTAAAAAGGTTGATTTTCAAAAAGTGAAAGGATAAAATACTGCTATCATCTTAGAAAAAAGACATTCTTGTATATGATCAGTAATATGGTCTGATTGTTTCTACCTAGTAACCGTAAAAAACTAGACTACAAGAAAGTTTGAATAAATTTGAACGAGTTGAAAAGGACAAGTTCTTTTCTGTTTGCTCTTATTTTTCACACTTTCTGCACTTCCAGAATTTGTGAAGGATAGGGGCTTTTTTTGTTTCCATAATAAACCTCATAGGAGTTGCTATCATGTACTTTTTATTAAACCTTGTCGGTCTCATTGTGATTATGGCAGTTGTATTCCTATGTTCTCCGCAGAAAAAGAAAATCAAGTGGCGCCCGATCATTACGTTAATTGTTCTGGAATTGCTGATTACTTGGTTTATGCTGGGAACAAAAGTCGGGAGCTGGGCCATCGGTAAAATTGGTGATTTCTTCACTTGGCTGATTGCTTGCGCCAGTGACGGTATCGCGTTTGCCTTCCCGTCAGTCATGGCGAATGAAACAGTAGACTTTTTCTTTAGTGCACTTCTTCCAATTATCTTTATCGTCACATTCTTTGATATTTTAACATATTTCGGCATTTTGCCTTGGCTGATTGATAAAATCGGATGGGTGATTTCAAAGGCTTCCCGCTTGCCGAAATTAGAAAGCTTTTTCTCTATTCAAATGATGTTCCTGGGAAATACTGAAGCACTTGCGGTCATCCGCCAGCAGCTTACGGTACTAAATAACAACCGCTTGCTTACGTTCGGCTTAATGAGCATGAGCAGCATCAGCGGCTCCATTATTGGATCTTACCTGTCAATGGTGCCGGCGACATACGTGTTTACAGCGATTCCGTTGAACTGCTTAAACGCGCTGATTATCGCAAACCTGCTGAACCCTGTTCATGTGCCGGAGGATGAAGATATCATCTATACACCGCCTAAAGAAGAGAAGAAAGACTTTTTCTCTACGATTTCTAACAGTATGCTTGTCGGCATGAACATGGTTATCGTTATTTTGGCAATGGTAATCGGATATGTCGCATTAACGTCTGCAGTCAATGGCATTCTTGGCGTTTTCGTACATGGCCTGACCATCCAGACGATTTTCGCTTATCTCTTCAGTCCTTTCGCTTTCCTGCTTGGGCTGCCAGTACATGATGCAATGTATGTTGCTCAACTGATGGGCATGAAATTGGCAACGAACGAGTTTGTTGCGATGCTTGACTTGAAAAACAATCTCAAATCACTTCCGCCTCACACAGTTGCGGTGGCGACGACATTCCTGACGTCATTTGCCAACTTCAGTACAGTCGGCATGATTTACGGAACGTACAACTCGATTCTTGACGGCGAAAAGTCAACGGTCATCGGGAAAAACGTGTGGAAATTGCTTGTCAGCGGAATTGCGGTATCTTTACTGAGTGCTGCGATTGTCGGCCTGTTTGTATGGTAGAAACATTGAGCCATATCCCTTTGCGGATATGGCTCTTTTGATTATTGATAAATAGAGGAAGGCACCTGCACATCCCGGATTCCGGCTGCATATGGTCCTAAGTCATACTGGCCGAAGACGATGGCGATTCCGTTTTTCGTAAAGTAAAACGTTGTGTCTTGATTAAGGGTAATATCCTCTTTCTTTACATCAGGGAAAAACAGCTCATCGTGTTTTTTGATATAGCTATACAGATAATCTTGCGTTTTGCTGACTTTTGTTTTGGTATTCAGAATCTGGTTCAGTGTCACCCGCTTTTGTGTTTTCAAGTCATAGTTGAAGGACTGAACAGACGTTAAACCATGGGCGCCGCCTGAATATATATAATTGAGTGTTTGAATGCTGAGCTTGCCCGCCGCATTGTATTTGACGCTGAAGGATGTTTGGTATTCCGCTTTGAATCCCTGCTGTTCGCCTGCTTTTTTGTTTTTCAGGTATTCCTGATACGATTGTTCAATGTAGGCTTTCAGCTCTTGATTGATTTTCTTTTCAAACGCGGCATTCCCGATGTGATGCACCTGAGGATACTTTAGCTCCTTGATCTTTTTGTACGTATGGCTGCTGACAGTCGGTGTTTTCGCTTGAACCGCTTTTAAAGATGGGGCCGCATATGCCAATACAGAAAAAAGCAAAACAGCAATCCCCGCGGCTTTCAGCATGTGATTCCATTTCATACGATCTCCTCCTTTGATGTCGTTGCTTATCATTCCCTCTTTTAAGCAATACACACTTTTATAGACTGATAAAATCAAAAGAAGTTTCTAGGTCTAACAGCTCGATTTCCCCAATAAAAAAAGAGACAACACATGTCTCCTTTTATTGTTTACGCTCAGCAATGGCTTCGTGAACCGCTTGGGCCAAATCTATATTTCCAAACATTTCTAATACCGCAATGACGGCCTGGTCCGGAATGTGCTCTGATTCGTGTTTCGCCACGACCAGTTCGTCCATGGTTTTTTTCAAGCTTTCATTGAGCTTTTGCTGCGGATACGCTTTGGCGTACAGCTCCAGCGGATCAAGATCATGGTTCACGCACCATTGGGCAAACACCAAAATCATCATATTTTCATCGCGTTCGTAAGCTTCAGCGAGCTGTTTTTCGTTCATCTGTCATGCTCCTTATGAAAAGTATCTTCCTTTAAGATACAGGAGCGGATCAAATTCGTCTATCCCAATGGCGGTGAGCGGCGACCGCCTCAATAAACGCCTTGCTGAAGGCGGTGTAGTCAGCTTCATCTTTAGCAGTCACAATGCCCGGGCCTTCTGTTGTCCCGACAGAGGATTGAAGAAGATCAATTCCTTCATTTGCCGCACCGATCGCCTTATAGTGATTATAGGCTTCTCTGATAAATGACATCGCTTGTTTGTTGTCTTTTAACTCTGGTCCTCCTGCGGCATAGACGGAATCATACAGAACTGAATCAGCCGTCAGGAACGTGCCGCTGGCCTCAAGCTGCTGTCCGGTGCCGCTTGTGATGTACCCCAGCGTTTGGCTGATGATATCTGCTGTGATCCCTTCATGCTTTAAGGCGTTCAGCACTGTTTGCAGCTCTTCTTCATGAAATCCGTTTCCGGCGAGAACGGCGACTTTTCTCGTTGACGCTGTTTTCACAGTGCGGGCCTGGCTTAACGCAGGTGAGGTAAGAATTTCTTTTGATGCTTTTCGTTTCGCCGGCGGCGCCACACCTACTCCATTGGCGATTTCTTCCGCTAAGCCTGTATCGACATTGCTGAAGACGTCAACAACCTGCCGCTGCACGTCCTTGCTTTTGACCTTTCCGACCTCGAAGCAGAAAGCAGAGCTGATATGCTGTTTTTCGACAGGAGACATGCTGTTCCAGAAAAGCTTCGCCTGTGAGTAATAATCGTTGAAGCTGTCGCTCCGCTGGCGGATTTTTTTGCCCTCGACTTTCTCCTGATAGTGGACGTAGCCGCCTTCTTCAGCTGTCGCAGGCGACGGGTCATTGTTTTGCAGAGAGTTTTTATGATAAGCGACCGGCCCTTTATTAATTGTCATCCGGTGATAGCCGTCGTATTGGTTGTTATGGAATGGACATACCGGCCGGTTAATCGGAATCTCATGGAAGTTCGGGCCGCCAAGACGGATGAGCTGTGTGTCGGTATAAGAGAAAAGCCGTCCCTGCAATAGCGGATCATTTGTAAAATCGATGCCTGGCACAACATTTCCCGGGTGGAATGCGACTTGCTCTGTTTCCGCAAATACATTATCCTGGTTGCGGTTCAGCGTCATTTTCCCAATGACTTTCACCGGTACAAGCTCTTCCGGCCACAGCTTGGTTGGGTCAAGAATATCAAAATCAAATTTAAATTCATCTTCTTCATCAATCATCTGTACGCCGAGCTCATATTCAACCGTGCCGCCGTTTTCAATTGTTTCCCACAAGTCGCGGCGGTGGAAATCGGGATCCTTCCCGGCAATTTTCTGCGCTTCATCCCATACAAGAGAATGCACGCCGAGCACAGGCTTCCAGTGGAATTTCACGAAACGCGCCTTTCCTTGTTCATTGACAAAACGGAACGTGTGAACACCGAAGCCTTCCATCATTCTGTAGCTGCGAGGGATGCCCCTGTCAGACATCGTCCACATCACCATGTGAGCAGACTCAGGGTTATTGGCGACAAAATCCCAAAACGTATCATGAGCAGTCGCGGCTTGGGGCATTTCATTATGAGGTTCAGGCTTAAACGCGTGAACCAGATCCGGAAATTTGATCGCATCCTGAATGAAAAACACTGGGATATTATTTCCCACAAGATCATAGTTTCCTTCTTCAGTATAAAATTTCGTCGCAAAGCCTCTGGCATCCCGCACCGTGTCTGCGGAGCCTTTGGAACCCGCAACTGTAGAAAACCGGACAAATACCGGCGTCTTCACCGAAGGGTCCTGAAGAAATTTCGCCCGGGTGAATTCTGTCATCGGCTCATAAACCTGAAAAAAGCCATGCACCCCATACCCACGTGCATGCACGACCCGTTCAGGGATTCTCTCATGGTCAAAATGCATCATTTTCTCCCGGAAGTGAAAATCCTCCATCAGCGTCGGGCCCCGGACCCCGGCCTTTAACGAGTGCTCATCCTCTGACACCCGCACGCCTTGGTTTGTCGTCATTTTCTTCCCGCTGTTATCGGCCCTGTACTGCTCAAGCTGCTCGTCCTTTGCGTGTTCATTTACACGTTTGTTTTGATCATCATTCATGTCTGCTCCCCCTTTTCAAACGAAACATTCTACAGCACATTTACCCGTGGCATCCTTCATATAAACTGCTAATCCGCTCAATAGGATTTTAGGTCTACATATACATATGTGGTCATACATATTTGAAATAAGCCTTCTTTTCAGAAAGAAAAAGTGGAAGCGCTTACTCAAAAATATGCTATTGAATGGGGGAGGTCATATCGTGCTTGCCACACTCGGTTTTGTGATGATTATTGTCTTCATGTACCTTATTATGTCTAACCGGCTTTCCGCTCTTATTGCTTTAATTGTCGTTCCTGTTGTGTTTGCCCTGATCAGCGGATTTGGCAAAGATCTCGGCGAGATGATGATTCAGGGCGTTACAGACCTCGCTCCTACCGGTATCATGCTGTTATTCGCCATCCTGTATTTCGGCATTATGATTGATTCAGGTTTGTTTGATCCTCTCATCGCAAAAATTTTATCTCTTGTCAAAGGAGATCCGTTAAAAATTGCCGTCGGCACAGCGGTTCTGACGATGACCATCTCGCTGGACGGAGATGGGACAACAACCTATATGATTACCATTGCGGCGATGCTGCCTCTGTACAAACGGCTCGGCATGAACCGTTTGGTGCTAGCGGGAATTGCGATGCTCGGTTCCGGGGTCATGAACATTATACCGTGGGGCGGACCGACGGCGAGGGTTTTGGCTTCCTTAAAATTGGACACGTCGGAGGTCTTCACGCCGCTGATTCCCGCTATGATCGCCGGCATTCTCTGGGTGATCGCCGTTGCTTATTTCCTTGGAAAAAAAGAGCGGAAGCGTCTCGGCGTCATTTCGATTGAACACGCACCGTCCTCTGATCCGGAGGCAGCGCCGCTCAAGCGTCCCGCCCTCCAATGGTTTAATCTGCTGCTGACTGTTGCTCTGATGGCCGCTCTGATCACCAGCCTGCTGCCGCTCCCTGTTCTTTTTATGACCGCGTTCGCCATCGCCTTGATGGTCAACTATCCAAATGTCAACGAGCAGCAGAAACGAATCTCGGCGCATGCGGGAAATGCGTTAAACGTTGTCTCGATGGTGTTTGCGGCAGGCATATTCACAGGCATTCTCTCCGGCACAAAAATGGTGGATGCGATGGCGCATTCTCTCGTTTCACTCATCCCTGATGCCATGGGTCCGCACCTGCCATTGATCACCGCCATCATCAGCATGCCATTCACCTTTTTCATGTCAAATGACGCCTTTTACTTTGGTGTCCTGCCCATCATCGCCGAAGCCGCATCCGCTTACGGAATAGATGCCGCTGAAATCGGAAGGGCCTCCCTGCTGGGACAGCCAGTGCATCTTCTAAGTCCGCTTGTGCCTTCCACCTATCTTTTGGTCGGAATGGCAGGCGTCAGCTTTGGCGATCATCAAAAATTCACCATCAAATGGGCAGTGGGGACAACGATTGTGATGACGATTGCGGCGCTTTTGATTGGGATTATTTCGTTTTAATGAGAAGAGGATTTCCGCTGGCGGAAATCCTTTTGTTCTGTATAATCCGAAAACCCAAGATCATACTATGGAAAACCAACACAAAAAGGTGATTGCATGAATTTTGCTTGGGAAGCACTCATTTTAATTATATCCGGTATTATATTGCTCAGAATTTCTGGCAGAAAATCGATCTCTCAAATGACGTTAGCACAAACTGTGGTGATGATTTCAATTGGAACAATTATTGTCCAGCCGATTATAGAGACAAGTTTATGGAAAACCCTTGTGGCAGCCAGTATTTTTACTCTGGCGCTAATACTCATGGAATGGTTCCAGATAAAAGCCAATTGGATGGAAAAGTTCATAACAGGCAAAGCAAAGTTAGTCATTGAAGATGGCAAACTCAATATAGAAAATATGAAAAAATTGAGGCTGACAGTTGATCAGCTTGAAATGCGAATGAGGCTTCACGGAATCTCCAGCATAAAGGACGTTAAGAATGCAACGATTGAGGCAAACGGCCAATTAGGATATGAATTACATGATGACAAGAAGCCGCTAACCATGGGTGATTTTAAGAAAATGATGAATGTTCCTGATGCAAATACAATGAATCGGCCTGAACCTGATAAGCAAGATAACATTTTTGAAGAGTTAAAAAACTCTAGTCATTCCGCTAGCCAATTAAAATAGGCTATTTCATTGTAATGAAATAGCCTAAGTGAATTCTTATTGAATATACGAAATGACTGGCAAGCTCTCAACGCCTGATGCATAGTAGTAATTTAAAACACTGAAAAAGTCGATTGCTTTGCCGGTTTTTACATCAACAATTAAAATGTGATCACCATAGTTTTGATCATCTGCATCAAGTCTTCTAGGTGTTTTTTTGCCTAATGTATCAAGAAAAGAGTCATCGTAACCTACCCCTGATTGATACGCTGATACATGATGCATAAACAGCGTCCCTGTATCTAAGTAAACCATCACTGCCGCATTTGAGCTCGCATAACTTGAACGATAAGTAACAGGATCAGAAACATTTTTCACCTTCACATCGGAAATAGAATGGGTGCGCTGATTATACCCGCCGCCATACGAAAAATAATATTCTCTTTCCCAGCTTAATGAAGATGTTTTTGTGCTGGTATTGTACAACAATGTTCCGTTTGCATAGACAGAACCGTCTGCGTACTCAGCAACAAAGGCTTGCAAATTAGAGGTGATCGACTTCACACTTGTGTAATTTGAAGGGTTTTTTGCATTTAACTGAATGTTGTATGAATCTCCCAGCGTTCCTTCAGAATAGACCCGAATCATATAATCGCCGGCCGGAAGCTCTTTTAAAAGCACTAAGTTCCCCGCATCCATTGTAATATTAGTCGGCTGTGCTTCACCCGTATCCCAATTGACAACATACAGTTTTAAATAGTACTGACTGTTGCCAGACAAAATCCGTGTGATCAGAGTTCGATCTGACGCAGTGCTGAAGAAATACATATCGTCAGGGTTATTATCGTTAAGTACAGATGAAGTATCGAATACTTGGTCTTCGGAGTTGTACATGGAAGTTGTTTTAAAAACATTCTCATTGGCAGGCTTCTTCACTTTTATTGTTTCTGCATTTTTATCCTTTTTAAGGCTCCCTGCATCTGCTTGCTTTAAAGAAACATCCTCCATTTCCTTATGGTTTTTCAATGTTTCCTGCTGTTTCGTGATTGCTTTCTCTTTTGGCACATTTTGCGCTGCAGCAGCATTTGAATTCAGACAAAAGCTAAAGACCACAATCAAGACAACACACAATAGGGGTAATGAAAATATTTTTTTGTTCTTCATATACAAACTCCTTCCAGGTTTTATACTGTACATATCGGCAGGAAACTCCAACCAGTTTACATTTATGACTCAATGTTCATAATTTGTATATATTTAACTACTCATTCGAAATTTCACCATTTGAAGCAATCAGCTCTTTATACCAATAAAAGCTTTTCTTCCGGATACGGCGCAGATCCTTCAGATCAAATTCATCACGATTGACGTAAATGAAGCCGTAGCGTTTCGAGCAGCCTTGGTGTGTAGAAATCAAGTCAATGGCTGACCATGGGGAGTAGCCGAACACATCGACGCCGTCTGTGATGGCCCACTGAATTTGTTCGATGTGCTGTTTTACATAATCAATGCGGTAATCGTCATTGACCGTATCGTTTTCTTCTAGTTGATCGAAGGCACCAAGCCCGTTTTCTGTGATGATCAGTGGCAGCTGGTAACGGTCATAGATTTCTCTTAGCGTGGAGCGGAAACCGACCGGATCAATCTCCCAGCCGAAGTCATTTTTCTTCAAATGCGGGTTGCTGCTTCCGCGGTAGACGCCAGCTTCTCCCGTTTTCAAATGCTGGTCACCTCCGCGCGCCACTTCGTCCGATCCGTCGCCTTGGCTCGCTGCCGCTGTTTGAGAGGTATAGTAGTTAAAGGCGATAAAATCAGGTTTCGCGGATTGCAGAATCTCCATGTCACCATCTTCAATAACTGGCGTATAGCCTTTTTCTTTCATATAAGCCCACGCCGTCGTATTGTAGCGCCCATGAACTGCCATGTCTAAATAGAGCCAGTTCCGAATCGCATTATAGTTAAAAGCCGCCACAATATCCTCCGGTTTAGAAGACGACGGGTAGATGAGCGCGATATTCGGAGCAGGGCCGATTTTTGCGCCCGGCAGTATGTCGTGGCAGAGGTTCATGGCTTTTGCCTGCGCCACCAGCATGTGGTGGTTTTGCTGATACAGCTCTTTTTTCGGATTTTTAAGATTCGGATCAAGTGTACCTAAAGCGCTTCCGTGAAGGATCATCATGTTTTGTTCGTTGATGGTCAGCCAGTACTTCACACGGTCGCCGAAGTGCTCAAACAACACTTTGGAATACCGTTCAAACGCATCTATTGTGGCTCTTTGCGACCAGCCGCCTTTTTTCTGCAGAGCATTCGGCAGATCAAAGTGATACATCGTGACGATCGGCTCAATCTTATATTTGAGCAACTCATCAATCAGATTGCTGTAAAACTCAATTCCCTTTTGATTGATGTCTCCGTCGCCATCAGGAATAATCCGCGTCCATGCGATAGAAAACCGGTACGCTTTAAAGCCCATTTCAGCAAACAAGGCAACGTCTTCTTTATAGCGATGGTAATGGTCGCTGGCGACTTTAAAATCAGTCGTTCCCTCAGGATAGCTGTCACGTGCGTCAATCACTGACGGGCCTTTTCCATCTTCGTTCCACGCGCCTTCAACTTGATAGGCAGAAGTCGATGCCCCCCACAAAAAATTCTCCGGAAATGCTGCAAGTGTTTTATAGTTCATCGTCTGTTCCTCCAATGGTTTTAGATTAAAGAAAAGATTCTTTCTTCTATTTTGACTTGCTTTTGATCTGTTTGAATGACGTCGGTATATTGATCTGCGTTTGTGATGACGATCGGTGTGTTCATATCAAACCCCGCCTTTAGTAAGTCATCCAGGTCAAATTCAGCAAGCAAATCACCTTGTTTGACTGCTTGTCCTTGCACTACTTTAGGATAAAAGTGTTTTCCTTCCAGCTTCACCGTATCAAATCCGAGGTGAATGAGGATTTCCGTTTCCTGATCGGTGACCATGCCGAATGCATGGCCCGTCGGAAAAACGGTTGATATCACGCCATCAGCTGGTGCGACGAGTCTGCCTTTCTCCGGAAAAATCGCTATTCCCTTTCCAAGTGTCTCAGATGCAAACACTTTATCCTTCACTTCTGTTAGCGGAACCACTTTTCCTTCTAACGGACTGCTGATCTCTTCACGCCGGACTGAGGGTACAGGTGGTTCTGCTTTTATTTCTATTTGTTCCGCGGGATCTTCAAACCCGACAATGTACGTTAAGATGATTGATAGAATAAAAGATACCGAGATTCCCAAGATAAAACCGGCAAAGCCCTGTCCGTAGAAAATCGGGATCGTCAATAGACCGGGTGCGCCAGAAGCGATGGCCACGCTGTGAGCCTGTCCGATAATCGCCCCGCCAACAGCAGCACTAATGACACCGCATACAAAAGGTTTTTTCAGCCTGAGCGTCACGCCGTAAACGGCTGGTTCTGTGATGCCAAAAATCCCTGTGACAGCGGCGGAACCGGCAAGCGCCTTTAATTTTTTGTTTTTCGTTTTCAGCATGACACCCACAGCAGCTCCTGTTTGTGCAAACACGGCTGCCGCTGTAGCCGGTTTGATCGAATCCTGCCCATTGACCGCAATGTTATTTAAAATGACCGGCACAATCCCCCAGTGGATGCCGAAGATGACAAGAATCTGCCAGAGTGCCGCGATCACGGCGCCGGCCAGCATCGGGTTAAAGCTGAAGATTGCCAGAATCGCAGACGCAATGGCATTTCCCGCGTTTACACCAAGCGGACCGAATACAATTAATGTGAGCGGCACAATGGTTACCAGACAAATCAGCGGGGTGATGAAGGTTTTCACACTGTCATGAATCACCCGGTTCAAATACTTCTCAACGTAACTCATCACAAAAATCGCCAGAATGATCGGGATCACAGTTGACGTATAGTTCATTAACACGACTGGAATGCCGAAAAAGTCCGTTTCTGCATTACCATTCTTCAACTCAATGATCGTTGGATAGATAAGCGCACCCGCAACTGTGACAGAAACAAATAGATTCGCGCCAAATTTCCGGGCAGCAGTAATGGCCAGCAAGAGCGGAAGAAAGTAAAACAGGCTGTCCGCAGCGGCATACAGTATCGTATAAGTGGTTTCCTCTGTTTTGAGCCAGCCGGCATTTGTACATATCATCAGCAGGCCCTTTAAAATTCCCGCTCCCGCCATCACGCCAAGTAAAGGTGTAAAAATGCTCGATACGATATCAACAAGCCGTCCGAACAGATTCCCTTTTTGGGCAGACCGTTCAGCTTGGTCATCATTCAGCAGATTAGACATTCTCCCAATCTCTTGATATACCTCTGAAACGTGATTGCCGATCACGACTTGAAACTGCCCGCCGCTTTCCACTACAGTTACGACATCATCCAAAGCTTCGATTTTATCTTTATCCGCTTTCGACCGATCGTTCAGCGTAAAACGCAGGCGTGTCGCACAATGTACTAGAGAACGCACATTTTCTTCCCCGCCGACCAGCTGTAAAATCTCTTTTGCCGCTGCTTGAACCCCCATTTTCCTCTCATCCCTTCTGTTAAAAAATAAAAAACCTAAACTACCCCTATCGCAATAGGAACAAGTAGTTTAGGTTTTGCCTGCCTGACCAGTAACAATCCTATGAAACGCCATCATTCGGTTTTTTCTGCGAAACGCCATCATCACCATCCCTCTGAAAAAATAAAAACCTAAATTACCATCAGCACAGACAGAGATCATCCGCACTCATTGTAATTTAGGTTTTGCCTGCTTATCAGTAACAATCCTAACATCATCATATATGAATGTAAGAAAAAATTAACACAAGGAAATGAAAATGTCAACGCTTTCATTATGTTTGTTTGACGACCCTTTCTATGTGAATCGTTAAATACAGCAGCTCGTCACTGGTGAGCTTGTGTTCATACTCCTGCTCAATATAAGTTTGGATTTTCTTCGTGCATACATACGCGCGATGATACTTTTCTTTCACCGTCTCCAGCAAAAAATCGTCCTGGCTTTCCATATGTGTGCCGTTAAATAGACGCTGCGCGAAAAACTTTAAGTGGGTGACGAACCGATAATAGTGAAGCGATTCTTCGTTGAATTCAATTTTAAAATGGTATTTTACAATACTCAAAATCTCTTGCATGACTTTTGTAATGTTGATGATATTAGGCATCTCTTCGTTGAGCTCGGCATTTACGATATGCAGGGCAATAAAGCCTGCTTCATCCTCCGGCAGAGACACGCCAGTCTTGTTTTTCACCATCTCCAGCGCTTCTTTGCCGATCGCAAACTCATCTTTGTACAGCCGCTTTGTTTCCCACAGCAAGGCGTTTTTGATATCAAGCCCCTTCTGATTGCGCTGGATGGCAAAGTTAATATGGTCGGTCAGCGATACATAGATGCTGTCGTTGAGCTTTTTGCCGAGCTGTAATTTCGCATAGCTGATAATCTCTTCGGATACTTCCATACACTCGATCGGTATATCATACAAAAGGGTTTTGAATTTTTCTGATACATCCTTGTTATCGAGCGTGAACACCTTCTCAATGCGGTCTTCATCGACATCATCGCCGGTCTTTTTCTGGAACGCGAGCCCCCTGCCCATGATGACCAATTCTTTTCCCTGTTCATTGACCACGCTGATCACATTATTGTTGATCACCTTCGCAATTTTCATGACATGTCCCTCCAATCAACTAAGAACAGACTACACCTTGATTGTACATTCTTTTTGTACTAGGTCAATATCATCAGGGAAAGACGGGAACAGGTTAATACAATTCACTCAGCATCGGCTGCCCGGGCTGTTTTTGAAGCATTGTCTCCAGATGGCGTTCAAATGATGCCTTGTCAGCCCCCTGCTTCTTGACAATGCTGTTCATGATTTTGACGCTTTCGGCGCTGTATTGCGTATATTGTTTTTTCAGCTGATCCAGCTGCTGTCTTGTCTTCTTCGCGTTTTTCGGTGTGACTTGGCTGATAAGTTTGATCATGCTTTCTGTGACCTCAAAAAAAGCGGTTCTATTCTCTTTCAGCTGTTGCATTTCGTTATGGCTCATTTCTTGATTGTGGGTTTTTTGGAGCAAAGCAACTGCCTCGTTGTTTTGCTTTTTGAGCTGTTTATTTTCAAATTGAATCGATTCAAGGTTCTCCTTCGCAATGTCTGCTTCTCCTTCAGTCATGCTGCTCCGGACGAAGTATTCAGGATTGCCGATTCCATAATCAAATGCTTCGCTTACACGTATCATGGAACTGAATACAATGGCCAGCTGCATATCGTTTGGGAGTGTCTGGAAGTCCTGCTTATTCTTATTGCTCATCAGTTTGACTGTGGTTTGTTTTACTGTCTCTTGATCACGATCTGCAAACGTCTGAGCCTCATCTTCACTTTCGCATGCGCTCATCACAAAAACTGTGACCAGCAGGCTTATACACAAGCCTATTCGCCTCATGCTCAGTCTCCTCTCCGCTGCACCTCTTCTGGAAAATACGGCAAAATATAGATAAATGGTACCAGATACACCTATGCCCATCAATAAACCAAAAGTATGATTTGAAGCACAAAAACATAAATATTTTGTAAAAATTGACGTTCATTCCATTCTTTTCAGGCCCATTTCTCGTACAATAGAAGTATCGTTACCGGAGGAGGGCGCTGATGATGAAACGTTTTACGAAACAAGAAAACAGCTGGGTGTTATATGACTGGGCAAATTCTGCTTACTCGATTGTCGTAACCACCGCGGTATTTCCGTTATTTTATAAATCAGCGGTTGCGGAAAGCGGTATCGGCGCCGCTCAATCGACTGCCTATTTAGGCTATACCATTGCGATTTCAACGTTTATCCTTGCCATGCTCGGGCCGATTTTAGGCACGATCGCCGACTATGAAGGGTGCAAAAAACGGTTCTTTGGTTTCTTTGTGTCAGCCGGTGTCGCCAGCACCGCGATGCTTGCCTTTATCCCAAGTGAACATTGGCTGCTTTTATTGCTGTTTTATACCATATCGGCTATCGGTTTTTCCGGCGCCAACGTGTTTTATGATGCCTTTCTCGTTGACGTCACTTCAGAAAAACGGATGAATATCATCTCTGCACGGGGTTTTGGCTTAGGGTACATTGGAAGCACGATTCCATTTATCATCAGCATTGCTGCCATCCTGCTTGCACAAGCTGAAACGATTCCGATGTCTGTATCGGCCGCAAGCCAGCTGTCCTTTTTCATAACGGCTGCCTGGTGGGGGCTGTTTACCATCCCGATGCTGAAACATGTCCATCAGCGCTATTACATCAAAAGAGAACCTCATATCGTCATCAACAGCTTCAAACGGCTCGGCCAAACGGTGAAACGGATTAGGCAGTACCGGGCGCTGTTCCTCTTTTTGCTTGCTTATTTCTTTTATATCGACGGAGTCGGCACTATTATTACGATGTCGACATCCTATGGATCTGATTTAGGGATCAGCCCCACAAGCCTCCTGATCATCCTGTTTGTCACCCAGGTCGTCGCCGCGCCGTTTTCCATTGTATACGGAAAACTGGCAGAACGCTTTACGGGGAAGACAATGCTGTACGTTGGGATCATTATTTATATGATTGTCTGTGTATACGCCTATTTTCTGGAGACAACGCTTGATTTCTGGATACTGGCTATGCTTGTCGCTACCTCGCAGGGCGGCATTCAAGCCCTCAGCCGTTCTTATTTCGCCAAGCTCGTGCCAAAGCGCCACGCCAATGAATTCTTCGGCTTCTACAACATTTTTGGGAAATTCGCTTCGATTATGGGACCGCTGCTCATCGCCGTTACCGCCCAGCTGACCGGGAAATCCTCGACTGCAGTGTTCAGCCTGATTGTTCTTTTTATAATCGGCATTGTGATTCTCGCGTTCGTTCCGGAGGAAAACCGTGCCGATGTCAGTAAACACCAAAATGACCTGCCCCTTTAATTGGAGCAGGTCATTCATCATTTATTCGCTTTATTCACCTTCAGCTTTTTCCCTTTGACGGTTGTATTCTTCATCACTTTGAGAACATGAGGGCCCTTTCCGTTTAAAATCTCCACGTAAGAGGCGTTATCCATGATCGTGATAATGCCGATGTCATCAGCTGACACACCGTCAATTTTGGCAATCGTTCCTACAAAATCAATGGCTCTGATTTTCTTTTTCTTTCCGCCGTTAAAATACAGCTTCATAATGTCTTTATTCAGCTCTTCGCTTTTGTCCTTTTTGAATTCCGGACGGTCATTCAATTTAGATAGAAAATCAGGTTTCTTCTTGGCCACTTCTTCTTGAGAAGGGGCTTCTATTTTTTGAATCTCAAACCCGATATATTCTTCAATGTCGGCTAAAAACCGTTTTTCGAAGGCCGTGACAAACGAAATGGCCTTTCCTTTCTTACCTGCGCGCCCGGTCCGGCCCGTGCGGTGGACGTAGCTTTCCTTTTCAAGCGGCAGATCATAG
This sequence comes from Bacillus sp. VA13, assembly GCF_055710085.1. NCBI lineage: Bacteria > Bacillati > Bacillota > Bacilli > Caryophanales > Bacillaceae > Bacillus > Bacillus sp. VA13. The sequence goes on along the minus strand of NZ_JBVQPP010000002.1, from coordinate 196,103 downwards.
TTAATGACGAGGGATATATTTTCAATATCAATCCCGCGCGCGGCGACATCTGTCGCGACGAGGTACCGGTACTCGCCCCGTTTAAATTCATTCATAACGTCGAAACGGTCTTCCTGAATCATTCCGCCGTGAATTTTATCGCATGGATATCCTAAGTCATCCAATTCATCGGTCAGCTGATTGACATGCTCTTTCGTCCGGCAGAAAATGATGGAGCTGTCGGGATTCTCCGTCATCAGTACATCTTTCAGCAAAGAAAACTTATTCTCTTCTCTTACTTGAATCACCGCATGATCAATATTCCTTGTGGTTAGGCCGGCCGCTTTGATTTCGATATGCTCCGGGTTTTGCATATATTGACGGCTCAATTTCTCAATATCCTCCGGCAGCGTCGCCGAAAACAGCATCGTCGTGCGCTCAGTCGGCAGATGCTTGATAATCTCCTCCACTTGCTCGATAAAGCCCATATTCAGCATCTCATCGGCTTCATCAATGACCAAATAGGAGAGACGGTCTAACGGCAGCGTACCCTTTTCGATATGATCCAGTACACGTCCCGGCGTGCCGACAACAATGTGGCTTTTTTGTTTAAGCTCAGCTTTTTGTTTGTCAAAGGATGATTTTCCAAACACAGCTGTCGCTTTGATTCGTTTAAATCGTCCGATGTTCGTGATATCCTCTTTTACTTGTACGGCAAGCTCACGGGTCGGTGTTAAAATAAGCGCCTGCGGCTTGTTTTCATCCCAATCCGCCAGCTCACAGAGAGGAATCCCAAACGAAGCCGTTTTCCCGCTTCCGGTCTGTGATTTGACGACAAGATCTTTTCGTTCAAGGGCGGCGGGGATCACGCTCTGCTGCACCTTGGTCGGTTCTGTATATCCCAGCCCTTCTAATGCTCGTAAAATGTCATGACTGATTTGATAGTTTTTAAAATGACTCATGTATAAACTCCTGTCTCTTGCAGATGTTCTCATTATACTCTAATTGGCGAAGGCATATGTGTTTTGTCGAAAAATGACGTATTAAAAGCCATCGATTCCCTGGCGTTTTAACTCCTGAACAGCTAGTCGCGCCAGTGCGTCGGCTCCCGCGCGGTTTGGATGCAGCGTATCTCCGTCCATGTATAATGCGAGTGTTTTTTCCGGGCCGATTGATGTAAAGTAGGCCGAGCTGAGGACATTTAAGTCAATGAGGTGTGTTTTTTCCTCTTCGGCCAAAGCCAAAATTGAAGCCCTGTACCATCGGTTTACAGACGAATGGATGCCTTCAGAAGTAAAATCTGTTGCCCGTCCCTGGGGTGTTGAAAGAATGACTTCCGCACCCTTTGCTTTCACCTGGCGGATCATATCACGCATAATCTCCTTAAACTCCGCTTCCGATTCATTATGCTTCGGATTTGTGTCATTAATGCCAAGCTGCAACATAAAATAATCACCCGGCTTAATATACTTCAGGATCGCCTCCAGCTGTCCGTCATTTCGAAACCCTCTCGCGATCTGCCCGCCGGACGCCATGTTTCTCACTTGGAAGGTGTGTTTGTCGATATATTGAGGCAGTATCTGCCCCCAGCCCGCCTGCTTACTGCTGTTGAGCGGATAATAATTGCACACCGTCGAATCGCCGCCGACATAGATGGTTCGATTCGTCACCGGCTGATCAGACAATTTCTTGATTTTCAAGGCACTGAGCGTAAAAGAGGTGCCAGCCTTCCCCTCTGTCACCAGCAGATTCAGCTGCCCGTCGGTGACAGGAATTTGGAACGTATCCTCCGCACCGTCCCCCGTCATATTGATGACCTGAAACACACCCTCCGCCGCCACACTGGCCCTTGCCGTATTGCCAAGTGTCACCTTTACCTCATAAAGGCCGTTCGGAAGATCCACATGAAACGTGTTGTCGCTTTTCGTCCCATACGCTAAAAACTGAACCGCATCACTCTTCACACCAGTCCCGGATGCCGCCACATCCTTCATATTCTCCGGCGTCTGAAAACCGTAGCCCTTTGACGGGTCATAACGCTCAGACGCCCTGACACCAATGTAACCAGGCTCAACCGAACCGCTCCCAAAGTCAAACTGATACACCTTCGGCTCCGCCGCCTTCACACTCTCAATCCCGCCGAAACACAGCATCAGCATCATCACAAAACCCGCAGCCATCCATTTTTTCATTAAGATTCCCCCCTCTATGAAAACGTATACAATAATGCATACTCGGTGATTGTTTCTTTATGATGACTGAATGCAGAAAAAAATGGCGTTGACAAACAGAAAGGAAGATTTTATTATATCAATAGTTGATATATCATTTATTGATATAGGAAATGAGGTGACCACTTGCCAAAGCAACGTCCGCAGGAAATGGATCAGCTTACCGATCCAGCCTATTATATTGTCTTAACATTGCTGGAACCAAAACACGGATATTCGATCATGCAAGAGATTGAAGACATGACCGATGACTCCTTCACGATCGGCCCGGCTACCTTATATACATTGTTAAAGAAATTACTGCAAGAAGAGATCATTGAGCTTGTCAACAATGACAACCCGCGCCGCAAAGTGTACCAAACCACACGAAGCGGCCAAGAATTACTGAAAAAAGAAATTCATCGCAGAAAATGGATGGCTGAACACGGAGAACGCGCTTTTCAACAATTGAAAGGGGACTAGTCATGAAACAGAAAAAATATATGATGTCTAAAGGATTGGCGTTTTCAGAGGAAAAGGATATGAAGAGACTAAGTGATATGGCCAGCAAAGGCTGGGTGCTCGATTCATTTGCGTTTATGGGGTATAAACTTAGAAAAGCTGAACCGCGGAATTTGATTTACAGCTTAGACTATCGTGCCGTCAATGATGACAGCATGGATGAATACCTTGACATATTCGAAAATGCTGGATGGGAGCATGTTTGTTCTGAATACACCACACATATCTTTGCCGCTGCACCCGGAACGAAGCCGATTTACTCCGACCGTTCAACCATGATTGATAAATACAAACAAAGTGAATATACCCTTCGCTATATCACATTGTTTATGCTCTGTCTTACTGCGGCTTTCACTGTCATCAGGAGTATGCTTTTTTCTGCTGAAGCTACCGTACTTCATAACACCATACACATCCTTTTTATCTTTCTCATCGCCATTACTATTCCGGCTTCCCTCACTTACGCAGCCGCTGTCTTCAGAATTTGGCGAGTCAAACGCAGAAACCCCAACCTTGAGTGAAGGCTGGGGTTTTGCTTTTTAATAAAGAGAAGCGAATGTATAATTAATCGTTTTTTTAGTTCCTGTATTACTGAATTTAAATCTGTATTTTGTTTTATAGCTCTTAGATGCTTTACTGTAGCTCAAGTTGGTATAACCCTTTTTCTTTGCATAAAAAGTTTTAATGGTTTTCCATCCTTTACTTGTCTTCTGTTGCATCTCGGCTTTTATATTCCCGCTTCCAGATCCGTTTGCATTAATGCTTGCATTCGTTCCTTGACCTGAATAAAAAATCTGAAATGTAGGTGAGTACGTATAGTTTTTGAATGAGCCTGAATGGTAATGGGTAGTCCAAATACTGCCTCTTTTCACCCAATCTTTTGCTTGTGCTTTGTTATCAGCAAGATCAATAGCTGTAAAGCTTGTCAAGGCGATAACAAAAGATGCGAATGTCATGATCAATTTCTTTTTCATTATGCAATTCCTCCTACTCTATTGTAGTTCTTTATTCATCTTTAATTATGATAATTGTGATCAAAAAAAGATGCATCCTTCTAAAATACTAAATTATGACGATAAAAGATGCATTTCCCATATACAGTGACTATAGACTCATTTCTTTAGGTTCATTTCTCAAAGTGATATACGCTATGGGGAATCTGTATCGAAAGTACATTTGGAAATAAAATAAAAGCAGCTGTTGAAAACAGCTGCTTTTATCATTTCGATATTCTTTTCATCAGGCCTATATTTGAGAATTCTCAGCAACCACATCCGCCTTCCCACGCCTCCTGACAAGCGTCAAAGCCATGCCCGCAAAGATCATTACGATGCCTAGTGTTTGATAGAGGTCTGGGCGGAAACCCGTAAAGACGGTATCGAGTACGATTGCGACAGCCGAGTCGAGGAAGACAATAATTGAAATAAATTTTGTTGATAAGAATCGCAAACTGTCAAAAAACAGCAAATAGACAATACCAGTATGGATGATACCGGTAGATACCACCATGATCCAGTTCCTCGGAGATTGTTTCTTTACGATGGCTGAAGGCAGAAAAAAATTGCGTTGAAGAATAAAAATGAGGTGGGGGGTCTCAAGCAAAAAGGGGAAAATCAGTGTGACTTCTTGTCACACTTGATCACATCCCATCCTCCACAATAGAAACTCATTTGGTTTTCTTGATCATACACATAATAGCGAAGCCTTTCCCATTGATCGTCAGTCGGTAAAATCTCAAATTCAACCCATTCGATGGATTCAAGGTCATCCAGCTTCGATGCACTGATGTCATCAAACCGCAAATGAATGTCACAGGTTTGAGCTGAGAGTTTTAATTCAAACACAGGAATATGAATATAACGATCATCTTCTTTCATATAGAAAGAAAACTCTTTTAATGTATATGGACCCGTATCCGCATCAGAAAGATGCTTTTTCAATTTCTCGTATTGTGTGAATTCAAATGGATTCCTCCTATTTGTATGTTCCATCTAAATTTCTCACTTTCACTGCTTACCAAATTTGATGAGTCTACTTGTTGAGCATCCCCTTTTATAAGCTTTGATTATTTAACAGAAAAAGCTTATTATTATGATCAATTCCTGCAACCTTATCTTTATAGGAAGCTACTTGTGTAAAACATAGACTTTCTCCATTGTTTTCATTTGAAATTTTTTGTTCTACATAATTTTGCATGTCATTCGTCTTGAATACTTTTTCAATATTGTAAGAGTCATCATCACGACTGAAAAGATAAATAGATGATCCATTTTTGATGCATGAACTACACTCTATTCCAACCTCAACTCTTTCTAATGTTTCTCCAAGTAAATTCAATTTTTGTAAATAATCTTCACCCATCGATCTGTAATACAAATAGATGGCATCCTCACTTACAAAAGTAGAAAAATATTGGTCAATCACATAAGAACTAACACCGTGGAAATACAATTCATATTTTCCATTTTTCAAAACGAATTTATTAATCCCTCTCGTGCTTATTTCCTGATCAACGCATGAAAATATACCCGTTTCATCATAGCCGACCCATAAATTCTTATTTTGATCTATTATCATTGAATTAATGTATCGCCCCGCATAAAAAGATTGATGGAATCCTTCAATCGGATTCCACAAATATATATTGGGTTCAACGTCTCTAACACTATCCTCGTACTCTTTATCAATTAAAAACAAGAATGAATCATCAACTTTTTGTACATTTATGACTTGTTCGTTTGTTTGTATGCTAAAGCTATTTAAGAATCGTCCATCAGTGTTACAGTAGAGAACAATATGATTTATATATTTAGCACCATAATCGATTTCCTTTTTAGTCAATACAATTATTTCTGATTCAGTCATCGATAGTAATACTGTATCTTCCTCATTTACTTCGACATTCAAATCTCTAAATTTTAGTTCATGCATAGATGACATCCTTTCTATTTTTAAAAAGGAAGAAAGAATCATCCCTCTTCCTTTTATTCACTTTTTAATAAGGGTAACTCGTTACAACATACCTTCCAGACTTAACAACCTTTACAGTATAAGTATGCCTACCATTCGTTTTTCTTCCAATAGGCTTTTTAAACTTCTTAAAGTGAACTGTTCTACCATCTTTTTGGACGTATGCCGGTCTAGTTCTTGCTGTTGCCTTAGTTGTTCTTCTTAAAGTTTTAGCACTTCTAAACTTGCTTTTTGGTTGCCCATTTGGCATTCGTGCCTTCGACTTAGGACCATGATCTTTTTTGATATGTTTCCAGTTGAAATTTTTACCTGATTTCGCAAATCTATAAACTCTCTTAGCACCCTTAAATATCTTCCCAGGCCCAAAGTTAGAAGCAGCCGCCCAAGCAGCACCTTTCCATCCTTTACCTGATTTATATGCCTTGTACCCATCATAGGCTGCAAACCCGGCATTTACCACAAGCCAAACCCAATGCCCATCCGGATCAACATTCATCACCGGGTTATTATTTCCATAAGCATACCCATTCTGATCCAATGAATCTCCGTCGCTGCCCGGGTCTGGGTCGAGCGATAGGAACACGCCGTTTCTTGGCTCGTAGTAGCGGGCCATGAGATAGTACAGGCCGGTTTCTTCGTCGTATTGGTAGCCTGCGTAGCGGTAGCGGTTGTCCTTTACTTCTTCGCTTGCTTCGGTTTTTGTTGGATTTCCCCATGCGTCATATTGATACTCGGCAACGGTTTTTCCAGTGCTGTCTGAGATCGCGATGACGTCGCCGTGTGCGTTGTAGTGATAGAAATATTTCTTGCCATTCTCTGTGTAGGATAACAGCTGGCCGCTGTCCCCGTACGTGTACGATTTTGTGACATTGTTGTCCGCGTCTGTTTCATACAAGACGTTCAAACTGTCTCCGTCATAGAAGTAGTTCGTGACGTTTCCGTTGACGGTTTTTTGGATTCTGTTTCCTTTTTCGTCATACTTATATGTTGCGAATGGCTTGTCTTCGCCCTTTTTTGTAACGGCGGTCAGGTTATCTTCTGCATCCCACGTATATGTGAATTTGCCGTCGGATGTACGGTTGCCGTTTTTATCGTAAGAGATGCTTTCATCATTAACTTTTGTCAGCTGGTTCATGATGTTGAAGGAAGCGTTCACCGTTTTGCTTGAACCGTCTTTTACAGTTGTAACGGTTTTCCGGTTCCCGAATCCATCATATGTGTATTCAATGACAGTACCATCTTCATGGATTTCTTTGACAAGCTGATTCAGCTTCCCATACTCATATTGCACCTTGCCGCTTGCTGAACTGTTTATCGTGGTACGGTTTCCGTTGGCATCGTATTCATAGCTTTCTGTCAGAATGCTTCCGCCGTTTTTGTCGCCGATATGCAGCGAGCTTACAAGGTTTCTTTCGTCATAAGAAAAACTTGTTCCGCCACCGTTGCCCGTAATAAAGGTTTGGACGTTGCCATTTTCATCATAATCGAATGAATAGGAAGATGTACTGTCTTTCATCTCAATCATTTGATCCAGTTTGTTATACGTAAATTGATTCGTTCCTTTTTGATCCCCATGGCTCCATGAGAAGGTTTTCAGCTTATCGGAGTCACTAGGATATGTCCAAGTTTGGCTGCCGCCGCGGTCAGTCAATTCGGTTAAACGGTTTTTGTTGTCAAATGTCCGTTTCTTTGTGGTGTTCTGCTCTTTATTGACGACTGACGTTTCATTTCCATTTTTGTCATACGTGAAATTGTACTTTTCTGTACCGTTATATGATTTTGATTTCACCCGGTCTGTTCCATCATAAGAAAGAGACACTTCGTTGCCATTCGGTGAAATGGTTTTGGTCAGGTTGCTGTTGGCATCATATTCGCTTGCTAACACATTGCCGAGAGGGTCAGTTGTTTTGACAAGCTTGCCCATGACATCATATTCGTATTTATAGGTTTGATCTGCTCCCGCCCGGATGGTTTTGCTTACCTCATTGCCTTCCTTATCATAGCTGTGAAGGATAGAAGTGCCGTTGGAGAGCGTCATGTTTGTCAATTGGTCTGCCTGATCATACGTATAGGTTGTTTTTTCACCTTTTGCATCCGTTTCAGCTGTTTTCTTACCAGTTTCATCGTAATCAGTTGAAGTGGCGTAACCTAGTTCGTCCTCTTCCTTGGTCACATAGTTACCATTACTGTCATACGTGCTTTTTGTCAGAAGGCTTCCTTCAATCAGGCGGATATCATCAAACCAGACTGTTCCTGTCGCACTCTTTTGGAACAGAATGCTGATATCGACTTTATTGATCGGCTTTGTTTTTGGTATAACGACAGCTGCCCGGTTCCATTCCTGTGTTCCAGAAGGGAATTTGGCATTGTATACACCTGTGCTGCCGTCCGCGTAAGTGACATTAGCCTGCAGAGAATAGTCTTTTTCATCTGTAAATTTGACGCTGCTGGCTTTCGACATTCCTGTCAGTGTGAGATAAACTGGTTTGTCGTTTGCGCTTTGCCCTAAGACAACGGTTTGTTTTGTTACTGATCCGGCTTGGGACGCACTGGTCCGGGCAGCTTTTAATGATATGTCATCATTAAAGCCTTCCTCAGAATCAACGGAGGCCCCGCTTACATTCCAGTTTTCCGTTGCTGCTGTGAAACTGCTGTTTTGAACTGGGTTATAGCTTGACGAAACTTCGCCTTTTTCCAGCTGGACTTCATCAAACCATGCTTTTCCTTTGCCATCTTTATCTCTATGATCGACTTCCATGTACACAACAGCTTTTCCTGCATTTGCCGGAGTCGTAAAAGTGATTTGCCGTTTTGTCCAGTCATTTTTTCCGGCTAATGCACTGTATTCATTGTGAATCCATTGAATTCGTTTTTGATCTTTGTCTCGCAAATCAATGTTAAAGTAAGCTCTTGATTTCGCTAGATCTGTTTTGATTTTCCCACTTAATGTATAGGTTGTATTCGGCTCCAGCTCAACTGTTTGTGTCGCTGAGGAATATCCGTGATCTGTTCCGGCAGACGTTGATTGGCTCAAGACTTCCAATGCCTTTGATCCGGAAAGAACCCCGCTTTTATCGGCAATCACTGAGATTTTGCCGCTGTCTTTAGATGCAGTCAGATTCCAGCCGGATTTTTGCGCTTCAAAGCTTCCGTCTTTCAAAATATTAGTTGAAGCTGATAAATCTTTACTGGATTGAATCTGGTTTCCATATTTATCATAAACAGCTGCTGAAGATGATTTTCCGCTCTGATCGGTTTCGGATACAGCATCCAGTCCGTCATAAGCAATATCCGTGACATTGCCCTCGGTATCCTTCATCTTTGTGACGTCGTTGTTTTTGTTGTATTCGTATGTCTCAGTTCCATACGCGTCTTTAACGGATGTAACGTTGCCATCTTTGTCATATTGATAGCTTTCCGTTGCTTTTCCGGTTCCGACGTCGTTTGGATCTACATCTTCTACGACATTATTGCCTTCATATTTTGTATTTGTTGTAATTTTTAGCCCTTCCGCATCATCAATAACCTGAATGGGATTTCCCGCTTCATTATAGCCATACTGTACTTTCCGGCCATTTGGCTGTGTCATAAGAAGCGTCTTTTTATCAGCATCATAGCTATAGACATATGTTTCTTTTTTAGCGTTGATCGCTTTTTCGAGACGGTGTCCGCTATACTGATATTCGGTAAAGACAGGCTTTGCTTCGTTGCTGTTGGCTGAATATTGTTTGACAAGACGCCCTTCCGCATCATAGTCAAAGCTTGTGACAGTCCCATCTGTATCCGTGACTTTCTTCAGCAAATCACTCTCATATGAGTAGGTTACTTTCTTATTCTTAGGTCCGGTGATGGAGGTCACATGGCCATTTTCGTCATATGTGAATGTGAGCTTGCGGCCTGATGCGTCTGTAATGGCTGTCAGTTGATTTTTGTCATTGTAAGTATAGACAGTTGCATTGTTGTGGCCATCCACTACCTTTTGGAGTTTGCCGCCTTTTTTATTGAAATAAGCGTTGGTTTGATCCTTTGTTTTTAATATGAACTGATCAGCTGTTTCTGTTAATTCAAGATATACACCGGTCGGCGGCTGATATGTGCCATCGGCTTTTTTCGTAAATCGATGGGTCGTAGCGTCTTCATCGATGTACATTGCCCCGCCATCCGTCGAGATGACAGATGTTTCTGCATCAGCATACCAGCCTTGCCCAAATAAATGATCAGAGGTGTCAAGACTGTTGTAGGTTCTCGATAAGCCAAGTCCCGGTCCGCGTCCGTCAATTGACAGGTCTTCTTCATTCACAATAACATTGCCTGTCGCACCATTTAACTGGCCGCTTGGGATATCAATGATAGACCAGTATTCTTCTGTTCCAAGGAATTCTGCGCCTTCATGGAACGTTGGGTTAAAGGGTGCCGTCGGAATCGTTTCACCATTTGCATTATAGGCGGAAAGCGTGAAAGAATAATTCTTCTTCCCTTTGTAATTCCCATTTGCATTGTTATAGACAGGTGATGGATCGAGTGCCAATTCACGGCCCTTTCCGTCTGTATGCAGCTTATAGCTTCCGGCTTTTATTTCCTCAGGCGTCGGCCAGATGTTTTTATTTTGGGTTGTCCAATGATCCACGTCACCAACATCATAGGACTGATATTCTTTCCCGTTATAGATGTTAACTTTATAGCCTTTCGCATTTTGAACCTTTTCCCATATCAAATTCACATAGCCCGTTTGACTCGATTTTGTGTTTGTATACAAATAGCCAGTTAAATTCTTTGGCTTAGCGATATCAGGAAGTGTCGGATTAGCAGCCGGTGATGCAATGGCTTCGCCGTCTTTGTTATAGGCGATTATTTTAAATGAGTAATTTTTTTTGGCTCCGTCTCCTCCGGCGTTTTTATAAGTTGGGCCAGGATTGATCGGCAGCTCTGCTCCGTTTCCGTCCTTTAGATGAAGAGCATATTTTCCCGCTTTGATTTCTGCACTTGTCGGCCAGATCTTTTTCCCCTTGGTGGTCCAAGATGTCTGATTTCCCAGATCAAGTGTCTCAAAGCCTTTCCCATTGAATACCTGAATTTTATAGCCGGTGGCTCCTGATACAGCTTTCCAAGAAAGATCAAAATATCCTGTGGCATTTCCATTATTATAGCCCTTGGTTGACGGTGCTTGTGCTTTTCCTACATTAGGGATAACGGGCTTTGCCGGTGCGGACATCGCTCCTTCACCTTGGTCAAATATCGCACTGACGCCGATCCAATAGTTTTTGCTTGTGGCATAGCTTCCGCCGGAATTCTTATAGACCGGGGATGGGTCTAGTGCCAATTCGGCTCCGTCCTTGCCGTCCACATGCAGTTTATATCGCTTGGAAGCAATTTCTGCGCTCGTAGGCCAGATCTTTTTTCCTTTAGTGCTCCACGATGTGACGTTGCCTGCAGAGATCGCTTGATACTCTTTACCATTGTAAATCCATACTTTATATCCTTTCGCACCTTCAACCTTTTTCCAGCTGATATCAAAATAACCAGTGGAGTCTCCGTTGTGATACGCTTTAATGGAAGGGGTGTTTCCCTTTGGTATGGTATACGTCACTTCAATATACGGTTTATTGGCGGAGTTCGCTGAAGAAATTAGTTTTTTCCAGTATTCCTTACCGTTTCCGTTTGTATGAAGCTTAAACCCATAGTTGGCCCCGCCGGAGTTCCATGACTTTACAGCAGCGGTCACATCATAACTCGCCCACTGTCCTTTATGGACGTCGGCTTTTCCGATATTTTTAGATGCCGGTTTGGTGTTCCATGTCACTTTTGCATTATCATAATTGCTGTTGACCGTATCCAGCCAAAGACCGGTTGCCTTTGTTCCATAATAGGAATGGGCAACATAAGTTTTTAATGTAGCCTTGGTGACAGTCATATTTTGAATCGGTTTTAGGTTATTAAATTTCATGAACGCATAGTTTGTGCCTGTTGTTTTGTCATAGTATCCCGTTTTCAGCACATAAGACTTTAAATTAGCATCCCATTTTTGTGAGGAGGCCGAATAGTTCGTCGTCGGGTAGGCACTCATGACAAACGTGTCCGATGAAACAGATAAAGATGTTGATGGGTCGATAGATACTGGATATACGCGTTCCGGGTCTTTCAGCCAGTTCTCGTCTGCTGTGAGGTGAAGCAAATACCCTTCTTCATTCTTTTCCAGCTTATAGCTGACTTTGTCTGACCGTTCAACCTCGCCAGAAAGCTCATCTAACTTTGAATCCGTCATAAAAGGTTTAGGCACAGAAAAAACAACTTTTCCTTTTTCATCAGAAAAATCAATGGATCCATCCTCTTGTTCTTTAGCCTGCAAATCGGTTTTTACCTGAAATGTAAATGTGTTGTATCCATCATACTGATGAAGGACTAAATCTTCTTTGATGTTTTCGTTGAATGTGAAAGTCTGAAGATCAATATTCGGAAAAACATCCGGATAAACAATCTCATTACTGTCAGTCTTATAATCTGCTGAGGTATCTTTCGGAGTAAGTGAAGTTTTATTTGGGCCTTTCGCTTCTACAAGTGAATATGTAACCTTATGGTCATTGTGCTCAAAAGTCGCATAAAGCCCGTTCTTCATTTGCTTTTGAAAATCTGAATTCAAAATGGCATTCTCTGTCTCGACTTGTTTGCTTGTCGATTCTTTTAACTCAGGAGAAATGTCTTCCCAGTCAGCATTCGGTGTTTCCTTTGTATGAATAGGATCAAGGTATACTTCCTGTTTATAGACACCGTCTCCTTCATAATAAAGCTTTGTATTTTCTGTTCTTTCTGAGGTGATCTCTCCCTCTTTGTTTATATCTTTCGGATCAAAAGGTACGGCTTCCTCAGTTTGTTCATTCCGAGGAGTTTCTTCTGGATCATCGGCAACAATACGATTTCCAGTCTCTTCTTCTGTGGTTTTTGCCAGTACATCTGCCGGCAATAATGAAATCATTAAAGCCAACACTAAAAATGCTGCAATGAACCTTTTAAAGGTCCGCCTCTTTCTTTTTTTCATTTCCTCTCTCCTTTTGTAATAAAAGTAATATTCACTCAATAATCTTAACTAGACTGAAATATTATTACAATATTTTTCTAGAAAGTTTATCTTATTTTAAGGATTAGCGAGAGTAAATTGACCTAAAACAAAAAAAGGCCGATTAGGCCTTTTTACATTCTTTCTATCATTATTGAATTTGTTCCATATCCTTACCCTCAGCAACCACATCCGCTTTTCTCTGCCTCCTGACAAGCGTCAAAGCCATGCCCGCAAAGATCATCACGATACCTAGTGTTTGATAGAGGTCTGGGCGGAAACCTGTGAAGACGGTATCGAGTACGATCGCAACAGCCGGGTCGAGGAAGACAATGATTGAAATGAATTTCGTTGATAAAAATCGTAAACTGTCAAAAAACAGTAAATACACAATACCCGTATGGATGATACCGGTAGATACCACCATAATCCAGTTTCCTTGAGACAGGTCAGCAAAAGCGCCGAAGTGAATAAATGGAATCAGGATGATAACCCCTAAACCCGTTTGCAAGAAGGTTGTCGTGTAAGGACTGAGGTTTTGAATGCCTTTTCCCAATAAAGTGGTGAACGCATAAAACAGTGCGGCGAGAACGGCCCATATGATCCCTGATCCCATCAGCTGTGTCAATGAAGTGCTGCCGTTAATTCCGGAAATCAGCGCAGTTCCCAGAAAGCAGATGATAATGGAGCTGACGGAGATCACATTTAATTTCTCTCTGTAGATGATGCTCCCCAGAAGAAGAACAAGCACCGGTGCAAGGTGATAAACGGAGATGGCGATCGTGACAGATGTTTCTTCAAAAGACTTAAATAAAAACACCCAGTTGAATACAAGAAAGAAACCGCACGCCAATGTTTGCAGCACTTCTCTCTTGCTCCACTTTTCAGTTTTATACTGGCCGGACGCCAGCCAGCAAAAGCTTAAAAATAGCGTCGCGCAAAGGCAGCGGACAAAGACCAATTCAAATGACGGCAGATTGGCATGCTCCGAGAAAAAGCCGATGGAACCGAAAATCACCATGGAGATGACCATTTTGATTACGGCTGTTGATTTTTGTTTTGACGATATGGAAAGATCCTGTTGCATCAAGCGTAATCTACCTCCAGTACCCATAGCATATTTTTTATAAATTCAGAAATCTACACATGGAATTCCTCTTTTTTACATGCAAATATTATAACACTTCTATTCTAAATAGAAAAAAGCGCCCGAGAGGCGCTTTTTTAACAAATCTATCGAACAATCAAAACCGGGCAAGTTGATAATTGAGACACTTTATGGCTGACGCTTCCTAGCATCATTTCTTTCAGGCCGCTGATGCCCCGGCTGCCGACTACGATCAGGCCGACGCCTTTCTCTTTTGCGGTATTTAGTATCTCATGAGCCGGCTCGCCCTGCGCGTAAAATATTTCAGCTTGAACACCGTTCTCGGCTGCTTTTTCTTTTGCATTCTCAAGGATTTTGAGACCCTCTTTTTTAACCTCGTTCCTGATTTCATCAATAAAATGTTCAGGCACATAGACAATTCCCGTCAGAGAAGAAGTCGTGACGACGGCTTCTCTCCCCACATGAAGAATGCTTAGTTCCACCTGCTGCTCTTTGGCCAAATGCACTGCGGCATCAAGCGCTTTTTCACTCATGTCTGATCCGTCAATCGCAACTAACATTTTGTTAAACATGCTCTTCCCGCCTTTCGGACTGTGGGTGGTTCATCTTTCTCTTTAATTGTCCGCCTGCTTTTAGTTATTGTCAATTGAAGCGCATAAGTTTTCAAAAATTTGTCAGAGACTCTCCCCGTTTGTGGCGATGACCTGCTGATACCAGTTGAAGCTTTTTTTCTTGATGCGGTTTAATGTTCCGTTTCCTTCATTGTCCCGGTCCACATAAATGAAGCCGTAGCGTTTTTTCATTTCCGCAGTAGATGCGCTGACAAGGTCAATTGGCCCCCATGATGTGTATCCGATTAATTCAACGCCGTCCGCAATCGCTTCACGCGCTTCAATTAAATGATCACGCAGATAGTTGATTCTGTAATCGTCCTGGATTGTGCCGTACTCCTCAACTTTGTCGACAGCGCCAAGGCCGTTTTCAACGATAAATAGCGGCTTCTGATAGCGGTCGTATAAGGTGTTGAGCGTGATGCGCAAGCCTTTCGGATCAATTTGCCAACCCCATTCTGATGATTTGAGGTAAGGGTTTTTGACTCCGCCCAGCAGGTTGCCCCCTGATTTTGCAAGATCTTCAGGATCAGTGCTTGCCGCCATTGACATGTAATAGCTGAATCCGATGTAATCTACCGTATGTTCTTTCAAGAGCTCTTCATCGCCTTCAGCCATTTCAATTTCAATATTGTTTTCTGCCAGATAGCGTTTCATATATCCTGGGTACGCACCTCTTGCCTGCACATCTGAGAAGAAAAGTGTTTTGCGCTCATTCTCCATTGCCGCGAAGACATCCTCCGGCTTAGAGGTCATCGGATAGGTTGTCGTTGCCGCTATCATACAGCCGATTTTCGAATCAGGGATGATTTCGTGACCCGCTTTGACGGCAAGAGCACTGGCCACAAACTGGTGGTGTGCCGCCTGATACATTGCGTTTCGTTTGTTTTCTCCTTCTTCAAAGACAAGGCCGCCTCCGGTAAACGGCGCATGGAGCACCACGTTAATTTCATTGAACGTCATCCAATACTTCACTTTGTGTTGATAGCGTTGGAATACAGTTTTGGCATAGCGTTCATAGAACTCTATGACTTTGCGGTTCTTCCAGCCGCCATAATGTTTCACTAAACCGAGCGGCATTTCATAATGAGAGATGGTTACGACAGGCTCAATCTGATGCTTTAACAGTTCATCAAACAGATCATCATAAAATTTGAGGCCTTCTTCATTTGGTTCCTCTTCATCGCCATTTGGAAAAATTCTTGTCCACGCAATCGATGTACGGAACGCTTTAAAACCCATTTCCGCAAACAAGGCGATGTCCTCTTTATAACGGTGGTAAAAATCAATTCCGGTGTGATACAGATTCAAGGAAGTCATTGATTCATCAAATGGAGACATGATGCCGTTCGGCGATACATCAGCTGTCGAAAGCCCCTTACCGCCCTCGTTATAAGCACCCTCCACTTGGTTGGCAGCAACTGCGCCGCCCCATAAAAATCCTTCTGGAAATCGTTTTGCATTTGAACTCATATTGATCACCCCATCAGTTTTTTAAGATAAAGCAAGCACCGCTTCTTTTGTCTGCACTTTGCCGATTTCTTTCACCGGTGAAAACGAATATTGGTCTGTGTTGGTCACGATCACCGGGGTAATGACGTCATATCCCGCGGCTTTGATTTGTTCCAGATCAAAGGACACGAGCGGATCTCCCGGCGCGACCTTGTCGCCTTCTTTGACGTGAGCTGTGAACCATTGTCCCTCGAGTTTCACCGTGTCCAATCCAATGTGTATGAGGATTTCAGCCCCCTGATCACTCGTAATGCCAATTGCATGTTTTGTTTTAAAAATGGTGGTAACGCTTCCATGAACAGGTGAAACAACTTCTCCTTCTTCAGGCTCAATGGCAAATCCTTTTCCCATGATCCCGGCAGAAAACACCCCGTCATTGACTTCGCTTAATGCTTTCACTTCCCCTTTAATCGGGCTGTGAATGATTTCTCCGCTGCTCTCATAGCTTTTTCCTGCAGCCGGCTGCTGGCTGCCGTCAGACGGTACATCCTCGAATCCAAGCAAATACGCAGCTGCTGTTCCTGCCGCGAAAGCAATCACAAGACCGATCATCGCGTAAATAAACGTTGGGCCGATAAAGACAGGGATACTCGGCAGACCCGCATTCCCCCCGACAATATAGGAAGCAACACCCGTCATCCCGTAAAAAGCGCCACCGGCCGCACCGCCAATCAAAGCGGCCGCAAACGGTTTCTTCAAACGCATATTCACGCCGTACATCGCAGGTTCTGTAATTCCCATCAACGCCGTTATGCTTGTGGTAAGCGCGAGTGATTTAAACTTTTTGTTTCTGGAGCGAAGGAAGACGGCAAATGATGCCCCGGCCTGCCCCATATTCGCCAAAAACATAGCCGGCAGTAAATAATCGTGGCCGTTTTGAGCGATGTTGTTGATCATAATCGGCACAAAGGCATAATGCATACCTGTCATAATGATTAAAGAGAACGTTCCCGCCAGCAAAATCATCGCTACCAGCCCTGCATGATCAAATAAATAATTGACCCCAGCAGACAAGTATTCTCCTAAAATAGCGCCAAGCGGACCGACAGTAATCAATGTCAGCGGCACGACAATCAATAATGTGAATGTCGGAACCACAATCAATTTGAGAGACGAGTGTGTAAAACGGTCAATCCACTTTTCCACGTATGAAGCAATCCAAATCGCCAGCAAAATCGGAATGACTGTTGACGAATAAGTGGCAGCGGCTACAGGAAGCCCGATAAAGGAAATCGGTTTCCCCGCACCAAGCAGTGCCGTCAAATCCGGGTGCAAAATCGCCGCCGCAATGGCTGCCGCTACGTACGGATTGCTTCCAAATTTTCTCGCCGCACTCATCGCAAGCAGAAGTGGCAGGAAGTAGAACGCGCCGTCACCGACAGCCGTCAAAATGACATGAACCTGACTGTTCTCAGCCATCCAGCCAAACGTGACCGCTAGCGCAACAAGCCCTTTGATCATCCCCGCTCCCGCAATCGCAGGCAGAATCGGGGTAAACACACCAGAAATCACATCAAAGACCGCACTCAGCACATTCTTTTTCTGAGAGGATGAACCAGCGCTCTTCTCATCACTGAGATTGCTATGCTGCAACATCGCCTGATACACCTTTGGCACATCGTTTCCGATAATGATTTGAACCTGCTCGCCGCTGATGTTGGTGCCCATCACACCCGGCAGCTGCTCCAACTGACTGCGATCCGCCTTTGAGTTGTCATGAAGATTAAAACGCAGCCTCGTCATACAGTGAATCACGCGCTGAACGTTGTCTTCACCGCCTACGAGTTGTAATATGTCTTTCGATAATTTATCATAATCCATGTGTATACCTCCTTTTTATGGGGGGGACTGCTGGATGAAAGGTGGCCGCCTTTCACCAGCTTTTTTTGTATCAAAAAACGCATCACCTCCTAAATGAGAATAAAAAAAACCTAAATGACGCAGATTGCGAGAGTCTCCTCCTGCACCTGCACCATTTAGGTTTTGCCTGCTTTCGCAGTAACAATCCTGACGGGTCGCTGTATTTGTTTGTAGGTATACTTTAGCACTAGATTTAGAGGATGTCAACGCTTTCATTTTTGGTTTTTGAACTACTACTTTACTAGTTACTTTACTATTTAAATAACATTGTTTTTAATTTATCTAGCGCTCTACCACAAGAGGTTTTTGATAGCTATCAACTAGAAAGTTTTCAAAATATGCACGTAAAGCTCCTTTTACAAAAGTTTGTTGTTTTATTTTTTCTATGTTCTCATTATCATTTAAAAATTCGCCTACAAACTTCTTAAAAAGAGTATTTAAATAGTTATGATCTTCTTGATTTACTAAACTCTTTTTTTCTAATACTAAATCAATAACTTTCTCGACCTGTTTTTTAAGCTTTGTTTCGCTACACATCGCTAACTTCTACTCTCTGAAGTTTTATCTCATTACCCAAAACTCGAAAGTATAGTCCACAATCTTCTTTGCTAGTTTCATCAAATTCAGTTTTTAATAAAACCCCTCACTTATCATTTTGAGTTTTTAAAACTCAAGATAGGACTTGCTTTGTCCACCCAAAAGTTATTTTAAAAAACCTTGAAAGGCACTTTGCCAATCAAGGTAAAACAGTTACTACTCTAAAGCTGGATCTACTAGGAAGCAAACCGTAAGGCCCTGAAAACTATTCAATTAAAATATAGTTTGAAGTGAGATATTTATAATCAGGAATATCTTCTAACTTGAAAAACTCTTAGTTATTTTATCTTAAATTATCATATAACATTTGTATTAAGTCCGATATAGATCTCAGTTTCGATATCTTCATATTCTTTTAGTATAACTATAAGCGAATGTGTTTCTATGCCAACAACTCTTTTGGTGTTATCCTTGTAATTTAAAATATTGAGATAAATTATTCACATACTTATCATAGTCATCGTCTTTACATTTATTCATAATAGTCTCTACAGTAGAATTGACAGTTTTTATATTAAAATCTCTCATTATGAAATATCCATGCCCTAATTCAATTTCAGTACTTTCAAGTATCTTATCCAATCTTTTAGGGCTAAGAACGTTAAAAGTAAACAAATCAGAAGCACCTGGTATATCGTGCAATCCTACATCAAGTTCAAATGAAACGTAGAAATCATCAGCGTCTTCACCCCAATTTTCATAATCCTTAGTTAAAGCTTTAATTTCTAACATAATTATATCCCACCTTTTAATCTAAAATATCAACATGTACATTTCTTAATTCTGTTTTTGATCCTACAACCGTAATTTCATTTTCAGTAAAGTTTGCTCTCCACATTTTTTCTTTTGGTTTATATTGCAATCTAAAAGCTCTCATTTTATCTACACTTTTGTACCCTAAAAAATTTCCTGCTTTATCATACATTTTTTCTGCTGCTTCACCAACCCATCCTTTTCCTGCATCTAGTGCATTCTGACGTGTTGAACTACCAAGGGTTGATAAACCTTTGGGTGAATTTTTTATTCCTATAACAGTTTGGGAAGAGCTTAAATTATCTACATATCCGGGATGCCACCACTTACTATTAACGCTACCCTTAGGAGTTTTCTTCTTTACATCTCCCTTTATATCTTTCTCCGCAACATGCTTAGCCACATCTGTGACAACACGTTTCCCGCCTCTGACCGCCAATTTTTTAATAGCGCCCTGAGGACTTACCCACTCAATAAATTCATACTGCGTTCCAGCCAAAAATGAATCCAATGACTTAGCTCCGCCTACTTTATCCTCTGGTATGTAAGAAACTTCTTCTAGCCGCTTTTTCCCTCCAGCGTAGAATTCTCTCACAATTTGGCCGTTTTCATATACAAAATATTTGCCGCCGACGTAGTCGATGCTTGCAGTATCACGAGTTAGTTCGTCAATCACTTCTATCGTATCTATCTTTTTTAATCCTTTATGATTATATAGTTTATCATTTATCACCCGTATGTCTCCATAGACTTTCGGATGGGCTGCTGCTTCTTTCTGTAATACAGTTAAGTTACTATCATCAGCATGAATCTCACGCTCGATCTTCTGTTGTTTGCCATCCTTCATCACGGTATCAACGTTGGACTGCTTATGTTTCTCCAGCTTCTTCAACATCAACTCCATCGGTGAATCATCCGCCTGCTTCATTTGCGAGTTTATGCCGCCGAAGGTTTGGTTGATCTTTTCTTCTTCCTGTGATTTCAAAATCGAGCCGCTTTTGTACCCTGTAATTTCAATTTTCGGCCCTGTGTACATCGTTTCGAGCTGATCGATATACTTTTTCATCGTTTGAAAATCTGATTTTGCGGTTTCTAGTGCTTGGGTTTGCTGGCCGTCAAATTGAAAGAGCTTGTTCAGGGTGTCCGAAATCAGTCGCTCAGCCTGTTCTGTTTCCATTCGGAAAAAGGTATCATTGACTGTCGGCAGGCTGACGATGTGGTCGATGGCTGATGTCTGGCGATTGACTGCGTCAGTGAGCTGCTCTGTCACTTCTCGTGCATGCTTGACCCCGTGTCTCGCATCGTGTGAGAGAAAAGCCTCTGCGATCATGCCATGGGAGTCAGATTCTACAGAGGAAATCGCATGCTGTGTTTGTTTCAGCACTTTTTTATATTCGTCGATAAACATGCCAAAGAAAAGGAGAAAAGGCTTGTGGCACTCCTCGTAAAAAGTCCGGATCGCATCTCCGCCTTTTCCTTTTAACGCATCCTTCATGCCTGCCAGATGCTCAACGCTTTTTTCCAGCTTCTCCAGCTGCTGTTTTTGCTTGTCGAGTTTCTCAATCGTATGCTGAATGCCCTCGTGAAGAGCGTGGACATCTAATGTTTTCAATCCCTTGTCCTCCCGCGCTTTATTTCATGGAAGATGATATGTTTTCATCCGTTTCCTTCATAGCATTTACCGCGCTTTCCGTTTGTGCGATATGCTTGGCCAGAACGGAGGCATATGCTTCAGTGAGCTCTTTGATGTCCTCATTTAATTGCTCGATGGACTTTACAACATTCAAATGGTTTCTGCCTGAGAGATGGCCGGGCAAGGAGGATTTGAGTTCAGCTGAATTCTTGAGCTGAGAAAGCCCTTGCTTCACTGTGCCATAGATCATTTTAATTTCCTGTGCCATTTGTGCTCACCTCACTTTTTATGTTTGTCCTTCTCTATTTCATGCTCTATCCTCGTAATTTGGCGTCTTATGGAATAGACATCGCCCTCTAATGAGTGGATTTTCCCTTCGATGCTTTCGATAATTCCACTGACCTGTTCGCTTTTAATTTGATGATATGCTTTGTTCATTCCTTCACGAATATCTTCAAACCGCTCAGCATGTGTTCCTCTCCATGCATCCGGGGTGAGATGAGGCCGGTGAATGAGATGCTGGGCCTCAGAAAAATCGTGTTTGATTTGCCTGATTTCGTGCAGCACTCGTTTTAACTGATGGATCTGTTCCTGCTTTTTATGTAAGTCGGCTTTTACCGAATGTAACAACATTTCACTATGCATGCCGCAACACCTCATGTTTCTATCAAACTGTGTCAATTCTTTACAATACAGACTATTTTCATATTACATGATGGGTCATATTGGATAAATAGGTAAAAGGGTCTGTCTTAAGGAGAGTTATCCCGGTTCTAAATTGCTAAAAATTCGATTTGTATGATTTTATAAGGGGAATGATAATCATAAAGGGGGTCTTTTTGTTTAGGCCTTCAACCTCACTACCATTTCTAGTTTTTTCTCACTCTTAACCGTTACTTATAGTCAATAAAGATCATAAAAAACGCCTTCTCTCGAAGGCGCTTCTCCATCTTATTTAGATCCCCAAACAGTCTCACCGCTGCCATTCAATACACTAAACGTCATCACGTTCTTCTCTCTCACCGAATCCCACTGCTGTAAAAACACTCCGCTATACTTCTTGCCGGCTAACGTAAGTTCAGCTGTATTTTTTCCGGTTTTCTTCCATGT
Source organism: Bacillus sp. VA13 (assembly GCF_055710085.1). NCBI lineage: Bacteria > Bacillati > Bacillota > Bacilli > Caryophanales > Bacillaceae > Bacillus > Bacillus sp. VA13. The sequence continues at coordinate 174,187 of NZ_JBVQPP010000002.1, read as the reverse complement.
TCCAGTCATTTCCCCGGAAATGGTATGGTTTTTGTTGAGCTGGATGTTGATGGTTTTTTTGATGTCGGCTGAGATGTCTTTTCCGTGCTGGATGAGTTTGTATGTTCCTGTGATGTCTTTTTGTTTAACTTCTTTCAGTGTTTCTCCTGCGTAACGATATGGCGCTGTTACCGGCCAGCCGTCTTTGTTCATGAACATTTGGTGGACTCTGACTTCGTGTTCTTCACCTCTGCCCGGGAAGCGGCTGTGAAAGATTAAATAGGAGCGTCCGGTTTTTTCGTCATAATATGCGGAGTTGTGGCCTGGTGAGACGTAACCGGTTCCTTTTTCTTTTTCTGTCTCAAATGAATAGCTGCCCATGAGTTTGACGCCGTACGGTTCAATGGAACGATCGTCGAAGAATGTTCCTTCTTTTCCGCGGACGTCAAGCATCGAGTTGCCTTCTGCGTCATAGTATGGGCCGTCCGGTTTTTTGGAGCGGGCCACACGGAGGTTGTAGCCGCCTGTTGCGTCGAGACCGCCATATGACAGGTATAAGTAGTAGTATTGGGTGTCTGGATTGTAGAGAACATATGGGCCTTCAATTCTGCTGTGGTTGCCGCCGAGCAGTTTTTTCCCGTATCCCTGCCCAGGAAGCGGGAAGCCCGTTTTCGGATTCATTTCAAGAATGAAAATGCCGCCTGAGTATGATCCATACACCATCCACAGCTTGCCGTTTTTATCAAAGAAGGTATGCGGGTCTACGACATTCGGATGTTTGGTCGCGTCATACGGTGTTCCATCATCGCTTGTTCCTTCCATGCCTGATTTCAAAAAGATGCCTTTGTTTTTGTATGGGCCTTCGATGTTATCTGCGACGGCGACACCCATGGCGGATCTAGGCGAGTCGCCGCGGCAGGCGTTGTAGTACATGTAGTATTTGCCATCCGCCAGCTGTGTGACGTCAGCCGCCCACAGGGTATCGGATTGCGCCCATTCGAAGGTATCTTTTAATTCTTCGTAGACATTCGGAATCAGAGGATTGTCGTTGCTTACACTGGTGGTCAGCTGCTGCCATTGCATGAGGTCATTTGTTTTTGCTGAAGCAAGATGAGATCCAAATACATAAAAGGTGCCGTTTGTCTCAATGACGGAAGGATCATGAACGCTGACTTCTGTAAATACGGGTTTTTCTGCCTTTTGTGCATAGACGGGGTTTGGCAGGGTGAAGGCCATGATAAGGGCTGCAAGAAAACATACACGGAACAATCGGTTCAACATCTACACAGTTCGCCTCTCTTTTTCATTAAATTTTTAAACGCTTACATTTTTCTATGAAGGAACCCCGGCCCGTCATAAAAGCCGGAGGTTTTCATATTCAAACGGATAGGTAATTCCCCACTGTTCTCTTACATTGTCCATGATTCTCATGACATCCAGGGAGAGACTGATGGTCTGGCTGTCTGTTTGATGCAGGACTGCTGCTTGCATATCCTCTACTTCATAGTTCAACCCTTTTGCCGTTTCTCCTTCTTTCATCATCTCTGTTTTTCCATTTGCGTACGTAATGAACGCTTTGTCCGGCCTTGTAAAGTCGTCGACTGTGATAAAGCCGTTTTCTCCAGCGACTACGCCTCTTTTTGGCATTTTCGCCCTCATTGTCAGTGATATGACAGCCATTTCGTTGTCTGCGTTTTTTAGAATCATGCCTGACTGCTCGTCTACACCTGTGTCAGTCGGCTTGGCCGTGCTGAGGATCTCATTTGGCTGGCTCGTGAGAAAGTACCTTGCGAAAGCGAGCGCATAGGCTCCCGTGTCTAGTAGTGCGCCGCCAGCCAGTTCTTTATTAAAGAACCGATTTGTGACGTCGTATGGCTTGCGCGTTCCAAAGGAGACTTGAACCATTTTAAGAGGCCCGATGCGACCCATCTTCACAATCTCACGGAGTTTTTTGTACAGCGGCATATGGTAGATGGTCATCGCTTCAGACACAATCAGCTGTTTTTCTTGAGCCATGCTGATGATCTCCTTTAGCTGTCTCGCATTGACGGTAATGGCCTTCTCACAAAGAACATGCTTGTGATGCTGAAGGCATTTCATCATATATTCATAGTGATTGGAATGCGGAGTGGCAATGTAGACAATATCGACATTCTCATCTTGCAGCAGTTCTTCATAGCTGCCGTATGCTTTATCGACATGATGCTCCTTGGCGAACTTCTTTGCTTTGTCTAAGTTTCGTGACCCTGCGGCATAGACCGTTCCGTTTACTTCTCTCAGTGCTTTGGCGAAATCTGAAGCGATTGCGCCAAGTCCGATGATTCCCCAATTTAAGCTCTTCACTGCACTTCGCTCCTCTTTTATTGAAATTTATATCTAGAGTACGACAGCCGCCGCCCGCACTCCTGTCTGGCTACGGTATGCAATGTGCTGAAAGAAAACCCGTCCTGCTTTCTGCGTCACGCTATTACAATAGCAATCTAACTTGTTAAAGACTGTAAAAAACCTTTTGACTTCTGCTGCTGAACCAATTAATATAATACTCAGTTAATAGTTATCAGAATTTTTAGGAATTGAGTGATTCATATGACACTGCATAAAGAGCGTCGGATCGGCCGGCTGTCTGTTCTTCTGCTGCTGAATGAGGCGGAAGAGAGTACACAGGTCGAGGAGCTGGAGCGAGATGGATGGAAGGTCTGTCTCGGCAAGGTAGGATCAATGGACGCGCATAAAGTAGTAGCCGCAATTGAAACCGCTTCCAAAAAGAGTGGTGTCATTCAATCTGAGGGTTATCGCGAGTCACATGCGTTATATCATGCGACGATGGAGGCTTTGCATGGCGTGACCAGAGGTGAAATGCTGCTTGGATCGCTGCTTCGGACAGTGGGCTTGAGGTTTGCTGTTTTGAGGGGAAATCCTTATGAAAGTGAAGCAGAAGGCGATTGGATCGCTGTCTCGCTTTACGGAACAATTGGGGCGCCGATCAAAGGACTTGAGCATGAGACATTCGGCGTTGGAATCAATCACATATGAAACAGCCCATAGATCTTAGGCGATAGGGGGCTATGCGTGAAAACAGATTTTCACAGCATAGCCCCTTTTTGTATGGGCGCTTTACCAAAGTAAAGACAAAGGAGTTGGACTTATGGTGATTTTAGACGGTTCTTCATTGACAACAACCGATGTCGCGCGTGTGCTGTTTGATTTTGAAGAAGCAGCGGCTTCTGAAGAAAGTATGGAGCGCGTAAAAAAAAGCAGAGCGGCAGTGGAACGGATTGTTCACGAAGAAAAGACAATCTACGGCATTACCACCGGATTTGGCAAGTTCAGTGATGTCCTGATTCAGAAAGAAGACTCGGCGGCGCTGCAGCTGAATTTAATCCTTTCTCATGCCTGCGGTGTCGGCGACCCTTTTCCTGAGTGTGTTTCCAGGGCAATGCTGCTTTTACGCGCCAATGCGCTGTTAAAAGGGTTTTCCGGTGTACGTGCTGAGCTGATTGAACAATTGCTTGCTTTTTTAAATAAACGCGTCCATCCTGTCATCCCCCAGCAGGGATCACTTGGCGCAAGCGGGGATCTGGCACCGCTTTCCCATCTGGCACTTGCGTTGATCGGCCAAGGAGAAGTCTTTTTTGAGGGGGAAAGAATGCCAGCAATGACGGGATTGAAAAAAGCCGGTATTCAGCCGGTAACGCTGACATCCAAGGAAGGGCTTGCCTTGATTAACGGGACTCAGGCCATGACCGCTATGGGTGTGGTCTCATACATTGAAGCTGAAAAACTAGCCTATCAAACTGAGCGCATTGCCAGCTTAACGATTGAAGGGCTGCGAGGAATTATAGATGCCTTTGACGAGGATATTCACTTAGCCCGCGGCTATCAGGAGCAGATCGATGTCGCAGAACGAATACGTTTCTATCTATCTGACAGCAGCCTGACAACCTCCCAAGGAGAACTGCGGGTACAGGATGCATATTCATTGCGCTGTATTCCGCAGGTACACGGTGCGACTTGGCAGACGTTAGGCTATGTCAAAGAAAAATTAGAGATTGAAATGAATGCAGCTACGGACAATCCTCTCATTTTCAATGATGGTGACAAAGTCATCTCTGGCGGAAACTTTCACGGACAGCCGATTGCCTTTGCCATGGATTTTCTGAAAATCGCAATTTCAGAGCTTGCGAATATCGCAGAGCGCCGGATCGAGAGACTTGTAAATCCACAGCTGAATGACCTGCCGCCGTTCCTAAGCCCTCATCCCGGTCTGCAATCCGGTGCAATGATCATGCAGTATGCCGCGGCCTCACTCGTTTCTGAAAATAAAACACTGGCCCATCCTGCAAGTGTGGATTCTATTCCGTCATCCGCAAACCAAGAGGACCATGTCAGCATGGGAACCATCGCCGCTCGGCATGCTTATCAGGTGATCGCGAATGCAAGAAGAGTCATTGCGATCGAAGCGATTTGCGCATTGCAGGCGGTTGAATACAGAGGCATAGAACATGCAGCGTCCTATACCAAACAGCTTTTTCAGGAAATGAGAAAAGTCGTGCCGTCCATTCAGCAGGACCGTGTGTTTTCCTATGACATTGAACGCTTGACGGACTGGCTGAAGAAGGAATCTTTATTACCAGATCATCAAAATGAAGAACTGAGGGGGATGAACATATGACTGATGTAAAAAAATCAATCCGTGCCAACAGGGGAACAGAGCTTGAATGCTTAGGGTGGGAGCAAGAGGCGGTGCTTCGGATGCTTCGAAACAACCTTGATCCGGAAGTCGCCGAGAAGCCGGAGGACCTCATCGTATACGGCGGGATTGGCAAAGCCGCACGGGATTGGGACGCTTTTCACGCCATTGAGCATTCCTTGAAAACACTAAAAAATGATGAAACATTGCTCGTGCAATCCGGAAAGCCCGTTGGCATGTTCCGTACACACCCGCAGGCCCCGCGCGTGCTTTTAGCAAATTCTGTTCTTGTTCCGAAGTGGGCGGACTGGGAGCATTTCCACGAGCTTGAGAAAAAAGGGTTAATGATGTACGGGCAAATGACGGCAGGCAGCTGGATTTACATTGGCTCACAAGGCATATTGCAAGGAACCTATGAAACCTTCGCTGAGCTGGCGAGACAGCATTTCGGAGGAAGTTTAAAAGGAACATTGACGCTGACAGCCGGGCTCGGCGGAATGGGAGGCGCCCAGCCGCTGTCTGTCACGATGAATGAAGGAGTCGTCATTGCCGTTGAGGTTGATGAGAAACGCATCGACAAGCGCATTGAAACAAAATACTGCGACCGTAAAACAGCCTCGATTGAGGAAGCATTAGCGTGGGCTGAAGGGGCAAAGCTGGCAGGAAAACCTTTGTCCATCGCTCTTCTCGGAAACGCGGCTGAGGTTCATCACACACTTTTGAACCGAGGCGTCAAAATTGATATTGTGACGGATCAGACATCTGCCCATGACCCTTTAATCGGTTATGTTCCCGAGGGCTATTCACTTGATGAAGCTGACCGTTTGCGGCAAGACAATCCAGACCTTTACGTGCGCCTTGCGAAGCAAAGCATGAAAAAACATGTGGAAGCCATGCTGGCCTTTCAACAAAAGGGCTCTGTTGTATTTGACTACGGCAACAATATCCGGCAAGTCGCAAAGGATGAAGGGCTGGAGAATGCCTTCGATTTTCCGGGGTTTGTCCCTGCCTACATTCGCCCCTTATTCTGCGAAGGAAAAGGACCGTTCCGCTGGGCGGCGCTTTCCGGTGATCCGGCAGATATTTACCGTACGGATGCGTTATTAAAAGAACTGTTCCCGGAACATAAAGCTCTTCACCGCTGGATTGATATGGCACAGGAAAAAGTCACGTTCCAAGGCTTGCCGTCCCGTATTTGCTGGCTTGGATATGGAGAACGAAAAAAGATGGGCCTCGCCATTAACGAGTTGGTTAGAAACGGAGAGCTAAAAGCGCCTGTCGTCATTGGAAGAGATCATTTGGACTGCGGGTCTGTCGCCTCTCCAAACCGGGAGACAGAAGCGATGAAGGACGGAAGTGATGCTGTCGGCGATTGGGCTGTGCTAAATGCGCTTGTCAATACGGCGGCGGGTGCAAGCTGGGTTTCCTTCCACCATGGCGGAGGCGTTGGAATGGGCTATTCCCTGCATGCCGGCATGGTCGCGGTTGCCGATGGAAGTGAGCTGGCTGACGAGCGGCTTGCCAGAGTCTTAACGAGCGACCCGGGAATGGGCATTATCCGTCATGCGGATGCGGGTTATGAACGTGCCGTTGAAGTAGCGAAGGAACAGGACATTATCGTGCCGATGCAAAAATAAAGGAGTGATGACATGCCGAAACAAATTGATACGATGCTCATTAACATTGGTCAGCTTTTAACGATGGAAAGCAGCGGCCCCCGTGCGGGCAAAAGCATGCAGGATCTTCATATGATCGAAGACGCTGTTGTCGGCATCCATGAACAGAAGATTGTGTTCGCCGGAAAAAAAGGGGCTGAAGCCGGTTATGAGGCAGACGAAATCATTGACTGTTCGGGACGGCTTGTAACGCCGGGCCTCGTTGATCCGCACACCCATCTTGTATTTGGCGGATCTCGGGAAAAGGAGATGAATCTTAAGCTTCAGGGCATCTCATATTTAGATATTCTGGCGCAGGGCGGCGGGATTCTGTCTACTGTCAAAGACACTAGGACGGCTTCAGAGGAAGAGCTGCTGCAAAAAGGCCATTTTCACCTGCAAAGAATGCTGTCCTACGGTACGACCACGGCTGAAGTGAAAAGCGGCTATGGCTTGGAAAAAGAAACAGAGCTGAAGCAATTGCGTGTCGCAAAAAAACTGCATGAAAACCAGCCTGTTGACCTTGTCTCCACGTTTATGGGAGCCCATGCGATACCTCCCGAATATCAACACAATCCGGATGAATTTCTGGATCAAATGCTTTGCCTTTTGCCGGAAATCAAAGAGCAAGAGCTCGCCAGCTTTGCAGATATTTTTACAGAAACAGGCGTTTTTACCGTCAGTCAATCCCGCAGATATTTAAGAAAAGCGGCCGAGGCGGGATTCGGGTTAAAAATACACGCAGATGAAATTGATCCGCTTGGAGGAGCTGAATTAGCGGGTGAGCTAAAGGCTATCTCAGCCGACCATTTGGTAGGTGCCTCAGACGAAGGCATAAAGAAATTGGCTGAGTCAGGAACAATCGCCGTCCTCTTGCCGGGCACGACATTTTATCTTGGCAAAAGCACATACGCCAGGGCAAGAGCTATGATTGATGAAGGTGTATGTGTCAGCTTGGCAACGGATTTTAATCCTGGCAGCTCGCCGACTGAAAATATCCAGCTGATCATGTCGATTGCCGCGCTTCATCTGAAAATGACTGCGGAAGAAATATGGCATGCGGTCACAGTCAATGCCGCACACGCCATAGGAAAAGGAGAAGAAGCCGGTCAGCTCAAAGCCGGCCGATCAGCTGATCTAGTCATTTGGCAAGCCTCGAATTACATGTATATTCCGTATCACTACGGCGTCAATCATGTACATCAAGTCATGAAAAACGGAACAATTGTAGTTAACAGGGAGGGAGCCATTCTTGGATAAATACCCTTTTCTCAGAGAGGCAGGTTCTTCGTTTAAAGACCGGGATGTAACAAAAATGAGCGACCTGATATCAAAATGGGACGGCCAAAGTATTAAAGGGCCAGCATTGATAGGTGTCCCTCTATCAAAATCCTCTATCAGTCATTCAGGCGCTTCCTTTGCTCCCGGAACAATCCGCCAGGCACTCAAACATTCATCGGCCTATTCTGCGGAGCTTGAAGGACATGTCGTATCAGATTTTCTTTACGATCTGGGGGATATCGACATTCATGTAACTGATATCGTAAAGTCACATCAGCAAATCTTCCATACCATGCACGCTCTGCTTTCGGACCATCCAGATTGGGTGCCGCTCATACTCGGGGGAGATAACTCGATCAGCTACTCCACCATAAAAGCGATAGCACAAACAAAAGGAACGGCAGCAGTTATTCAATTTGATGCCCATCACGATGTTCGAAATACGGAGGACGGGGGGCCGACAAACGGCACCCCCTTCCGCCGCCTTTTGGATGAAGAGATCATTGAAGGCCAACATTTGATCCAGCTGGGTATCAGAGAATTCAGCAACAGTCAGGCATATGAAGCATATGCAAAAAAACACAACGTGAACATTCACACGATGGGCATGATTCGTGAAAAAGGACTAGTCCCGACGATAAAAGAGATTTTGCCTGATATTCAATCAAGAACAGACTCCATTTTTATATCCGTTGATATGGATGTCTTAGACCAGTCCCATGCACCCGGCTGTCCAGCGATTGGCCCGGGCGGCCTCTATACAGACGAATTGCTCGAAGCAGTCAAGTACATCGCACAACAGCCCAATGTTGCCGGGATTGAAATCGTTGAAGTTGATCCTACCCTCGATTTTCGAGATATGACAAGCAGAGCCGCAGCTCACGTTCTGTTACACGCATTAAAAGGAATGAAACGCTCCCCATTCAAGTGATCTTCTGGCAGGTTGTATTTTGGGTATGAGAAACTCATCTGCCTAATGAATGGCAGCTAAAAGGAGGGCGAGACGGTGGATCTACAGGAGAACAGCGGCCAACAGCTAAAACGCACGATGAAAAGCAGGCACTTATTTATGATCTCATTGGGAGGCGTCATAGGGACAGGGCTTTTCCTCAGCACGGGTTATACGTTAAACCAAGCTGGACCCGGCGGTACGATACTCGCTTATTTAATCGGCGGGTTGATGATGTACCTCGTCATGCAATGTCTCGGTGAATTGTCAGTCGCCATGCCGGTGACCGGATCTTTTCAAAAATATGCTACCACATTCATCGGGCCATCTACCGGTTTTATGGTCGGCATCATGTACTGGGTGAATTGGGTGGTGACGGTAGGTTCTGAGTTTACCGCATCAGGTATTCTCATGCAGCGCTGGTTTCCTGACAGCAGCGTATGGATGTGGAGTGCGGTTTTTGCAGCTCTCCTTTTCATATGCAACGCATTTTCAGTCAAGCTATTTGCGGAAACCGAATTCTGGTTTTCCAGCGTGAAGATTGTCACGATCATTTTATTTATCATTTTAGGAGGAGCCGCCATGTTTGGTTTGATCTCTTTAAACGGGACGGCAGATGCTCCTATGTTGTCAAATTTCACAGGTCATGGAGGGTTGTTTCCGAATGGTTTTCTCGCCGTTTTTATCGCCATGATATCTGTGAGCTTCGCCTTTTCCGGTACAGAATTAATCGGAGTCACAGCCGGAGAATCAGCAAATCCTCAAAAGGATATTCCGCGATCCATCCGTAATGTTGCATGGAGAACAGTCATTTTTTTCATTGGCGCTGTCTTCGTATTATCCGGGCTGATTTCATGGAAAGAAGCAGGCGTGATTGAAAGCCCGTTTGTAGCCGTATTTGCGGAGATCGGAATCCCTTATGCCGCTGATATTATGAATTTCGTCATATTAACTGCCTTGCTGTCCGTCGCCAACTCGGGCCTATATGCTTCAACCCGTATGATGTGGTCGTTAGCAAACGAAAACATGATCAGCTCCCGTTTTAAGAAAGTCACATCTAAAGGCATTCCCTTAAATGCCTTAATGATCAGTATGGCCGTATCTTGTTTATCTCTCGTTTCCAGTATCGTGGCGCCCGGAACTGTATATGTGGTGATGGTAGCGATTGCTGGATTTGCAGGAGTCGTGGTCTGGATGAGTATTGCGTTGTCTCAACTCTTGTTTCGAAAGAGATTTCTTAAAAAAGGGGGGAATGTAAAAGATCTGACATTTCGCACGCCGCTTTATCCTCTTATGCCTATAGCCGCTCTTTTATTATGTTCAGCTTCTTGTATCGGTCTTGCTTTTGATCCCAATCAAAGAATCGCACTCTTCTGCGGAGTTCCTTGTATCATCCTATGCTATCTCATCTTCTATTTCAAAAGAAAGTTTGAGAAAGCAAAAAAAATCAGCCAAGAAGAATATCAGATCGATCATATCCTTTAATCAAAACAGCACACCCCACTCAGGATGGGATGTGCTTTATTTTTATTCCGTAATTAACGTATGAATCAGCTTCGGCGCCTTCGCTTCCGCTGCGATACAGATGTTGTCATAGACTTTTGCGACGACTTCATCGACGTTTTCGCGGTTGGCGTAAAGCGTAACAAGAGGCTCGCCTTTTTCTACCTTGTCGCCGACCTTTTTGCGGAGCATGATGCCGACAGCTAAATCGATTTCGTCTTCTTTTGTGGCGCGTCCGGCACCTAACAGCATCGCTGCAACGCCGATTTCGTCCGCGACAATTTCGGAGACAACACCGGCTTCTTTGGCAGGCACATCAATTTGATATGCAGCTTGCGGAAGCTTAGATGGATCGTCAACAATCGAGCTGTCGCCGCCTTGGTTTTTGAGGAAGTCCTTGAATTTTTCAAGCGCTTTGCCGTTTTTCATGACTTCTTCCAGCTTCGTTCTCGCTTCGTCCAATGTATCAGCTTTTTTCGCAAGCACAACCATTTGGCTTCCGAGCGTTAAGACAAGCTCATGAAGATCCTCAGGGCCCTCGCCTTTGAGCGTGTCGATCGCTTCTTTAACTTCAAGGGCATTTCCGATCGCAAAGCCGAGCGGCTGGGACATGTCAGAAATGACAGCCATTGTTTGGCGGCCGACGTTATTGCCGATACGAACCATCGCTTTGGCAAGTTCAGCTGCGTCTTCTTCTGTTTTCATGAAGGCGCCCGCTCCCGTTTTTACGTCAAGCACGATGGCGTCCGCCCCGGCAGCGATTTTTTTGCTCATAATCGAGCTTGCGATCAGCGGAATGGAATTGACCGTTCCCGTTACATCACGAAGCGCGTACAGTTTTTTATCAGCCGGCGTTAAATTGCCGCTTTGGCCGATGACGGCGACCTTGTCGCGGTTCACAAGCTTAATAAATTCGTCCTTTGAAAGTTCCACGTGAAAACCGTCGATTGCCTCTAATTTATCAATCGTACCGCCCGTATGGCCGAGGCCGCGGCCGGACATTTTGGCAACCGGCACATCAAGAGCCGCAACAAGCGGGGCGAGAACGAGTGTTGTCGTGTCGCCGACGCCGCCGGTGGAGTGTTTATCCACTTTAATCCCTTCAATGGCAGAAAGATCAATCGTTTCACCGGAGTTCACCATCGCCATCGTCAAGTCCGCGCGTTCACGGTCACTCATATCCTGGAAGAAAATCGCCATAGCAAGCGCGCTTGCTTGATAATCAGGAATGCTTCCATCTGTATAACCTTTCACGAAAAATTGAATTTCTTCAGTGGTGAGTTCTTTTCCGTTTTGTTTTTTGATGATGATATCTACCATTCTCATGTTTGGTCACCGATCCTTTTCGATTAAGTTCAGTAAATCAAGCCCACAATTGCTGCTGATAAAAAGCTGACAAGCGTAGCGCCGTATAATAATTTCAGGCCAAAACGAGCGACAACATTTCCTTGCTTTTCATTCAGTCCTTTTACGGCACCGGCAATGATACCGATCGAGGAGAAGTTCGCAAATGACACAAGGAATACCGATACGATCGCTGTTGTACGGCCGCTGAAATGGAAGCCGTTTTGCGTTAGCGACGTCATGGCAACAAATTCATTCGATACCATTTTTGTTGCCATAATGCTTCCCGCATTAACTGCTTCGTTCCATGGGATACCCACAAGAAAAGCGAATGGAGCAAACACATATCCAAGAATGCCTTGGAAGGAAATACCGAATACTGCATTAAAAATGCCGTTAATTAAGGCAATAATCGCAACAAATCCGATCAGCATCGCAGCGACGACCACCGCTACTTTGAAGCCGTCAAGGATGTATTCTCCGAGTACCTCGAAGAAGGATTGTTTTTCCTCTTCTTCGACACGAAGCATATCCTCTTCTTTTTTCACATCATAAGGATTAATAATTGAAGCGATGATGAAACCGCCAAATAAGTTCAAGACCAGTGCCGTTACGACATATTCCGGTTTCAGCATCGTCATATATGCGCCGACGATTGACATTGATACGGTTGACATCGCAGAAGCGCAAAGCGTGTACAAGCGCTGCTGATTTAAAAGACCGAGTTCTTTCTTCAAGGAGATAAATACTTCTGACTGCCCTAAAATGGCTGAAGCAACTGCGTTATACGACTCCAGTCTTCCCATACCGTTTACCTTGCTGAGGGCAAGGCCGATATATTTAATAATAAACGGGAGGATCTTCCATTTTTGCAGAATCCCAATCAAGGCGGAAATAAACACGATTGGCAAGAGAACGTTCATAAAGAATGTCGTTTGATCCGCATTCACCAAGCCGCCAAACACAAAGTTGATTCCTTCTGCCGCGTATTCAAGCAGGTAACCGAATCCTTTTGCAAATCCTCCTACGAGGAAATTCCCTACCCCGGTATTGAGGAGAATGTAGCCGAGAATAAATTGCAGAATGAGCATAACAACAATTGGGCGGATCTTAATTCTTTTTTTCCCGCTGCTTGCGATCCACGCAAGGCCTAAAAACACGATCAAACCGATTATCCCAATCAAATACTTCATATGTGTTTCTCCTTTGTTTGTATTCGCTTACAATAACTACTTCCCCAGAAAAGATAGAAGAGTAACGGAAAGCAATGTGCCTTCCGTCTACTTCTTAATAGTTGTCTCCGCCTGATGCGTTTTCGCCTTTTACAATGGAAACGCCTGCGCTTGCGCCGATTCGGCTCGCTCCCGCCTCGACCATTGTGTCTACATCTTCTTTCGTTCTGACGCCGCCGGATGCTTTCACGCCGATATCAGGGCCTACCGTTTTGCGCATTAAGGCGATATCTTCCTTCGTTGCACCGCCTGTAGAGAATCCCGTTGATGTTTTCACGAAATCCGCTCCCGCAGAAACCGCTAAACGGCACGCGCGTTCTTTTTCTTCATCAGTCAGAAGGCACGTTTCGATAATGACTTTGACAAGCGCTTTTCCGGCTGCAGCTTCCACCACACCGCGGATATCCGCTTCAACTATATCGTCTTCTTTGTCTTTCAACGCCGCAATGTTAATAACCATGTCCACTTCAGTGGCGCCTTTTGAAATCGCGTCTTTTGTTTCGAACGCTTTTGTTTCAGTTGTGTTGGCACCGAGCGGGAAGCCGATGACCGTACAGACGTCAACTCCAGTTCCCTCAAGCTCTTTTGCAGCAAGCTCTACCCATGTCGGATTGACACATACTGAAGCAAATTTGTATGTTTTTGCTTCTTGAATTAATGTTAGAATCTCCGCTTTTTGTGTATGCGGTTTCAAAGCTGTATGATCAATTATGTTAGCTAATGACATCCTTCGCACACTTCCTTTTTTGTTAAGATATTTTTTAGCATAACCGACTTTTGAACATATGTAAATTGGTAATTGAAATTTTGTTCAACGAACGGTTTGCACGTGTCACAAATCATTAACAAGCGCCCTTGCAGTATGCTGGTCAATGATCAAAACGTTGGCATATTTTCCGGTTAATGCACCGTGTATGGAGGACACTTTTCTGCTCCCGCCGGCCACTAAAATCGAGCGTTCCTTCAGCCTAAGGTCTTCAAGCTCAACGCCGATGGTCCGGTCATTGATGGCTCTGCTGCAAATATTTCCTTTCGCATCAAAAAAGCGTGAACAGATATCCCCGACGGCCTGTTTTTTCAGCAGGGCTTTCTCTTCTTCGTTAAAGTATCCGAGCCGGAACAACAGCGCTTCTTCACGGACAGTTCCCACCGTGAAGAGAGCGATATTCGCCTGCTTGCCCATCTCGATGATCCGCTCAATATGACGGTCTTTCTCCACCATTTTCTTCACATCGGCATTATCAAACACGACGGGAAGCGGGAGATAGCGCGGCATCGTTTGAAATGCCTCTGCAAACAGCTGAATCGTTTCAGCGGAATACGTGTTTACCCGGGAATGGCTGATGCCGCCTTTCAGCTGGACGACCTCGACGCCTTTTACCTGCTTCGGCTGCATATTTTGCGCAATTTGATACATCGTGGTTCCCCAGCTGACACCGACAATGTCGCCGTCTTTCACCGTTTCATGCATATATTCTGCACCATAGCGGCTTAGGTCATGTGTAATTCCTGCATAATCAGGTGTCGGAGAAAATACAACATGCGCCTCGAGAAGCCCGTATTTCTCTTCAAGCATGGAACCGAGCGCATCCAAATCCTCAAAAGGGTCCAAGACGCGAATCTGGACAAACCCTTTTGCTTTTGCATATTGCAGCAGCCGGGAAACGGTCGGCCTTGAAATGTTGAGCTGCTCAGCAATTTGCTGCTGACTGTAGTCAGACTGATAGTAAAGCCTTGCCGCTTCTATGCTTAATTGCTGTTTTTCCCGATCCATTCTGCACCTCCCTTTGGATCAGTTCATGATGAAACTGCTTTCGATTTGCTTTTATTATACAGGCTGGCCCCAGCTTTCATCCACCTGATTTCTGAGAAACTGAAAAACGCTCTAAACACGGACCTGTCCAGAGCTTACTTCTCCCATGTCATATGCTGATAAATCCCTTTCATAATGGCGTAAAGTCCATATAGGATCAGCCCGCACGCTAATATAGACAGAATCATTTTACCATGCGGCTGCTGCGCGAGTTCGGCGAGCGCGCCGTCAAAGCCTTTTGTATCGTCAGGATCAGCGGTCATGGCTGTCTTGATGAGAAAATAGCCGATAGCTGAGAAAATAATGGCCCGGGCGATATTGCCTGCTCGCCCGGTGTTTTTCGCGATGCATATCATGTGTTTGTCCATTTTCGACGTATCGAATTCTTTCATAAAAGCAGCCCGGACACCCTTCACAAATTGAACGATCGCAAATAGGATAAAACCAGCACCCGTAAGCCCTGTGAGCCATTGGCCGAACGGCTGGGCCAATATATAAGCGGACCACGTCTGTTCTGAAGTGCCGCCGTCTCCTTGGCCAAACACAAAGCGCAAGGCATTCCAAGCAATGGATGCATAAACGGCGGCGCTGAAAAAGTTTCCTGTTCTCCGCGTCAGGCCGCGCCTGCTTGTTCCGTGGCCTTCCGTGTCCTTGAGCGCGCTCAGCACCATCCAGATCACATAACCGACGAGACCGACGCCAATGAAAAAAAGCAAGAATGACCCGTACGGCATGCGTGATAACGTTTGGAGCGCTCCGCTCGAATCTTTTGCGCCGCCCGCCCCAGCTGCCGTCATACATGCTAAAATCCCGAGCAGGATAAACACGCCGCCGAATGCAAAATAACCAAGCCTCCCGAATCGCTTGACCCAAGGCTTGGTTTCCTGTTTGATTTTTGACATGTACTGGTCTTTCACGGCCATGTGTCCAACCCTCTTTCACAGAATCCTTACTGTAACATTCCCGATTGGACAAAATTGAAACAGCTGCTGCCTTAGCTATGGCTGGCTGAGACATGTTTTTGCTAGTCAGCTGACTGTGCAGGCGTCATCCAAGCAGCCGCTGCGGCAGCTGTGATTCCGCCCGCTAATTTTCCAATGATCATAGCAGCCGCCATTTCTTTTTTCATTCCGGCTACAAAACCGAGATGGCTGCCAAGCACAAAGGCTGCGCTAACCGAAAACGCGACATTGATGACCTTTCCTCTCGGCGTCATATCTTTTAATGAAGCCAACATGGGAATATGATGAGCCAAAGAAGTCACCAAGCCTGCTGTTGCTGTCTCATCTAAATGAAAGCATCTCCCCAGTGCCTGAAGAGGCTTTTTAAAGACTTTTGTGATAAAGGCGGTCATCGGAAACGCCCCTGCCAACGCAATGGCGATGGTCCCTGTCGTTTGTATCCCTGTTTCGACGTTTTCCATCCCTGGAATCAGCACAATGCCAGTCATCGTTTCAACGGAGACAGCTGCAAGC
This sequence comes from Bacillus sp. VA13, assembly GCF_055710085.1. Taxonomy (NCBI): domain Bacteria; kingdom Bacillati; phylum Bacillota; class Bacilli; order Caryophanales; family Bacillaceae; genus Bacillus; species Bacillus sp. VA13. The sequence goes on along the minus strand of NZ_JBVQPP010000002.1, from coordinate 158,266 downwards.
CCGATAATTGCAACCATACTGACAGCCTTCCCGAAGAGATGAAATAACCGAATGATGATATCGGTGTACCGCCATAATCCAAAAGCGATCACAGCAGATAAAAGACTCGGAATCAGGAGGTTTTGACCTATCATGATGATGTTAAGGCCTGCGCATAATCCGCCGGTTAAGCACCCGATCGGCACTGTACACAGCCCGATTAAAATGCCTTTTGCAAAGTACGGGTGATCCTCTTTTTCGATGATGCCTAGAGCGACGGGAATTGTGAAGACAATAGCCGGTCCCATCATCGTTCCTAAAAACACCCATGAAAACAATCCGGCTTGTGGATCTTTCGCCATTTCTCCAGCGAGCGCATATCCTCCCATATCAATGGCCAAGATAGTGTTCGCAAAGGATGAAGGATCGGCGCCAATCGCTGTATAAACCGGAGAGACGATGGGAATCAGGATAGCTGCCAGCACGGGTGCCAGCGACACAATTCCGATCATGGACAGCGCCAGCGGCCCCATGGCCTTGAAGCCGTCGGCAAACCGCTCGCCAAGCCCCCACCTGTTTCCCAAACAATAATCCGCCGCTCCCAATAGTAAAAAGGCAGCCAAAATGAATACAACCGCGTCATTCACCGTCATGGTTTCTCCTTTTTCAAACGTATGATTGGTTTTATCATATCATCTGAAATCGGTTAGTAGAGCTGAATCTTATCCAATATGCGCTAAAAATTCTTTTATATCGGCTTTCTCAACGGCTGTTATGATGTGCCGTGCTTTTTCATGTGGAACCGTTAATGTCAATTTTTCTTTTATGTCTTCTTCAGACAGCTCGTTTCCTGGGGCTCCTTTTGGACAGTCCACACGCGCTTCGCAAATCCGGCCGTCTGATAAATAGGCCCGGACAATCGTGAAACGGCCTTTTGGAACGGCATGAGGGGCCGGCTGAATGGCATTGTCATATACTCGCTGAATATGCCCTATTGTCGTTTGAATGACGCTTGGGATCGGCTGGCTGTTGAAATGCTCAGCGTTCAGCTCATGTCCGTGCAAAGCAAGAGCAATCACATATTCAACGCTGAAACGGCCTTCCTCTCCAGTCTTCGGCGATCTTTCCGTCAATGCAGCATCTCCGCCTGGCGGAAAAATCACTTCAATCCGCTCGGTATTGGCAGCAGAAATAGCTTCTTCAGAGACAAGCTTTCGTACCGCATCTGCAGCATGGTGTGCCGCAGAGCAAAATGGGTAAATCTTAAACCATAGGCCAGGCTTCACGATTCTCCATGATGCGCCCCAACGGTTTAGCAACGTGTTTTGTGCTTTTTCTAAATCACCGTACAGGCCGAAGAAACCTGTATCTCCATCAAGTGCCGTACGGGACCCGCCGAATTCTGATTGGGCCAGCTTAACGGCAAGCAAGCCAGCCTGAGCCGCCAGCCCGGCGTGCAGCGGTTTCATTTCTGTCCCAAATTGCACCCTCATCCCGGCAGATTGCGTTGCTGCAAAACCAATGGCTTTTTCCAGCTCTTCCTGAGTCAGTTCCTCTGCGTAACCTGCGGCGCAGGCAGCAGCGATCGCGCCAAGCGTTCCTGTATTATGCCAGCCCTTTTCATAGTGGCGGCTGCCAATCGATTCTCCCAGCCTTGCCATCACTTCAACACCAACAATATAAGCGCCAAGAAGCCGCTCGTCATATCCGCGAGCGGCAGAAGCTATAAGAGCCGGCACGATGACAGCACTGGGGTGTCCTCTTACATCGGAGTGGACATCATCAAAATCCAATGCATGGGCGATAAATCCATTGAGCATCGCGGATTGTAATGGCGCGGCCTTTTTTCCTTGCCCGATAATAGGAACAAGGGACGCGCCTCCTTCATCCTCTATCAGGCGGAGGAGCTTTTGAATTCCTTTATCTTCTCTTCCTGCGAATGAAGCGGCTGTAAAATCGAGTAACCCTTTTTTTGCTTCACGCATCGCGGCAATTGCACGCTCAGGCTGTGACGTTCTCACAGCCTCCGCGAGACCTGCTGTCAGCCCTTGTCTGCTCATTTGATGGTCTCCAGTACGATAACAGCCAGCTCAGCGAAATATTGAGATGCAACCGTCAAGGCTTCTTCATCCAATGTAAAGGCCGGGTGATGCCACTCCTCCGTACCGTTCGTTCCCATCCACACAAAAAATCCCGGGATCTTCTCTTGATACAGAGCGAAGTCTTCTCCGCCCGGAGACTGCTCAGCGTGAACAGTTTGATAGCCAAGCCGTTCCGCAGCTTCGGATGCCGCATTCAAAAATGTGCCGTCATTCTGAACGGAAGGCAAATAAGGAAACCACTTGAATTCTGCTTGTGCCCCATAGCCCGCGGCAATTCCTTCAGCCACTCGTTTCATATGTTCCGGAACAGCCTGTCTCGCTTCTTTTTGAAAGGTTCGAACCGTCCCCTCCATTTCAGCCTGGTCCGGAATCACGTTCCACGAAGTGCCCGCCTGTACTCTTGTAATACTAACGACCGCGTTTTGCAATGAGCTGATGTTGCGGCTGACCACAGATTGCAGGCCGCTGATGATTTGTCCGGCTGCAACGATTGGATCAATACTGTTATTCGGGATGCCGGCGTGTCCGCCTTTCCCTTTGACGACGATCTCAAATCGGTCAACACTTGCCATGAGCGGACCTTCTTTTACACCTATGGTCCCGACAGGCAGATCCGGCTTATTGTGCATGCCGAAAATCGCGGAAACGCCATCAAGTACGCCAGCTTCGATTACCTTTCTTGCTCCTGCGGCAATTTCTTCCGCTGGCTGAAAAATAAAGCGGACAGTACCTTTCAGCTCGGCTCTTCTTTGATTCAGCAAAATGGCCGTGCCGATAATGGAAGCTGTATGAAAATCGTGTCCGCACGCATGCATCGTACCGTCAACCTTAGATGCAAACGGCAGATTCGTCTGTTCTTGGATCGGGAGCGCATCAATGTCAGCTCGTATCGCTATCACGGGTCCGTCTTCGTGCCCTTTGATTTCCGCAATCACGCCTGTTTCCAATAGAGGAACGTCAAGAATCTCAATATGTTCTTCTTCAAGCCAGCGGCGGATTTTTTTCGTCGTTTCAACCTCTTGAAATGACAGTTCAGGATGTTCATGAAGATCACGCCGCATATTGATTAAACGGGTATGAAACGTTTTGTCGGCCATTGTTCTTCTCCCTTTCTTATATAAGCTCTGCAGGCTCTCCCACCTGCTTGATAAATCGTTTCGTCCGTTCGTTTTTCGGATGGTCAAACAGTTCTTCTGGCGTTCCCTGCTCGATAATATGGCCGTCTGCCATAAAAATCACTTTATCAGCGACCTCTTTCGCAAACGCCATTTCGTGTGTAACAATGATCATCGTTGTTTGTTTTTCCGCAATGGACTTGATGACCTGAAGCACCCCTGCGACGAGCTCAGGGTCAAGCGCCGAAGTTGGTTCATCCAGCAAGATCGCATGCGGATTGACCGCAAGTGCCCGCGCGATGCCGATTCGCTGCTGCTGGCCGCCGGACATTGTGATCGGATAGCTGTCAGCCTTATGCTCTAAACCAACTTGTTTCAGAATATCCATTCCAATGCGTTTCGCTTCGTCGCGTGATTTGTGTTGAGCCACGATTAAAGCTTCTGTAATGTTTTGCAGAGCCGTTTTATTTTTAAACAGATTGTAGTTTTGAAAGACCATGGCCGTTTGCTGGCGAAGCCGGTGTGCTTCCTTGCGTGTGAACTTTTCCGCGTTCAGTTTGGCTTCTCCGATTTCAATGTGGCCTTGATCCGGACGTTCTAATAGATTTAAGCACCGGAGAAGCGTTGATTTTCCAGAACCGGACGGACCGATGATCGCCACTACTTCTCCGCGTTTCACTTCTAGATCGATTCCGTCGAGCACGACGAGATCTTTAAACGCTTTGCGAATATTTTTTACTGTTATCAACTGATTTCACCTCTAAGTCCGGTATGGCTTGCTCATGGCGCGTTCAAACATGTCCTGCAAAATGCTGTAGATAATGGTAAGAACCCAATAGACAATCGCAACCGCTAAGTACGTCTCAAAATATTTGAGGTTTCCTGAAGCGTACATCTTCCCTTGGGCGAACATCTCCATGACCCCTAATGTAAAGGCCAGTGAGGTTTCTTTGAGTAGTCCGATAAATGTATTTCCCGTTGCCGGAATCGCATTTCGGACGGCTTGCGGCAAAATAATCCGTCTGTATGCCTGAAGTTTTGTCATGCCGACAGACAGGCATGCCTCCAGCTGCCCTTCATCAACAGAATTGAGGGCGGCACGGAAGATTTCTGCCAAATAAGCGGCGTTTTTTAAACTTAACCCGATGATGGCAGCTGTGAGAGCTGTCATTTTGCTCATCTCTGGAAATAACTGCGGCAGCCCGTAGTAGATTAAGAACAGCTGCACAAGTGTCGGCACGCCCCGGAAAAAGGATATATACAGCTTTGACAGCTGATGAAGCACTGGAATTTTGTTCTTTGTGATAAGTGCGAGAATAAGTCCTCCGATAATGGCAAAAATCATAGCCGCTACGGCCATAAACAAGGTGATCGGAAGGGCCTGAATTAAAGTCGGGAACGCTGATATCATGAATTCCCAATCAATTGTGTTCATTCTGGTGATTCACCGCCGTTTCTTAATGCTTCTGTTCTACTGTGATATCTTCATTAAAATATTTTTCGGAAAGCTTTTTCAGTGTTCCGTCTTTCCGCAATTCATCAAGCGCTTTATTAACTTTTTTGCGGAGCTTATCGTGTGCGTCGTCCTTGGCAAATGGGAATGCAACTTGTTCGTACACAATCGGATCCCCTGCAAGCTTTAACGGCAATCCGGTTTTCTTCATTTGCGCGATCAGCACAGTTCGGCTGTTGACATAAGCGTCTACACGGCCGTAAGCGACATCCTTCAGCGTGCCTTCTTGTGTTTCGTATGTTTTGATATTGATTTTTTTATCAGGATCTTTGCTTTCAAGATTTTTTGCGTGATTTGAACCGAGAACGGCAGCGACTGTCTTCCCTTTTAAATCGTCTACTGACTTGATGTCATGATTGTCTTTTTTGACAACAATCTGTGTTCCCGCATAAGCGTATGGTTCAGTAAAGTGATACGTTTCCTTACGTTCATCAGTCACAGCTACCTGGTTGGAAATGGTATCAAGCTTGCCTGTTTGAAGCTCTCCCATCAGCCCGCTGAATTCAAGCAGCTTCCAGTCCAGTTTCATGTCAATTTTCTTCGCGACCGCTTCCATCACTTCCACATCAAAACCTGTCAGCTTTCCGTCTTCTTTATAAGCAAATGGGTAACTTTGTCCTGTCGCACCGACATGAAGTACATTGTCATCCTCTTTACTGCTGCTGTTTCCATTGCCGCAAGCTGAGAGCACCGCTAATAATGCAGCAACGAACAGCACAGTCCATTTTTTCATTTTCATTTGATTTCCCGCCTTTTCTATTTTATAGGTCATTTCGCAATTGTTTTTTCATATAGATTGTCATATGCCCTTTGCCAAGGTCTTGTTCACCTGAGCGGACATACCCTTTTCGTTCATACATCTCAATCAGCCACGGATGCTTATCCGCTGTTCCGAGTGAGACAAACGGAACCTTTAACGTATCGCGGAGGATTGTTTCCTCCAGCCATTGAAGCAGCTTTGTTCCGACTCCTTTTTGACCGGTGTCAGGGTCCACAGCGAACCACCAGATATGCGGAACGCCATACGGTCCCGGCTGCTGTCCCCAAGGCATTCTTAAGGTAATGGTCGCGATGATCCGCCCGTCCTCTTCCATGACGTAGCAGGCGTTTTTCCCGATGTTATTTAACACCAAATCCAGATCCGCATGAGCGGCAGCAAAACGAATACCGAGCTTTCGAATCGGTTCATAAGCCCGCAGTGTCAGCTCTAGAAGCTGTTCGGCATCACGTTCAACTGCAAGACGATATTGTGCCTTCATCTAGCGTTCCTCCTTACTTTGCATAACGGTTTACCGGCTTTTCCAAACCGAAGTGGTCTCTCAATGTAGTGCCTTCATATTCTTTTCTGAACACCCCGCGCTCCTGTAAAATCGGAACCACTTGATCAACAAACACTTCAATTCCTTCCGGAAGAAGCGGAGGCATGATGTTAAACCCGTCACATGCCTTCTTATCCACCCATTCCTGCATCTTGTCGGCGAGCTGCTCCGGCGTGCCGACGAAGATATGGTGGCCTCTGGAGCCTGCAACGTATTTGTAAAGCTCGCGTATCGTCATATTGTCACGTTCAGCCATTTCCTGAACAAGCTTGAAGCGGCTCTTCACCGCATTGGAAGCATCTGCGTCAAGCTTCGGCAGCGGCCCGTCAAGCGGATATGCTGACAAATCAATTCCTCCTAAATAATTTTGGAGAATTTGCAGACCGACAGATGGAATAATCAGATCTTGAAGCTCCTTGTATTTGGCTTGCGCTGCTTCTTCGGTATCAGCAATGATCGGGAAAATACCCGGCATGATTGCAATTTTTTCTGGATCACGTCCGAATTCCGCAGCCTGCTCTTTAATCGATTGATAAAAATCTTGAGCTGATTCCAGGTGGTTTTGCGCTGTGAAGATCACTTCTGCTGTTCTGGCAGCCAGTGCTTTTCCGTCTCCTGATGATCCTGCCTGGATAATGACCGGCTGGCCCTGCGGCGTTCTTGAAACGTTCAGAGGCCCGCGAACCGAGAAATATTCTCCTTTGTGGTTCAGCTCGTGCATTTTTTCCTTCTCAAAGAATTCACCTGTTTCTTTATTGCGGATAAAAGCGTCCTCTTCCCATGAATCCCAAAGTCCCTTTACAACCTCGACAAATTCCTCTGCCCGCTGATAGCGCAAATGGTGTTCAAGATGCTTTTCACCACTGAAATTCAGCGCTGTTGATTCAATAGACGAAGTGACGACATTCCATCCGGCACGGCCGTTAGACAGATGATCCAATGACGCAAACTGTCTGGCAATGTGAAACGGCTCGCTGTATGTAGTGGAAGCTGTTGCTGTCAGTCCGATTCTTGATGTTACCTGCGCCAAAGCAGAGAGCAAGGTGAATGGCTCAAACCTTGTTAACACATTTGGATGAGACTTGCTGTCAATTGATAGGCTATCCGCTAAAAACAGCATATCCAGCTTGCCCCGCTCCGCTGTTTTCGCAAGCTCTTTAAAATAATCCAAATTCATGCTCGCATCGGCAGGCGCGTCCGGATGCCGCCAAGACGCCACATGATGTCCTGTACCCGCTAGAAAAACCCCTAATTTGATTTGTTTCTTTTTGCTTGTCATGACGTTACTCCTTTTATCATGTTTTAGGCTGAAAAATCCGAAAAATAAACACCTATATTCCTAGTCGTTTAATATGAATAAATCAAAATGTACCCTTGTCTTAGGCGTTTGTCAATGAGTTAAGATCAAATTTTTCATATCTCGTGGAATCATGGGGCGGCATTTGTGCAACCTGTGTACTCGTAAAACTAGTCTGATGATGCTGAGACTCAGTTTTGATCCAAAGTTTATATAAATATAGCTTGCGCGTGATCGGCGTTGTAGATTTAGCACGGTCCATTTTGCCAATGATTCAGAAGCTGTGACATCGTACAAAAAAATAAGCTGATCCCGGATTCATACCGGAATCAGCTTATTGAATCTTAATTAAGCTCTAGAATATTTTCTTCTGCTTTAGCAGAAAACACTTTAGGCTCCAGACAGTCAAGGTCTTCATGAAATAAACTTACTTTTTGGATTTGCCGATTGTCGTAGTGGTGAAAGTAGTAGTTTCCCGTGTCGTTGCACATCACAGAAGTATATTGCGTATAATCAATCTCGTCTTCTTCCGTTATCACAGCACCCTTGGGTATCGCCATGTTTGCCAAAAGCTGAAAAGCAGCTGATACACCTCTCGTTTCATCTGCTGCTGGCTCTAGATGTTCTTTCAGAAAAACAGCTCTGACAAACCGTGAAGGCGGTGTATAATCTCCCGGCAGACCCACTGTACCCGAGCCTTGGCCAAAAGCGGATAGCATCAAGCCGCCCATCTCCTTGCTCTCGAATTGTTTCGGCCTTATTCCTATATATTGCCGAAGATTGGTCACATGCCATAAAAAGTCGGGACTGTTCGTCATGACACCTGGTTGATTGTCATAGATTTTGATGCCGTCTGCTCTCGGTTCTATCGTCAGGCTGCGTCCCGTCCGGTCTGACAATATCCAGTGTAGCGGTAAAACGGTATCCAATAGCTCTAATTTCTTCTCCACAATCGTTAAAGAGCGGATCTTTTCTTTTACGTCTTCCAAAGACTTACAAACTGACAGCGCCCATGTTACAAACTCATGCGGGGCAATTTGAACGCCGTCTTCCCGTCTCGTTTTTTCGTACTCCGCATATCCCATAAAATAAAGCGCCGCACAAGATAAACCGCTTTCATTAACACCGTCGGCAAATAATATATTTCCAAGTTTTCTCCCCATACCGATAAACGCGTACTGTGTTTGATGCACCTTTCCGTCAGCTTCACTCGTCCAGCTGTAACGGCGCGGATAGAGAATGACCTCCGTCCCCAGCTGAAATGCAAAATCCATTGTTCTCGCTAATAAATGATTCCGGTCAGCAGTTTCCAATGTAAGACTTGTGCACATCTGATTCAGTCCCCTTTCCAATCAGGCTAAAATCATACATTTTGTGAACAACTTGTTTTATCAGCATAACGAAAGTCAAATAGATTCGTCAAAAGATTAACATTAATCAAAACGAGGAATCCATCCCAAAGCAAAGAATGACAAGAAGATTCGTTCATGAGAAAAAAATGTACGATGCTGATGTTTATGGTGATTGCTTCCTTTTTATTTCTACAGGCCTCTGCAGCAGCAGAGCCAATAAGAAATTATGCAGGTTCATAATTCATCGCTGATGTTCTAAAAGGGCAGCAGGAAAAAGAAATCTTAGCGTCCATTCCGCAAAAAGGGCTGATGATGATTACAGACCAGACAGGCACAATAAAGCCGCCGCCATAACAAAAAAATCCAGCCTCCTAAAAGGCTGGATTTCATTATTTCGCCAAAACAAGCTCGTGAATCGCATGCGCAACACCATGTTCATTGTTGGAGCGTGTTTGAAAGTTTGCGGCTTCCAATACTTCTGGGATGGCGTTTGCCATGGCAACGCCGCAGCCCGCCCATTCAATCATTGTCAGGTCGTTCCCGTTGTCCCCTATGCTCATGACTTCCGCTTGTTCAATTCCAAGCAGCTGTGCTAGCTGGCGTACGGCATTTCCTTTGCTGGCTTCCGGATGCAGAATTTCATAAAAGAAAGGCGCGCTTCTTACCATTGTATATTTTTCTCTCACGTCTTTTGGAATCGATGTAATGACGTGGCTTAAGTTCTCCGGTTTATCAATAAACATCACTTTCGGGATGAGGATATCTTTTGGCACCTCGTCAATCTCGCGGAAATGAAGCGGCACTTGCGTCACATAGGATTCGTATACGGTAAATTCGCTAATATCCCGGTTAGGCGTATACAAATTAGATGAGTCAAAGAAATGCATCGGCGTCTTCAGCTCTAAGCTCAGGTCATATAATGAAGTCAAATCATCATAACCGAGAGACAGCTCCGTGACCACTTCGTTTGTATAGGTATTTTGAACAAGCGCTCCATTATACGCAATAACATAGTCGCCTTCTTCAATTAAATTCAGTTCATCTAAATATCTCCGCACACCCCCTATCGGCCGGCCGGTGCAAAGCACAATTTTGACACCTTCCGCTTTAGCCGCGTGAAGAGCGTTGCGGACTTCCTCTGTTACTTCATGATGATCATTTAAAAGTGTTCCATCCATATCAATTGCAATTAGTTTATACATCCTGCATCTCCTTCATGTCGTTTTCAGGCTATAGTCCCATCATATCGTTTTTTCTTTTTGATATTCAACTGGAAGAGATGATTTTCTCCGGATTCTGTTTAGACGCCGGCCTTGTCTTCGAGTACGCGTGCGCGGTTTCCGCTTTCTACTTGTCTCCATGCCGCCGTTTTCTGTTTTTTCCTGTTTCATTAGCAGGAAGCCGGCAGCTAAAAAAGGAATGCCGGTTATATTCAAGATGGCGAGCTTCACACCCGCCGCCGTCAAAAAGAATCCCCATGAAGATGCAGGATTCCGCCTAATCATGACGTAAGCCGTCATTTCCAGAACAATCAAGATGGCATGAAGAACTACACAATACATAAGCCATACAAGCGCAAAAAACAATACATAATTCACGATTGCCCCTGAGTACATCATAGCGCGCATCATTTGTATAAACGATAAGGACTGCATGGATCCGCTGATAACATTAGGGTTATAGATCGTATAATCACTAAATAAGTCTTTGATCTTGAGAAAAGCCCATAATATAAATATCCACTGAATGATATGTAAAATAAGTCCTGTTAACACCAGTCTTTCAGCTTTTTTATTTCTCATATTTCTCCTCCTTGCCGGTCTTTGATGTGATTCTTGTCATCGTTTTTGTCTGGCCATTTTGCTCCCATATCAGCGTCCCATTTTCTCCTCTTTTCAGCGTGCTTTTGAGCGGATAATAAGGTCCGAGATACTGAATCCCGATAGACCCGTCAGTGCTTTGGGAAATCACCTTGTATGCCATAAAAGGCAGCTGTACCTCTCCTATTCCTTCAATCACTTCCGTCTCCATCACCTCGTCTTTGGTAAAGGTGACTGTTGCTGATTTCACGCCATCCATGGGTCCCTGGGCAATTCCCTCATCCCACGTTCCGTAATAAAACGGCGTTTCCTCTTTTTGTTGTTGGCAGCCCGATATCATGACGCTTACAGCGGCCAGCAGCAAAGCGATAAGACCTTTGCTGCGCAACTTGATCACCGCCCTTTCTCACCTTTTTAGGCAAATGCCGTGGCACTGTGCCAATGACTACATAAGTTATAAGGAATTCACCCACATTTTATTTTTAAGGAGATTGATTACATGAATCCATATCAATATTACAGCCCGCAGCTGCCTCAGCAGGAACCTTACTATAGCCAACATGAATACAATCCTTATCCGCAGCAGGATTATTATGATCCTTACCAGACGGACAGACAGCCGCCGGCGTTAGAAAGAAGAGTTGCGGCACTTGAACGGCAAAACGAACAGCAATCAAGAGAGTTAACACGCCTTACGAATGAAGACCGCCGTCAAAATCGGGAAATTGCACGGATTGCCGAACAGGTCAATCAGTTAAGCCAGGCTGTTGAACGCCATACACGCCGTTTAAACCGGCTCAATCAGCGCCTCCGCACAGTAGAAAACAGGCTGAATATCCCATTTACTGCTGGGGAAGGCGGTTTCTGAAGCAGGCAAAGAAAAAAAGCGGAATACGATTCTCCCGATTTCAGGGTTTCGTTTTCCGCAATCCTTATGGTTTTAAAACGGAACATTTACATAAAAAGGGTTTGTACCAGTATACAATCTTTACCGTTTTCATTCAAAGATAGAGGAGCTGAGGAAAATAATTGTAGTTCCACTTTTACAGAATTTCTTTTCATTCAAGTTGCATGATAATACCGACTCACATCAATCGATCACATGGAGGAATGATTCATGCATCATACACAACACGGCTTGCAGCAGCTGAACCAATGCCGCCAGACTGCTCAGCAGCTCATTCAGCAAACACAGCAAAGCAGCCAGCAATATCGCCAAATGCTTCATCAGGAGCAGCAAAACATCCAAATGCTGCAGCAGATTCTAAACCACGAACAACAAGCGGCACATACCATTCAGCAAGCGCTGCACGGACATGACATGGCCATTCAAAAATGCCAGCAGGTTGTCAACATGTGCAACCAAATGCAGCAGGAATTCACTGGACAATCCAGCGTGATGAATACGAATGTGTCTACACTTCCATTCGGCCAAAATACGCCATTCCAGCAGCAATCCTACCAGCAGTAACATATAAAAAGCTCAACACAATGCTAGTGTTGAGCTTTTTTCTTACTGTTCTTTGCGAATATGTATATCTTGAATTGACTGTTTCGGGGCATGAAATCTGCTCTCGGCTTCACTTCTTGCCTCGGCAAAAGCCCGCGCCTCCACATGATCTTTGTAGACATCCAGCTGAATCAAATACAGCGGGCGTACTTTAAATCCATGAATAATGGTCACCGCCCATAACGGGACCACAATAAAAACACCGGGCAGATCGGGCAAAACAAAACCAAACGCAAAAATGAAAAAATAAATGATTCCGTACATGATCCACTTTCTATTTCTAACCTTGATGCCAATAAATAAAAAGGCAAAAAAACTGGTAATGGCAAAAGGCATGAAAATAAACAACATCCACCAGCTATGCAGCCATTCCCAAGCGGCACCTCTTTTTGTAATTCCCATATTTTTCTCCTCCTATTTACCTATAATAATCGATTAGGCATACCGCGTCACCCATAAACGGGAAAAACTTTCTCCCTTTAAAATAGTGATAGACGGCGAACAGGTTTCTTGCTATATTATTAATTGATAATGATAATCATTACTAATCAATTAAAATACATATTGGAGGGTTCTTGATGAAAAAGAACACATTGCTCGTGGGCATGCTGGTGCTGCTTCTCATGTTTGCCAGCGCTTGCAGCGGCACGGCTTCGAAAGGAAGCTCAAGTGATTCAGCTTCCGAAAAGACAGAAATGAGAACATACAAATCAACAAAAGGGAACGTAAACATTCCTGCACATCCGAAACGCATTGTCACTGATTTTTATGCCGGTGAATTGCTGTCTGTCGGGGCCAATGTGGTCGGCTCAGGCTCATGGTCATTTGATAATCCGTTTTTAAAATCAAAGCTGAAAGATGTGAAGGATGTCGGTGATCCAATCAGTGTTGAAAAAGTGATGGAGCTTCAGCCTGACTTAATTGTTGTCATGAATGAAGAGAATGTCGATAAATTAAAGAAAATCGCTCCAACTGTTGTCGTTCCTTATAACACAGCGAAAAACGTAGAAGACACAGTCAGCATGTTCGGAGATATCGCCGGAGCGAAAGACAAAGCAAAATCATTTATGGCTGACTTTAACAAAAAAGCGGAAGCTGCTAAAAAGAAAATTGCCGGCGTCATCGACAAAGATGCGACCTTCGGCATTTATGAAAACACGGACAAGGGCGAATTCTGGGTGTTCAATGACAATGGCGGACGCGGCGGCCAAGCTGTATACAATGCACTCGGGTTAAAAGCGCCTGAAAAAATTGAACAAGATGTTATTAAAAAAGGAAAAATGAAACAGCTCTCCCAAGAGGTTATACCTGAGTATGCCGCAGATTATATGTTCATTACGGACTACAACCCGAAAGGCGAAAGCAAAACACTCGACAAGCTGGAGAATTCCTCTATTTGGAAGAACCTGGACGCTGTCAAACATAATCGCGTGTTTATCAATGACTTTGACACGTTTTATCCGTACGATCCGATTTCTGTCAGCAAACAGGTGGATATCATCACCGACATGCTGATCAAACGGGCCGAAGAAAATAAAAAATAAAAAAACGGCACAGTCATGACGCTGTGCCGTTTATTATGATTCACTTTAATGTTGACTGTACGGAGTCCGGCATATCTTCAAACTTGACTTCTTCCCAAGTCTCGACATACTTTCCTTTCGCCTTCACCTTCAAATACGCGTTCTTCCGAAGCTCTTTGCCGGCGAAAAAGGTCACTTCTTCTTTTTTCCCGGATGCATTATATCCGTCTAATGTATATTCAGTACCGCCCGGGCTAAGATGTCTGCCATCTCGATCAATCTGAACATAGACATCTTGCTGGTGAATAAACGGATTAAATCTGTCTGTAACATCGTTATGAAAAAAGAGAAGCCCGCATATTACGGCAGCAGCCGCCAAGACGGCCAGGATTGCCATTGCTTTTTTCATCTTTGCACTCCCCTTACTTGTTCATTTTTTTCAAATAGCTTGACCGCACCGCGAGGAAGAATAGAAGCTGAAAAATGAAAAACCCTCCGATGGTGAGACTGAGCGGCCCCGCTACATCGGAATAGCCTTCCACAGCCAATGTTCTCAAGGCAAACAGCGTATGCATGACGGCAATGACAAATGGAAAGAAGAAAAGAATTGCCAATTGTATCGTTACGCTTTGTGCCATTTCACGCTCACTCAGGCCGATTTTGGCCAGTGACCGGTAGCGCTCCCGGTCTTCATCTAAATCAGTGAACAGCCTGAAATATAAGAAACTTGCTGCCGCGACAAAGAATACAATTGCGATAAACAGGCCGATAAATAAACTCAGGCTCGGCAGCTGCACCGTATCATAGTAGGTGCCGGCTTTTGACATAAAATCAGAATGCACGTCGATATAGTTGCCGTAGATCTCATCTTTCAGAGATTGGCTGAAACCAAGACTGTCTTTCCAATGATCGTAGCTGTAGCCGTATAATGACGCTTTATCACCGAGTGATTTGAGCTGATCAAAGGTTTTATCGTTCACCGCGATGATGGCATTCAATGAGATCAGCGGTTTTTTGACTTCTTTTACTGACAGTTTTTGTCCGGACAGCTTGCCTTTTTGGTTCAGCAGCTTCAGCTGATCCGGCGCTTTGTTTTTGAAATTGCGGTCATACGTGCCCGGGAAATAGACAGCCTCGTCTTCTTTCAGGCCGTTCACTTTGACATGGAAGTATTTTACCGCATCCGATTCACTGATCATGTAAACAGGCGGAACAGTATCCCCTGCCTGATAGCGAATATTGGAAACATCTATTTTGTCTTTCTTATACGTAAAGCCGTGTGTTTTCAGTTCATGGTCAATTTTTTTCAAATGAGTCTGTTCTTTTGGATTGTTGCTGTAAGATAAATACTCCATTTCATAAGCGGACTCTTCCGCCCCGACGGTCGATTTGTACATCGCGAGCACACCCGTAGCCGTAAACGCAACCGCGGAAATAATGCTGACAATAAAGAACAGGCGGGCGTTGTCTTTTAAACGATAGACAAGGTCAGAAACCCAAATGACATTTTTCCCGCGCAGATAAAAGGTTTTCCACTTCTTCAGCGCGCGCAGAATCCATATGCTGCTTTGGCTGAAAAAGAAATACGTTCCGATGACGGTGAGCAGTAAAATGATAAACGGTTCGGTCCCGTGGACATTGCCTTTAAGGACCATGCCGTACCCGCCGCACAGACAGCCGATGCCGAATAAGGACAGAAGCACGGACGGCTTAGGCTCCGGCTTAATCTTGTCAGTGCCCTTTATTAATTTGATAACCGTATTTGATCTGACAAAAAGGATCGTAAACTGCGATAAAAGGAAAAATAAGAGCAGAAATCCGCCGGCCGTAATACCGAGCGCTTTCCAAGGCATATACAAAGGCAGCGCGTCCATTTCTAAAATATAAGCGCCAACCGTAAAGAACGTCTTTGAAAAAATGAATCCTCCGATTATGCCGGCTGCAATTGACATGACGCCGATGATCATATTTTCCGCAGTAATGAGCTTTCTCAGCTGCCCCGGCGTGATGCCCTGCATGAGCAGGATGCCGAATTCTTTATTTCTCGATTTCAAAAACGCATTAACCGAATACAGAACAAATAAGAAAGAAAAAACAAAGATCATCCATTCCGCGGCGGTTAAGCCTTTTTTGGCGATGTTATTCAGGTAGCCTTCCTTTAATGCCGGATGAAACAGGAACATCGCAAAGGTAAAGAAAATCAAAACGGAAAAGGCGCTGCTTAAAAAGAATGCAAGATAGGCCCTTTTGTTTCTCGTGACGTTTTTATAGGCGAACTGAAGAAAGGTCATTTGCGTTTCCCCCCAGCATAGACAGCACATCGAGAATTTGTTCATAAAATACTTGGCGGTTTTCCCCGCGGTAAATCTCATTAAACAGTTCGCCGTCTTTTATAAAGATGACGCGGCGGCAGTAGCTTGCCGCAACAGGATCGTGGGTCACCATCAAAGCCGTGACATGATCATCCTGATTCAGGCTCTGCATCGTTTCCATGACGTCTTTTGACGCTTTGGAATCAAGGTTTCCCGTCGGTTCATCGGCCAGAATGAGTGACGGCTTATGAATGACCGCTCTTGCAATGGCGGCACGCTGGCGCTGTCCTCCGGATACTTCAAACGTCCGTTTGTTGAGCAGGTTTTCGATACCGAGCTTTGCCGCGATGCCTTGCAGTTTTTCTTCCATTACAGACGGCGCTTCTTTTTCAAGCGTTAACGGCAGCATGATATTTTCACCGATTGTCAGCGTGTCCAGAAGGTTGAAATCCTGAAACACAAATCCGAGCTGCTTGCGGCGGAAATGAGCGAGCTTTGTCCGCTTCAGGCGATGCGGGTTTTCTCCATGAATCAGGATATCGCCTGAATCCGGACGGTCGATCGTTGAAATGATATTCAAAAGCGTTGTTTTTCCGGACCCGGACGGCCCCATCACCGCCGTGAACTCGCCTTCTTCTATTGAAAATGAAATTTGCTTTAAGGCTTGATAGGACACTTGTCCTTTATAGGTTTTATTTATATGTTTAACTTCAAGCATATTCGCCATGAGAATCCTCCTTATGGTTTTATTCTTGTTGATCTGGGCTACTTTCATGTAGTGCCGGGACGTTCAACATAAAAATCCCCTTGACATAAATCCATGTTATCAAGGGGAAACAAAGCGAGCTATGTTGTTTTCTTAACGCAGCCTTACATTTTTGTAAGAAATGAAAATCGAACTGATGTCCCTTCACCGGGAGACGAGCTGATGTCTACCGTATGATTGAGCTTACCTGTAATTTCTTTGACGAGATGGAGGCCGATTCCCGTAGATTCTTGGTAACGCCGCCCGTTTTCACCGGTGTAATAAGGGTCAAACACCCGCTTGATGTCTTGGGAGGGAATCCCGACGCCGTAATCTTTGACTTCAAGCACCGTCCTGTCTTCATCGCGGAAGACATTCAGCTCAAGTCTGTCACTCTTGCCCGCTGAATACTTGACCGCATTTGTGATCACTTGGCCGATCGCAAATTTGAGCCATTTTGCATCGGTGTAAATCTGATGATCATCGCAAATGTCCATTTTCGGATAAACGCGGTATTGAATAAAAAATCGTTTATAGCTTTGAATAACTGATTGGAGAAGCTCAGACAGGGAAACCGCTTCGATTTTAAAATCCCGTTCAAACAGGTCGAGCCTTGAAGAATAAAGAAGCGTCTCCAGCCCGAATTCAATCTGCCGGACTTCTTTTTTGATTTGTTCAAAAACGGGCTCATCCTCTTCTTGAATGATTAAATTAATAACCGACAGCGGCGTCTTTACTTGGTGCACCCATTGATTCATATACGTCACCCTCGCGTCAAGCTTGGCTTCGGTCTCATGGAGCTTTTGGTGCTGCAGCCGGATCAGCTCCATCTGCTTTTCATACAGCTCTGAACAGAACACTGAAGAACCGAGATACGGGATATCCGTCCCTTCCTGCCCCGAGCTGAGCCATTGATACACGCCGCGGTCTTTGTACCAGCGGTAGGCAAGATAGCCCGCCAAAATGAGAAGCTGCACGCCCAATATGTAAAACAAGTGAGAAAAAGAATGAAGACCCGCAAACCAGTAATAAAAGAAGACAAACAGCCCTTGAAGGAGAAATAGCAGAATCAGGACTGTATGAGACCGGAGAAACAGCTTCATGACTGCGCCCTCAGCTGGTAGCCTTCGCCCCGCACCGGTTCAATAGAAACAGGCGCATTCAGCTCCCGCAGTTTTTTTCTGAGCCGCGTGATATACACGTTAAGTGTATTATCATCGACGAAAATGTCGGTGTCCCACGTCTTTTCCATGAGACGGTCCCGACCCGTCACCTTTTCTCCCCGCTCCAGCAACACTTCCAAAAGCTTACTTTCTTTTTTAGAAAGCTCGCTTTTTTCATCCTGAAAACGCAGTTCAAACCGTTCTACAAAGAGCTGAACGCCGGCATATTCAACCACTTTCTCCCCCTGCTTTGCGGCGTACTCCCCGTACGCCCTACGGATCTGGCTTTTGATTTTCGCCAGCACAATATCATAAGAAAACGGTTTTTCGATATAATCGTCTCCCCCGTTTTCAATCGCCATCACCTGATCCATTTCCCCGCTTCTGGCTGAAATAAAAATGATCGGGCTGGTGGAATGCTGGCGGATCTGGCGGCACCAATAATATCCGTCATATGCCGGCAAATTGATATCAAGCAGCACTACATCAGGCTTTTCCTGCAAAAAAACATCAAGAACAGCCGTGAAATCCGCGGTGACCACTGTTTGATATCCGTATTTTTCAAGGTAATTCTGCAACAGTCCACGAATGTCTTCACTGTCTTCCACAATCATGATTTTATTCAAACTGAACCACTCCCGTTTCTTACACTGCTGCCATCATCATAATCGTTTTGGGCGTATGGACGCAACACCGCACAAAAAAACCGCCATCTCGGCGGTTTCTGGTCTCATCAGCCGACCTGCTGTTTTACGGCTTTACCGGCTGATCCGAACTCTCTCATTTTGCTTCGCACTGTCTCTTCCACGGCTTTAATGCCGGGTGTCATATAGCCGCGCGGTTCGTACAGATCGCTGTTTTCCTGAAACATGCGGCGTGTTTCGTCTGTCCAGGCTACCATACATTCGGTATTGATATTGATCTTCGCGTGGCCGAGCGTGATGGCTTTTTTGATCTGATCCTGCGGAATTCCGGATGCCCCGTGAAGAACGAGGGGAATATCAGTCATGCGGGAGATAGCCTCCATTTCCTTAAATCCGAGATTCGGCTCACCCTGATATTTGCCGTGTACAGAGCCGAGGGCGGCGGCCAGCGCGTCGATATTGGTTTCTTTGACGATCCGCTCACATTCCGTGATATCGGCATAGCGTACCCCGCCGACCAGTCCGTCTTCCATTCCGCCGACCGTGCCGACTTCGGCTTCTACTGACACGCCGTGCTTTGCGGCATAATCGGTGACTTCTTTTGTCATCGCGATATTCTCGTCAATCGGCTGATGAGAGCCGTCAATCATCACTGAGCTGAATCCGGCGTCAATGGCCTGTCTGC
The DNA here is from genome assembly GCF_055710085.1 of Bacillus sp. VA13. Taxonomy (NCBI): domain Bacteria; kingdom Bacillati; phylum Bacillota; class Bacilli; order Caryophanales; family Bacillaceae; genus Bacillus; species Bacillus sp. VA13. Next base: position 139,187 of record NZ_JBVQPP010000002.1, on the reverse strand, counting down.
AGCGTTCCGCACTGCTTCCGTGATCAAGATGAAGCACCACGGGAACGGTAATCGCCATGTCCTCCATTAACGCGCCGACCATGGCGGCAATCGTTTTAAATCCGCCTAAATAGTCGACCAGGCGATCGGAAGCAGCGGCGATGACCGGTGATTGCTCCTTTTGCGCAGCCTGCAAAATCGCCTTCGTCCACTGCAGGCCGTTGATATTAAACTGGCCGACTGCGTATTTCTCCCGCTTTGCATCTTCAAGAAGCTCTTTCATCGATACAAAAGCCATGTCCACCCCTCCTTTATCCATTACATGTTGAAGTATTTTGATACGATATCAACCGTTGTTTTTTTCGCTGTTTGAATGGCTTCCTCAGCACTCAGCTTATAGTATTCAGGCCGGAAGAGCTCAACTGATACAACATCAGAGAAGCCAATTTCCTTTAGTGCTGATAAGTGGGCATCTAAGTCAATCGCCCCTTGGCCCGGCCATACACGATCCTCATCCGTTAAAAAGCCGATTGGGAAATCTTCGGTATCGTCGATATGATAGATGAAAATTTTCTTTCCGTCCGCCTGCTTTAAGCTTTCAATATTTGACCCCATTGCATGGAAGTGGAAACTGTCAAGGACAAGCCCGACATTGTCACGGTCGACTGTGTTTACGATGTCGTACGCCTGTTCAAACGTATTAACTGTACACTGCGGATGGCCGACAAATTCGAGCGCGATTTTTACGCGATACGGCTCCGCGATATCTGAAAGCTCAGTCAGCACCTCAACACTGCTCTTTTTGATCTCTTCTTTTACAATCTTCTGCTCAGTCACAAGCGGGACGGCCACGACATATTTCACACCGAGGGTTTTGCACGTTTCCATCATGTCTTTAAATTCAGCGATGATCTCATTGTGGCCCTTTTCATCACGGTTGTTGAAAAAAACGAGTGCGTTTAAGGCAAGCGGCTTGATGTGATGGGTTTGAAAATATTCCGCAAGATCAGCCAATGAATGGTCTTTTAAGTACTCCGGCAGCTTATCCATTGTGCGGATTTCAATATAATCATAGCCATGCTTTTCGCATAGTTCTAAATCCTGTTTAAGGTTTGAGTTTTCCAATGTTGTTGCTTCATTGAAACAAAGTTTCATGTCAGACTCCCCCATCTGCGTTTTAGATATGAAGGGCGTTCGGCAGGAAGGCTGTTCGCCATATCCCGCCGAACTCCATGCTCAGCTTATGCCAGACCTAATTCTTCTTTCATTTTTTTAAGCATAAATCGGCTTGATTCATCCGCTCTTTCGTCGACCCAAGCAAATACTGCATTCGTCGCAATTCCGTCGAACTTCATCTCTCTCAGCTTTCTGAAAATCGTATCAAAATCAACCTCGCCTTGACCAATGTCCAAATGCTGGTGAACCGTTACTTTCGCGTCAGGCGGATTGACGATGTAGCGCAAGCCATGAGCCGCTTTATGATTAAAAGTATCTGCAAATAAAACATGTGTGAGGCGGTCGCCGGCTTCGTCAAACATTGTCTCAATGTCGCCTTTGCCGTCATCATAGAAGAACGTATGCGCAGTCGAGTAGACAAGATTGATCCAATCCTTGTCAAGCGCGCGGATCATATCCATCGCACCTTTGTGCGTTTCGATAAAATCGTATGGATGGGCTTGAAGATTGAGTTTAATGCCTTCTTTTTCAAAGACTGGCAGAAGCTCATCCATGGATTTGATAAATTTTTCTTCACTTGTTAAAGGATCATATTTTGAACCGCTGAATTCGCTGTTCATCAAATCCACTTCAAGTTCAACTGCAATTTCGATCGCCCTTTTCCAGTTGCGCACCGCAGCCTGGCGGCGGTCTTCATCAGGACCCGCCCAGTGGTAAAGAGGAAGGAGCGATGATAGCTTAACACCTGTATCCTTTAATAGACGCTTTAATTGTTTGATCTTTGCTGAATCGACTTTCGGATATTTATAGAATGGACAAAAATCCTCGCGTGGCGATAGCTCAATATATTCATAGCCAAGCTCCGCTGTTTTATAAACCATTTCCTCCAAAGTTAAATCATCACGATACATCGATGGATCCAATGCTAATTTCATATTTTCACTCCTCTATTTTTTTAATTTTTAACTGTTGTAAACGATTGATAGAATTCCGGTTTTTCCTTCAATTCAACCTTTTCTTTTTGTCCAGATTCCTGGGCTTTTACACACGCGTCAGTCGTAACAGCAGCAATATAGCCGTCCCATGCCGTCGGCCCGCTGACCTCGCCTTTCTTTTGAATCGAATCAATGAAGTCTTGGATTTCCACATCGTACGCAGCCACAAAGCGTCTCTGCCAATCCATCAAAATATCTGTGCTGAATTTGCCTTCTTTTCTCATGCTGATGCTTGATGGTTCAGGAAGCTTGATAACGCCGTCTTCTCCTACAATTTCACATTGAATGTCATAGCCGTATTTACAGTTCACATAGATTTCAGCATTGATGACGATGCCGCCTTTCGTTTCAATCAATACGATTTGCGGATCTTTCAAATGCGGAAGTGCATTTTTCGATTTTTTTGGATAGATGACTTGAACGGACTCGTAGTCATCATTGACGAGCCAGTGCAGTACATCAATTTCATGAACAAGCGTGTCGACTACGGCCATATCCGTTGTGTAGTTATCTCCCACAGTCGGGTTGCGGTGCGCGCAGTGAATCATAAGCGGCTCGCCAATAACATGATTATCGAGTGCTTCCTTCAGCTGTACGTAACCGCTGTCATAACGGCGCATGAAGCCAACTTGAACTAGGCGTTTGCCCACTTTGATTTCCTCTTCGACGATGCGCATGCATCCTTCAGCCGTTGTCGCGAGCGGTTTTTCACAGAACACATATTTCTGGGCTTTAATCGCTTTCAGCACGCTCGATTCATGCGCAGGACCCCAGCTTGTCACTAAGACAGCATCTACATTTTCGTCTGCAAGCAGGCTGTCATCATTCGGATAAACCGTCGCGTTTAATTGGTATTGCTCAACGACCTTTTGTGCAGCTTCTTGATTGACATCCGTTACAGCAACGATTTCTGCGCCGGACAGCTTGTTCGTAATACGGTTAATATGTTCTTTTCCAATTGCTCCAGTTCCAATTACGCCAATACGTAAACTCATTGACAGCCACTCCTTCTGTTGGTTACATCATTTTGCTTTCTGTTCCTTGCTTTACTTGGCTCTGAGGAGATCCGTAGAGTTCCTCCTGAATTTGTTCAAGCGACTTGCCAGACGTATTCGGCGCGAAGAGAAGCCCGATGATCATACTGGCCGTCACACATCCGAGGAGAATTGCAGCCATCGTTCCAATGCCGAAATTGGTCATAATCATTGGGACAAACAGACTCCAAATCCCTATTGAAATACGGACGAGGAAAAACATCAGTCCTTGTGCAGAAGCACGATATTGCGTAGGAAAGATTTCACTGGCCCATAACTGATAGTTGGCTTGCTGCCCGGCTCCGTTATTGATGCCGATCACGACAATAAACAGAAGCAGAACCGGCAGGCCTTCAACCGGCAGCAGAAACAGCGTCCATCCGATCACTGCCATAAAAGCGGCGATTCCAAACACAGTTTTTCTATATTTGTCGGCAAAGGGCATGAAGATCAAAGCGACCCCCAATCCCGTGAAGATAAACAGTCCCATTTGCAAAAGGTTTGCCATATTGGCAGATACACCGCCGACTTGCTGATAAATGTATGGCATGAAGAAGCCCATCACCCCGGCGGCTAAATTCCAAACCAGGTACACACCCATCAAAAACAGTATGCTTTTTAGATACATTGGCTTGAGCAAATCAAAATACGATGTTTTGTTCAGTACGGCCGGCTTCTCTTCCTGAGCATCTCCCGGCTGATTTTTTGTCTGCCAGGCGTCTGACTCCGGAAGCCTGATTCTCAGGATGTACGTAATCAGCGCAATGACAAGCAGATGGGCAAATACGATTTTATTCCCCAAGAGGCCTAAATCACCGACCAGTACGGAGAGAAGCAGCACAACGACTGCCCCTGCTGCCCAAGCGACTTGTGCCACGCCGCAATGACGGGCCCGATTTTTCTTTGGCGCATTTTCTGCAATAATGGTCCATGATGCGGTAATATCAGCTCCTACTGATAAACCGATGATCATGTAACCGCTTAACAACATGGGGAAATTAACCCCAAACAGAACCAAACAAATCCCTATTGCATAAACCAGCATGCTATTGGTATAAACAGCCTTCCGCCCGACTTTATCTGCCAGAAATCCGCCAAGCAGTGCGCCGACAGCGGCAGAAATTGCGTTTGCGCTTAGCGCGCCGAGCAGCCCGATTTGCGTATCAGATAGCTTTAGGTAACTGACCCATAATGATAAACCAGCAGAGCCCGCCACAATGGAACCTGCATCAATATAGTTGGCCAATGCTGCTGCGATTGTCCGTTTATTGAAGGCCGAATCTCCATTGGTATTACCCATATATTCAGTCCCCATTAAGCCAGATCCAACAACTGCTCATCAATATAGTTTCTCGCGATCAATGCATACTCAAGCGGGTTTGCAACATCGGGGTCCTGTTCAGCTTCAACGACAATCCATCCGGAATAATCGTGCTTCAACAGCTGCTGATATACTTCTCTAAAATCAATGCATCCATCACCGGGAACCGTAAACATGCCTTTTAAAAACGATTGCTGAAACGATTTCCCTTCAAGCCTGCATTGTTCCATGACATTCAGGCGGGCATCTTTAAAGTGCACATGCTTAATGCGGTTGATATGCTTCTCAAGCATCCCCAAGTAGTCACCGTCAGAAATATACGCATGGCCTGTATCATAAAGGAGGTGTACATGCGCAGGGTCTGTTCCTGCCATCAGGCGGTCGACTTCTTCTGCCGTTTGGACGCCAGTACCGAGATGGTGATGATAGACGAGCTTCAGGCCATGCTGGTCAGCAATTTTTCCAAGGTGATTCAGCCCTTCGCAAAGCCGTTCCCATTCATCATCCGTAAAGTGCGGCTTCTCTGTGAACACGTTTTTCTCCAAGCTTTGCACGCTGTAGGTTTGTTCAGAGACAACTGCGACATCCGCGTTTACTTGCTGCAAATACTCACAATGCAGGGTAAATGCTTTTGCCGCTTCACCAAGTCCGTCACGCAAAATAAAACTGCTGAACCATTTTCCCGCAATGCGTAAATTCCGAAGCTTCAGCTCTTTGTTCAGGATGGCAGGTTCGGGGAAAAAGCCCCCGACCTCCGTGCCTTGAAAACGTGCGACAACAATATCACTTAACAAATGCTGAAGTGTATTTCCCGCTCCAATTTCAGGCATATCATCATTCCGCCATCCAATGGGAGCGATCCCCCACAGGATTTCATTTTTGCCCATCTATGGTGCCTCCCCTCTAATACTGCTTCGCAGATTCCAGCATTTTCTCTTTTGCTTCGTATGCTTTCTGAACGCTTTCTTGTTCAGACACCTCTGCTACGCCGACATGCCACCAGCTGTCATAGCCGTCAGTCATTGTTTTTGGCAGAACCTTCATTTCAATTAACGTTGATACGTCTTGTTTCTTCGCATCCTCTAACGCCGCTTTTAATTCTTCTACTGTGTTTGCACGATAGGTTTTCGCTCCGTATCCCTCAGCAACTTTCGCATAATCGACATTTAAAATCTGGTTGTCATCTGTGCGGAACTCACAATAGTAGCTGCCGCTGCCATGATCCATTTGCAAGTTGTTGATACATCCAAAACCAGAGTTATCAAAGAGCAGCACATTGATTTTCTTGTTGTACTGAATCGCCGTAATCAGCTCGGAGTGTAGCATTAGAAAGCTGCCGTCTCCGACAATGGAATACACTTCTCTGTCAGGATGGGCCAGTTTCAGACCCAGTGTCCCGGACACTTCATAGCCCATGCAGGAATACCCGTATTCCAGGTGATACGTATTCGGAACATTTGAATGCCACAGACGCTGCAAATCTCCTGGAAGGGAGCCTGCTGAGCAGATGATCACACTGTCTTCAGGAATTGTCTCGTTGATTGTCAGCAATGCCGTTGTTTGCGGAAGCTCAGTATTCAACGTGTCAGCGTATTCATTTAGAACCTCTTGAGAGAAATGATTTTTGATTTCCGGATCAAATGCTTCCCGTTTAAACGTCACTTTGCTGAGGCGTTCGCGTTCAGCGAGCCATTCGTCCTTCAGCTCCTTAATCGTTGAGCCGAATTCACTCTTATAGCCTTCAAGCAAGCCGTGCAGTTTGCCAAGCGTCACTTTCGCATCCGCTACCACTTGGAACGCATCGAGTTTATACGCCTGCATTCGGCTGACATTGATGTTCAGAAACTTCGCTTTATCAAAGTCAAAAGCGGTCTTAGAGGATGTCGCAAAATCCGTATATCTTGTGCCGATACCAATAATCAAGTCAGCTTGGCGGGCCGCTTTATTTGCCGCAAGTGTACCTGTGATGCCCATTCCGCCAAGGTTGTTCGCAAAATCAGCTTCAACTGTCGACTTTCCTGCCTGCGTTTCAACTAACGGAATGTTATACGCTTCAGAAATGGCAACCAATTCATCGCGCGCACCGGAGTATTTTGCGCCTCCGCCGACGAGGATCACAGGATTTTTGCTGGCTTTAATCAGCTCCGCCGCACCTTGAAGCTCGCGCTCGCTCGGCTGCATGCGATCAATATAGTGAACCCGTTTGACGAAGAAACTTTCATCAAAATCGTATGCTTCTCCTTCGACATCCTGAGAAATACAAATCGTTGCTGGACCTGCTTTTGCCGGATCAGTCATGACTTCAAACGCGCGCAGCAAACTGCTCATAAGCTGCTCAGGGCGCGTAATGCGGTCCCAGTATCTCGATACAGGTTTCAATGCATCGTTTGTTGTAATCGCCGCACTGTATTCTTGCTCCATTTGCTGCAGTACAGGGTCTGGCTGTCTTGTTGCAAATGTATCTGCCGGAATCAAGAGAACCGGGATATTGTTTGCCAATGCAGTACCGGCTGCCGCCACTAAGTTGGCCGCTCCCGGTCCGACGGATGTAGAGACCGCATATATTTTTCTTCTCAGCATTTGTTTGCTGTACGCCATTGCGGCATGCGCCATTCCTTGTTCATTTTTCCCTTGATAGACTTTCAAATGGCCTGCATCCTGCTCAAGCGCCTGGCCAATCCCTAACACGTTTCCATGACCGAAAATTGTGAAAATCCCTTCTACAAAAGGCTCTTCCTTTCCATCTACATGGATGTACTGCTGGTTTAAGAATTTAATCAGCGCTTGTGCTGTTGTTAAGCGAATTTTCTTACCCACAAACGATCCCACCTTTACTCGATCTTTTTCAATTATGACTGTGCTTCAATAAGCTGTACGATTTCATCCGCAGTCGGCATCGCTTCTGACGAACTGTGCTTGCTCACCACAATGGAGGCTGAAGCGCTGCCGTATTTCAATGCCGTTTCGATGTCTTTTCCGCGGACAAGGCCATAGATAAAGGCTGACGCATAGGAGTCACCGGCTCCAAAGGTTTTCAGCACTTTTGTCTTGTACGCTTGGGCGCGGAATACCTCGCCAGATTTGCTGTATGCATAAGAGCCTTCGACGCCGTGTTTGATGACAACGAGGTCGGCTGAATGGTCAAATAAATGATTGACGGATTCTTCATTGCTTCCGCCTGTGCGGTTTTCCATCACATCAAATTCATCGCGTGTGCCGATGACGATATCAGACTGCTCGGCAACCAAAGAATAGTAAACGGCTGTTTCATCTGCTGACTGCCACGTATACGGGCGGTAATCCAGTTCGAACACCACTTTGACCTGATGCTTTTTCGCATATTGAACAGCTTTTAACACCGCTTCCCGTGACGGGCTTTTGGCGAGCGCTGTCCCGGAAACAAGCAGCATTTTCGCATTTGCGATATAGTCCTCGCTTACCTCTGAAGGCTCAAGATAAAGATCCGCCACATCATCGCGATACATTAAGATGCTGCATTCTTCAGGACTGAGGATTTCTGTAAATGCAAGACCTGCTTTGTGTCCATCTTGATCAACAATCATCTGCGTTGTATCAACGCCGGTATTTCTCATATAGGACTCTATGAATCTTCCATGCTGGTCATCTGGAATTTTGCCGATAAAGCCCGCTTTTAAGCCAAGCTTCGCGCTTCCGATCGCGATATTCGCAGGTGAACCGCCGACATATTTCGAAAATGTCATCGTTTCTTCCATTGGGCGGTTGTATTCGACTGCGTTCAGATCAATACATGCCCGGCCGATGGCAACAATATCAAAAGCCTTCTCTTCATTGAATGTATACTTCATCGTAAACAGCCACTCCTCACTTGTTAGCGTTCTAAAATCCACTCATGCGCCGGGTCATTATGAAACTTCCATTTCCGCGTCGGCCCTGCCATGACATTTAAATAGTAGGATGTGTATCCGTCCGGCACGCCTACCGGGTGGTATCCAGCAGGAACAATGACAACGTTTTCATTTTCTACAGTCATTGTCTCGTCAATAGAGCGGTCATCTGTGTATACACGCTGAAACACAAAGCCCTGTCCCGGGTCTAATTCATGGTAGTACGTTTCTTCTAAGAAAGATTCCTCCGGCAAGTTGTCTTGATCGTGTTTATGAGGCGGGTAGCTGGACCAGTTGCCGCTGTCTGTATAGACTTCAACTACTAATAGGCTGTTAGCTGAAGGGTCTGAATCCGGAAGAATGTTGTGAACAGTACGTTTGTTTGAAAACTTCCCGCGATGCTCAATTCCGTTGTCTTCCGCTTTGATCAGCTTTGTCGGAAGCTGTTTTTCCGATGGAGAATAGCAAAGCGCCACTCTTGCGTCGCTGACCGCTGTGATCTCAAATGCACGATCATTTGAAATATAGACGCTGTCTGTCGGTTTTCGTTCGAATACGCTTTCACGCGTACCGATATTCTCAAAAGTTGACTCATGATCGGTGACTGTAATTTTTCCCGTGACCGCAACAATACAGATTTCTTGTTTTTTCAATTCTTCTGCATAGCTGGAACCGGAAGCGAGATCTAACACTTTAAACTCTACATAGGTGAGATCAGAGTTGGATTTTGTTACTTCTTGCACCAGTTTGACCCCATTAGATACTTCATTCGACTGCGGCTTACGCAACAAATAACTCATAGTGAAGCCCTCCTCTTTCTATTGTAAGAATGAGTCCGAACAGCGCACATGGACGCCGTTCGGATGTTCGTCGTTTAGTTGAAATCAGGTGCCGGATATCTTGCCGTAACCACTTTTTTACGTGTATAGAAGTCGACGCTGTCTTTTCCGTTCGCATGCAGCGTTCCAAAGAATGATGACTTCCAGCCTGAGAATGGGAAGAACGCCATCGGAGCCGGAACACCCAAGTTGATGCCGAGCATACCCGCATCAATGTTTTCACGGAAGTAGCGGATTGCGTTTGAGTTGGATGTGAACAGGCAAGCACCGTTCGCAAACTCAGACTTATTGGCAATCTCAATTGCTTCTTTCAGGTTTTTCACGCGGATGACAGATAAGACCGGAGCAAAAATTTCATCTTTCCAGATCGTCATCTCTGTCGTGACATTATCAAAGATCGTCGGGCCGACAAAGTAGCCGTCGTCAGACACATTTTCACGTCCGTCACATACGAGTCTCGCGCCTTCTTCAAGCCCTTTTTCGATATAGCTGAGCGTGCGCTTCTTGTTGTCTTCGCGAATAACCGGTCCTAAGAACACGCCGTCATCAAGGCCGTTACCGATTTTAATGTCAGCCACTTTTTCCTGCAGCTTCGCCATAAACTCATCAGCGATTCCTTCTTCAACCGTCACAACCGCACAAGCCATGCAGCGTTCACCGGCAGAACCAAAGGCTGCTCCAATAATGTTTGTGATTGTGTCTTCGAGATTCGCATCGTTCAGGACAATCGTATGGTTTTTCGCGCCAGTCAGAGATTGAACGCGTTTTAAGTTTTCGCTTCCTTTTTTGTAGACATATTCGCCGACCGGCTTGGAGCCTACGAATGAAATCGCTTTAATTTCAGGATGCTCGAGGATGCCGTTCACAACGTCATGCGCACCGTATACGACGTTGAATACCCCTTTCGGAAGGCCCGCTTTTTCAAAAAGCTCAACCAATTTCTCTGTTAACAGCGGTGTCCGCTCAGATGGTTTTAAAATAAATGTGTTGCCGAGCGCGATTGCCATCGGGAACATCCAGCAAGGAACCATCATCGGGAAGTTGAATGGCGCGATTCCGCCGACAACTCCGATTGGGTAGCGGTAGTTGGCCGCTTCAACATCTGTTGCAATGGAAGCAAGTGAGTCACCCATCATCAGGGAAGGTGCTCCAGCCGCGAATTCTACGTTTTCAATTCCGCGTCCCACTTCTCCAAGTGCTTCTTTTGTGTTTTTTCCATTTTCAATGGTAATCAGATGAGCAAGTTCTTCTCTATGCTGAGACAGCAGCTGCTGGAAGTTAAATAGGATTCTGGCACGGCGCGGAACCGCCACTTTTGACCAAGTTTTAAACGCCTCAGCCGCTGTTTGCGCTGCGTAATCGATATCCTCTTTTGTTGAAATCGGCACTTGGCACAGCACTTCTTTCGTCGCCGGATTCACAACGTCTTCGTATTTATCTGTTTTGCTTTCAACCCATTCACCGTTGATGTAGTTTTTTAATTTTCTGATTTCTGCCATTCTTATTGCCTCCTTCATTAGTAAACACATACACTTGTATGGATGGTTCAGGATAGATTCATATCAATATCCACTGTTTCAGTAAGCCAAGAATTAAACGCTTTCAAAAAAACCAAAAAAATAAAAGTCGATCCAATTTTAGATACAAGCATCCATTTCATGCACAACAGGTTACTTTTTGGTCATTTCTTGGTTATATTCTAATTGCATAATACCCATAAGTCAATCATAAACACTAAATTTTTTCATTATTTTTATTATACTAATCTTTTAACTCATTAAGAGAGTAACGAGAAGTCCATCGAATCTTGCAAAAGATATACACCGATGTTATCATTTTTTAAGCAACTATTGATCAACTCTTGGGTTTTATTATATATTTATGTTACGTAAAGATTCAAGAAGGAGTTTATTTATATGAAACTGATGCGGATTCAGGAAATGGAGGAGTACATTTTATCTCATGGCACTGTTTCCTTAGATGAGCTGTGCCAGGTGTTCAATGTCTCTAAAAACACAGTCAGACGTGATATCAACAAGCTAACAGAAAAGGGTGCGATTGAAAAAGTATACGGCGGCGTAACATCTATTGAGAAAACCGCATTAGTTCCTTTTGAGAATCGCACCATTCAGCACCAAGATGAAAAAACAAAAATTGCTCACTATGCTTCCCGTTTTATTGAAGATCACGATTTGATTTTCATTGATTCAGGAACAACAACAAAGTCTATTCTCGATACGCTTGATCCTGCCAAAAATGTCACCATTTTAACCAACAGTTTAGACATTATCAATGCGGCATCAGCTTTGAAGCATATCAACTTAATCATTATCGGAAACAATTATAAGAGAAAAACGCGCTCCTTTGTCGGCATGGACGACCCGGCTATGCTTGATAAGTACAATATCAACAAAGCCTTTATGTCTGCTACCGGAACGACGCTGACACACGGATTGACCAATTCGGATCTGCTCGAGTACGAAATTAAAAAAAGGATTTCGGAAAAAGCAAAAGAAGTGTATTTATTGGCTGACCATTCTAAATTCGGAAAATCAACGCTACTGACGTATGCGCCGTTTGACAGGCTGCATTGCATTGTGACATCCCAGCCATTAGATGACGAGTACACGCAGTATTGCAATGAGCACCAAATCGGCATTCATCTGGCCTAGCGGTTACAATAGTGTTGAGAGTCTTTCATCCATTTTATTCTAGGAGGCAGATCATGAAAAAAGCTACGCTCGGAAAATCAGACTTGCAGGTATTCCCTATCGGATTAGGAACAAATGCTGTCGGAGGACATAACCTCTACCCGAACCTGAATGAAGAAACCGGAAAAGAATTGGTTCGCGAGGCGATCCGTAATGGCGTGACGATGTTAGATACCGCTTATATTTACGGGATCGGCCGTTCCGAAGAATTAATTGGTGAAGTGCTGCGCGAATTCAACCGTGAAGATGTTGTCATCGCGACGAAAGCCGCGCACAGAAAACAAGGAAATGACTTTGTCTTTGATAATTCACCAGAATTCCTTAAGAAATCAGTTGATGAAAGCCTGAAGCGTTTGAATACGGATTATATCGATTTGTTCTACATTCACTTCCCGGACGAACATACGCCTAAGGATGAAGCAGTCAACGCGCTGAATGAGATGAAGCAAGCCGGAAAAATCCGCTCCATCGGTGTATCCAACTTCTCTTTAGAGCAATTGAAAGAAGCAAACAGAGACGGATTGGTAGATGTATTGCAAGGCGAATACAACCTGTTAAACCGTGAAGCGGAAAAGACATTCTTCCCGTATACGAAGGAGCATAATATTTCATTTATCCCTTACTTCCCGCTCGTATCAGGATTATTGGCCGGAAAGTATACAGAAGATACAACGTTCCCTGAAGGAGACCTGCGAAACGAACAGGAACACTTCAAGGGCGAGCGTTTCAAAGAAAATATCAGAAAGGTCAACAAGCTTGCGCCGATTGCTGAAAAGCACAACGTAGACATCCCACACATCGTATTGGCTTGGTATTTGGCAAGACCGGAAATTGATATTTTAATCCCTGGAGCAAAACGTGCCGATCAGTTGATTGATAACATCAAAACAGCTGACGTGACGCTTTCTCAAGAGGATATTTCGTTTATTGATAAGCTGTTCTCATAAGAAGCAGAAAACAGCCTTCCCCACTGGGAAGGCTGTTTTTATTTGTGCAAAATTATCTATCATCCTATGATAGCATGATGAGAAAGCATCATTAGTAGTTTCAGTGAATAACTGATGTTGAAGCAAAAACTTACAAAAAGAGCCATAAATCCGATAAAATAAAGGTAGGTTATCTCAGAAAGAAAGTGATTGAAAAAGCAAAACAAGATATGAAACGTTAGTATCATCTAGAAATAAGAGACTCATGTGTTAAAAAAATCTGACCAGCTACTTTTATTTGCTGCTCAGAATAACGGGCCGTTTCGGCGGTCTATGGAGGAAGCAGAATGAAACTTACATATGTAAAAGCTTTTGTTGCAGTAATCGTTGCTTTAGGTGTACTGCTGCCATCAACCATTTCTCATGCAAAAAGTTTTAGCGGCCGCTCATCATCTAGTTACAGCAGCCGAAGTTCAAGTTCATCATACAGCGGAAGCTATAAATCCAGCCCAAAATCAAACTATAGTTCAGGAGCAAGCTCTTCAAGCAAAAATTCCAAGACGTCTGACGATTCATCCTCATCGATTTCTCTAAAAAAGAAACCTTCGGAAGAGTCTAGCTCATCAAGCGCTAAAAAATCGTCAGGCACATTTTCCGGCGCCACCTCAAAAGTAAGCGGAAAGACATACAGCGGAAAAACGTCTAAAGCTTATGTAGGCGGACGTTATGTTTCAGTCAATCATTACTACAATGCAGGATTCTCGCCATCGGGATGGTTTGGATATTATAGCGGATTTACAATGGGCATGTTCATGATAAGCATGATGCACCCTTGGGGTTACACCTATCATCCAGTCGGGGGCCCAGGCTATGTTTCTTATGGCGCTTCGCCCATTGCCTGGATCGTTGACGTCATTGCTCTGATCATTATTTTACTCATTGTCATCGCATTGATCCGCGCATTCAAAACACCGAAGACGTACAGAAGGAGCTTTTAGGTAATGAAATTAGTATTAAATGAGCAAGAAATTGTAGACGGGATTTGTGTGTATATTTCTAATGAAGAAGAGATTTACCCTGAGGACGTTGAAGTAAAAGAGCTGTCTTACAACAAGCGGACAGGATTCTTCGCTGAAGCCAAATATGGCCTGCACCACAAACAGCTTGTGTCAGATGACATTTCAGAAGGCATTATTCAGTTCTTAGAGGAATACCACAACTTCAATCCAGACGTTACAGCAGTTGAATTGCAATTTGATAAGAAAAAAGGATTCTCCGCCTTGGTTTTCGTCAACGAGGAAGAATAAAAAACAAAACCTTACTCCGTGCGAGTAAGGTTTTTTATGATGATTTGTCCTGGGCATATGCTTTGAGATGCTTAGCATTCCCGTACTCACTGGATCTGTCACCTTACGTAAAAATCACTAACTTTTTTAAAACAAATGTTTCAAATCAGATAGGAAAAGGGTACTACTCTATTAACTTTGTTAAACATAAGAGATACTCATTGGCCTAACAACTGAGGGGGAACATTTGTGAAGACAAACACAAGGAAATATTTGATCTACTTTTTTGGCGCTTTAGGAGGGCTGCTTTACGGTTATGATACGGGCGTCATCTCTGGAGCGCTGCTGTTTATCAACAATGATATTCCTTTAACGACATTGACAGAAGGATTGGTTGTCAGCATGCTGCTCCTTGGCGCGATTTTCGGTTCTGCCTTAAGCGGCACATGCTCCGATCGCTGGGGCAGGAGAAAAGTTGTATTTGTGCTTTCCATCATTTTTATTATTGGTGCGCTCGCTTGCGCGTTTTCTCAAACGGTCGGCATGCTGATTGCATCTCGGGTGATACTCGGGTTGGCCGTCGGCGGTTCAACGGCGCTTGTGCCCGTGTACCTGTCAGAAATGGCACCGACGAAAATCCGCGGGACACTCGGCACAATGAACAACTTAATGGTTGTTACCGGTATTTTATTAGCATATATCGTAAACTATCTGTTCACGCCGTTTGAAGCGTGGCGCTGGATGGTGGGACTGGCTGCGGTGCCTGCAGTGCTTTTATTAATCGGGATCGCATTTATGCCTGAATCACCAAGATGGCTCGTAAAGCGCGGGCGTGAAGATGAAGCGAAAGACATTATGAAAATCACTCATGACCAAGAAAATATTGAGCAGGAACTAGCAGATATGAAAGAAGCGGAAGCTGGGAAAAAAGAAACAACACTCGGTTTGCTAAAAGCAAAATGGATTCGTCCTATGCTTCTCATTGGCATCGGCCTTGCCGTTTTTCAGCAGGCGGTCGGCATTAACACGGTCATCTACTATGCGCCAACCATTTTTACAAAGGCCGGTCTCGGCACATCGGCGTCAGTGCTCGGCACAATGGGTATCGGTGTACTCAACGTGATGATGTGTATTACAGCTATGATTTTGATCGACCGCATCGGCCGCAAAAAGCTGCTGATTTGGGGAAGCGTCGGCATTACACTGAGCTTGGCTGCATTAGCAGCTGTGCTCCTGACACTGGGTCTCTCTACATCAACAGCATGGCTGACTGTCGTTTTTCTCGGAGTCTATATCGTATTTTACCAGGCAACATGGGGTCCGGTTGTATGGGTTCTGATGCCTGAGCTCTTCCCATCCAAAGTACGCGGAGCCGCAACAGGCTTTACTACTTTAGTGTTATCAGCAACCAACCTGATCGTGTCGCTCGTCTTCCCGCTGATGCTCAGCGCCATGGGCATCGCATGGGTCTTTACAATTTTTTCAGTCATCTGCCTGCTTTCATTTTTCTTCGCCCTCTACATGGTTCCGGAAACCAAAGGGAAAAGCTTGGAGGAAATTGAAGCAAGCCTGAAAAAACGGTTTAAAAAGAAGAAAAGCAGCCAAAACCAAGTGCTGAGTGAGCGTACATTATAAAAAAAGGAATCGTCTCAAGGGACGATTCCTTTTTTATTACACCATAACCTTGCAAATATTGTTCGTGAATTCCACAGGGTCCTGAATCGGTAAGCCTTCGATGAGAAGCGCCTGATTGTACAGAAGATTTGTGTACAGGCTCAGCTTCTCTTTATCCTGTTCAAATGCGTCCTGCAGCGTTTGGAATACCTCATGATTCGGGTTGATTTCAAGCACTTTTTCCGCCTTTACATTTTGGCTGTCCGGCATCGCGTTTAAGATTTTTTCCATCTCGATTGTCACTTCGCCGTCAGCAGCAAGGCAGACCGGATGTGATTTGAGTCGTTTTGAGATTCTGACGTTTTTCACTTTATCTGACAGAATGTTTTTCATTTCCTCAAACAGATCCTTGTACTTGCTTTCTTCTTCCTCGGACTGCTTTTGGTCCTCATCCGTGTCTATGCCTAGGTCTCCGCTTGATACGGATTTAAACTCTTTTTCCTGATAAGATGCCAGCATTTTAATCGCAAACTCATCAATGTCCTCAGTGAAGTAGAGAATTTCATAGCCTTTGTCCGCTACCATTTCCGTTTGCGGCAGTTTTTCTATGCGATCGTATGAATCACCGGTCGCATAATAAATGTATTTCTGCTCCTCGGGCATTCTGGATACGTACTCATCTAAGCTGACCAGGTTTTTCTCTTTGGAAGAGTAGAATAATAAGAGGTCCTTCAATTGATCCTTATTCGCGCCAAAATCATTGTACACGCCGAATTTCAGCTGTCTGCCGAATGATTTGTAGAACGTCTCGTATTTCTCTCGGTCTTTTTTCAGCAGGCTTTGCAGCTCGCTTTTGATTTTTTTGCTGATATTTTTCGCGATCAGCTTCAGCTGGCGGTCATGCTGGAGCATTTCTCTGGAAATGTTCAGAGACAGATCCTCAGAATCGACCATGCCTTTCACGAAGCTGAAGTGGTCCGGAAGCAGATCCGCGCATTTGTTCATGATCAGAACGCCATTAGAATACAGCTCCAAGCCTTTCTCATATTCCTTAGAATAATAGTCAAACGGCATGTTTTCAGGAATAAATAAAATCGCGTTGTAGCGAACGGCGCCATCCACACTGATATGAACGTGTGTCAGCGGTTTATCAAACCCGTAATGCTTTTCAGCATAAAACTTTTCATAGTCCTCATCTGTCAGCTCGCTTTTGTTTTTTCTCCAGATCGGCACCATGCTGTTAACTGTCTGTTCTTCCTGTACCTCTTCAAATTCATTTTCGCTGCCTTCCTTCGGCTTATTAATGGTTGTATCCATTTTGATCGGGTAGCGAATGAAGTCGGAGTACTTTTTAATGATTGCTTTTAAACGATATTCTTCTAAGAACTCGTCATAGCTGTCATCTTCTGTATTCTCTTTGATTTTCAGGATAATGTCTGTACCGACAGAATCCTTTTCACACGGCTCAATCGTATAGCCGTCTGCACCCGCAGACTCCCATTTATACGCCTCTTCGCTGCCGAGCGCCTTACTGATGACAGTCACGACATCAGCAACCATAAACGCCGCGTAAAAGCCGACACCGAATTGCCCGATGATGTCATGGCCGTCTTTCAGCTCGTTTTCCTTTTTAAACGCAAGGGAACCGCTTTTTGCAATGGTGCCGAGATGCTGCTCAAGCTCATCCTTTGTCATCCCGATCCCCGTATCAGAGATCGTTAACGTTCTCGCACTTTTATCAGCTGCGACCTTTATGTAGTAACTGTCTTTATCAAACGTAAGCGCATCGTCCGTCAGCGCTTTGTAATAGATCTTGTCAATCGCGTCACTCGAATTGGAGATTAACTCGCGCAGGAAAATTTCTTTTTGGGTATAAATGGAGTTAATCATCATATCCAGCAGTCGTTTGGACTCTGCTTTAAACTCTTTTTTAGCCACTCTAGATCGCTCCTTTTTGATATGTTGTTACGCTATGTAAACTCTTTTCAGCATCTATTTATCACATGATGTGACAATTGTCAATTAGATTGATAGATGCATATATATGTAAATTTAACACTATTTAGGTCTGCTTTCACTATTTTTTCTCGGTCATTCTCATAAAAAAAGAGAGGCTTCATCATCCTCTCTTTTTTTCTGCATCATTCCAGCGGCCAAACTCCCGCTTCATCCATATATGCACCGGGTAGAAAAACAAACCGAACGGGATCAAAAACAATAGATTATGCCACGAGGCATTGAGAAATGCACTTGCTGCAATCGGAAACGTAATCTCTTTAAATAAAAAAGAGATGACAGTCAGCACAACAAACGCGGACGGAATCGTGGCGAAGCAATAAAACTTGAGCTCCTTCTTATGCTGTACTTTCAAAATACACAAACCTCCCAACAATTTCTAGTCTATCTTAACATATGCTGGCATTTCTTTTCTCGCATGTTTATCACTGCACGTAGCGGGAAGACAAATAGAAAAAGGAGGACTCGTGTAATGGGAAAACTTGAAAACAAAACCGCAGTCATCACAGGCGCCGCGACAGGCATTGGACAAGCGACGGCAGAGGTTTTTGCCAATGAAGGCGCGCGTGTGATGATCGGAGACATCAATGAAGACCAAATGAAAGAAACCGTTGAAGCGATCAGAAAAAACGGAGGAGAGGCGGACGCTTTTCACCTCGATGTGTCAGATGAAAACAGTGTGAAAGCATTTGCTGATCAAATCAAGGATGCTTGCGGAACGATTGATATTCTGTTTAATAACGCCGGGGTTGATCAGGAAGGCGGAAAAGTGCACGAATATCCGGTTGACCTGTTTGACCGCATTATCGCCGTCGACCTGCGCGGCACGTTCCTTTGCAGCAAATACTTGATTCCGCTCATGCTCGAAAATGGAGGCTCCATCATCAACACCTCCTCCATGTCAGGCCGGGCCGCGGACCTCGACCGCTCCGGCTACAACGCTGCAAAAGGAGGAATCACCAACCTGACTAGAGCGATGGCAATCGACTACGCAAGAAACGGCATCCGCGTCAATTCTATTTCTCCGGGAACGATTGAAACCCCGCTGATTGATAAACTGGCTGGCACCAAAGAACAGGAAATGGGCGAAAAATTCCGCGAAGCCAACAAATGGATCACGCCGCTCGGCCGCCTCGGCCAGCCGAAGGAAATGGCGACAGTGGCGTTATTCCTCGCCTCAGACGACAGCTCATACGTCACAGGAGAGGACATCACCGCAGACGGCGGCATCATGGCGTACACATGGCCTGGGAAGATGTTGATTGATGAGAAGTGGAAGGAAGAAATGAAATAGACATGGTCTGCGCAATTTTATGCGTTAATGATCAAATATGAATCAGCCATAGATATAGCTAAATAAAAGGGAGCTCAACCTGAATCATTAGGTTAAGCTCCCTCTTCATTTACTCTATTTCTTTTTTCCGCTGTCTGGCAGGAAAAAGAAATGAAAACTACATATTGCACTTATCCATATATATTTTACATATTGTTTATTATATCTTACAATAAATTTAGCATTTATTAGGAGTTGGTAGAATGAAATTGCTATATACCTATATCATTTTAGGAGGTTTCATTAGCATATCTCTTTCTTGTTTTTTTGAGTTAGGTATTTTTAATCTTGCTTTATATCTAATCTATTTTAACTATGCACTTTTTTTATATAAACGAGCTAAAGCGCCAAAAGTTCAATGAAATACTTAGTATATCCCTTAATAGGTTATAGTCGTATTTATTCGTTCATTTTTCAGTATAATTATTTTAGTTTTTAGTATAATTCTAGTATTTGACAGAAAGGCACGCAATTTATGTCACAAAACAAACTACTATTTTTACTCTTTTCATTTTCTTCTATCGTTCACCTGCTCTTCAATACGATTTTAGACCCCACTGTAAGCTGGAAGTCTTGGACGGTGAATATTGCTTTTATTCTATTGGCTCTTCTATTTCAATCTCACCTTAAAAGAAAGAAAAGCAAAAGACCAAGTATCATAACCACACAAAGCCCGGGTCAAGTCTCCGGGCCACTTCAAAGCAAGACCACCTTATACTTCTTCACATCCAAAAACTGCAAAAACTCCCTCGCCAGCACTTCTGGCGCATGCGTCTTCCCTTCATCCAGCCGATACAAAATCAGCCCGATAATCATCGCGGATACATAATAGGCATAAAGCTTTTTCTCCGCATGAATCTCAGTCTGCTGATGCAGATAAAACGATTCCAGCGCTTTGAACATATCAGGTATCACATGAGGAACACCCCATTCCCGATTGAGAAAATGCACAATGGGCATGTTTGATAAAGCAGAAAGCAGACTGGCGAGCGCCTCCTCCGCATCCTCTAAAGAAAGCTCATTCGGACTTGGGGCAATCGTCAGGTGATCTATGATCTCCGCACATGATTGCTGAATCATGGTTTGCAGCAATTCCTCTTTACTGGCATAGTGATCATAAAAGGTTGCGCGGCGGATATTGCTTTTACGGGTAATATCCGAAATCGTGATGGCCGCGTAGTCTTGTTTCTCCGCCAATACGTCCAGCAAAGCTTTCTGCAGCGCCCCTCTCGTTCGAACCACACGCCTGTCGATTTGCTTGTCCTCTTGCCGCTCCCCTGACGCAGCCTGTCCAAACAGCCAATAAAACCTCTTTTGAGAAACAAGCTCCCATACCTTTTGGCTGATGGCTTCCGGAGAAGCCGCGGCATCCTCATTCAGCCAATACAGGATAATCGCGTACGTGTACAAAGCCCGGTAATGTCCGTAGATTTCCCGTTCGATCGGCGTCAAGTTCACATGGATTGGAGCCAGCAGGACATCCTGCTGAAACACATCCTTAAAAAAACGATGAACATTTTCTCTGTTCATCATCGTACCAAAAAAGGATCGATGCTCGTGAACAAAGGACAGAGTCGGATGCACAGTTTGCCGTTTTTTGTTCAAATGGAGGGTATCCATATGCCTGAAGGCCTCATAGAGCGCTTTGCCCAGCCCCTCCTTCATGTCTTCAATCACATCCTCAATGATTGAAAACTTGTCTTCATAATAAAGGTAGAGCGTCCCGCGGCTCACTTTGGCCTTCTCAGCAATTTCTTTCATTGTGATATGTTGAATATCCCTTTCTTCCAATAAGGCCAGCAGCGCCTGTTTCACTTGAGCTTCAGCAGATTCCGGCACAAAAGACACCCCCAATCATTAGACAGATGTTCGATATATGTACGGTAACGTATAGATGGTTCACCGTTGTCTTTCTTACAGAAAAGGTACCACTTTATAATAGGTCTGAGAAAAGAAGAAAGCAAATGAGGGGGATTTTACAATGGAACAGCAAGTAAAAGACGACATTCAGCGTGTCTTTCAGCTTCAGAAAAAACAGCAAAAAGCACTGCGCGCTTCAACAGCGGAACAGCGCATAGAGAAGCTTCAGCGCTTTTTAGATTCCGTCATTGCCCATGAAGAAGAAATCATCGAAGCGATTCGAAAAGACGTCCGTAAACCATATCACGAGGTCAAAAAAGCGGAAATCGAAGGAACGAAAAAAGCGATCAGAGATAATATGAACAATCTGGAACAATGGATGGCGCCTAAAGAAGTCGGTTCATCTTTAAGCCCTGACGCAAACGGAATTCTCATGTACGAGCCTAAAGGCGTAACGCTCATCCTCGGTCCGTGGAACTATCCGTTTATGCTGACGATGGCGCCGCTTGCCGCTTCTCTCGCAGCCGGAAACAGCGCGATTGTGAAGCTGTCTGATTTTACGATGAACACAAGCAACATTGCCGCAAAAGTGATTCGAGACGCTTTTGACGAAAAAGAAGTCGCGATTTTTGAAGGAGAGGTTGAGGTGGCAACCGAGCTTCTAGATCAGCCGTTTGACCACATTTTCTTCACTGGAAGCACAAATGTCGGAAAAATCGTCATGACAGCAGCGGCCAAACACTTGGCATCTGTCACACTTGAGCTTGGCGGCAAGAGCCCAACGATCATTGACAGTGAATACGATCTCACGGACGCAGCGAAAAAGATCGCCGTCGGGAAATTCGTAAACGCCGGCCAAACCTGCATCGCACCTGATTATCTGTTCATTAAAAAAGACGTTCAGGACAGGTTCGCGGGGATTTTACAAACAATCGTCAACGCAGGATTTATGGAGGATGATTACAACCCAGACCGCAGCAAATTTACGCAGATCGTCAATGACCGCAACTTCAACCGCGTCAAAGACCTGTTCGACGACGCCATCGAAAAAGGGGCGGAAGTCGTATTCGGAGGCGTGTTTGATGCCAGCGACCGCACGATCTCGCCAACCGTTTTGAAAAACGTCACACCTGACATGAAAATCATGCAGGAGGAAATCTTCGCACCGATCCTGCCGATGATGAACTATGAAGACATCGACGAGGTCATCGATTATGTAAATGATCGTGATAAACCGCTTGCGCTTTATGTATTCAGCCACAACCAAGACCTGATTGACAACGTCCTTCAGCATACGACATCAGGAAATGCCGCCATCAATGATGTTGTCGTCCATTTCAGTGACGTCAACCTGCCATTCGGCGGTGTCAACACAAGCGGAATCGGCTCCTATCATGGGGTATACGGATTTAAAGAGTTTTCTCATGAGAAAGGTGTATTTATTCAAGCCGCTAAATAATCACAATAAAGAGAATCTGCATCATTTTGCAGGTTCTCTTTTATTTTTCACCAAACTCTTCTATTTTCCTATTAATCTACAATACAAATAGGAAAATAAATCAATATACAGCAACAAAACACTATTTTGTTACAAGATAAAGTTCCTCTAGTATATTTCATTGAAACCCTATAGTCTCTAACATATAATATCCCAGAAAACTTCAAAGGAGAGAAATTCATACATAGAAAACCAGCAGGGTTTTGGATTCGGGCAATCGCTCTATAATTGATGATTTGATTATCTATTTTTTTGCTTTTATTATGATTCTCATTAACACTTTAATTGTCCTGCCTCTCATTGATTCAGCAAGCCTTTATATGACAGAAGAACAATATACATTTTCTATATTGATATTCGGGACAATCCCTGTTATTGCCATCATATATATCTTCGGTATTCTTTATTATAGCCTACTGACGTCTTCAAAAATGCAAGCAACACTGGGCAAAAAACTCATGGGAATAATCGTTGTCAATCAGTATGGCGTGCGAATTTCATTTTGGCACAGCTTCGGCCGTTTCTTCGCTTACACACTATCAGGAATTTTGTATATCGGTTATATCATGGCCGCCTTTCCCTCTAAACTGGCATTGCATGATTATATTTGCGGGACAAAGGTTATCTATAAAAATAAATATTTGGATTGACTAACCAAAAAAGGCTGCCGAGACCTTCTCGCCAGCCTTTTCTCACATTCGATTATTTCCCAAAAGCCACTATTTTTTGATAGTTTCTGATCGCAATAGGCACAGCATATTATCCATTTTATGAACAGCAAAATATAGGGAATTATGTGAAACTTCTTGTAACGGGTTTTTTTGATGCAGAACGAAAAGCGGCAAAAAACCAAATGACGTTTACAGCAGCCGCAGCGAGACAAACCCCAATCACAAGGATCACCTCAGAAAGCAGATGGTCACTGAACAAACTAAACATCAAGATAAAACCGGCCGAAGATAAATGAATCAGCAGCCCAAAGCCGCAAAGCACCGCCATTACATACCTCATCGCATCAACTCCAAGCATGTAAATGAGAAAAGGAATGAGATACAACACAAGGATCATACCGATAGCTGACCACATGCCGACTGAGTTAAACTGATTGGCCGCCCCTCCCGTTTCGGCCAGCGGCGAAAGTGAAGCAGCGGCAATCATGGCGCAAAAAAGGAACGCAGAAATGATTGTTACGATTGCCACGCTGTTTTTTCTAGACATCAAACCCCTCCTTTAAATAGAAATATTAACCTTTTCATTATAAATAAGCCGAATAGAAAATTCATTACATTTAAAAAAAATTCCAGAACACATGCACAAACGTATGGTTCTTCCTAGTATATTTATATAGTAAAAAACAAAGGATAAAAGACTCATTTTTCAGGCATATCAGGATTTTATCACCATATCATATTGCACATGCTTTTTTTTCAAAGTATACTATTCCAGATTAATTCAAAGGAGAGAAAAAAATACATGGAAAAACCAGCAGGATTTTGGATTCGTTTTTTAGCTTATTTTATTGATGGCATTATTGTATCTGTTCCTAGTTATATTATTCTATTTATTATCAATACTGTTTTTGTAGCTGGATCCGTGGCAGCAGACCCTTACATGACGCAAGAGGAGTATATGGTGACATACATGACGCTTGCATTTTTGCCTACTATGCTGATCACGCTCGTCAT
Source organism: Bacillus sp. VA13 (assembly GCF_055710085.1). Classification (NCBI taxonomy): domain Bacteria; kingdom Bacillati; phylum Bacillota; class Bacilli; order Caryophanales; family Bacillaceae; genus Bacillus; species Bacillus sp. VA13. The sequence continues at coordinate 115,048 of NZ_JBVQPP010000002.1, read as the reverse complement.
CAGTGTATTATATTACGGTCTGCTCACTGCTTCTAAAATGCAGGGCACACTCGGCAAAAAAATTCTTGGCCTTAAAGTGGTCAATGAACAAGGCGAACGGGTCTCTGTCGGACAGGGAATCGGCCGTTACTTTGCATACATCTTATCTGGAATCATCTTTTATATTGGTTTTATTATGATCGCCTTTGGAGAGAAAAAAGGCCTGCATGACATCATTTGCAAAACACGTGTTGTGTATAAATAATAGAAAAAAGTCTAGACGCCAATAAGCATCTAGACTTTTGTTTTCTTTACAATAGGCTGCCACGCCAGATACGTAGCGCTCCTCCACAGCCACTCAAACGGCCCCATCCGAAATACCCGAAGCCAAAGATGGCTGAAGACCATTTGAACGGCACAAATAGCAATCGTGATGAGCACGCCGGCAGCAGGATACACTTTCCCGTACAACCCCAAGCCGTAATGATAGAAAATCCACGTACACACGATAGACTGCATCAGATAATTGGTAAATGCCATCCGTCCAACAGCGGAGAAAGATTGCAGCACTGTTTTCACTCTTGTTTTATGATAAAGATAGACAACCGTTGTGACATAGAAAAACATGAGAAAAGGCGCACCAATCAGCAAAAATACTTCCCTATCCGTTACACTGTACAGCACTTGGGCGCTGATGCCGATGACTAGCCCAGCCATCCACACCCTTTTTAATCCTTTGCGATGCTTTCCGGGTTCGTGCAAATATCGTGACTTCGCCGCCGCAGCTCCCAGCAAAAACATGCTGAAATAAGGAATGGATGCAAAGAAGAAGTTGAGCGGGTTATACGTAAGCATGCCATTTGAAGACATGTAAACAAGACGATCGTGGATCCGCTGTTCCGCAATGTCCTTCAAGCTGCCGCTTCCGTACACATGGAGCGCTTGTTTTGCCTGCTGAGTTACCGCTTGTGCCCATTCCTGTCCGTTTGATGGATAAAAGCTGGTCAAAATAAACGGAATGCAAAACAAAAGATACAAAGAAACCGCCCATATCAACAGTGTTTTCGGCTTTGCTTTTCGAAATAAAAGCAGAACAAAGCCGAGCAGGGCGTATTCCGTTAAAATATCCCCGTCCCAAATCAAAAAGGCATGAATCGTTCCAAACAAGAGAAGCGCCGCTAACCTTCTCGCATATAGCGGAACAAACCGTTTCCCTTTGCTTACTGTTCTCTCCATCATGACAACCATGCCAAATCCAAATAAAAAGGAAAACAATAAAATACATTTTGTTTGGATGAAGAATTTCAGTATGGCTGCTGCTGCAAAATCTGCTTCAGACCACTTTTCTGTAAAAAAGTTCTCTTTTCCAAGCATAGACAAATACATATCCGGATAACTGAAATGTGCCAGATTGACAAATAAAATGCCGAAAATCGCCATTCCCCTTAGCACATCAAGCACGCCGATCCGCTCATTTGCCAAAGTCGGCTGTAATGAAGACATAGCCATCACGCTCCTTTTTTCTGTACTTTAAGGGTATGAAAAAAAGGAGCGCAGAAACATCGATTTAGGTGTCATGCAGACATGGAAACCTTACAATCTTGTCATTTTTATGGTTTCATCACCTTTAAATCTAATGCTTCGATATTCTGCAAAACGCGATCAAAGCGCAGCGCCTGAGGCTCACTTGGGAAGATGTGGCCTTCATACGGCTCACCTAGCGTCCGGAAAAACGGTTCAAATAAGCCGGGAACCAATACGCCCACCATTTTTGTATAATGGGAATCCAGGCGATAGGAGTGAACAGTATTCGCAGGAACATGCAGAAAATCTCCAGGATCCAGCTGGATTTCTTTTCCATCCGCCCACATGGTCATCTGCCCTTCAAGGCAATAAAATGTTTCTGTATGATGTTCATGGTAGTGATCAACGATTCGGTCGCCTTTAGGGCCATCCGATACTACAACGATAAACTGGCCGTCTGTATTTTTTTGCGCAGCCACAATGCGGTGAAGCTGATCTCCCGTCAATAGACGGTCGCCTTCTCCAGACTCAAGCACGTATGGAACCGATCCATCCGGAAGCTCTGCAAGTTCCGCTAATTTTGCCGCACCGGCAGCCTTTTCTTCATCCAGAAATGTAATGTCCGCTACTGTAGCTGCTTCTGCAAATTGCCCATTTGACACCTCTTCGCTTGCGTGCGGCGGATGTTCAGCGTGATCATATGGATTCCCAATAACGGAATACATGTGTGCCACATGTCCTTTCATCGTGTAAGACACCAGTCTTGTTCTGTGGCTTTGCATTCGGTAGCTGTGTGGTGTTCCGGCTGGAATGTTCGCATAATCGCCTGACACTAATAAATAGCGTTCTCCGGCAAGCGTCAACTCAAGCTTCCCGTCCAAAACGAGAATCCCTTCATGTGTGTCCTTGTGGACGTGAAGCGGAAAGGCATCTCCTTTCCCCCCGGAAAGCAGCACGATCTCAAACAGATCGCCGGTGCTCTTCCCATTCGCCATCACCGTGGCAACCTGTCTGCCGAACAAATAGCGCTCACCTTCTCCGCTGCGGAGCAAATAAGGTATTTTTTCTTTAGGCAATGAATTTTCACATAATGATTTCATATATTGTTCCTCCAATTTAGACTAGTCTATATACTACCATCTATCTGACTAGACCGTTCTATATAATTGTAGGAGAAAGGATAACAAAATGCTACCCTTTTTTTCTCACCAGCACTGGAATTTGTTCGGCAATGAGAAGAAGAGGCGTTTTGTCTTTATTCGTTAACGAAAGCATGATCCCGCCCTCAATCATCGAATTGATCAGCATTCCAAGCTGATTTGCTTCTTCTTCTGCAAATCCGTTTTCCACTAATTTTCTGGCAAAAACCGCTTCCCAGCTTTTAAACACCTTCATACAAACCGTCCGCAGCGGTTCACTGATTAACGCTGTCTCACTCGCCAGCAAACCGACTGGAATCCCTTTAATGCTTTCTGTGTTGTCAAATTGGCTGGCTGTTTTTTTGATAAATTGCTGAATCGCTTCTATTGGATCAGAGGATTCATCCATGCTTTGCTGTATCAAATGTTCAATCAATTTCCCTGTATATGTAACCGCTTCAATTGCTAATTCTTCTTTGCCATTCGGAAAAAAGTGATAAAGCGATCCCTTAGGAGCACCGCTTTCTTTCACAATCTGGTTCAAACCTGTCGCGTGATATCCTTGCAGCTGGAACAGACGTGACGCCGTGTGAAGGATTTTTTCACGTGAATCTCCTCTGCTAGTCATTAAAACATTCCCTCCTAGGTATGGTAGAGCGACTTATATAATATAAAAAAGAACCCTGTGATTGTCAAAAAGGGTAAGACCCTCCCGGATGGGGTAAATGTAGAAAAACAGCGTCTAGGAGGGATCTCAATGACAAACGATTATTCAGTCACGAATACAGAAAAGCTTGAACAACAGAACCCGGGCATGAAAATGAAGATCAAACTGAAAAAACTCAAGGATCAAGTGATTGTCATTACCGGCGCTTCAAGCGGAATCGGACTTGTCACTGCACGAATGGCAGCTGAAAAAGGCGCAAAGGTTGTCGCAGCAGCGCGAAATGAAGATGCGCTGAAGGAGCTCGCTGATGAACTAAAGGAAAAAGGGCACGACGCCATATGGGTGAAAGCGGATGTCGGAAAAGAAGAAGACGTCAACCGCATCGCAGAAACTGCAATCAGCACATTTGGCCGCTTTGACACATGGGTCAACAATGCCGGCGTCTCGATCTTCGGACATGCCATGGACGTCACCGTCGAAGACATGAAGCGCATGTTCGACGCAAACTTTTGGGGACCTGTTTACGGAACAAGAGCGGCCGTCAAACACTACACCAGCAGAGGCGTGCCGGGCGCACTCATCAATGTAGGAAGCCTGTTCGGCGACAGGGGAACGGTCATTCAATCCACATACGCCTCAGCCAAATTTGCGCTCCACGGCTGGACGGAAAGCATCCGAATGGAGCTCGAAAAAGAACAGGCGCCCGTCTCGGTTACGCTCATTCATCCAGGCAGAATTGACACACCTTACAACGAACACGCGCACAGCTACCTGGACAAACAGCCGGCTCATTACCGCTCGCTGATCTACCCTCCGGAAGCGGCCGCCGAAGCCATCCTTTTTGCCGCCGAACACCCGAAGCGCGACGTGTACATCGGCTCACAGGCAAAAGCCATTGCCATGCTGGGTGCTCTTTTCCCCCGGCTGACCGACAGACTGATGGAAAAAATCATGTACCACAGCCAGCATGCTGAAAGACCGTCCAAACAGCGGGAAGAAAGCGCGCTTTATGAAGCGGGCTACGGCATGCATGACAGGGGCACAAATAAAGGCTGGAAGCGGTCAAGAAGCTACTACACGAAAGCTACGAAGCGCCCGATTGTATCAGCGGCTGTTGTTGCCGGACTGGTCGCTTTAGCTGCCGTCAAACGATGCAGATAATCTCTGACCATAAGAAAAACCCATGCTGTTCCATCGAACACATGGGTTTTTAAATGTTAGTCGATAAAGGCCTTGTTCATACGCTGCAGTAGCTCGCCGAACATCTCTTTTTCCTTTGTTGACCATTCTTTCAGCATCTGTTCATAACGTTCAAGACGCTTTTGCTGATCGGCTTTTAATGTTTGTTTGCCGAGTTTTGTAATGGTAAATAGGCTGACTCTCCCATCGGAAGGGTCTGAGAAGCGATAGATGAGCTCCTTCGCCTCTAATGCAGCTGCTTGTCTTGAAAGAGTAGATATATCAAGCTTAAACGATTCTGCTAATTCCTTTACGCGGGCAGGCCCAAACTCATCCAATTGTCTCAGCAATAAGTACGAAGATCTCTCCAAATTCCCTGTTCTTTTCTCAGATTGATCCAGATAAACAGCTCTCCTGATAAAAGTCGTCAGCTCATATTCAATTAATTCAACTGGATTTTGTTTTTGCAATCGCTCTCGCTCCCTATTCCAATCTCCGGCATTGACAACATCATATATACTTGTATAATACAAATGTATATTAATTGAATGAATACAAGTCGTTATATGACTAAATCAATCATTATACTTGTATAGTACAATCATATAAAAAGAAAGTAAAGCGATTCCTCAGAACCATCCTAGAAGCAAGTCACCTGAAAGGAGGAAGCTGTTCTCATTGGAGAGCGGCACTTGATGTGAAAGTCATTCGAATTATGTTGCAAGTGTTGATATTATATGTATTTTTTATGATCGGGGAAGCCATTCAGCATCTGTTTCATTTACCGGTGTCAGGTAGCATAGTCGGATTGGTATTGCTGCTGATCTGTTTAGGTCTCCGTATTGTTCCCGTCTCCTTTATTCAAGACGGAGCAGGGTTTTTATTGTCCTTTCTTCCATTGTTGTTCATCCCGGCTATGACAGGTGTAATGAAATACCCGTCGCTCATTTCATTCAATGGTTTGATGTTGCTGATTACAGTCGTTCTGAGCACCATCGTCACGATCATTGCGGCTGGATTCGCCAGCCAGCTATTAGAGAAAAAAGCAAAAAAACGTGAGGAGAAAGAGAAATGCAGCAAGCAAGTATCGCAATCATTATAATTCTTTTAACAGTTGCCGCTTACTTAGCGATGGTCAAACTCTATAAGCGATTCCCGCTTCCATTTCTTATCCCTGTTCTGACAACGACAATTTTGATTGTCGCGGTTTTGATAATGTTCCATGTTTCGTATGAAGGCTATATGATCGGGGGGAAATGGATCAATTCTTTGCTTGGGCCTGCTGTTGTGGCGCTGGCCTATCCGCTTTATAAACAATGGCATATCATTGTAAAACATTGTGTTCCCATCCTAGGCGGAGTCCTGGTCGGATTATGCATGGGAATGATCAGCGGGCTGATCTTCGCAGAAGCATTCGGGATTGATCATGATCTCTTATTATCTATTCTGCCAAAGTCGATCACAACTCCTGTCGCTATTCAGATCGCCGCCGGTCTTGGCGGTGTTCCTTCTATGACAGTCGTATTTGTCATGATTGCCGGCTTCTCAGGCGTCATCCTCGGGCCGCTTGTCTTAAAATGGCTTCGCATACGCAGCTCACTTGGCCAAGGCATCGCATTAGGCAGCGCCTCCCATGCACTGGGCACCTCCAAAGCATTGGAATATGGGGAACTGGCCGTATCCATGAGTTCCGTCTCAATGACGCTTTGTGCGGTGCTTGGCTCATTCTTTGGGCCGCTAATCGTCTGGCTGTTTCATATTTAACAAAGAAAGACTGCCCCGGAGGAGGGCAGTCTTTTCTTATCTATTTTACGCTGTTGTTGCCGGGCTGGTTTGGGGGATGGCCGAAGAGGAGGAAATAAGCTGAAAAAACAGACTGACAAAGGGCTGTCTTACATATTATATGTTTATCATTCACAAACTGAGGGTAATTCTTCGTTGCACGATGAACAAAAGGAGGTCTCAATGGAACACTTAGACTTGCATCATATATTCGAACTAGGTTTTTTGTTAGTCATGATTGCAGCCGGGATCACCGCGATTGCCAAGAAGTGCAGGCAGCCTTATCCCATCGCGCTTGTGATTGTCGGAACGATCATTGGACTTGTACATATTCCGCTCTTTGAACCGCTGAAAGATTTTATTACTGAAGGAGAAGTCTTTAACTTCGTCATCATTACGTTGTTCTTGCCGGCTTTATTAGGAGAAGCGGCGCTGAAGCTTCCTTTTTCACACTTGAGAGAAAACAAACGGCCCGTTCTGGCATTGGCCTTCGGCGGTACGCTCATCTCTTTTCTGATCGTCGGCTTTTCTTCCATGTGGCTTATGCATTTGGCCATTCCGGCAGCGTTTGTCTTTGCCGCTCTGATGAGTGCGACAGATCCTGTTAGTGTGCTGTCCATTTTTAAAAGTGTCGGCGCACCGAAAAAGCTTTCGATCGTCGTTGAAGGAGAAAGCCTGTTCAATGACGGACTGGCGGTTGTGCTGTTCAACATTTCCGCTTTTTACTTGATGACCTATTTGGATCTCGGCATCCAAGGCGCCGGTTTAGGCTTGTGGGAGTTTGTCAAAGTCATTTCTCTCGGCCTTATCATCGGAGGCGCTCTTGGATATGTCTTTTCCCAGCTCACCAAGTATTTTGATGATTATCCTTTAGAAATTATTTTCAGTATCATTCTGTTTTACAGTTCATTTCTTTTGGCAGAAATGGCAGGTGCCTCCGGGGTAATCGCCGTCGTTGTCGCCGCCCTTATTTTCGGCAATTATGGCGCCAAAATCGGCATGAGCCCGACGACAAAGCTGAATATCAATAACTTTTGGGATGTCGCTGCCTTGCTCGCGAACTCCCTTGTCTTTTTAATGGTCGGGCTCGAGATCACGAGAATTGACCTGACTGATAAATGGGGATGGGCCATTATGGCGATTGTGATTGTGCTCATCGCCCGAAGTGCCGCCGTCTACATCAGTTTGGCCTTTATCAAAAAATTCCCGGTTACATGGCAGCATACCATCAATTGGGGCGGACTGAAGGGCTCTCTGTCCATTGCACTCGTGCTGAGCCTGCCGCGAGACTTCCCGGGACGTGAAGACATTCTGGTTTTCGCCTTCAGTGTCGTTTTGTTTTCCCTTGTTGTTCAGGGCCTCACCATCAAGCCGCTTCTTGAACGGTTAGGCGTGAATCAAAAAGAAGAAGGTAATCAGGAATACGAGGAATTGCTCGCAAAAGGACATCGCTTAGAAACCGCCATCCAAGAAGTCCAGCAAGTTAAACACCATTTGCTTATACACGAAGCTGTCTCCAGTGAACTGACAGACCAGTACAAAGAAGAGGTCAGCCAGCTCCATCAACAAACAAACAAATTATTCGAAACATACCCGGAACTCAAAAACAAACAGCAAACCATCTTAAAAAAACATTCGTTATACGCCCAATACCAATCGATCGAGAACTTATCAAAGGAAGGTATCATCTCAAACGAAGTAGCTGAGCAAGAGCAAGCACAGATCATTGATGAAATCGTTCGTTTGGAAAACGATTATTAACACAAAAAAGCAGACTGTCATTAGTCTGCTTTTTCTTTTATGATTTGAAAAAATCAACCAGCGGCTGAAAATCCTTTGATAAATCAACGTCATTCGGCTCTGCTTGAAGCAGGCGGTCAATCATGCGCTCCAATTCCTTCATATCATTTTGATCTGTGTATTCAATGAAGTTTAAGCTTTCGAGCCAATCCCGATACGAATGTTTAGCTTTGCCGTAGCTGTTTCCAAAGACGAGGCAAGGTGTTTTGGTGATAATCGAGAAAATCATCGCGTGAAGGCGGTCGGTAATGACCAATTTACTTGAACCGATGCGGTCAAGCATCTCCATAAAATGCTTTTCGCGATCGGCGTAATCAATCATGTCTACCGTATCCAGCACCGTATCAGTACGCTCCGTATAAGTTGTTTTTTCTGCCCATTTCCTCATGTGTGAAATAAAATCTTCGTCAGTCACTTTCTCCTTATCCGCTCTTAAAATAAAGAGAACGCCGTCCCGTTCGAGGTCTCGCGGCACAATATCCAAGGAAAGCACCATGTCCGGTGTAAAGATTACATTGGAGTTGAAGGTCTTTTTTACAACATCCAGTGTCTGCGTCTCACGCGCAGCAATCGTTAAGTTTGGATTTTGATGGTACGCATCCTGTGTTTTTTTCTTTTCTTTATTTCCGTCCTCTGTATCTTCAAAATAAACGGATTGCGGCAGAGAAATCGATTTGTAGTCTTTAAACGCCGAGAAGACCTTTCTTCTGTCTTCCTCAATATCGAGATAGAGGTTTCCTAAATTCCCTCCGCCTGTAAAGCAGACAATATCGTCTTCACGGATGATCTCCTTCACCAGTTCAATGCCCTCATCCGTCGCATAATCCATAATCTCAATGTATTCATAGTACGGAAAATGGTTTTTTATAAATTTCTCTTCCGCATACGCAATCGCTTGGTCACCAATGTTTGTGTAACTCGGGGAACCAAACAAAAATACTTTTCGTTTATCATTTAACAGGGCTTCTGGTTCTACATTTGGCGCAATGCCTTTTACTAGTTTTTTGCCTTTGATTTCTTGTACAGTCATGTCGTCGTCCTCCTTCTGGGATGAATGCCTCATTGTGTGGTTAACTGTCTCTACCCAAAAAGGAGGATGACTATGCATCGGCATGTGCGCAGGCTATATCAGAAACATCGTTTTCGCCAATTTGATGGATGCCGCAATGTCCCGAGCCGTTCTTTCCATATATTCTGCGGCATGTTCAATCGCGTCTTCAAGAGGCACGGATCCGGGAACGATGCTGAAAAGCGCATCGATTCCGTGTTGATAGACGGCATCACTGTCTCGCGATATTGATCCAGCAATGCCAATGACGGGCACATCATATGATTTAGCCGCTTTGGCCACGCCGATCGGCGTTTTTCCATAAATCGTTTGGCTGTCAATTCGCCCCTCACCGGTAATCACAAGGTCTGCATCTTGAACTTCATTTTCAAAATCAACCGCTTCAAGGACAATATCAATGCCTCTTTTCAGATTAGCATGAAGAAAAGCCAACAGACTCCACCCGAGACCGCCCGCTGCACCGGCGCCCTCTGTTTCTCTGCAGGTTGTTCCGAGCACTTTTTCTGCCACATCCGCGAAATGGATCAAGTTCTGATCCAGCACATCCACCATGTCTTCTGTCGCGCCTTTTTGCGGCCCGAAAACAGCCGAAGCTCCTCTTGGCCCTGTTAACGGATTGTCCACATCACAAGCGACCTCTAGTTTGACACTCTGCAATCTGGAATCAAGCCCGCTTACATCTATTGAGGCAAGCTGAGCTAATGCGCCGCCCCCGGGCCCGATCTCACGGCCTGAGTCATCAAGAAGCCTTCCGCCCAATGCTTGAATCATTCCGGCTCCTCCGTCGTTCGTGGCACTTCCGCCGATCCCGATGATCAAACGCTCTGCGCCCGCATCAAGAGCCGCTCCGATTAATTCTCCCGTTCCCCTTGTTGTGGTGATGAGCGGATTTCGCTTATCAACGGGCACGAGATGCAGCCCTGAGGCGGCAGCCATTTCAATCACAGCTGTTTTCCCATCTCCCATCATGCCAAAAAACGCTTTCACCGGTTCCCCCAGCGGTCCTGTGACAACCTGCTCTTTGAACCATCCGCTTGTGGCATCAACCAGAGACTGAACGGTACCCTCACCGCCGTCCGCCATCGGCAATTTTCTGTAATCAGCACCCGGAAAAACCGATTTGAAACCTCTTTCTATCGCGCCAGCGGCCTCCAGAGCTGATAAACTTTCCTTAAAAGAATCAGGTGCAATGATGATTTTCATCCAAATCGCCTCTTTCAAAACATGATTCACTTAACCTATTTATCTACAATGTACCACACCCGTAATGGAAATACATACCATTACTTATGGTAAAAATTTAATTAAAAATTAGTAATGAAAGTGTTTGCATAAACGAAACATTCACGTTATCATACTTGTATACAAGTATACTCCTTGAGTGAGGAAGGTGAGTGTATGCTAGACTCCAAGGACCTGTTGTATCCTGCAAAGTGGCTCTCAAAAGCGTCAACCGGTGTTCGTGTCGCATACGAGCTGAGAATGCGGATCATTTCAGGCATGATTGAAAGCGGTACCATTGTATCAGAAAATACGATCGCCGCTGAGTTTTCCGTAAGCCGTTCACCAGTTCGCGAAGCGTTAAAAATACTCGCTTCCGAAAAAATCATCCGCTTAGAACGAATGGGAGCGGTTGTTATTGGGTTAACTGAAAAGGAAATCGCAGAAATTTATGATGTGCGTTTACTAATAGAAACGTTTGTCTTTGAACGGCTTGTCAAAATCGACACTGAGCCTTTAGTTAAGGATCTCAGCAAAATACTTGAAATGATGAAAGTCTCCATCAAATATGAGGACGCTGATGAATTTTCATTTCAAGATGTGCTGTTCCATGAAACGATTATCCGAGCTATCGATCATTCATACATTCAGATGATCTGGAACAATCTAAAACCCGTAATGGAAAGCTTTATTCTCTTATCAATGCGGGTACGGTTAAAGGAAAAATATGAAGACTTCACAAGGATTTTAGATAACCATGAGCTTTACATTCAGGCCATTAAAGCAAAGGATAGGGCGCTGATGATTCAGTCCCTTCACCAAAACTTTGATGATGTGCAAGAAAAGGTAGAAGACCTGTGGCTCTCACAACAAATGCTGGCAAAAGGAGCTGAATACAACAATGACTAGGTATATGTTAGGAATCGATATCGGCACGACAAGCACAAAAGCTGTGTTGTTCAGTGAAAACGGAGACGTGGTACAGAAAGAAAGCATCGGCTACCCGCTCTATACACCGGACATCTCAACAGCTGAACAAAACCCGGAAGAGATTTTTCAGGCAGTCATCCAAACAACAGCGAGAATTACAAAACAGCATCCGGAAAAACAGATCTCATTCATCTCGTTCAGCAGCGCCATGCACAGCGTCATCGCAATCGATGAAAAGGACCAGCCGCTGACGCCATGTATCACATGGGCCGACAACCGGAGCGAGGGCTGGGCGCATAAGATCAAAGATGAATTGAACGGGCATGAGGTGTACAAACGGACAGGAACACCGATCCATCCAATGGCACCTTTAAGCAAAATTGCCTGGATCACGAATGAACAAAAAGAAATCGCTTCCAAAGCAAAAAAATATATCGGCATCAAAGAGTACATTTTTAAACAGCTGTTCAATGAGTATGTCATCGATTACTCATTGGCATCAGCGACAGGCATGATGAACCTGAAAAGCTTGAATTGGGACGAAGAGGCACTGCGTATCGCAGGCATCACGCAGGATCACTTATCCAAACTCGTGCCGACAACCGAGATCTTTCAGCACTGCAGCCCGGAATTAGCGATACAGATGGGAATCGATCCGGAAACACCCTTTGTCATCGGCGCCAGCGACGGCGTACTGTCTAATCTCGGCGTCAACGCCATTAAAAAGGGCGAAATCGCCGTCACCATCGGGACAAGCGGTGCCATCCGCACAATTATTGACCAGCCGCAAACTGATGAAAAGGGACGGATTTTCTGCTACGCCTTAACGGACAAGCATTGGGTTATCGGCGGACCGGTAAACAATGGGGGTATCATCCTTCGCTGGATCAGAGACGAGTTTGCCTCTTCCGAAATCGAGACAGCGACACGGTTGGGCATTGATCCATATGATGTGCTGACGAAGATCGCCGAACGTGTCAGACCTGGTTCTGACGGCCTGCTGTTCCACCCGTACCTCGCCGGCGAACGTGCTCCGTTGTGGAATCCGGATGTACGCGGCTCATTTTTCGGCCTGACTATGTCGCATAAGAAAGAGCATATGATACGGGCGGCATTAGAGGGCGTCATTTACAACCTGTACACGGTGTTCCTTGCGTTAACAGAATGCATGGACGGCCCGGTAACCCGCATTCAGGCGACAGGGGGATTTGCAAGGTCGGAGGTTTGGCGCCAAATGATGTCAGATATCTTCGAATCAGAGGTTGTCGTTCCGGAAAGCTACGAAAGCTCATGTCTCGGCGCCTGCATTTTAGGCCTATATGCAACAGGGAAAATTGATTCATTCGATGTCGTGTCCGACATGGTCGGCAGTACGCACAGACATACGCCGATCGAAGACTCAGCCAAAGAATACAGAAAATTAATGCCGATTTTCATTAACCTATCAAGATCATTAGAAAATCAATATACACAAATTGCAAATTATCAGAGGGACTTAATCACACACAACTAGTACATGACATGAAGGGGAGGGCATTACCATGCCGTTAATCATCGTTGCACTTGGGATCCTAGCTTTACTACTTTTGATTATGGGCTTAAAGTTAAACACATTTATTTCCTTACTGGTCGTATCGTTCGGCGTGGCATTGGCACTCGGGATGCCGTTCGATAAAGTTGTCAGCTCCATTGAAGCAGGAATAGGGGGAACTCTTGGCCACATCGCACTCATCTTCGGACTCGGTGCGATGCTGGGCAAGCTGATCGCCGATTCAGGAGGCGCACAGCGAATTGCGATGACACTCGTCAACAAATTCGGAGAAAAAAACATTCAATGGGCCGTTGTCATTGCCTCATTCATTATCGGTATTGCGTTATTTTTTGAAGTAGGATTGGTTCTATTAATTCCGATTGTATTTGCGATTTCAAGAGAATTGAAGATTTCTATTTTATATCTCGGAATTCCGATGGTCGCAGCACTATCGGTCACACACGGTTTCCTGCCGCCGCACCCCGGACCTACAGCGATTGCTGGTGAGTACGGCGCAAACATTGGGGAAGTGCTGCTGTACGGCTTTATCGTTGCTGTTCCGACAGTGCTCATCGCAGGGCCTTTGTTTACAAAGCTCGCGAAAAAAATCGTTCCTGCCTCATTTGAGAAAAACGGCAATATTGCATCACTTGGTACGCAAAAAACGTTCAAACTTGAGGAAACACCTGGCTTTGGAGTCAGCGTCTTTACGGCAATGCTTCCTATTATCATCATGTCGGTCGCGACCATTATCGATCTGCTTCAAGAAACAATCGGATTTGCGGATAACGGAGTTTTAGCTTTTATCCGATTGATTGGAAACGCATCGACTGCTATGATTATTTCGTTATTGGTTGCAGTCTATACAATGGGCATCAAACGCAACATTCCAGTCAAAACCGTGATGGACTCTTGTTCAACAGCCATTTCACAAATCGGCATGATGCTTCTGATCATCGGAGGAGGCGGCGCCTTCAAACAAGTGCTGATCAACGGCGGTGTCGGCGATTACGTGGCAGACTTATTCAAAGGTACTGCATTATCGCCAATCGTCTTAGCATGGCTCATCGCGGCGATCCTGCGCATTTCTCTAGGGTCAGCCACCGTTGCCGCGCTAAGCACAACAGGGCTCGTCATTCCGTTATTGGGACATTCTGATGTTAACCTGGCATTAGTCGTGCTAGCAACAGGCGCAGGAAGTGTCATCGCTTCACACGTCAATGATGCCGGCTTCTGGATGTTCAAGGAATACTTCGGATTAAGCATGAAAGAAACATTTGCCACATGGACGTTACTGGAAACGATTATTTCCGTTGCTGGACTGGGATTCATATTATTGTTAAGTTTAGTTGTATGAAATTGATGAAGGAGCTGTAACACATGTTCAATACGATTGGTGTCATAGGCTTAGGCGTAATGGGAAGCAATATCGCCTTAAACATGGCAAACAAAGGTGAAAACGTCGCCGTCTATAATTACACCAGAGATCTAACGGACCAGCTTGTCCAAAAGCTGGATGGACAATCTCTCAACCCATATTACGAGCTTGAAGATTTTGTTCAATCGTTAGAGAAACCAAGAAAAATCTTTTTGATGGTCACAGCGGGAAAACCCGTAGATTCCGTCATCCAATCATTAATGCCTTTACTTGAAGAAGGCGACGTCATCATGGACGGGGGCAACTCCCACTATGAGGACACAGAAAGAAGATATGACGAGCTGAAGGAAAAAGGCATCGGCTACCTGGGAGTCGGCATTTCCGGCGGCGAAGTCGGCGCATTAACAGGGCCTTCCATCATGCCGGGCGGAGATCGCGAAGTCTATGAGAAAGTCGCTCCTATCCTGACGAAAATCGCAGCTCAAGTTGGAGATGATCCGTGCTGTGTCTACATCGGTCCAAAAGGGGCAGGGCACTTTACAAAAATGGTACACAACGGCATTGAGTATGCCGACATGCAGCTAATTGCAGAAGCCTATACGTTTCTGAGAGAAACGCTGCGTCTGCCGCTTGATGAAATTGCATCTATTTTTGAAACATGGAATCAAGGTGAGCTGAAAAGCTATTTAATAGAGATTACAGCTGAGATTTTACGCAAAAAAGACGAAAAAACAGGACAGCCTCTGATTGATGTCATCCTTGATAAAACCGGCCAAAAAGGCACCGGAAAATGGACGAGCATGCAGGCGATTGATAATGGCATCCCGTCCACAATCATCACAGAGTCCTTGTTCGCCCGCTACTTGTCATCCTTAAAAGAAGAACGGGTGGCAGCTCAAGACATGTTAGCAGGCCCGGAAGCCGAAGAAAAACATTTAGATAAAGACACTTGGATTGAATACGTCAGACAGGCTCTTTATATGGGGAAAGTATGCGCCTACGCACAGGGCTTTGCCCAATACAAAATGTCATCTGAGCTTTACGGATGGAACCTGCCGCTCAAAGACATCGCCTTGATTTTCCGAGGCGGCTGCATCATTCGCGCAGATTTCCTAAATGTGATCAGCGAAGCATTCAGCGAGCAGCCAAATCTGGCAAACCTGCTGATCGCGCCTTATTTCACAGATAAGCTCCAAGCCTATCAAACAGGCCTGCGAAAAGTCGTTTGCGAGGGCATCAGCACAGGAATCTCATTCCCATGCTTAACCACTGCGCTCTCTTATTACGACGGCTACCGCACAGGACGTTCCAATTCGAACCTCTTGCAGGCGCAGCGCGATTACTTCGGCGCCCATACGTACGAACGGACAGATATGGACGGCGTTTTCCATACGAATTGGTCTGAATAACAGTCATAAAAAAACACGGTCAGTTTCAACTGAACCGTGTTTTTTTCATCTATGATTTCTTCTATCTCAAATAACAGGAGACATAAGCTATGTTTTAAATATCATAAACAGTGATACAATAATAGCTAGAAACAATCCCCAAGATCATCATGTGATAGCATGCTTGCTGTTCCGTTCTTTCTGCTATTTGTTTATTGAGAAAAATGATCAAACGATTTGCCCCTTGCTCATTGTGTCATAAAATGTTCAAATGCTTAAACGGACTGACATTCTGATTCACAAAAGTCCCGGAAAACCTTGTCTAATTGAGAATCAACCCTTATTAATATTCTCATTTGCTATAAAAGGGATGCCTAAATCTTTCCTGTCACCCTTAAATAAAACGAAAAAAAGAATGATATTCATGGGGTTATGGCTTGACAAAAAATATATATTAATTAATAATTCATATATAATTAGAATTATTATTGAAAGCACTTATGCTTTCTAATACATTTTTAGGAGGAATAAACATTATGTCTTTAATCGGTAAAGAAGTACTTCCATTCGAAGCAAAAGCATTCAAAAACGGTGAATTCATCGATGTGACAAACGAAGATTTGAAAGGCCAATGGAGCGTATTCTGCTTCTACCCAGCAGATTTCTCTTTCGTATGCCCAACTGAGCTTGAAGATCTTCAAGAACAATACGCTACGCTAAAAGAATTAGGTGTTGAAGTATACTCTATCTCTACAGATACTCACTTCGTACACAAAGGCTGGCATGACAGCTCTGAAAAAATCGGCAAAATCACTTACGCTATGATCGGTGACCCATCTCAAACGATCTCTCGCAATTTCGATGTTCTTGACGAAGAAACTGGTCTTGCTGACCGCGGAACATTCATCATCGATCCAGATGGCGTCATCCAAACTGTAGAAATCAATGCAGGCGGTATCGGCCGTGACGCAAGCAACCTTATCAGCAAAGTAAAAGCAGCACAATACGTTCGTCAAAACCCAGGTGAAGTTTGCCCGGCTAAATGGGAAGAAGGCGGCGAAACTCTTACACCTAGCCTTGATCTAGTAGGTAAAATCTAAGGAGTGCATTCCATTGGTACTTGATGCAAATATCAAAGCACAATTAAATCAATACATGCAGCTAATTGAGAATGATATTGTTCTCAAAGTTAGCGCAGGCGAAGATGACACTTCTAAGGACATGCTGGCTCTCGTTGATGAGCTGGCTTCCATGTCATCAAAAATTTCAGTTGAAAAAGCTGAATTAAACAGAACGCCAAGCTTCAGTGTCAATCGTGTCGGAGAAGACACTGGCGTTACATTCGCCGGTATCCCTCTGGGCCACGAATTCACATCATTAGTCTTGGCATTGCTCCAAGTGAGCGGCAGACCGCCTAAGGTAGACCAAAAAGTCATTGATCAGGTGAAAAAGATCAGCGGTGAATACCACTTTGAATCTTATATCAGCCTGACATGCCACAACTGTCCTGACGTTGTACAAGCTTTAAACATGATGAGCGTGCTGAACCCGAACATTACGCACACGATGATCGACGGTGCAGCATACAAATCAGAAGTTGAAAGCAAAAATATCATGGCAGTGCCGACCGTTTACCTGAATGGCGAATCCTTCGGAAGCGGCCGTATGACGCTTGAAGAAATTCTTGCGAAATTGGGCAGCGGCGCAGATGCATCTGAGTTTGCTGACAAAGACCCGTTTGACGTTCTTGTTGTCGGAGGCGGACCTGCTGGCGCAAGTGCAGCCATCTACACTGCGCGTAAAGGCATCCGCACTGGTGTTGTCGCTGAGCGCTTCGGCGGACAGGTTCTCGACACAATGAGCATCGAAAACTTCATCAGCGTCAAAGCGACGGAAGGTCCAAAGCTTGCTGCAAGTCTTGAAGAGCACGTGAAGGAATATGATATTGACGTCATGAACCTCCAGCGCGCAAAACGCCTTGAGAAGAAAGATCTGTTTGAACTTGAACTTGAAAACGGCGCTGTCCTGAAAAGTAAAACAGTGATCCTGTCAACAGGTGCCCGCTGGCGCAATGTCAACGTACCTGGTGAACAAGAGTTCAAAAACAAAGGTGTCGCATACTGCCCGCACTGTGATGGGCCATTGTTTGAAGGCAAAGACGTAGCGGTTATCGGCGGCGGAAACTCTGGAATTGAAGCAGCGATTGACCTTGCAGGTATTGTCAATCACGTTACTGTGCTAGAGTTCGCGCCAGAACTGAAAGCAGACGAAGTCCTGCAAAAACGTCTCTACAGCCTGCCAAACGTCACTGTCGTGAAAAATGCACAAACAAAAGAAATCACAGGCGATCAGAGCGTTAACGGCATCACATACGTAGACCGCGAAACAGGCGAAGAAAAACACGTTGAACTCCAAGGTGTATTCGTCCAAATCGGTCTCGTGCCAAACACAGAATGGTTAGACGGAACGGTTGAACGCAACCGCATCGGCGAAATCATCGTCGACAAACACGGCGCGACAAGCGTCCCAGGCTTATTCGCTGCCGGCGACTGCACAGACAGCGCGTACAACCAAATCATTATTTCGATGGGATCAGGTGCAACTGCCGCTCTCGGCGCGTTTGATTACCTTATCCGCAACTAATATAAGAAAGCCGCAATATTGCCAGATTGGCAGCATTGCGGCTTTCTTTTTTATTCCAAAAATATTGCATGTTTTATACAATTGTAATATAGTTGTAATGTTAGTGGATGAAATTATTTCTTGCCTAGCATATCTGCTGTTTTTAAAGCCAAGCGCACTGATTTTCGATTTAAAGTGCCTTGATAC
This sequence comes from Bacillus sp. VA13, assembly GCF_055710085.1. Classification (NCBI taxonomy): domain Bacteria; kingdom Bacillati; phylum Bacillota; class Bacilli; order Caryophanales; family Bacillaceae; genus Bacillus; species Bacillus sp. VA13. Next base: position 96,632 of record NZ_JBVQPP010000002.1, on the reverse strand, counting down.
TTTTTAATTTTTTTGTCTTTATCAGCCATTTTCTTTTTTAGATCTTTAATGGCTTTTTCCTTTTTGGCATTTTCTAATGTAACAAGTGCTTCCCAACGCTGAGCAGTTTCTGTTGAACTGCAGCCGCTGACAGGAGTTACATATGGAAGAAGCTTGATGCTGGATAGTTTTTCATCAAAAGGGATAGTATTAGGAGTCAGAGTTTCTCTATAAATATGATCCAATTCATTCTTGTTTAAGAAGCTGATGAAATGATCAAAATTTTGCGCCTGACGTTTCACAGGCTGTTGAAAATCAAGTGTTTCGATGAGTTCTGACAGTTTTGTGCCCTCTGTTATCTCATTAGCCATAACATGTGTTAACTGATGATATTCAGCCAATTCTCTCATTCTCGCATCTTTCGGAAGCAATAGACTCGGTGTTCCAGCAATGGTAGCTGCAATATTTCCATGCAATCTTGCACCAAAGCTCAAATCAGCTTGTCTTAGAAAGTCTAACCAAGTCGGTACATTCAAAAAGAACCGTACTCTATTATTCTGATAAGCTGGATCTTCCATGCTGACCGGATAGTTATCTGCAGGTTCCGCTATAGCAGGCGCACCAGCATAAGTCAGGATCATTTCTTTTCGCCATTGCGGAATAAAGTAATGATTCGGGAACTCTTTCATGCTTCTCGTAATAAAGTCCAGCACATGCTTAGGAGACAATCTTGATGAGTTAACCGTCACCATTGAATCTGGTGTGATATGGGTTTCTCTTATCTTCAGTTCTCTTCCAAACGCATACATAGAAGGACAGCCAATTACCGTATGGTCAATACCTTCACGGAATCCTAATCTGGAAAGGTATTTCGCTGTAATCTCACCGCGGACACCGATCATATTTGATCTCTCCAGCACGGCACTCACGAACGCCTTTACATCCTCATCAAAAGGAAAACCTTCATTTAACTTTGGTTCAAACGGCGCCCGCAAACCAACACCAATCACAACAACTGGGATGGTTAATTTCTTTATTAATTGTGTGTATTTGCGTAATGAAGGTACAAAATCCTCCCTGAATGCATCTGCCAGCGGTATGATATACATATCATACTTTTTATTAATTTTATCGGCATCTTTTGGGTTAATTCTATAATAATCAGGTGTAATTGTAGTTCCTTCGGTCATCAACGTACGAAATACACTGTATGCGTAGACTAAGTTTCCTACGTTACCGCCAATGGAGTTGCGAACAATCATTTCGGCTGCGTCAAATGTATCAAATGGTGATATACCAGCTCTAATTAAGATATTTTTCATTTTCTAATGTTGCTCCTTTCCACTAAAACTTCATATTAGGAGATTTACTTAGGGAATCATTTTAATTATTTAGACATTTTATTTCCGCCTCGTTTGAAATACATCTACCAACCCTATTTATCATCCTAATTTTTAATTATACAAAAAAGAACCTTATAGGTGAACTAAAATAACAAAATCAATATTGGTAAAGTGCTTCCATTACTGTATATTATTTTTACTCTCAGAAAAAAGTGATCTGTTCCTCTTATTAATCCCTCACCTCTAAAAATTAACAACTAATACTAAAAAACCCGAATCAGGCACTTCAGTAAAAGTACTCAATTCGGGCCAGCAGCTTATAATTCCTCGCCGTTCGTTTGAATGACGTTTTTGTACCACTCAAATGAATCTTTCTTATATCGCTTCATGGATCCGTTTCCTTCATTATCACGATCAACATAGATCATGCCGTAGCGTTTTTTCATTTCCCCTGTTGTGAAGGAGACGATATCAATAATTCCCCACGGCGTGTAGCCAATTAAATCTACACCATCGTAAGTAACCGCTTTTTCCAATGCTTCAATATGTGATTTCAAATATTGAATTCGTTCCGGATCATGAATCTTGCCGTCTTCCTCCAGCGTATCCACCGCGCCAAAGCCGTTTTCAACGATGAATAACGGGATTTGGTACCGGTCATAAAAACGGTTTAACGTATATCTCAGCCCAGTTGGATCAATTGCCCACCCCCAGTCACTCGATGTGATGTACGGATTTTCGACACCATTCGGCAAGCCGCCGTTGACGATATCGCCCGTATTATCATTTTCCACATCGCTTTTCACAGTTGTGGACATATAATAGCTGAAGCCTAAGTAATCAACGGTTCCGTTTCTTAAAATCTCATCATCGCCGTCTTCAAATGTGATATGGTAGCCTTCCCGTTCAAATTCCTTCAACGCGTAGCTTGGATAATAACCGCGAACCTGCACATCCGGGAAGAAATAGCGCTGTCTCATTTCTTCTTCAGCCAGCATCACATCTTCAGGATTGGAGGAGAAAGGATAAATCGGCACGTGTGACACCATGGCCCCAATCTGGAAGTCTGGATTGATGTCTTTTCCTTTTGCCACTGCTAAAGCGCTCGCCACTAATTCGTGGTGCGCCGTTTGGTACATGACTTCCTTGGCGTTTTCGTTTTCTCCAACCACCACACCTGAATTCGTCCATAGGAACAGCGGATTGTTCACGTCCATTTGGTTGTTGATCTCGTTAAATGTCATCCAGTACTTCACTTTATCTTTGTAACGGTTGAAGCAAGCCTCTGCGAAGTTGACGAAGAAGTCCACGACTTTCCGGTTTCTGAAGCCGCCATATTCTCTTGCCAAATGCAGCGGCATTTCAAAATGAGACAGGGTAATGACCGGCTCGATCCCGTGCTTCAGCAATTCATCAAACACATCATCATAGAACTGCAAACCCGCTTCGTTCGGTTCAGCCTCATCGCCTTTCGGAAAAATCCGGCTCCAGCCGATGGACGTCCGCAAGCATTTTAATCCCATTTCTGCAAACAAAGCGATATCTTCCTTGTATCTGTGATAGAAATCAATGGCTTCATGATTCGGATAAAATTCGTTTTCTTCAATAGTGTCAGTGATTTTTCTCGGCACACCGTGCGCACCCGCTGTCATGACATCGACGACACTCGGCCCTTTACCGCCCTGATTCCATCCGCCTTCAAATTGGTGGGCAGCTAAAGCACCGCCCCATAAAAAATCCTTCGGCATGTTTCCCATGTTTCATTCCTCCTCAGCTTACGACTGTAAATAATTTTTGGTCTAACGTACTTTCTTCAAGATCCTCGATGAGAATTTCTTGATACGCATGTGAATTCGTGATGATGACTGGGGTAATCGTTGTTAACCCTTTCTCTTCAATGAAAGCTTTATCAAATTCAACAAGCACTTCGCCTTTTTTGACGGTATCGCCCTCTTTCACCTTCAATGTAAAAGGAGTGCCGTCTAATGTCACCGTATCCAGTCCGACGTGCACAAGCAATTCGACGCCAGACGCCGAACGAAGGCCGATCGCATGCTTTGTAGGCGCGACCATGACGACGGTTCCGTCAAACGGGGCAAACAATTTATTATCGGATGGCTCAATCGCCAACCCTTGTCCCATTGCACCTGAACTGAATACCTCATCAGGCACCTTAGAAAGCGGGATCACCTTGCCGCTAAACGGAGCATATACGGTTTCTTCATTTGCCTGTGCCGTTTGACCATTTTCCTTTTCCGTCTGTGCAGCAGTATCTTCACCGTAGCCAAAGATCTGAATCAGCACAACAGGGAGAATCACCGCAATCGCAGCACCGATTAAAATGCCCCAAATGGATGTCGGGAATTGTTCATTGATACCATTCACGATCGTCAGCGGTCCCGGAAGTCCCGCATAGGCAAAGTAATACGGATGAAAGAAGCTTGCCACGATTGCGCCAACCGCGCCGGAAATACAGCCAAAGATAAACGGCTTCTTAAATCTCAAGGTTACACCATAGATCGCCGGCTCTGTAATGCCAAACAATCCTGTGATTCCAGCTGAGACGCTGACTTTTCTCGTTTCCTTGTTTCTCGCTTTCAAAATGACGCCAAGCACGGCCCCAACCTGCGCAATGACCGCAATCGTTTGATACGCTTGAAATGAATCTCGACCGTATAAATCAAAGTTTGCCAATACCATCGGCGTGATGCCCCAATGTACACCGAAGATGACGATGACCTGCCAGAATGCCCCGATGATTGCTCCTGCCAAAGCCGGCACGTTTTCCGCCAAGAAGTTGTAACCGTTTGCAATTCCGTTTGCGCCTAATGTTGTCACAGGGCCTATGAGGACAATCGTTAGCGGCACCATGATGACCATGCATAGAAACGGAACAAATAACGGTCTGACCACTTCGTTCATTCTCTTATTCAAGAATCGTTCAAGATAAGACAATATCCACACTAAAAATAATGGCGGCAGCACGGAAGACGTGTATGTCGTTTGCGATAAAGCAATCCCTAAGAAAGAAATGCTCTTTCCGTCTGCGATTTGAGCTGCCATCTCCGCCCATGTCGGACTGACTAACGCGGCACAGCACGCTACAGCGATATACGTGTTGGTCTTAAAATGCTTTGATGCCGTAATCGCGATAAAAATAGGCAAAAACGTAAACGGCGCCCAAGATATGAAACTGAAAACCTGATAAACTCCTGTTTTCTCAAAACCAGCAAACAATAAGTTAATGATAATTAATGCCCCTTGCAAAATACCAGCAGCGGCCAGAATGTATACAAACGGCGCAAACACAGCTGACATCGTCGCAATGATCCGGTTCAACATCGTTCCTTTATTCTCGCTCTGTTCGCCAGAAAGATCAATATGGACCAGCTTTGAAAACTCCTCGAAAACTTCCCCTACATGCTGTCCAATGACAACCTGGAATTGACCGCTGTTCTCTACAACCGTAATGACGCCGGGCATCGACTTCACGATATCCTTCGCTTTAGGGTTAGATCGCTTCAGCACCAACCGAAGCCTAGTAGCACAGCGAGAAGCTCCTATTACATTCTCTTCCCCGCCTACGGCCTCCAAAATGTCTTTCGCTAGTCTTGTATAATCTCTCACTTTCCCCGACATTTTCACCCACCCCTTTGTTTGGTTACGCTTTCATTATAATTGTACCGGTATAATTTATCAATAGCCTTACAAAATATTTGTATACTTACTATGATTGTAAGCGGTTTATGCTATAATTTTGACAAGTGAAACTAAACGAATAAATGAGGAATGTGTATGTTAAAGTACCAGCAAATCGCAGAAGAAATCGAAAATTATATAGAAGAAAATGAGCTTCAGCAGGGAGATAAACTGCCAGTGCTAGAAACCCTCATGGCCCAATTTGAAGTCAGCAAAAGCACAATCACAAAGTCCCTGGATCTATTAGAGCAAAAAGGCGCAATCTTTCAGCTCAGAGGAAGCGGCATCTTCGTCAGAAAACATAAACGAAAAGGCTACATCAGCCTTCTGTCAAATCAAGGATTTAAAAAAGACCTCGAGGATTTCAATGTCACCTCAAAAGTCATTGAGCTGGACGTGAGAAAGCCGACACCGGAAGCGGCAGAAAATCTAAACATCGGACTTGATGAAGACATCTACTTTGTCAAAAGGATCCGCTACATCAACGGCCAAACCCTATGCTACGAAGAATCCTATTACAACAAATCCATCGTGACGTATTTAAACAACGAAATCGTCTCCCACTCCATCTTCCATTACATCAGGGAAGGACTGGGATTGAAGATTGGTTTTTCTGATTTGTTTCTGCACGTGGGCCAGCTGAATGAGGAGGAAGCGGAGTATTTGGGGCTGAAAGCTGGACTGCCGAAGCTTTATATTGAGAGTATCTTTCATCTGACGAATGGGATTCCGTTTGATTACTCGAAGATTTCTTATAATTATGAGCAGTCGCAGTTTGTGGTGCAGGCTAATAGTTTTTTGTTGTAGGCTACTGCATCTTGCTTCTAATAAAGAAACAAGGGACAATTAACTATGGAAGGTGGTCGACATGTACAAAATCATCATTCCTGCAATACTAGCCATCTTCATACTTTGGATACTATTACAGATTTCATTAGTGATGAGCATCTTTAAGAATCCAATGAATTACTTTATCGTATTCATTATCTTTTTCCTCTTTATAAAGATGGTGAAAGAAAAACAACAATAGATTGGGTGATGCAAGCAGAAAGACGCCCTCCCCTTAACAAAATCAACAGGCCACATGCATTTATCTCAGAGTAACGATAATATAGATGCACACAAAAAGCTACTTCACTGAGAGAAGTAGCTTCCTTTATCATATGCCCATTTTGATCCATCTCGTTTTAGAAAAACGAAGTATAATCGCATTTATAATCATGATTGAAACTAAATATAAAATAATGTATAAAATATCATTACTCCCAAGTGTCATGTTATCAGATTGCAGCACTCTTTCTATTCGGGGATACATAGTGTTACCTGCCTCAAAAGGAGCAATGAAACCAAACGTTTTATTGCTTATAGCTACTAAGATAACAGAAGTCATCCAATAAACGATACTGACACCTATACTAATTAATATATTAGGACATAACATGCTTATAGTTCCGATAATTAGAATATACTGCAGTATAACTGCAGAAAATAAAAAAAGTAATAATGCAAAATGCGAAAAATCATGGTACATCAATGATATGATTAGCAGGCCTAGCGTTATAAATGCAAAACATTCCAAAAATAAAACAGCTATCTTTTTATAAAAGAAAGTATAGATGTTCTCTCCAATTAATTTGTAAAAGAGAATATTTTTGTTTGAATACTCTCTATTAATAAAGAAAGCTATAACAAATGAAAATAACATCAAACCAAACTGGGTTGCAACAGTATAGGAGCTAAAGAAAAACATTTCAGGTGTAACATTGCTGACTTTATCAATTCCAACAAGTAAAAAATATCCCAGCAAAAATAAAAATACAAACATTGCTCCTAAAATAATGATAACTTTGTTGCTAATACTCTTTTTAAACTCTAAATTCATCTCAAGCCCCCACTGTTTTATTACTCATTTATATACACTTCAATTAATTTATCCACTGAATGATATTGTTGAATTTCTTGGTGATTAAATATATAATAATCCCCTTCTATCGCCTTTAAATCAGACAAATCATGTGTAATGTTAATGATAATCTTCTCGGGGTTCTCCTGAATATACTTGTTTAAGAAGCCATGAATCTCTATAACCGTTTTTTTGTCTAATGAATTCGTTATTTCATCTAAAACAATAATATTTTTATCCTCTAATAAGAAGCTGAGCAATTTTAATTTTTGCTTTTGTCCATCACTCAAATTTTTGATCAGAACTTTTCCATCAATATTATCCAGATTAAGTAAATGTGCAATTTTATCTATCATTTCTGCATCAAATTTTTTACTCAAAAAGTGTAATAAAAAGTCCTTAGAAACATCATTAGGTATATTCGACGAGCTGGATATTAAAGAAACATTTTGACGAATATCTCTGCCGATTCGTTTGCTATTATTCAACAAAAAGTCTTTAGCAAGCTGTGATTTACCGACTCCATTTTTTCCGACAACATGGTTGATTTTCCCACTCGAAAAATGTAAGTCAGTGTCCTGAAGTAACGTTTTGCCCTTCACTTTTAAAGTATAATTCGCTATGTTCATATGCATACTCCTAGGAAATATTTACATAAAGAAAGAGCTACTTCTACTTTGTTAATTGGTTACTACTGTTTTCACTTTTGAAGTACCTCTTTCGTTTCCGATTCAGCACTGGAAGAAATGTTTTTTCGATGATTAATTTGGAGATCTTTTACTCTAGTTTACAATAAATAATATCCAATGTACAACGGAATTTACCGCAAGGCCAACTCCTATAATTTGAATAGTAAGCACTAACCAATGATTTGTTTTAAAGCGGCTATATTCGTCTAAGCCAAGATAAGCCAAAAGAATTTTGTATCCATCAGAATTCAATATTGGAACTAAGTTCCACAGTAAAGTAGATGAGAATAGCATAAATGCCACCGTTAAGGGTTCACTGGAAATTGTAAAATGATTTATTAGTTCTAGAATATTAATTATAAAGTAATTGATAAACAAGCCGAATAAATGAACGATTATCTTTTCATTTCTGGATAGCATATAGGTTTCATTCAATTGGACATAAAAAGCAGGGAACACATAAAAGTTCAGTTTAAAACCAAATTTATCAAAGTTTTTCCCAAAAAATTTTAAAGAATAAATATGTCCCATTTCATGAAGCACTATATTCATTATAAAGTAAATAGCTATAATTATCCAGATTTCCCATCCGAATATTACAGTGGTTAACTCTTTTTGCAATTTTATCAAATGGATATAATTCAACATGAACATTGTAGCCGTAAAAGATAAGAACAGGTAAAAAAACTTTGATGACACTTTCTCTTTATAAGTTTTAAAGTATGATAATTGTTCATCTGTAAGAGAATCTAAGTTTTTCTTATAATAATCTCCACTTGTTTTATCTTTTATAAAAACGTTTTTTTGTACAATCACTTCATATTTTTCATCTTCATACTTCAAAATTTTCATAATAATATTTTTCCATGTGAGGATAAAAGTAGTTTATTTTTTCCGCGGAGTTGAATAGAGAACCACAAACACCACAAATCGAAGAAAATTCATAAGGGATATCAAATTCCTCTATTTTATTGTTTTCTTTTAAAATGTCCAAGAACCATTTGAATCCTTCTTTCCTAAGAATAAATAATAGCAAATTTGAATTTAACTTTTCCACTGTTCTTTCAAAATTCTGATTATACTCTTCTCTTAAGGTTATTTTTGTTTCAAAAATAGCGGGTGAACAACACGGATAAATCTCTCCGTCATGATGATATACAATCTCATATCCGGGACAATATAAGGAATCCTCATCATCAAGATTGTAAAACTTATGTATATTTTCTTGTCTAATCCTAGTTCTGGCAGCACCAACTGATATCATTGGAAATTTTGTAATCTTTACACCTAAGATTGAATCACCCAACTCCTCCAAAATGTGGTTTGACATCTTGTCTTTAGTAACTGCCATATTAAGAGAAATGTCGATATCAGGGTATTTCCTGCTATGTTCTAATATGTTTTTAATACTGGACGATTTAACAAATGGAGCATGGTACTCATCATAACTTATAGTTAAGGCTACGACATTTAACGAATTCATATCATAAAAGTATTCTTGAACCCTTTTCCTGCTGACACCCCAAAACCCATTAGAAATCAACGTTATTTGTTTTTCATATGGTTTAATGATTTCCATTAGTTCTTTTAAAAATATATAATCTAAAAAAATTTCCCCGCCTGTAAATGAAATCACTTGAATGGTTTTATTTTTTGCAAATTCAGTAACTAAGTCTCTTATATAATCCTTTTCCATCTTAATTGTAGAAGTTGGCGAACTAGAAAAACAACAATGATCACAAGACGCATTACACTTAGAATCTAAATTGATTGATACTGTTTTGTCATACATGATTAACCCCCCCGAAAAATGGTAAAGGAGAGTTAAACTCTCCTTTATACCCCCTAATTAATGACCACTTCCAAGAATCCAGCGATTTTCTTTTGATTTCACAAAGTACCAAAGGTCATTCACTTTTGCTAACTTCTGTGATTCGTCTAATAGACCCTTAAACTCTAAGTTTTTTACAGGCTCATTGTTTGTGTTTTCCTTTTTCATAATATCCCCTCCTTCTCTACTAATATAACCCAATTATTCCATATAGTCCAATATGAGTCAACACATTAGACTAAAAAATCAGAATATTTTTTCTGGTTCTAGGATATATCACTCATTCGCAATTGATATAGATCCACTGAAACCTATATCATATAGATTAAAAGTCATGTCTCACTTCCGAATCAAAACATCATTAATAGACTACAACAGGTATACAGGTCTTCAAGAAGATAGAAACAAAGACAACAATTACTCCCACTCTTAGATAATCAAGTAGTGATTAGGGTAAACAAATGATTGTTATCACTATATTAATAATGCAAATTTGATAACAAGAATAAGGAGCTCTGTCCCTTCAGCCTAACCCCGGACCAAATAGCTCTCTCCGTGGAGACTGTTGTTAAAGGTTTTTTTGAGCTCTGCTTTCTCTCCTGTTTCCACTTTTCTTAATTCCACGCTCATCTCTGCTCCTCTCTTACTCATTTCAATTGTCTCTAAAAGCAGTTATGAGTTACTATCATATAAAGGTCCAATGTTTAAAAATAATGTCATACTTTTAAATTCACCTTATCATGCACATGCTCATAAATAGGGGTTTATTCTAAAAAGGGGATGGACGATTTTGGAAAGCAAGTACTTAGATCTACTCGCACAAAAATACGATTGTGAAGAAAAAGTGGTAACAGAAATCATCAATTTGAAAGCGATATTGAACCTGCCAAAAGGCACTGAGCATTTCGTCAGTGATTTGCACGGGGAGTATCAAGCATTCCAGCACGTGCTGCGCAATGGTTCAGGACGAGTCAAAGAGAAGATACGCGACATCTTCAGCGGTGTCATTTACGATAGAGAAATCGATGAATTAGCGGCATTGGTCTATTATCCGGAAGACAAACTGAAGTTAATCAAACATGACTTTGATGCGAAACCCGCATTAAACGAGTGGTATAAAGAAACGATAAATCGAATGATTAAGCTCGTTTCATATTGCTCCTCCAAGTATACCCGCTCCAAATTACGCAAAGCACTGCCTGCCCAGTTTGCTTATATTACGGAGGAGCTGCTATATAAAACAGAACAAGCTGGCAACAAGGAGCAATATTACTCCGAAATCATTGATCAGATCATTGAACTTGGCCAAGCTGATAAGCTGATCACCGGTCTTGCTTACAGCGTTCAGCGATTGGTGGTCGACCATTTGCATGTGGTCGGCGATATTTACGATCGCGGACCGCAGCCGGATAGAATTATGGAAGAACTGATCAACTATCATTCTGTCGATATTCAGTGGGGAAATCACGATGTCCTTTGGATCGGCGCCTATTCCGGTTCCAAAGTATGCCTGGCCAATATTATCCGCATCTGTGCCCGCTACGACAACCTGGATATTATTGAAGACGTATATGGCATCAATCTAAGACCGCTGCTGAACCTGGCCGAAAAATATTACGATGATAATCCAGCGTTCCGTCCAAAAGCAGACGACAACAGGCCAGAGGATGAGATTAAGCAAATCACAAAAATCCATCAAGCGATTGCCATGATCCAATTCAAGCTTGAGAGCCCGATTATCAAGAGACGGCCGAACTTTAATATGGAAGAGCGGCTGTTATTAGAGAAAATAGATTATGACAAAAATGAAATCACGCTGCATGGAAAAACATATCAACTGGAAAACACCTGCTTTGCGACAATCAATCCGGAACAGCCAGATCAGCTATTAGAAGAAGAAGCAGAAGTCATAGACAAACTGCTATTCTCTGTCCAGCATTCCGAAAAGCTGGGCCGCCATATGAATTTTATGATGAAAAAAGGCAGCCTTTATTTAAAATATAACGGCAACCTGTTAATTCATGGCTGTATTCCAGTCGATGAAAACGGCAATATGGAAACGATGATGATTGAGGATAAACCGTATGCGGGCCGTGAGCTGCTCGATGTATTTGAACGATTCTTACGGGAAGCGTTTGCCCACCCGGAAGAAACCGATGACCTGGCGACAGATATGGCCTGGTATTTATGGACAGGCGAGTACTCCTCCCTCTTCGGAAAACGCGCCATGACCACATTTGAGCGGTATTTCATTAAAGAGAAGGAAACGCATAAAGAGAAGAAAAACCCGTATTATTATTTACGCGAAGACGAGGCAACCTGCCGAAACATCCTGGCAGAATTCGGCCTCAATCCAGATCATGGCCATATCATCAACGGCCATACACCCGTAAAAGAAATCGAAGGAGAAGACCCCATCAAAGCAAACGGAAAAATGATCGTCATCGACGGCGGCTTCTCCAAAGCCTACCAATCCACAACAGGCATCGCCGGCTACACGCTGCTATACAACTCCTACGGCATGCAGCTCGTCGCCCATAAACACTTCAACTCCAAGGCAGAAGTCCTAAGCACCGGAACCGATGTCTTAACGGTCAAACGATTAGTGGACAAAGAGCTTGAGCGGAAGAAAGTGAAGGAAACGAATGTGGGTGAGGAATTGCTGCAGGAGGTTGCGATTTTGGAGAGTTTGCGGGAGTATCGGTATATGAAGTGAGGGAATATGGGGTTCAGGGATGATGATAGACTCCTCCCCTATAGGTAAACAGATGAAAGAAGAAATCTGGTTGCCTTAGGGGAGTTTTTCATGGATAGAAACTAGTGCTTAAAAGAAAAAAACTACATACATTCAGAAGGTGATCAGAGAAATGCTTCGGTGAAAGAGTTGCAAAAAAATATGGCAATTCACACCGGATGGAGGCACAAGATAATATAACACAACCCCCACTCTATTATTACTAACTATTAAGCCAGTCGAAATAGAAAATTATCATGCCTGCAATCCTAGCTAGCCATCTTTGTTCTCTTGATACTATTTCAGATTTCACTTAAGATTAGCTTCTTTAAGAATCCAATGAATTACTTTATCTAAATTATTATCTTCTTTCTCCTTATTAAGATTCTGACAGATTTTGTATTAGAATCTAGTTTTACGTTGTTATTCACATTATAAATTCCTTGATGAAATCCAATAGCCGAAATCACTTTAATTTTCTATTCCTTTTTCTCTTATGATTAATAATTGACCTTTTAAATGCAACTTCTCTAATTTTTTCTTTTTTTCTTCTGACTGGACTTATTATAACCATTAAGATAGGAAACAAATAGGCCATAAAATTAGAAAATGGCAACCAATCAGAGACTCTTAAAAACAATTCAATGATTTGTGAGCTCTCACTTTGTTTCCTATCAATCACTAGATTAATTATCCAACTTTCACAAAGAACAATTGAAGACATAATCAAAATAAATTCCAAAATACTAAAAACAATATAAGTATTTTTTTCTCTAACTGACAATTTAATTTTAAAAATTGAAACTTCTTTCCTGTCATAAATTAAAAGTGTTTCTGTGAAAAACCATTCTCGTACAAACACAAATAAGAACTGAAGAATGAAAAATAAAACATAATAAAATAAACCCACCAAGAAAAATAGTATTGTTAATAATAAAAATAAAGAAGCAATTATTAAAAATAAATCACTTTTTATCACCATATAAATTCCAATAAATAAAAACATAAAAAAATTCAAATAGGCTGCTATTTTAGATGTACGGATACAATATTTTATATCCGCTTTCAAAACATCCTTAGTAACATTTTTGTTAGAAATATAAAAACAACAATAAACAGCTAAAAAGACTCCGAAAAATATTAATAGCTTATGAACTATTTTATTATGTGGATCTAAATATATCATAAGCATACTAGATAAAATTAAAACAAATAAAAAAGATACTCTTATAAAACTAAAATTATATAAAAAAAGATTTGTCATTACTCTAGAACGAGTGTGGGTTTTTTTCATTCTAGATGTAAACACTTCAAATTTTGTCATTATGGTTAAGCTTCTCCTTTTTTTGAACTCAAATCACTAAGTTTTTTGTAAGGACTGAAAAGATCAATGTATCAGTTTACATGATACAAATTGATAACTCCAGCCCTCTAAAAAGGTTGGTAAAAGCCAATGACTCATACATACAAGTGTGACTGCTAAGAAGATAGTTTTTAAAAACCGTACTTCTTCTCTCTTTGAGTAAAAGCATCCGCTCCACCTTCGAGAATCTCGCATATATGAGATTTTATCCCTTTTGATTTGATTTTAATACTATCTTTGTCATGAAAATCACATTCAATTGCACCGTTTATATACTCAAATCGATGTTCTTCATTTTCAAGTAACATTGGGTCTTGATTTGCAATTATTACATTTTCACTGTCTGTCAATACAACAAGGTTTGCATTGTGAGTAACAATTATTATTTGTCGGTTTAGACTTTTTTCAGTAATAAACTTCACTAGATCAGTAGTTATTGTTCTATTATCTAAATTATCTTCTGGTTGATCTATTAGTATAGGATGACTCTCATTACTAATGTTTAAAAATAGTTCTAGTAAAACTAACCCTCTTTTTCCAGGAGACATTTCTAAGAGTGCATCATTGTCTTTTTTGAGATCAAATATAACTTCAATGTAATCAGCGAACAATGATTGTATAGCATTTATTTTTGTGGTTCCTTTTTTTAACTTTAAATCCTTATTTTCTAATATTGATTTTAATAAGAATTTTATTTTTGTTGCATAGTCTTCTTTATTAAAGATAAAAGATTCGTCATCTGAAAATATAGCTTTTTCAGCACAACCTGGAAATAAACTTCCTACTTTTCCTCTCCTTGAAAACTTATTCATGAAATTCACATCAAAAGCATCTTGCCTAAACTCAAATTTCACATCAATAGATATATCTTTTAAGTATTTTGATTGATTAAAATAATCAATTATACTTTGATTTATATCGATGTTTCCAGCTTGTAATGCAACTAATTCTTCAGCTGTGTGTATTAATTGTCCCTCTAATACTTTAAGTTCCTCTTTTTTCGTTATAATTTGAATTAAGTTTTGTTCCTCATTCTCACATTTACTCTTAATTAGTTGGATCTCACCCATATTTTTTGTTTTTGTAATTAAAGGCTTTAACGCATCCTGAACAGCAACTAATTCATGTTCAAATTTTTCTTTTTCATTATTTAAAGAACTTACTCTTTCTTGAATATTATTTTGAATCTCTATAAAGGCTTCACTAATTTTTTGTCTTAAATTATCAATACTGCTTTCAAAAAATTCGTCTTTTCGGTCGATCTGTTTTAAACTTTCATTAACTTGATCATAGATAATATTTAATTCTTTTGATATATCCTGATTGTATCTCCCCATTTTTCTTGTTAAATCTATTTTCTTTATTACTTCATCTTTAATTAGTTCTTTTTCCTTTATATGTTTTTCCTCTAGTTCTGTTAATTCAGACACTGATAACTTATTTGCCATATCATCTTTAAGTTTCTCTATTTCCATCAGAATAGCATTTTCATCGCCTATTTTTATAATTTCTAACTCCTTACTTTTCTTTTTTTGAAGAACTTCATCCAATCTAGTTATAGCTTCTGCTGTTTTTCTCTTAGTGCTTTGTAACGCTTCCTGTTTTTCTTTCATAAAAAATTGGTTACTTGGATCTTGAAGCAGTATTGATAAAATTTTATCTTGTAAAACATGATTAGCAGTATCTTCAGATAAAGTGTTGATATACATCTGTGGGATATATGTTACTTTACCTATTTGCTCATCAGAAATGTTGCTGGTTACAGATCCATTTCTCCATTTAACTTCAAATGGTGCTTCTTCAATAAAGGTCCCTTTATAAGGGTTTCTCCATAACTCTTGTTGTTCTCTAGTATCAAGTTCATGTTTTGAAATTGATTGGGCAATCTTATAAAGTAATAACGATTTTCCGGATGATTTACCTCCAATTATAGTATTTAGACCCGGATTTAATTTTATTTCTCTGTCACTAAAGTCACTCGTTGCTGATTTAAAACTTATAGAAGAAATTACATCATAGTTATTTTTTTGATCAGGATGGTGAGGTTGAATCAAAACTCTGCTAGATGGTTCATGAACTATTTGTTTTAAACCTTCGAAGGTAGGTTCAGATTTTATCCAAGTAAATCTATCATTATCAGGTTTTCCAATTCTATCAAATGAATGAGCGTCTGATCCATGAATACATGGCATTAATTTACCGCATTGTTCTATTGTGTTTTTATAGTTGTGTTTACCTAAAAAAAACTCTCGATCTCTAGGATTGCTACTAAATATAGCATGTGCAAAATGATAAATTTCTCTTCTCACTGCTAAAAAGGAATCGTCTCTTAGACCTGAGTTACCGTCAGTATTACTATTAGGTAAGACAATCAAATATTTATTATTAAGCAATTTAGTGTGTTTTTTTAGGATTTTATCTATTCCCTCAATTGATACCTTGAACTGCTTCATTCCTTCTTTCAATGCCTTTTCACGGGAAAAAGCCTCATCCTCTTTCAGAAATATTTCTCCCAAATTCTGCAAATCACTATTTATACATTTATATGTAGATCCTTTATATATAAATTCTAACTCGCTAAGAAAGTATCGTTCAATAATTTCTGGTTGTAGTTCAGGATCAAAAAGTATATGTAGATTAATAGGAGCACCCTTATGTGTTGTTTTATCTAGTCTAAGTTCAATATTGGGTATAACTAAATCAATATTAGATAGTCTACCTGTATTTCTCTGTTCAATAACTTTTTTATAACCTTCAATTGAAAAATAATCTGTTATTCCAATAACACTAATATCTGTAAGACTTTCTAAAGTTTCTATATACAAATCCCAATTGCCAGAGTATTCACTATGCAAAATAGAATCAGGAGAGTGGATATGCAAGTCCCATTTTCTCCAATATGAACCACTTGTATTCAGATATTTTTTCATACCACACCTCTTATTTAAAATTAATAACTTTCTAATTTACTTAAAAATAGTTTTCCTTGATGATAATACTCGATTTCTACAATTCTCAACTCTAAATTAATTTCATAGTATACTCCTAAAACATATCGACATACATGGTCGGGTAAAGTTGTACCGTCGAAAATCCATATATCATCAAAAAAATTTTTAGTAAGTGCAATTAATCTTTTTCTATCTTGATTTTTTTCACTTTGAGGATGACTAGATTTTTTCATTTCAATTGCAATTAAGTTATCCTGTTCTATATTTTCTCCTCTACTATGAATAATAATATCACTAGTAATAGGTATTACTTTCCTTCTTTCATTTAAAATTGTCTTTTTTTTCCCCTTGTTTCGATTATACTCAACGTCAACATGGTAATCGGAAAAAGTTGTTTTTCTTATCTCGCTTGTCAAATACTTCATCAACTCTCCACACAAAGATCGTTCAGAAATACCACTTGATATAAAGGCTTTCTGTTCTTTAAGAAAAGATATACTAGTCTTTTCAAAAAAATTAACTAACTCTTGTATCAAAAACTCACCTACTTATTTTAAAATTAATTTTAGGCTTCTTATTTATGATAAGGCTCTCTGTGTAATATCTAAATGAGGTATACTTATTATATAAACTAGCATTATTACGGTGGTCAGAATTCTTTTATGAATCTAGCAATTTTTTATTTACAAAATCGACTAATTCAATTACTTCATCTGGATTTGTATCGAACCACTCTAAGCCAGGCGAGTTTTCAATTTGTTTTCCTCTCACTTTTAAGATAGAATGTAACATTGTTTCCAATAGGGATGCATCATCAGTTTTAATAATGTATTCAATAGTTGGGGTTTCTGGTAATGCCGTCGATACTTGAGAAAGAATTCGGATAATCGGGTCTCTATCTGTTCGTCCAATCTTGCATGGCCATGTTCGATTATTCTGTAACAAGGAAAGTTTTTTATAACTGTCAAAGTAATATAAATACACCGCAGAAATACCATTTCCATAAACAGCATGTGCAGGGATTTCTTCTACTTTAGTTACATCCTCTTCCTGTCCCTCATTATCTTCTATTACCGGCAAATCTCTCTTATTTACCTCCCAGAATCCATATGACCTATTTGTTACCCATTCTTTTTTTGCCATATTTTCAAGCGCTCTTTTTACTGACCTTGAAAAATCTTTTGCCTCAGGTGGTAATCCACCATTAATCTTATGGTGATTCAGTACTTTAGTTACTATTTCATCTCGTTTAACCGTTTTCCCATTAAACAATCCAATTATTAAATCTTCTATAATTGTAGGAGTTATAGGTAATTTATTATACCTATACTTATACTCTTCTTCCATTTATACTCATTCCTTCCTATAATTATTCAATATGAATATATTTAATAATTTAATTATATATAGGTTTAATGGGTTAATAGCTGTATTTTATTAGCGAGTAAATTATCCTTATTGAGGATGATAAAGAATCAATTCATTATTATAACTTCTGCTTCTAATCAACTTAAATGACCCTCAATACACTTTAGTATCAAAA
Organism: Bacillus sp. VA13; assembly: GCF_055710085.1. Lineage (NCBI taxonomy): Bacteria > Bacillati > Bacillota > Bacilli > Caryophanales > Bacillaceae > Bacillus > Bacillus sp. VA13. Next base: position 78,597 of record NZ_JBVQPP010000002.1, on the reverse strand, counting down.
AAACCTCATTTACTTATGATAAGGCTCCCCACGATTAATCCGAAAAGCCCGATAAATCTGCTCCACCAGAATAAGACGCATCAACTGATGGGGAAACGTCATTTTCGAAAACGACAGCTTTTCATCTGCTCGCTTCATCACTGCGTCGCTCAGTCCGAGTGATCCGCCGATGACGAAGGTGACTTTGCTTTTTCCATAAGTAGCCAGCTTATCTATTGTATCGGCCAGTTCTTCGGATGTTTTCATTTTTCCTTCGATGGCGAGAGCAATCACGTGGGCGTCGGGGCTGATTTTGGATAAGATGCGGTCGCCTTCTTTGTCTTTTATGATTTTCATGTCCTGATCACTTAGGTTTTCCGGCGCTTTTTCGTCCGGGAGTTCGATGATGTCGATTTTTGCGTAGGCCGAAAGTCGTTTCGTGTATTCTTCAATGCCTTGCTTGAGGTATTTTTCTTTTAGTTTTCCGATTGTCACAATATTGATATTCACAGGTCATCCCCACTTTAGAAACAAGTTATTCATATATATTGTCCACAATTGTGGATATCTTTTCTGTATTTTGTGTAAGATCATTCGTTCCCCACTATATATACTGCGGGGTCTCCACATAATTCACAGGCTGTGGATAAACTGTTAGTATGTTCGATTTTTCTGATTTCGGGCGGCAGTTCGTGGTCGTCTATGTACATATCTAGCACGGTTTCGATGTGTTCTTCACAGGAATAATACGTTTGTTTCATGTTCAAATCCTCCGATGGTTTCTTGCATTTTTGCAAATATTCTCTTCCCAATATAACCTATTTATTCACATGTTAGTAGTGCTTCGGGCTGAGTTTTATCCACAATTCGACAAACAAGCTGTTGATGACTCTATTTCGCCCGTATATTAGTTTGGATGTAACCGATGTTTGGGGAGGTCTGCATTTGCGCTCCAGATGGATTTGGCTTTTTGTGATCATGTTGCTGCTTGCTGGGTGTCAGCCGTCTTATTGGGTATTAGAGAAGGATCGAATCGGTGAAGGCAGTCCAGACCTAGAAATATACGCTAATTATCTTCAAATGCATGATGACGTAAAAGGGTATCAAGTCTTCACCGTTTTAGAAGGCAGAAAGATGGTGATTGTCTCTCTCGGAAGCAGCGAGAAGGATAAGAAGCTTGAGGTGTCAGGCGTCAAATACTCGCCTAAAGAAACGATTGTAACTGTGAAGCGGAAACCTGCTTCCAAAGCAAATGAGAAAAACCCTTATATTCTGATTGGACTGGACAAAATCGAAGAGGAATTCATCGTACAGGATGAAATGGGAAGTCGATTTGAAGAAACAGATTACCAGCAATAAAGCCGGCGTTCAACTGAACGTCCGGCTTTTTCTTTTCACTTCAGCGTTCCATGCGGGTCGATGACGAATTTTTTGGCTGCGCCTTTGTCGAAGTCGCTGTAGCCTTTTGGTGCGTCGTCCAGAGAGATAACGGTGGCGTTGACGGCTTTTGCGATTTGCGCTCTGCCGCTCAGAATCGCTTTCATCAAATTGCGGTTGTAGGTCATGGCGGGTGTTTGTCCAGTGACGAAGGTATGGGCTTTGGCCCAGCCGAGTCCGAAACGGATCTTTAGAGAGCCTGTTTTAGCTTCGGCATCCTTTGCACCGGGATCTTCGGTCACGTATAAGCCTGGAATGCCGAGGCTTCCGCCGACCTGAGTGACGTCCATGATCGAGTTCAGCACGGCGGCTGGCGCTTCCCCTTGGTTGCCGTGTCCGGATGCTTCAAAGCCGACACAGTCCACTGCGGCATCAACGGTTGGTTCACCTAGTATTTGTTCAATTTGCTCGCCGAGGCGGTCGTGTTTTTGTACGTTGACCGTTTCACAGCCGAAGCTTCTCGCCTGTGCCAGTCTGTCTTCGTTCAGATCGCCGACAATCACGGTAGAGGCACCAAGGAGCTGAGCGGAGTGTGCAGCTGCCAAGCCGACAGGACCCGCTCCCGCGATGTAAACGGTTGAACCTGTTTGCACGCCCGCTGTGTAAGCTCCGTGGAAGCCGGTCGGGAATATGTCGGACAGCATGGTCAAATCGAGAATCTTTTCTAACGCCTGTTCTTTATCAGGGAACACCAAAAGCTGAAAGTCAGCGTACGGCACCATGACGTATTCAGACTGGCCGCCGACCCAGCCGCCCATATCGACGTAGCCGTAAGCCGATCCCGGCCGGTCCGGATTAACATTCAGGCACACATGCGTTTTTTGCGTTCTGCACATCACGCAACGCCCGCAGGCAATATTGAAAGGAACGGATACGATATCGCCTTTTTTGATAAATTCAACATCACGCCCCGTTTCAATGACTTCTCCGGTAATTTCATGCCCGAGCACCAAGCCTTCAGGCGCCGTTGTGCGGCCTCTGACCATATGCTGGTCGCTCCCGCAAATGTTGGTTGTAATGACTTTGAGAATTACCCCATGCTCACATTTTCGATTCACATTCGCCTTCGGGACGCCGGGCCCGTCCTTCAAGATTAACTCCGGATAACCGATATCCTCCACCGCTACAGTCCCTTTGCCTTTGTACACAACCGCTTTGTTTCCAGTCAACGCCATTCCTCCCATTCATGTTTTTGGACTCTTCGCCCTAGCACATGACTTCGGTTCGGCATGACCCTTTCCCTGTTTTACGCTTGTTTTTTCTGCATTCTTAAAACAACAAAAATGCCAAGAGTGCAGCCGATAATGGTTCCGATGAGGTCAAACCAGTCCGCTTTTCCTCCATTCAGCAGGAACACAACAGCCGTCGAGATTATGCCGATGATCACTGCCAGAAGAATGACCCGTTTGGTGTGCATGTAATTCCTCCTTTACATTCGTTTCCTATACCTTACCCGCAGTTAATTGCAGACTCATACATATATATGTATCAAAGAAAAAGAGACTTCACCAGTCTCTTTTTAAGCAGCTCTAGTTGAAAAAACATTTCCTGAGAAATAATGTGACAACACTGGTTACTAACGCAATTGCCGTATAGAGTACAACCCAAAACATGAAAGAACTGTTGCCCGAAGCTAACGTAAACAACAATATCAAACTCGCGATAAGGACAATGAGCGGCGCCACCCAAAATCTCTTAAATAAAAAATGACCCGCTATACCAAATACACCTGCGATGATCGGAAAACCAAATACGATAAATAACACAGCGATGGCTCCCATACTAACCTCCTTGCCCTTAAAACCCCTTCATCACCTCAAAATCATACAGCTTCAAATGACTCTTCGGCGTCACGACATCCTTTACCTTCCTAATCTCTTTTTCTTTCACTTTCTTTCCGGTTTTCAGGCTGTATTGTTCAATGGTTGCAGGCTGGTTGTAGGTGTACGTGAAGAAATAGAGGCTGTTGTCTTTTAGGGTGATTTCTTTGAAATCAGCTTTCATTTTTTCCGGCGAAAGGTTGAATGCATTGCTTGTTTTTCCTGTCTTTGCATCGATTTTATATACCTTTCCGAAGCCGTCAATGAAGTACAGGTACCCATAAGAGAAGAAGCTTTTTTTGAAGCTGAAGGGCATGGAGCTGTATATCGTTTGTTCATCGTTTTTGTATTCGGCGATGTCATGAAGCTCTACTTTTCCGCTTTTCTTGTTGATCTTGACCATTTGATAAAGATTGCGCGCCTTTTGGCCGCGAATCATGGCATAAACAGCTTGGTCGTCCACAGCAAGCTGGGATTCGACTGAGGCTCCTTCCCGGTACTGCCATTCTGTTATGGTGTGATAGGTGAGCTTCCTCTGATCTGCTTGAATCTGAAGGAGCTGATAGCCTTTTTCGTCATCTGTCGGAACGAGTGCGTAAATGGCGCCGTCATGAAAACCGGAGGCCCGGATGTAGGAGGGGATGATATCTTTTTTCCACTCTCCGTCCATCTGGCGGTACAGCTCTGAGCGGTATCCGTCTCCTTTTTTGTCGTAACCGGAGTTGTAGAGTGTGTAAAAGCCGTTCGTATTTTGCAGAAAGCCCGCGCTGTCACCTGTGTGCTGATAGGCTCTTTTATAGGAGCGCAAGCCATTTTTGATCGTGAAAATCGTGTTTTTATCCTCCAGCATCACACTGTCGCCGTGTACCTTGGCTGACCCTAGCTCAAGGCCCTTCATCTTAAATGAAGACAGCGACCCGTCTTGGCTGATAAACAGGGCATAGCTTTTCCCGCCGCCAAATGCATCTTGATCCGCAGAGGATGAGAAATACAGCAGGACTTCTTTATCAACAAGAAAATCGGGGTCTCTGAGATCCTGCTGACTCACGGCTTTATGGCTTTTGAGAGGAGAAATGAAGACAAATAGTGCGACTACTGCGAGAATCAGCATGGCAATGGTGATCATCCACTTTTTCATATCCTTCTCCTTAGTAAATGGTCATGATGGTTGTCGTATACGAAGAGCTTGTGATGTCGCGCGGATATACGCCTAAGCCTCCATTGCTGTCTATATCAATGCCTGCTTTCAGTAAAAATGCAGACCATAGGAGCTTCGAACAGTTTTTCGCGCCGTCATGGCCGGTATTTCTATTATTGACGAAGTTAAATGAGTATGGGTCGCCGACTCTTGATACCGCCCAGTCGGCAGCGGATGTTTTCTTTGAAGAAGTGACATTGACTGTCTGTACGATGGAGTTATCTTCCACGTCTCTGGCATTATAAGCGATCTGCCTGACGCCGTCGCTCGGAACAGATTCAACAATTTTGTCAGCGGCGGAGTACATGCCGACGTGGCCATGATTATAGTAGGCTGTGTAGGAGTTGGTGTAATAGATATTGCCTTTCGCGCTTGTCGGGAGTTTTTTCGTGCCGGATGAGCCGCCCATGATAGACATGCCGCTTTCCTTGGCAAGCCGGTCTCCTTCAGCTTTATCAGCTGTGATTTCCTTATAGAACTGTTCTAGAATAACGTCTTGCTTTACGTGCTGCTGTTTGGCAATCTGGCTGGCGGATTTCATGATCTCTTCCGGTGTCGTGCCTGGCTGCAGTGCGGCGATTTCTTCAGCATAGTTTGTGGTCTTTACGGCTTTGGCGGGAGAAACAAACAGGCCGCCACACATTGTAAGCGCTACCAAAAACATTGACAACCGTTTCTTCAACTTCATTACATCTCCTCTTTTCTTGTGAATGTAGGAAAGGTGATTTCCTCACCCACATTATATTAGGAAAATAAGGAAAGTAACTAGGTTATTTACAGAATTTTTAGAAATCATTTACAGAAGTCTGTCCGCAAAAAAAAGCCTTTTTCAGGCCCTTTTTATTAAAGCTTCTTGCTCATGACCACGTCCGTTTCTTGAAATCCGGTCCGCTCATATAGCTTCCGTGCTGTGTGATTATGGGCAAAGACGTGGAGGGACAGCTTCCGGATTCCCATGCTTCGTGCCGTCTGTTCTAAAGCCGTTAATGCTTGCTTTGCGTAGCCCTTGCCACGGTACGGTTCATATAACCCGAAATCGTAAATAAACGCTTCCTTCTGCGGATGCTCCGGCTCAGCATGTATCCAGAGCCAGCCAACGATTTCCTTTTCATTCAGCGTAAGGCTCCATAAATGATGATGGGGTGTTTCCAGCCCTCTCGGAAGCAGATCAGAAAAGGCCTGCTTAGACAAAAGCAATGCGTCTTCAGGCAGCCATGTTCCCGCCTTCACCTTTTCTTCCGCGTAATGCTTGGCCGTGTATGTGAGGTAAGACCGAAATTCTTCTGTCTGCATAGGGGTCAGCATGATTGTCATCTCATCTCTCCTTTATATATTGACTAGAGGATTTTACATAAAATAGAAAGAGGTGTTACTATCAGAATAAGCAACTGAGATTGATAAGTCACTAGAGAAAGGAGTTTCAAATGAATAAGATTGCACCCGCAGAAATCGCTAACATGCTCAACGATTGGTACCTTGCCATCAAGAAACATGAAGTTGAAGAGTCCTCCCGTTTATTTGAAGAAGTAAAGCCTTTATTGGATGACATGGAAGAGGATCAGGAGGTTCTTGCCTACTTCTCCTTGCTGGAACTGCGACACAAGGTTTTGCTTCACGAGGCGAGAGGACAGGGCTTTCAGCATGAGGAGCCTTCTCATATGAATGCTACGTCTGACATGCTGAAATATTACTTTTTTCTGTTTGAAGGCATGTATGAGGCCTATAAGAATAATTATGACATTGCCATTGGGCTGTATAAAGATGCAGAGCAGTATCTCGACAACATTCCCGATCCGATTGAGAAAGCCGAATTTCACCTGAAGGTCGGAAAGCTCTATTATAAGCTGGGACAAAATATTGTGTCCCTCAACCATACACGGCAAGCAGTTAAAACGTTCAGGGAAGAGACCGATTATAAAAAGAAACTGGCTTCAGCGCTGATCACCATGTCAGGCAATTTTACCGAGATTGGGCAGTTTGAAGAAGCTGAAACATATTTGGACGAAGCAATTCGGATCACGAGAGAATTAGAGGATCATTTTTTTGAAGCCCAGCTTTTGCATAACTTCGGCCTTCTTCATGCGCAAAGCGGCAAGTCCGAAGAGGCGGTCTCTAAATTAGAAGAGGCCTTACAGAACGAAGAATACGCCTGCTCTGCCTATTACTATCATTCTGTCTACTTGCTCATACGAGAGCTGTTTAAGATCAAAAAGAAAGAACAGGCCTTATCTTATTACCAAGATGTGAAGGAAAAATTGACTGCTGAGCCGAATAGAATATGTGAGGCAAAAATAGACATTTTGTATGCCATTTATGCAAAAGGAGGTCATGCGGAAACGTTTCACTTATGCAAACAATATATGGATGATTTGGTGTCCGAGAAAGAGTATGACAGTGTAAGAGAACTTTCCATTTTGGCTGGAGAACGGTATAAGGAGCATGAGCTTTACAAAGAAGCTGCCCACTTTTTTTATGAAGCATTACAAATTGAAGAACTCATCAAACGAACGGAGGTTATATAAATGAAAAAATTTCTGATTGGTGCAGGCGTCGCAGCGGTGATTTTATCAGGATGGTTTATTGCAGATCATCAAACCCATTCACAGGAGATGAAAGTCGCTGAGAAAATGATTGGATAAATGAAAAACCCCCGCGGGATGCGGGGGTTTTCTTATTACAGCAACTTTTTCCCTAGCAGGGATTCTACGAGCTCTACTGCTGTTTGGCCAGTCTTGTTTTCGTGATCAAGAATCGGGTTGACCTCAACGAATTCAGCTGAGGTAATGATACCTGCGTCATACAGCATTTCCATAGCCAGGTGGCTCTCCCGGTAGCTGATACCGCCCACGACAGGGGTTCCGACACCCGGTGCGTCGTTTGGATCAAGTCCGTCCAGATCAAGGCTGAGATGGACGCCGTCACATGCTGATAAATAATCAAGGGTTTCTTCGATCACCTTTGTCATGCCGAGACGGTCGATTTCGTGCATCGTGTACACCTTCATGCCGCTTTCCTTAATATACTTACGCTCCCCTTCATCAAGTGACCGGGCGCCGATGATGACGACGTTTTCCGGTTTGATTTTAGGTGCATAGCCTTCAAGCTTAACCAGTGACTCGTGGCCGATGCCGAGGCTGACGGCAAGCGGCATGCCGTGAATATTTCCTGATGGTGATGTTTCAAGTGTATTCAGGTCGCCGTGCGCGTCATACCAGATGACGCCGAGATTATCGTAATGCTTCGCTGTGCCTGCCAGCGTGCCGATCGCAATACTGTGGTCGCCGCCTAGGACAAGCGGGAATTTTTTCTCTTCGATGACTTTGTTGACCTTTTGAGCGAGCTTTTCATTTCCCGCCAATACGGAATTTAGGTTTTTTAATTCTTCATCGTTTTTGATTTTTTCGCGGCTGATCGGAATGTCACCGAGATCTTCAACCGTATAGCCCATGTCTGACAGCCTCTCGATCAAATGGGCGTACCGGATGGCACTCGGTCCCATGTCCACTCCGCGTCGTGCTTGTCCTAAATCCATTGGCATTCCAATAACCGAAATCGTTTTATCCATCTGTGATTCCACCTCAACATATAAGATAATGTCCTATGCGGGTTATAACAAAGATGACTTGCGGACAACGTTTTTAAAGCTCTAGCTGACGATTTGCCTGCTGGCGTTTTTTAATGACGACATGATAAATGATGTAGCAAATGACCATAAACGGTATGCCGCAATACAGCGCGATACGCTGCTCTGGATCAAATGCAAGGCTGATGAGAACGACCGTATTTAACGTCAGGCCAACCAGCGGAAGCACTGGATACAGCGGTGTTTTGAATTTCAGGTCTTCTGTCTTGCCGCCTTCACGGATATATTTGCGTCTGAACATGATTTGGGAAAGCGAAATCGTAATCCAGCCGACCTGTGCGCTCATGCCCGCCAATGATAATAGCACCATATATACGGTTTCAGCCTGCGCAAATTTTGTCAGAAGTGACAGGCAGGCCACAGCCATCGTTACGATTAACGAGTACATCGGCACACCGCGTTGATTTGTTTTGCCCAGCGCTTTGAAGGCCTGTCCTTCATTCGCCATCGCGTACAGGATACGTGTCGATGCGTATAAACCTGAATTCGCAACAGATAAGAGCGCAATCAATATAACAAAGTTCATGATATCAGCAGCATACGGGATTCCGATTTGCTCAAATACGACAACAAACGGACTTTCCACGACTCCAGCCTGTTTCCACGGAATCATGCCGGCAATGACAACGATGGAAAGAACAAAGAAGACAAGTGTTCTCCATACTGTCTGTTTGATGGACCGCGGAATTGTTTTTTCAGGGTCTTCACTTTCTCCTGCTGCAACCCCGATCAGCTCAGTTCCCTGAAACGCAAAGTTCACGGTAATCATCGTAATCAGCATTGCCTTTATGCCGTTCGGAAATAACCCGTCTTCATAAAAATGTGTCAGAAACGGCGCCTGCTCTCCACCCTTCAGGTTAATCAGGCCAAACATGGCAGCTCCGCCGAGAATAATAAATAAAAGGATAATCAAGATTTTAATCCCGGAAAACCAAAATTCAGATTCTGCAAAGGCTTTCGCGGTTATCGCATTTAGTAAAAACATCAGTGCCGCAAATACAAGACACCAAATCCAGACCTCCACATGCGGAAACCAACGCTGCATCAGCTGTCCCGCTGATAAGAATTCAATAGCGCATGTAACTGCCCAGCCGAGCCAGTACAGCCAGCCGAATGCAAACCCGAAGGCCGGGCTGATAAATTTTGTCGCATAGGTCTGAAAGGACCCCGACACAGGAAAGGCGACCGCCAGCTCCCCTAAGCAAAGCATGGTCAAAAACATGATAAAGCCGCCCACTAAATAGGACAGAACCGCGCCGAGCGGTCCCGCCTGGTTAATGGTAAATCCGGTTCCAAGGAAGAAACCGGTTCCGATCACTCCGCCCAATGAAATCATGAACAAGTGGCGTGATTTCATTGTCCGCTGGAGCTGATTTCCGTTATCTTGGTTTGTATTCACATTCTGCACCCCTTCAGCAACTTGTATTGGATCTAAGCTGGAACATCTACATGGTGCGTATCCCAGTTTGCTGTCCAAAGAGTCTCTATCTATTTAATATAAAATTCACTTCTTCTCATAAAGATACATTATACTAAAATACTGTAGCTGAGCAAATAGGGAGTGCTTATTTTTCTGTTGTAAATTTATACAAACGAAGTGAATATCCCGCCATGGTGCGGAATTATGCGTTTTGCAGCACGTGCTTAATTTTCTCTATCGCCCAATCTAAATCCTTTTTGGAAATGATTAATGGCGGTGCAAAACGAATGACTGTATCATGCGTTTCCTTGCATAAAAGCCCTTCTTCCTTCAAACGCTCACAATAAGGGCGTGCGGCTTCTGTCAATTCCACACCGATAAACAGCCCTCTGCCGCGGACTTCTTTAATGATAGGGTTGTCAATGCTCTCAAGTTCGCTTTTAAAGTATTCGCCAAGCTCAAGAGAACGATCCGCCAGCTTTTCATCCTCCAGCACTTCCAATGAGGCGATAGACACTGCACAGGCAAGCGGGTTTCCGCCAAATGTGGAGCCGTGTGAGCCAGGGTTAAACACGCCTAAGATCTCGCGGTCCGCCGCAATGCAGGAGATCGGGAACACACCGCCGCCTAGCGCTTTACCCAAGATGTACATATCCGGAACAATGCCGTCCCAGTCACAGGCAAACGTCTTGCCTGTACGTCCAAGACCCGTCTGAATTTCATCAGCAATAAACAGAACATTCTCTTCCTTACAAATCGCCGCCGCTTCCTGCAAAAACCCTTCAGGCGGAATGACAATGCCCGCTTCGCCTTGAATCGGTTCGAACAAGAATGCCGCTGTATTCGGCGTAATCGCCTGACGAAGCGCTTCCGCATCTCCGTACGGAATTAATTTGATTCCCGGAAGCATCGGGCCGAATCCTCTTTTATATTCCTCTTCAGAAGAAAGAGATACCGCCAGCATCGTCCGGCCGTGGAAGTTCCCGACACATGCGATAATTTCCGCTTGATTGTCGGCTACGCCTTTCACTTCATAAGCCCAGCGTCTTGCCGCTTTCACCGCAGATTCAACCGCTTCAGCTCCTGTATTCATCGGCAGAATCATCTCTTTGCCCGTTAGTTTAGCTGTTTTTTCGTAAAAAGGCCCAAGCTGATCGTTGTGAAACGCGCGTGATGTGAGGGTGATTTTATCAGCCTGATCTTTCAATGCCTGAATAATTTTCGGGTGTCTGTGACCCTGGTTTACCGCAGAATAAGCACTCAGCATATCCATATATTCATTGCCTTCCGGGTCCTTTACCCAAGCACCCAGCGCTTCAGAAATGACAATCGGGAGCGGGTGGTAATTGTTGGCTCCATAATGAGACGTCTGATCAATAATTTCTTTGGATTTAGATAAAGCTGGCATATTTGAATTCCCCCTTGTTTTCTGTTTCAACATGTTATCCTGCTTTCCCTTTTTATAAATGCAAGTTCTGTGCCAAATCAAGATTTCGTGTGTTTTCTACAAATTTCTTGGACAAGGTGCAAAAACATTCAGATATTTCGAGCAAAAATTTCAGCAAGTGCAAAATTCTTTTGCATATCCTCTCCATTCTTTTATAAAATAGAAGCAATATTAAGAAAATAATTGAGGGAGGTTCATACAGTGGTCAAAGACAGCGAGTTCCTCACGTTAGTGTTTCAAAGCATTTTGGATGAAATCGATGTTGGCCTGCACGTGGTAGACGAGCACGGAAACACGATCGTTTATAACAATAAAATGATGCAAATTGAAGATATGGAGAAGCATGACGTCCTGAATAAAAACCTGATGGATGTGTTTATGTTTTCAAAACAGCAGGACAGCACGCTTGTACAGGCCCTTCAGGAAGGCAAAACGATTAAAAACGTCAAACAGAGCTATTTCAATAATAAAGGGCAGGAAATAACGACGATTAATCATACATATCCCATCGTCAAGGACGGCAAGATCAGGGGCGCAGTCGAAATTGCCAAGGATGTGACAAAGCTTGAACGGCTGATCAGGGAGAATATGAACAAAAAAGGCAACACAACCTATACGTTTGACAGCATTCTCGGCACCAGTCCGGCCATTCAAGACGTCATCGAAAACGCCAAGCGGGCAACGCGGACGTCATCATCTGTCCTTCTCGCAGGCGAAACCGGCACTGGAAAAGAGCTGTTTGCGCAAAGTATCCACAACGGCAGCGATCGTTCAGGAGGCCCGTTTATTTCACAAAACTGCGCGGCACTGCCAGACAGCCTTGTGGAAAGCATTTTGTTTGGAACGAAAAAAGGCGCGTTTACCGGCGCTGTAGACCAGCCCGGCCTGTTTGAACAAGCGCATGGCGGCACGCTGCTGTTAGATGAAATCAACTCGCTGAATCTCAGTCTTCAGGCGAAGCTGCTGCGCGCCCTTCAAGAACGGAAAATCAGGCGCATTGGTTCGACAAAGGATACACCGATTGACGTGCGTATTATTGCCACGATGAACGAAGACCCGATTGATGCGATTGCGGGCGAACGAATGCGGAAGGACTTGTATTACAGGCTAAGCGTCGTGACGCTCATTATCCCACCGCTTCGGGAACGAAAGGAAGACATTTTGCTTCTCGCGTCGGAGTTCATCCAGAAAAACAACCACCTGTTCCAAATGAATGTCGAACACATCAGCGAAGATGTGAAGCAATTTTTCCTATCCTACGACTGGCCGGGAAATATACGTGAGCTTGAGCATATGATCGAAGGCGCAATGAATTTCATGACGGACGAGCAAACGATTACGGCTTCTCATCTGCCCTATCAATACCGCATGAAAATCAAGCCGGCTGACATCCCGGAGCCTGAAACACCAAGACACCAGCCGGCCGCGGACTTAAAGGAAAAAATGGAGAGCTTCGAAAAATACGTGATTGAGAACGTGTTAAGAAAACACGGCCATAACATCTCGCAAGCTGCTCAGGAGCTTGGCATCAGCAGACAAAGCCTCCAATACAGGCTGAAGAAATTTTCTCAACCGCCTGCCGAATCATAACCCTATTCCGGCGCAGGAAGCCTGATCAGAAAAACAGTGCCTCTGCCGATTTCACTTTTTACTTCAATCGTCCCATTGTGGCTGTCGATAATCGACTTCGTAATGGCAAGCCCCAGTCCCGAACCTCCATATTTTCGGGAGCGGGATGGGTCTGCCCTGTAAAACCGGTCAAATAAATGCGGCAAATGCTCCGGCGCGATGCCTGTGCCGTTGTCCGCTATCATCAGCATAACGCCATCATGGTCTTTTTGCAGCGAGATGGTGATAGCGCCGGTTTTCTCATCTGTATACTGCACCGCGTTGTAAGCCATATTCAGAATGACCTGTTTCATTCTATCCTGGTCAAACACCGCTTCAGCGTGATCCTCAAGCAGCAGCTGCAGTTTTCTTTCTTTCGCAAGCAGACTGAGCTGCGGCGAACAAATGCAAAGGTACAGTCAAGTCTTCTGCATTGAAGAAAGAGAACGGCATCTATGTGTACATCATTAAAATCACAGCCAGCAACCACACAGTACAAACCATTAAAGTCAATGCTGAAAACGGAAGCATTTACAGTTAACAGGCATTGCCTGCTGTTTCACGTGTAACATCCATCTTGTATTTTTCTTCATATTCGATATATCCTTGTTCAACTGAACGGGCGTGACCCCCGTTCAGTTTTTTTGCATAAAAAACAGTCTGGCAACGGTGCCAGACTGTTTTTAGCTAACTTCCTAATTGATCTGCGGAGGAAAGCTTGATGTCAACGGATTTTTCTTTACCGCTGCGGTAAAACTTCACCTTCACCCGGTCACCGACTTTTTTCTGATAAAGCCGTTTCCGCAGATCAACAATATCATTTACTTTGTATCCGTCAAATTCCGTGATGACATCCAGTTCCTTCAGCCCTGCTTTTCCGGCAGGTGAGAAGGCATCTACACCCATCACAACCGCTCCATTGGTGACATCCTTAGGAAGCTTCAATGTTTCATCCCAATGATAGCTTGCAATATCGCTTAGCGATTTCATCTCAATGCCAAGGAACGGACGTTTGACTTTGCCGTATTTCTCTAAATCCTCTATCACAGGGATCACAAGCTTAGACGGAATCGACAGGCCAATCCCTTCAACCGCCGATTCGGCAATTTTCATTGAATTGATACCAATGACTTTCCCATCCATATTTAACAAAGCGCCGCCGCTGTTCCCAGGGTTAATGGCCGCATCTGTTTGCAGGACTTCTGCGTTCCAGTCAGGCTGTCCGTCATCGTTTGAATCCACAGGAATTGCCCTCTCCGTACCCGAGATGACGCCCTGTGTGACAGAACCTGCAAACTCAAGGCCTAACGGGTTCCCGATTGCGATAACCGGCTCACCAGATTGGACTTTATCTGAATTACCGAAGTCGGCGACTGCTTTAATTTTATCGCTTTTCACCCGTAAAACGGCAAGATCCATCAGCTGGTCACTGCCGACAAGTTCAGCCGATACACGCGAGCCGTCTTTCAAGCTGATTTCAATTTGGGAAGCGCCCTCGATGACATGATGGTTGGTCACGACATAAGCAGAGTTGTCATTTTTCTTATAGATGACGCCGGAGCCGCTCCCAGCCTCACCGCTCTCTCCCCAAATGTCTGATTTTTGGATGTTCACAACGCCGACAACGGCAGGCGACACATTGCTGACAATCTTGGTGACCGCATTGTTGACACTGACATTCACCGTCCTGATTGATTCCCGGCCATTGTTGTTGTTCTGCTGCTGATCTAAGGCACCCGTATCTAACCCTTCATTTGAAAAGTACGGCATGAGAAACGCCATTAATACGGCACCGACAATCACGCCAATCAGACTAGAAAGAAAATATCCTTTTTTGCTTCTCTTTGGCTGTTCAGGAGTAGTATGTTCTTCCTCACGATCGTAATCCACCATATTCCATCCTTTCCAAGAACGTTAATATGGTTATATTGTGGGTTAGAAGCTCCTATAATAGTCATGATTTACATAGAAAAATTATACAGCGCAAAGCGGAGTGGCCTTCTTCGGATCGGTGTCATACAAATCAAATGTCTCACCCGTCACAAATCCTTTAGTAGCCAATGTCTGCTGCACAGACATTCTCGCCAGCTCCTTCATGTTGTTGTCCTGGCTCAAATGCGCCAGGTATATACGAGACGTCTCGTCGCCAATGACATCAGTCATCGCCAAGGCAGCATCTTCATTGGAAACGTGCCCGACGTCACTTAAAATCCGCCGCTTAATGCTCCATGGGTATCTTCCCATTTGCAGCATCCCAACATCATGATTGCTTTCAAACACAAACACATTCGCTGAGCGGATGATGCCTTTCATCCGGTCGCTGACATATCCCGTATCTGTCATTAATGCGAGCTTTCGGCCGTTATAATGGAATACATAAAACATCGGTTCCGCTGCGTCGTGGGAGACGCCAAACGATTCGACATCAAGTCCGCCGAACGACTTCACCGTCTCCATCGGAAACACAAACTTTTGATCGGTGTCTATTTTGCCGATCTGATTCTCCATCGCTTTCCATGTCTTCTCATTCGCATAGATCGGAAGCTTGTACTTTCTGGCGACCACGCCGAGGCCCTTAATATGGTCACTATGCTCATGCGTCACAAAAATGCCGTCTACATCATCCAGCTTACGCCCGATTTGCGCCATTAGCCCGTCCATGGCTTTCCCGCTCAAACCGGCGTCCACCAAAAATGCGTGATCCTCTGTTTCAAGATAAAACGCATTTCCCGTACTCCCGCTCGCAAGTACGCTAAATTGCAAGCTCATGTCTGTCTCACTCCATTATTTTCATTGATCTGTATCTAAAATCGTACTCTCCAAAGCATTCACAGTAAAATACTCTTGTACTGTCTTTTTCTCGCCGTTCACTTTTTTATCGTACTCGACCGTAATTCTCCATACCGGCGCCAGCACCTGCGTACTTGTCAGCGGATATTGTGCAACGTAGCCGAATTTACAGCTCTTCACAGTGCTGTATTCTTTTAATTGATTTTGATAGTACAATAGCTCAACCGCATCCATTTCAGTAATTAAGCTTTCTTTCTGAATTTGCTTGAACGTCTCGAGCGTTGTCTGATCGTATGACACAACCTCGTTTTTAGCGTTTAAGTGCAGCACCACTTGTCCGATCATATTAGAAGAATTATCGGTCTTCTGGTATATATAATCGCCTTCATACGTTTGGAAGAAAATAATTTCTTTCTTCGATTTGTCAACCTTCCAAAGCTTATATTTTTCACCATCTTGGATTTTCGAAGAAACAAGTGCCTGGGCATCGTCCTCGATATTCTTCTTTGATAGGGCGATCGGATTCGTAAACTTCATTTTCAGGCTCGTTACTTTATGATCATCACTAGGCATGTCCATCAAAGGCTTTTGATCCTTGAGTGCCTCAATTTCCTCCTTGGTAAAGGCCTTTTGATTTGCTGTGATCCGGTAGCCTTCTATTGCATCCTTATTCAGGCCTTCATACGTGATATGGTCGGCTTTCATGTCATGCTCGACATCATTTTTAATGACTTCATATTCTTTGCTGGTAGCCTGCCATTTTTGAAAAAACTGATAGCCTAAGAATATATCTAAAATGAGGAAGGCAACGATGAAGATTGATTTTGTCTTATTCCACTCCACTGTTTGCCCCCTCCTTCGTCAATAAGTCCTTTGTAATAGGCACCATTTTTCCGTTTATTTTCATCGCCCAAACTGGTTCAAGCTCAACTAGAGGGTCATCATTGGTTGATGTTGATACCAATTGATAAGCAAGGAAGATCTGATCAATTTTGTCCATATCATATTTGGTTTGTTTAGAAAGCAGCATCTTCACTTCGCTGCCGCTCATCAGCTCTGTCTCGCTTGTTTTGATCGGATTCGTTCCGAGACTGTAATTCGGCCGCTTATAACTAAGAATATCATCGTTCGCCCATTGCACCGTAATCGCCGATGTCGCTCCGAACGGTTTGGCGGTGCTGTTAATGACCGGCATCTGATCCATAAAGATATAGAAGCTCAGCTGCTGGCTGTCATTGATATTGAAAAATTGATAGTTATCCGTCCAGCTTCCCGTATCCTCTAGGTATTTTTGGCTCTTTTTGATTAACTCACCTGTTTGATAAGATGTGCTCTGGACTAAATTGCGCTGCTGGAATTGCACCTGGCGCTGGCTTAGATTTACATCTAAACGGCTGATCCCATCTGTCAGCACATTTCTGTTGTTGTAATTCGAATCTTCCCTTACAATGCTCGGATCGCTGAACAAAGCCTGCTTAAAGGTGTTTGTTTTAATTGATTCTGTGACAAACTCTTTTTTGTCCATCGTAAGCGGTTTGTTCGGCAGCAGGAACTCTTTCTTTGAGCCGATTGAGAACAAACTGTACGCCGGCATGTTTGATTGCCTGTATTTCAAGTCGTTCATAATGTTCCGGTAGTTTGCTGATTCAACGGTCACTTCCAGAATGAGCTGTTTGCTGTAAGACACCAAATAAATTTTCTTGTTCGCTTTTGTTTCATTGAACGGAATCAGAATATGATCAAACGAACTGTATTCAAACGATTGATTGGACCATTTAAACAGCGTTTGGAAAATATCAATCGGAATCGTGTCATTGAATTGCAAATCAAGCTTCGCTTCATAACCGCCTATTCCATAAAACCAGCTCTTGAATCCAACCTTGTCATACTGATCAGAAATATCTTTAATTCCTTTTACATCCCAATGCGGCAAGTCAGACCAGACTTCTTCATAGAGGGTTTCATCACCCACTTTGTAATGAGCGCCGTCATCATGGATAAACATGTCCCTCGGCCTTACCGTTTCAGACAACTTCTGGGTATTTTTTTCGATTTTATGTTTCTCACGCACAGTAGACTCTGTTGATGATGAGCCTTCAGAAAAGTTTGGCTGGAACGTCCATATCCCCCACGTAAACACAAGACTGATGATGACGAGTACCGTAAGTAATATCGTTTTTATATTTTCACGCTTCATCCCAATCATCCTCTTGTTCCTCTTTATATGGAAGAGTAAATGTAATCGTCGTGCCTTTTCCTTCTATGCTGTCCGCCCAAATATCTCCGCCGTGCGCCTGAACCATTTCCCTGGCAATCGCCAATCCCAGACCGGTGCCGCCGAGCTTTCTCGTTCTCGCTTTATCAACCCTGTAGAAGCGGTCAAAGACTTTTTCGACATCCTTTTTCGGAATTCCAATCCCTTCATCCTTGACGCTGATATAGAGGAGTTCTTCCTCTTCATTGACATCAATTGAGAATGTGACATGTCCGCCTTCCGGTGAGTATTTTAAAGCGTTGGAAATAATATTATCGAGTACCTGCGTAATTTTATCCTGGTCAATCTCGACGTACAGATTTCTGTCCGGCAGATTTCTGATAAATTCCACATGCTGCTCTTTTGTCATTTCAAAACGGTCAATAATAAGCGACATAAACCGGACAATCTGAATCCATTCCCGATTAAATTGATAATCCTTGCTGTCAAATTTCGAAAGCTGAAGCAGATCATTGACAAGCCGGATCATACGCTCTGTTTCATTTTGCGTCACCATTAAGAAACGCGGGGCAATATCTTTATTTTCCCACGCACCTTCAGCTAACGCCTCTAAATAACTGCGCATTGTCGTGAGCGGCGTCCGCAGCTCGTGTGATACATTCGCAACGAATTCTCTGCGTTCCTGATCCATTTTCTCTTGCTCGGTTACATCGTAAATGACAGCGATTAAACCATCGATTTTGCCATGTTCCCTTTGGATCACAGAGAAATTCACGCGAAGCACCGTTAGTTGATCATCGCGCTCAATCTCAAGCAGCATAGAATCCTGCTGCTCCACTAAATCTTCAAATGTATAATTCTCTTGAATCCCCAGCAAGCTCGTAATCGGCATTTCTAAGGCTGTTTCACGTGAAACGTTCAACAACTCCAGCGCCGGGCTGTTTAAGAGAATAATCGCTCCGTTTCGGTTTGTGGCGATAACGCCGTCTGTCATATAGGCAATAACGGAGGCAAGCTTTCTGCGCTCTCCTTCTGTCATCGCCTGGGCATCTTCAAGCTCTCTTGTTAAGTGATTAAACGTAGTGGCGAGCTGCCCAATTTCATCATGCCCGTACTTTTTAACCTTCCTCGAGAAATTCCCTTTCGCAAGCTCCATCGCCTGCTTTCTCATATCCGAAAGCGGATGGGTAATGGTTCTTGCCAGAAAAATACCGAGAAGGGCCGTCAAAACAAGTGCCAAACCTGTGCCGGATGCCAGTATCGTGTTGATCGTCTTCATTTGGTTAAAGACATCTTCCATACTCGCGACAACATAGATCGCGCCGACAACCTCTTGGTTTTCAGTCATGACGGGCTTCGCGGAAATGAGAACTCTGATTTTGCTTTTCGGGTCATAATACTTTCTTAAATACGATTGTTTAGTAGAAAAAATTCTTTTAAAGATCAGATCGGTCGTTTGTTTCCCTGCCACTTCCTCACCATACGGCTTTGAAGAACCGACCACTTCATAGCTCTTATCTACAAAACTAATTTCCCGAACCTCATCACTTTTCGTGAAGTCATTCAAAATACGGCTGACGTCATCCTTGATAACAGTGCTGTCGTTATCGCTTTTATATTCTTGTTCGATATAGTAAGAAAGGTTGTCGATTCGCTGATTCAACGATTGTTCATACGAGTTGATCAGCGACTTCTCTACCTGATTGACAAAATATACACCAATGATTTGCATTGCAATGATAATCAAAAGCACATAAATCAAGGTAATCTTAAATTGGATCGACCGAAAAAAACCAACCTTATTCATAGGGGCATTAGTCCTGTTCTGGGTTTCTCAAGTAATAACCTACGCCGCGGCGTGTGACAATCCAATTTGGATGGCTCGGGTTGTCCTCGATTTTTTCACGAAGCCGGCGGACTGTTACGTCAACCGTTCTGACATCGCCGAAGTAATCGTAGCCCCAAACAGTTTGAAGCAAATGTTCACGGGTCATCACTTGTCCGATATGTTTTGCTAAATAATGAAGCAATTCGAACTCACGATGAGTCAACTCAATTGTTTCATCTCTTTTTGATACGACGTACGCGTCAGGGAAGATGACGAGAGAGCCGATATGAATCTCGTTAGAGGACGGCTCTTCCTCCGCTGGCGCTGTTGTCAGCTGGCGGCGCAGGTTCGCTTTTACACGTGCCAGGAGCTCGCGTGTGCTGAAAGGTTTTGTGACATAGTCATCAGCACCGATTTCAAGCCCGATGACCTTGTCAATTTCTGAATCCTTAGCCGTCAGCATAATGATCGGCATATCGTATTTCTTTCTGACTTCACGGCACACTTCAACACCGTCTTTATTAGGAAGCATGATATCTAAAAGAATTAAATCAGGCTGAAGCTCTTCTACCATTTCAACGGCTTCGTTTCCGTCGTGGGCACAGTGCACTTCATAGCCTTCTTTTCTTAAGTTAAATTCCAATATATCTGCAATCGGTTTTTCATCATCTACTACAAGGATCTTTTTATCCATCATTTTGATTTTCCTCCTGCCGAATAACTTCATTTCATCTATATAACATTCGTTTCATCATTTATGGCCCATGTAAACAATGGGTCCTTGTCTATTATAACGGTTTAAGGTCAAAAGATAAAAAAAATAAAGGTTTGGAAAAAAACACATATTTCACCTTTATCCGCCCATTGTTTATCTTTTGTCATGCTGGTCAACTTTTTTTAAAATAGTTAACTTTACTGAAACCTCCCCTCACCGGAGTGCGTCTTTATCAATGACGTCTTCTTCTTTGAACCGGCCGCAGGGCCGGTTCTCCCTTTTTCTTCTATTATAACACTCTTCATGTTTGCCTTTTTCCTAAAAGAAAAAACGCACCTACGATTGCAGATGCGTTTGGTAAGTGGCTCGGGACGGAATCGAACCGCCGACACACGGATTTTCAGTCCGTTGCTCTACCAACTGAGCTACCGAGCCAAATGTTTTATTTTTCTCTACTAAGTAAAGTAAAATGGCGGTCCGGACGGGACTCGAACCCGCGACCTCCTGCGTGACAGGCAGGCATTCTAACCAACTGAACTACCGGACCTTACAGTAATTTGCCGCGAGAGCTGTCGTGTCAGCCCTCGCAGACAAATAAGGAATTTAGCAATAACGCTAAAGTAAATCAATGACCCGTACGGGATTCGAACCCGTGTTACCGCCGTGAAAGGGCGGTGTCTTAACCGCTTGACCAACGGGCCTTCACGAAATGGTGAGCCATGAAGGACTCGAACCTTCGACCCTCTGATTAAAAGTCAGATGCTCTACCAACTGAGCTAATGGCTCTTAAGATGTCGGAATTTCCATAGAGCAAACGACTTGGAACAAGTTCTATCTTGTACTCTATTGAAGCAGTTTCCGTAACAACGAGATTTATAATATCACGAACAAATAGAAGTGGCAATAACTTTTTTGGTTTTTTTTCATATTTTTTTCTCAGACCAACTTATATGCGGCTTTCAAACAAAAAATAAGCCCCTGAATTAGGGGCTTATAAGCAAATTCTATTTAGTTCGCACGGTACACGCTGCGAAGGACATTTGTCTGTGAACGGTCTGGACCGACAGAGAAAATAGAAAGCGGAATGCCTGTCAGCTGAGACACGCGCTCAAGATAGTGACGCGCGTTTTCCGGAAGCTCGCTCAAGCTTTTCGCGCCTGTGATATCCTCAGTCCATCCTGGCATTTCTTCATATACCGGCTCACATTCCGCAAGTGCTTTAAGACTTGCTGGGAATTCTTCAATGATCTCGCCTTTGTAGCGGTACGCCACACAGATTTTCAGCGTTTCAATTCCTGTTAAAACGTCGATTGAGTTCAGAGAAAGATCCGTAATTCCGCTCACACGGCGGGCGTGGCGGACAACAACGCTGTCAAACCAGCCAACACGGCGCGGACGGCCTGTTGTTGTTCCATACTCGCGGCCGACTTCACGGATTTGATCGCCGATTTCATCTTTCAGCTCAGTCGGGAAAGGACCGTCGCCGACACGAGTCGTATATGCTTTTGATACACCGACAACGTGCTGAATTTTGGTCGGGCCGACACCGGAACCGATCGTGACACCGCCGGCAACCGGGTTAGATGATGTAACAAACGGGTATGTTCCTTGATCGATATC
Organism: Bacillus sp. VA13; assembly: GCF_055710085.1. Taxonomy (NCBI): domain Bacteria; kingdom Bacillati; phylum Bacillota; class Bacilli; order Caryophanales; family Bacillaceae; genus Bacillus; species Bacillus sp. VA13. Next base: position 56,877 of record NZ_JBVQPP010000002.1, on the reverse strand, counting down.
AAGCATAACCCCTTGCGCGCCTTCAAACAATACACGGCGCCCTTCATCAAGAGCATCATTTAAGACAACAGATGTATCGCAAACATATTTTTTAATCTGCTGGCCGTACTCATAATATTCGTCTAAGATATCCTCAATTTTAAACCCTTCTGTCTCGTACATTTTCTCAAGCAGACGGTTTTTTTCTTCAAGATTGCGCTCAAGCTTTTCTGCAAACGCGTCACGGTCTAACAGATCCGCAATGCGAATTCCGATGCGGGCTGCTTTATCCATATAAGCAGGGCCGATTCCTTTTTTCGTTGTGCCGATCTTGTTAGCCCCTTTTCGCTCTTCTTCCACTTCATCCAATTTCAAATGATACGGCAGAATGACGTGAGCTCTGTTGCTGATTCTCAGGTTGTCTGTACTGACGTTGCGCTCATGAAGATACGCAAGCTCTGTGACTAATGCTTTTGGATCTACAACCATTCCGTTTCCGATCACACACGTTTTATCCTTATAGAAAATTCCAGACGGGATCAAGTGAAGCTTGTATGTGACTCCGTCAAACTTGATTGTATGCCCTGCGTTATTTCCGCCTTGATAACGGGCGATCACTTCTGCATTTTCTGATAGGAAATCTGTAATTTTACCTTTTCCTTCATCGCCCCATTGCGTACCTACTACAACTACTGAAGACATGTCCGTGCACCTCCGTTAACCTTTCAAAACGATTCTATTCAAACAAATCAAGTTTATCAGTGAAGAAACAGAAAGTCAATTGTAAATCCGAACATTAAATTAATGTAAATCTATATTCGTTCGCTTCCATTCATTTTATAAGCGTTTTCTCATCGCTTCGCTATAAAAAGCTTGTGAAACTTTTGTCCTTTAGCACGAAAAAGAGTTGCTAGCCGGATATCCCTTTTGTATTCATAAAAACGACTCGCCAGCCGTCCGGATCCTCTATCGTCACGCCTCCATGGCTCCAGTACGGGTTCTCAGATTCAACCTCTTGATAGCCCATGCGTTTTAGCTTTGAAGTGATCGCTGTCAGTTCATCTGCATTCGGCACATAAAAAACGAGGAGACTGTCGGGATGGGGAACGGGAGCAGTACTTTCCCCCTCATACTGGGTGAATTCCAAATGATAATCGGCATGAGGGAGACCGAACATGACACCGTCATACCCGTTATGCTGCGAAAATTCTCCAATTCGTTTCAAGCCCAGTCCCTCTTCGTAAAAACGAATGATCTTATTGAGCTGGCCTGTAGGCCGCGCAATCCGGATTTGCGCTGCGTTAAATAATGAAAAAGGGTTTCCCATGTTACCATCTCCTTTTTGCACCATTTTATTAAAACGCTTTCAAATTTACTTCCGCCGAGCGAACGGTATTTTTTCCATCTTTCGAATGAAAAAACCCCAAGATCAGCTCTTGGGGTTTATGCGCCGGGCGGAACACCTGCGTCATCAAAACGCCGTTCCAGGTTGACGAATTTATTGTATTCTTTTACGAACGCAAGAGACACTGTTCCTACCGGGCCGTTACGCTGTTTGGCAATAATGATTTCGATAATATTTTTATTCTCGGTTTCTTTGTCATAGTAGTCATCACGATACAGGAACGCGACAATATCCGCGTCCTGCTCGATACTTCCTGATTCCCGGATATCAGACATCATCGGACGCTTATCCTGACGCTGCTCAACACCCCGGGAAAGCTGAGAAAGCGCGATAACAGGGACTTGCAGCTCCCTGGCGATCGCCTTCAGTTCACGGGAAATTTCTGATACTTCCTGCTGACGGTTATCCTTTGAGCGTCCGCTTCCCTGAATCAATTGCAGGTAGTCGATCAAAATCATGCCGAGACCGCTTTCCTGCTTCAAGCGGCGGCACTTGGCTCGGATTTCACTCACGCGGATACCCGGTGTATCATCGATGTAAATCCCGCTGTTTGACAGGCTTCCCATCGCCATCGTCAGCTTGCCCCAATCCTCTTCCGTCAGGTTACCGGTACGAAGATTTTGGGCATTGATGTTTCCTTCGGCACAGAGCATACGCATAACGAGCTGCTCTGCACCCATCTCAAGACTGAAAATCGCTACGCTTTCGTCGGTCTTGGTCGCCACGTTTTGTGCGATATTCAGGGCAAAGGCCGTTTTCCCCACTGACGGACGGGCAGCCACAATGATCAAGTCGTTGCGCTGGAACCCGGCAGTCATCCGATCAAGCTCTGTAAACCCTGTCGGAATTCCCGTAATATCGCCTTTTCGATTGTGAAGCTGTTCGATATTGTCATAGGTTTGGACAAGGACGTCCTTAATATTTTGGAAGGCACTCGTGTTTTTGCGCTGCGCCACTTCCATAATCGTTTTTTCAGCTTCACTGAGTAAATCCTCGACCTCATCCTCACGGGTATACCCGTCTTGAGCGATGGTTGTCGCTGTTCTGATTAATCGGCGAAGAATTGATTTTTCCTCTACGATTTTCGCGTAATATTCTATGTTAGCCGCTGTCGGCACCGAGTTTGCGATATCTGTCAGATACGAAATGCCACCCACTTCTTCCAGCAGGTCTGTATTCGCAAGCTCTGACGTTACCGTCACTAGATCAACCGGTTCACCTCGGTCACCGAGCACTAGCATCGCATTATAGATTTTTTGGTGGGACATTCTATAGAAATCATCTGGAATCAATACTTCTGAAGCCAGTGTTAAAGCAGACGGCTGCAAAAAAATAGCGCCTAACACGGCTTGTTCGGCTTCTATATTTTGCGGAGGAAGCCGATCATTCAGAACGTCTGTCATGCTAAGCACCGTCCTCTCATTAAAAAATCTCCAAACTCCATTCTACCATTTCTGCAGAAAAAAAATAGAAAAATTGTCTATTTCCTGTTTTTTTCAGCTAGCCGATTGGATCGTTTCGGACAGTAACTAGGCGGGAAAAATGCAATAAAACTTGAGGGAGGAATGAATGATGATGAAAAAATATGCAGTTACACCTAATGTTGATGCGGACGGCTGGTTTATTAAGGTGGAGAATGTGGCGCCGACAGCTTTGTATACATCTAAAGACGCCGCAATTGAAAAAGCCAAACAGGTGGCAGAAGAAAACAGTCCAGCAAAGCTTGTGATTTATGACCAGTTTAAAAATGTGGAAGAAGAATACTCATTTTAACGAATGAAACCCTTCGCTGCAGCGGGGGGTTTTTGGCGGATCGGCTTATTTCATCCATTGGAAGCTTGTGTGCATCATCAGATCCGCCGCTTTTTGATACAGATCCCACTCCTCGAACGAAGCAAATTTCCCCATCAGCTCCTGAAGTTTCAGCCTCACAGCTATATACTCCTCAAAGGTGACAGCTTTCTCAGTTTCTTTCTGATGCTCAGTCAGCATTTGTTTTAATAATGACAGCGGTGCGTGCATAAGAACCCTCCTTTCCTCTTTTATAACGGGCATTTACGGATTGCTCCATTCCTTTGTGACATCTTCTTACATTTCACATCTGATTCTTGTACAATGGACAGAAGAGAGGAGGGATCTTTTGTGAGACCTTTGCAAATTTCTGCTGAAACTGCCCAAAAGCTTGCAGAGTCCTTGAATCTGCCGCTTGAACAGATCATGCATATGCCTCAGCATATTCTGCTTGCCAAAATGGCTGAATTGCAAAAAGAGGACAAATCATAGCCTTCATTCACATACTTGCTTACCTGTTTCGGGATAATATGATGTATATGTTAGAAAAAAGGAGTAACTGCTTTGCCACATCCACAAAATAAAAAAATCCAATCGTTTTGGCTGATCGCCGGCATTATCTTTATCGCGTTTAACTTACGGCCCGCGATTACTTCAGTCGGTCCGGTCATCAGCTCTATCCGGGCAGAGCTGCACATGTCCAATGGGGCAGCCGGTTTTTTGACAGCACTGCCGCTGCTTTCGTTTGCAGTTCTTTCTCCGCTTGCGCCTAAGCTCGGACAGCGCCTCGGAAATGAGCGAACCTTATGGCTTGGTCTCCTGATACTGTTTATCGGCGTTTTGATTCGTTCTGCCGGCTACACTGCCGCTTTGTTTTTCGGAACGGCACTCATCGGAGTTGGAATTGCGATCGGAAACGTTCTATTGCCAAGCTTAATCAAACACAAATACCCTGAAAAGTCAGGAATCATGATCAGCCTGTATACGACATCAATGAATATATTCGCTGCTTTGGCATCGGGGATCAGCGTACCCCTGGCGGCACAAATGGGAGGCGGCTGGAAGCAAGCCTTTCTCTTATGGGGCGGGCTGGCGTTACTTGCATTGCTGATCTGGATACCTCAGCTGCGCCACCGGGATACAGCAAACAAGGCGGTGAAGCTTCAAAACAGTTCCATTTGGGCTTCCAAAATGGCATGGTTTGTCACCATCTTTATGGGACTGCAATCATTTTTATTTTACAGCAGCATCGCTTGGTTTCCTGAAATTCTCCGTTCACACGGGATTGATACATCAACAGCCGGATGGATGGTGTCACTCATGCAATTTGCGAGTCTGCCTTCCACTTTTCTGACACCGGTTTTAGCTGACCGTGTGAAACAGCAGCGCGTTATCGTTGCGGCGCTGGCCGCAGTCTATCTGATCGGCCTATGCGGATTATTAGCGGGCGGCAGCCATACAATGCTTGCCATCTGGATGGTGATTATCGGTATCGGACAAGGCTCCAGCATTAGTTTGGCACTCACTCTTATCGGTCTCCGCAGTGAAAATGCACAGCAGGCCGCTGCGCTGTCAGGCATGTCTCAGTCATTCGGCTATCTGCTTGCAGCCGTCGGTCCAATCTTTGTCGGCTATCTCTTTGACCAGACACATTCATGGACAACACCGATTGTGCTTCTTATTGCTGCCCTGATCGTAATGGGAGCAGCCGGACTGGGAGCCGGACGAGATCGATACATTCTTCAGTCAGCGAAGCAAAGAAACTCAGCATAAAAAGCGGGGAAGATATCTCCGCTTTTTTCTTTGAAATTCTTCGAATATTTATGGTTTATTCATAAGTTTTTCATATTTGTTTTTTACAATTAAACACCATAAAGAGGTGAAAAACGATGAAAACCAAACGATTCGACGTAGTCCTTATTCTCATTTTGCTTACAGCGGCTTTTCTGAATGCGTATAACATTTGGCAGGATGACACAGCGAACCAATACTATTTGGCGGCTGTGAAAAGCATGACGCAAAGCCTCCACAATTTCTTTTATGCGTCATTTGACCCTTCTGGATTTGTGACAGTAGATAAGCCGCCTGTTGTGTTATGGGTTCAAACGATTTTCGCACTGATTTTCGGCGTTCACACATGGAGTGTAATCATTCCCCAGGCTCTCGCTGGAGTTGGATCTGTATTCCTTCTCTACAGAATGATCAAACCGACTTTTGGAATTGGAGCGGCCCGCATTGCCGCACTTGTCATGACACTGACGCCTATCGCAGTAGCCGTCAGCCGGACAAACAATATTGATAGCATGCTTGACTTTACCTTATTGCTCGGTTCAGCTTGCCTGCTTCGGGCCGTGAAACAAGGCAAGCTGGTTTGGCTCCTGACGGCATTTGCCCTGATAGGACTCGCCTTTAATATGAAGATGATGCAAGCGTTTATGGTATTGCCTGCATTTGTGTTATTCTACCTGATTGCATCTCAGGTTTCTCTGAAGAAAAAAATCGGGTCTCTGATTCTGTCTCTTGTCCTACTGACAGGCCTTTCCCTCTCATGGGCGGTTGTGGTGGATTCGACCTCATCCTCCAGCCAGCCTTATGTAGGAAGCAGCCAGACCAACTCAGTGTTAGAACTGGCCTTCGGCTACAACGGCACAGAGCGGCTGCTTGGACAAACCACCGGCCTTGCAAGGAGTGATATGAATGCCGCTAGCGGCCGTAACATGCAGAATCATAGCACCATGCAACCGCCAAACAGCAACGGATCATCTTCTGACGGAAACAGCAAGTCTGACGGAAGTGCCGCCAATCAAAACGGCAATCAATCATTCGGTAACAATTCACAGGGGCCTCAGCCGCCTAGCGGACAAAACGGCGCTTTAAATGGAGGCGGAGGCACACCTCCAACAGGCAACGGAACTGGAAACGGCGGGCTTGGCGGCGGAAATGGAGGACCTGGCGGTAGCGGCGGAAAAAGCATGAATATGAATATGTTCGGCACCGGCGATGCAGGACCGCTTCGTCTCTTCCAATCGGCACTTTCCGGCCAAATCAGCTGGATGCTTCCATTCGCATTGATCGGATTGCTGGGCGGAATCATCAGCTGGTACCGTGATCGCCGCGGTCAGGCTGATGAAATGAAAGAAACGCTATTCTGGGCGGCATGGCTCGTCCCTGTGGCTGGTTTCTTCAGCGTTGCAGGATTCTTCCACCAGTATTATTTAATTATGCTGGCACCTCCGATTGCCGCACTTTCCGGTATCGGATGGTACACAATGTACCGTTTATACAAAAACAATAAAGACTGGGCCAGCTATCTTCTGCCGGCAGCCGTTCTAATCACAGCCGCGTTCCAGGTTTATATTCTGAGCGCTTATACAAGCCAAATCGGCAGTGTATGGCTGTACGTACTGGGACTCTTAGGATTCGTCATCACCCTTGCGCTTCTGATGCTTAAACGCAGCCATCCATTCAGCAAGCAGCTGACGATCATCAGCTTATGTGTTCTGCTGCTCACACCAGTCTACTGGTCAGCAACGCCGCTTCTATACGGAGGCAACAGCGTCCTTCCTGAATCCGGCCCGCAGCTTAATAGCTCAGCAAACGGCGGAAACATGTTCTCTTCAGAGGTCGACACCGGACTCCTGTCCTATCTGAGAAAGCATAATACCGGCGAAGAGTATCTATTTGCTACTTTGACAACCGTAACGGCTGCGCCATACATCATTAATGAAAATGAATCTGTTATGGCAATGGGCGGATTTAACGGCACAGATCCAATTCTGACTGTGTCCGAACTGAAAAAACTGGTCAAAGAAGGCAAAGTAAAATACTTCCTTCTGTCAGGAAATAACTCAGGCAACAGCGAACTTGTTTCCTGGATTAAGAAAAACGGAAAAGAAATAACATCTGACGAATATAGCAGTTCTTCCAGCAGCACAAACAGCAGCCTGCAAAGCATGAGAGGAGGACCTGGCGGAGAAAGCCAGCAAACTCTTTATCTCGTGGAATAAAAAAAGAGGCTTGGATTGCTCCAAGCCTCTTTTCTATTAAACTTCTTCTTTCACATGTACCTTTAACACAGCCTGCACCTCAGGATGCAGCTTCACAGGCACGTTTGTATATCCTAATGCACGAATGCCGTCCGGCAGTTCAAGCTTCCGCTTATCTACTTTAATCTTATGGTCTTTTTGGAGCTGTTCAGTAATTTGCTTGCTTGTCACAGAACCAAATAAACGGCCGCCTTCCCCTGATTTCGCGCTGAGCTCAACTGTCAGTTTTTCTAATGTTTCTTTTAAGCTCTTTGCTTGCTCAAGCTCGGCAATAGCTTCTTTTTTCTCTTTTTGTTTTTGTCCGTTCAGCGCGCTGATGTTTGACGCGTTCGCTTCAACCGCGAGGCCTTTTTTAATTAGAAAGTTATGCGCATAACCGTCTGCTACGTTTTTGACTTCGCCTTTTTTTCCTTTTCCTTTTACATCTTGTAAGAAAATAACCTTCATCTCTGTACGCCTCCCTCAAAATACTCATCTATGGCGTGCTTCAGCCGTTCCAGCGCTTCAGAAACTGAAATGCCGGACAACTGAGTCGCCGCATTTGTTAAATGCCCTCCGCCTTCCAGCGCCTCCATGATGATCTGAACATTGACCTCGCCAAGTGACCGCGCACTGATACAAACGGTTTGTTCATCCCGTCTCGCCACCGCAAATGAAGCCTCAACTTCACTCATCGAAAGCAGCGAATCGGCCGCCTGCGCAATGAGCACTTGATCGAAGTATTCCTCCTCATTTTCAGGAAGAGAAGCAATCGCAATGTTCTCTTTATAGAGGGCTGTATGCTGGATCAGCTTCGCCCGTTTAATATAGGAATCAACGGTTTCTTTCAGGAACTTCTGCACAAGCACCGTGTCGGCGCCTTTTGCCCTTAAATAAGAAGCCGCATCAAAAGTCCGCGAGCCCGTGCGGAGAGAAAAGCTCTTTGTATCCACTATTATACCAGCTAATAGGGCTGTTGCTTCAATCATATTGATTTTTAAGCGCTTCGGCTGATATTCAAGCAGCTCTGTCACCAATTCCGCTGTCGAAGAAGCGTACGGCTCCATATAAACGAGCAGCGGGTCTCTGATAAACTCCTCACCCCTGCGGTGATGGTCGATGACCACGATATGTTCAATTTTATTGACCAGCCGTTCCTCCATAACAAGTGACGGTTTATGTGTATCAACGATCACAAGCAGCGTGTCATCATTGGAGATTTCCATCGCTTCTTCAGGCGTAATAAACCTTGACCACAGCTCTTCATATTTTTTGATTTCCTCAATCAAACGCTGCACACTTGATCCGATTTGATTTGGATCAATGACAATAAAACCATCTTTGTTATTTGCCTGAGCCACCTTTAAAATCCCGATCGCTGCGCCGATAGAATCCATGTCAGGGAATTTATGCCCCATGATAATCACATTGCTGCTTTCAGAGACGATTTCCTTTAAGGCATGAGAAATGACGCGGGCCCGCACCCTTGTTCGTTTCTCCATCGGGTTTGTTTTACCTCCGTAAAACTTCACCTTGCCGTTCGGCAGCTTAATGGCTACTTGGTCTCCGCCGCGCCCCAACGCTAAGTCCAAGCTGGATTGCGCCAAATCGCCAAGTTCTTTCAGCGAGGAGACTGAAGCCCCGACACCAACGCTTAACGTCAGTGCTACACCGTCAAATGAGGTTTTTTCCCGCACCTCATCTAGAATCGAAAACTTCGAATTTTCGAGTTCAGTTAAGATGTGTTCATTAAGTACAGCAATAAAGCGTTCTGAAGACGTCCTTTTCAGGAAGATCCCGTACTCCTGCGCCCAGGCGTTCAGCAAAGATGTTACCTGGCTGTTCATCGTGCTTCTCGTCTGGTCATCCAATCCTTGGGTCACATCATCATAGTTATCAAGGAAAATATACGCCAGCACGGTTCTTTCGTTTTCGTATAGCTTTTCAATCTGGATTTGTTCCGTTACATCAAAGAAATACAGCAGGCGCTCTTCCCGTTTGATGACAACCTTAAACTTACGGTCATTCAATGTAACCGTTTCCGATTCCACCTCTTGTTTGATGAGCGGCACAACCGACTCACAAGTATCGTAAAGGGACCTCCCCACTAATGTGCTTTCATTAAAGCAAGAAGAAAGAAACGGATTTGCCCATTCTATATAATATTGGTCATTAAAAAGCATGATGCCGATCGGCATTTCCATCAATGCCTCTTCACCGACTTTTTTCAACCTGTAGGATAACGTAGAAATATAAGCATCAATCTCTTTTCGAATAAGAGAATCAGCACGTTTAATGAAAAACAAAATAACTGCGAGCAGCAGTACTTCGACGGTTCCTAATATCCAGTTAAAATAAAAGCTGATGAGGATTGTAATGATTGACAGAGCAATCAATGCATAGATGGGATACCGAAACAGCGGTTTTTCATAAAAGCTTGGCATTTCTATCACTCCCCACCATGTGAGTAAAACTTCATGTTCACTTCACCTTATTCCTTATATTAAAGCCCATATCTATAACGCCTAAAATGCGAATGGCTGCCATAAAGATCGGATGTATAAACCCAAGAATCACTGCAATTACAGCCGCAGCCTTCGGATATTGTTTCTTATGGCAATAGAAAAAGATAAATGATAAACCTTGGATAAAAATCAGAAACCCGAGTATAAACTCCCCATTTAAAGCGATAGAGTACAGCATTTGGCCTTTTTCTAAAGGCAAAAATGAAAGTATGACGATCATTAAATACAGCACTACAACACTTTGCGGAAACTTCAACTCTCTAAAAGGCTTTAGATTAGGAATATCGGGGGAGAATCGCCTTAAGAGCGGCTTAGCGATAAGGTAACTGAGGAAAGAAAAAATAGCTCCTACCATCACAATAGCTGTTGGAAAAAGATATTGAACGATACCCAATTGTTCTTCCATCAGTTTCAATTGCTTCTCAAGCTGTTCAGCATTGCCCGACTGCTTCACTACAGTTTCTACAATATCAAGAGATTGCCGGTATTGTGTCATCGCTTCATCAATGATATTGATACCCAAAAACTGAATGCTTATCACAAAATAGAAGACAATACAAAGCATATAAATAAGAGCGCCCGAAATAATGGCGTGCCCGGGTTCTTTCTTTTTGAAATAGTGCCCCATGGCAATGCCGGCGCAACCTGACATAAAAGCTACAATAAGCCCGGTAAAGGACCCAACAATAAAAACAACCGGAAGACTGACAATGCCCATCCATATCCCTAACTTCAATCCATGTCTAATCGTATACAGGATCATGGGCAGCGGCAGTGCAAATAACAGAATTGTTCCAATCACAGGAACATAAACGACCAAAAGCGTGATGATCGCAAACAGACTGATTAAAATAGCACCTTCCATTAATGCTCTCGTTTGTTTCACTTAGTCACCTCGTATCATCCTGAACATACGAATAGAAAAGAGCAGCATAAACGACTGCTCTTTTTTCATCGCTGCAACATGCTTTGCACCGAATGTTTTTTTATATCATCTCTAAATTTTACTTTTATATTTTAACATAAGTCCAAATCGCAAGTAAAATGACGCCAATGTTTCATGTGAAACATTGCAAATGAAAAGACATTCTTTGAAAAGAATGCCCATCACGGTTAATGTTTATCATCCATAAAGCCAGAAGATTCCTTGTTTTTCTTTTTCGTTTTTCTGACATACATAAAAATTAAGATCACCAGTAAAAGGGTTGTTGCTTGCAGAACGCCGCTGCTAAACAAGAAAAAGTTCTTTATCATCTCCCACATCGTGTTTCACCTCTTTTTGCATGTTCTCAACCCGTATCCTATATAAGGTGAATTTCCCTTTTTAAAAACTTCAAAACATCATGAACAACATTGAGCGTTGGGCATATGCTGATATGGAATCTGATTGATAAAGGAGAATTGTTACATGGATGAACGCAGAACATTGGCTTGGCATGAAACATTAGAAATGCACGAGCTGGTTGCTTTTCAATCAAATGGACTCATTAGGCTGAAGAAAATGATAAGAGAAGTAAAAGACCCTCAGCTCAGACAGCTTTATAGTGTGTCCATTCAGGCTGTTGAGCAAAATCTAAGAGAGCTTCTTCCATTCTTCCCGCAGGCGCCGCACAGAGAGGATGAGGAAGAAGAACGCGCGGATAACCCATTTTACAGCGGTGATCTTCTCGGGTTTGCCAAAACGTCTGTCCGCAGCTATGCCATCGCGATTACAGAAACAGCAACACCTCAATTAAGAAATGTACTGGTCAAACAGCTGAATGCTGCCATCCAGTTGCATGCACAAGTTTATCGATACATGTATCAGCATGGATACTATCCGTCTTACAACCTTTCTGAACTGTTGAAAAATGACGTCAGAAACGCCAACAGAGCCCTTTCAATGAAATAAAACAAGCAGCAAAGGAGTTCCCTTTGCTGCTATTTCTGCTGATCCTTCAGCAAGCCGTTCGACCGATAAGATTCCAGCACATCTCTGTTGGATTCTCCCCATTCTTTCATTTGCAAAACAATCGGTTCAAGCGTTCGACCAAATTCCGTCAGAGAGTATTCAACCTTGGGCGGCACCTGATGGTAAACCTCACGATGCACGATGCCGTCCGCTTCCAGCTCCCGAAGCTGAAGGGTGAGCATTCTTTGGGTGATACTCGGGCAAATTCGACGAAACTCATTAAACCGTTTCTTGCCATCTATCATGTGATAAAGAAGAATTCCTTTCCACTTTCCGCCAATCACATCTAGTGTAAATTCAACTGGACAGCCTTCTTTGTTCGGGTATATATTCTTTTTTTCACTCATTCTTGACCCTCCAATAGTACCTTTTTTGATACTACATCACATTTCGCAACTAAGCTACCCAGTATTTTACACACCTTTTCCTCTCAGCTCAAAGAAAATGCTTCTTATTCACATCAATTTTTACGGGTTTGTATGATTACACCTGCAGCAAGACGTGTTAAACTATATAAAGATTACACTACTTAAAAAATAGATAAGGAGCTATCATGGAAAAAATACTTATTTTCGGACACCAAAACCCAGACACAGATACGATTTGTTCTGCGATTGCTTATGCTGATTTGAAAAACAAACTCGGCTTTAATGCTGAGCCAGTCCGTCTTGGACAAGTCAACGGCGAAACACAATACGCGCTTGACTATTTCAAACAAGAAAGCCCGCGTCTTGTTGAAACAGCCGCAAACGAAGTAAACGGCGTTATCTTGGTTGACCATAACGAACGCCAGCAAAGCATCAAGGACATTGAAGATGTTCAGGTTCTAGAAGTGATCGACCACCACCGCATCGCTAACTTTGAAACAGCTGAGCCGCTTTACTATCGTGCTGAGCCTGTAGGCTGTACGGCTACAATCTTAAACAAAATGTACAAAGAAAATAACGTGAAAATCGAGAAAGAAATTGCCGGCCTGATGCTGTCTGCGATCATTTCTGACTCACTGTTATTCAAATCTCCAACTTGCACAGACCAAGACGTAGCGGCAGCAAAAGAGCTTGCGGAAATCGCCGGCGTAGATGCTGAAGAATACGGCTTGAACATGCTGAAAGCTGGCGCTGACTTAAGCAAAAAAACAGTGGAAGAGCTGATTTCTCTTGATGCGAAAGAATTTACACTCGGCAGCAAAAAAGTCGAAATCGCACAAGTGAACACAGTAGACATTGAAGATGTGAAAAAACGCCAAGCTGAATTAGAAGCTGTGATTTCTAACGTTGTAGCTGAGAAGAACCTTGACCTGTTCCTTCTTGTCATCACAGACATCTTAGAAAATGATTCACTTGCCCTTGCGATCGGTAACGAAGCAGCGAAAGTGGAAAAAGCGTTCAACGTTACATTAGAAAACAACACGGCCCTCTTAAAAGGCGTTGTTTCCCGTAAAAAACAAGTCGTTCCTGTCTTAACTGACGCAATGACTGAATAATAAAAAAGCATCCCGTCGCCGGGATGCTTCATATTACTGACAACATCCTAAAACGGTTTATAGTTTTAGGATGTTGTCATCTTTTCAGCGTGATTGAAAACCCTTGAAGTCTAGGAAGGACGAGCATCGGAGCACAGCGAATGTTGGAATTCGTGAGCACTGAAGCGCAGGCCTGACAACGAATGCGAGGGTTTGTCGACACGCTGAAGCATCCCGTCATCGGGATGCTTTTTCTTATTCGCCCAGCTTTTCAATCTGGCCCATCACGTCAGTAATTTGCTTTGCGTTCTGGACAAGGTCTGACTGCTCCCATTCTTCAAGCGATACCTTGCCTTCTTCCACTTGTTTCAACACATCGTCAGCACTTTTCTGCAAGGTTTCGTTATGCTCCTGAACGGTTTGATGAATCTCCGCCGCAGCATCAGGCGGTGTTAATTCATTAAAATCAGCGGCAGCCTGCTGAATCGACTCAAGCTGTGCTTCAAGTTTTTCTTTCGCCTCAGTGTCATTTACAGCTTGCTCAGCCAATTCAGGCGCATCCTCTGCAAATGTCTTCACCTTCTCCACATAGCCGGCGGCTTCACTTGTATAATTCAATCCGTCATTCACCTGATCAAGCATGCCGCATCCGCCTGCACTCAAAAGCCCCACTCCGCCAAGAACAGTCAAAATGATTTTCATCGTCAGCCTCCTCATCGCTTCTTCTTCATTTTTTCTTGTAAGATCGGGATCAATTTCTCTTTTGCTAACGGCAGCCCTTTCCTCACCAATTCTCGCTTCAGCCACTTTTTCAGCTTAGACATCCTGACGCTCCTCTCCCTTTTTGATAAAAATGAAAAAACTCCACCGATTTGGTGAAGTTCCGAAACAAAAAGACCTTCACCAAATCAGATTTGGCAAAGGTCTCGCTAACAATTAGATTGCCAGCAAAACCGAGGGCATCTTGCCCCGTAATGACGACTTTACTGTGAAAGCTACTCCCCTTTGGAGTGTTCATTTTTATTACTTTCATTCTAAAGCACCGGGCTTTTCCAGTCAAATTCCTGCTGTCCGTTTACACAAAAGTCCACTGTGGTATTTAAAATTTGAATGGTATTTCCATCAGGAGATCATGCTATGACAGAGGAGGTTTTCATCATGAGTCAAGAGCGCGTGAAACGGCCTGGACATACCAGATGGTACATATCTTCGTTACTCAGCGGCATTATTATTCTTAATTATTTTGACCGAGTGGCCATCTCTGTAGCGGCCCCTGCGATACAAGATTCGTTTCACCTTACAGCAACCGAACTCGGCATCGTGTTTTCCATTTACACCTATTCCTATACACTGATGCAGCTGCCTGTCGGAAGTTTGCTGGACCGGTTTGGCGTGGCGTGGGTCACGAGGATTGGAATGACGATATGGAGCTTATTAACGATCCTTCTTGCTTTTTTGCAAGGAAAATTGCTGCTGTATTTGTTCCGGTTTCTCATTGGGCTGACGAGCGCCTCTGCGTTCCCTGCCGCCTCCAAGGCAACCGCACTATGGTTTCCTCCAAGTGAGCGGGGATTGGCAAACTCACTGTTCGACTCGGCCGCCAAATTTTCAAACGTAATCGGCGCGCCATTGGTCGCCTTTCTTGTCACAACTTTTGACTGGCGTGTCGCTTTTTTGACGATTGGATGCATCAATGTGCTGTTTACGATCTTTTTCTGGCAGTATTATGAGCAGCCTGAACGGCACAAACGCATTTCCAAAAGTGAGCTAAACTATATTCAAAGACACAATTCAATTACAACAGAGCAAATCCCTTACAAAACGGGTCCGCTTTTAAAAAAGCTTTTCTCCAACCGGAAAGTATGGGGCTTAATGATCGGATTTACAGGGTACGGCTATACATTCAACCTGCTGCTCACCTGGCTTCCGACTTTCTTTAAACATACATACGGAATGGATCTCATGTCGTCCGGTTTATTTACAGCCGTGCCATGGCTGATCTCAACCATTTCCGGAATTGTAGTCGGGGGATGGCTCGTCGATTACTTTATTAAGAAAGGTTATCCTAACACCAAGGTATACCGAACCGTAATCATTGTGGGAATGAGCTTCGGCTTTTTCTTTTTAGGCTCCATTCTGACGAACAATATCACCATCGCGATTATCTGTATTTCAATCGGCCTTGCCGGTATTTCTGCAACCGCTCCAGTCGGCTGGTCCATCTCCGCAGAGCTGGCGCCGATCGGTTCCGTATCCATGCTAAGCTCCATGGTGAACCTGGCAAACAACCTGTTCGGAGGCATTATTGCCGCTTCACTGACGGGGTATTTGTTTGATATGACAGGCTCCTTTACGCTCAGCTTTCTGGTAGCTGGTTTTGTGCTGTTGCTGGGATTGGTTTTTTATGTGTTTGTGTTAGGGGATGTAAAACGAATTAAGCTGGAATAAAGAGTGCTTGCTGAAAGCACTCTTTTTTGAGCCTAAATAAGAAGCGGCCAGCTTTTGAACGGCTTCTCAGGATTATTTCAATCTAGGGCCTGCCACTTGTTTAGTGACTCAAATAACATCTCTCATATTCACCGATATTCTATTCTCTCCGGACGTCAATACCACCATTTTATCCTTGACTCCAACCAAAGGTAAGGCCTTATAGTGAAAGAAGAAAGGAGGAATTGGATTGTGAAATTAACAGTAAAAGAACTATCCCACATTGCGAACGTGACAATCAAAACGCTTTATCATTACCACAAAATCGGCCTGCTGGCTCCAAAAGAAATAAGTGAAGCCGGATATCGGTACTATGGTGCTGACGAACTAAAAAGACTGCAGGAAATCCTTTTTTACAAAGAATTAGATATTCCTTTATCAGATATAAAAACATTATTAGATAAGGATGCTGAAAGAACTAGTACATTAGAAAAACAAAAAAAGCTGTTTGAAAAGAAAATTGAAAAGTATCAGCGCCTCATTCAAACAGCCAACACGTCTTTAGAATACACGAGAAAAGGTGAGAATATGGATCATAAGGTCATGTTTAAAGGATTTGAAAGCGCGGAAGAGTGGAAACAATCTTTAGCAGAACAAAATGGCTATTTAAAAGATCATTACAATTTTGATTTAGATACTCATGTGATCAATGTAGATGAAATGAACAAAATGGCGATAGAAGCAAAACATTTTCTTGATGGAATGGCTGATTTTTTAAGGAGCGGCGTGACGTATCATGACCCTGGCGTGCAAGAGCATGTCATAAATCATCTTAAGTTCCTAAATCAGAACGGGCATCCGACAAGTAAAGAAGATTACGTAAAACAAACGCGATTTTTTATGCAAGATGATTTCCATAGAGGAATGCTAGAGGAGCAGCAAACAGGTTTATCTTATTATTTGACCGTCGTTACAGAACACCTGTAACGTGAGTCTTTGTCACTCTATCTAGGGAGACAGCCTTCGTGATGACGAGACAGCACCGCCAACAATTGATACATTCTGCCGGTCAACGGCAAAATTCCGCCCGTTCCATTTCAATACGGTTTGAAAATATCCCAGCGAGTCAGCGTTATACCTCCCGGCGATCCGCTGATACGCCAGCAGTTCATATACGCCGTCTCTGTCAAAATCAACCGGATACAGGCCAGACAAAGGATTGACCCAGCCTTCTATCGGCATTTTCAATACCCCCTGCTGGGTATAAATCTCATCCAAATATTCCCTGCCCTTGTAAGTAAGATCGAGGATATACGTTTCATTCTGATGATGACTGATGACACTTGCTTTATATTGATTTTGATAGCTCACACTGTACTTAAATTCATCATTAAACACATCCGAGTTAAAAATCTGTCGGAACTGCCGATTTAGATAGGCAAAAATATACGCATATATAGTGCCGCCGCTTCCCCCAGTGTCTATTACCACTGCCACATCATCAATCTTGTCGCCTGTCATATCCCCCAGAAAAAGTGACGGATTGTATCCCAGATTGTTTTGGAGCTGGATTCGCTGTTCCTGATGGGTTCTGCCGTCACGGATTACCAATGTGATATTTCTCCATAAAGGGCTGCCAGTCATTTGGCTGCCAGTGAGAAAGACTTCGTCAATTACGCCGTCTCCCGTTACATCCCCGCGGGCTGATGCAATGATTGCACGAGAGGAGACAGGCTGCCGAAAAACGTATGGATGTGGAACAAGTCCTCTGCCTTCATAAAACCAATAAGGAGCCATTCTGATGTCATACAGATTCATTGGCGTCACCTTCCCTATTCAGCTGAATGAATTATTATATGCAGGAATGGCACATCGAAGGACGCTAAACACCAATTAAATCCGTACCATATGAATTATCGATTGCACAAAGCCACTCGCCTTGCGCATTCTTCTTAAATACATAGGTCGCTCTTCTTTCCATCGCATACTCGGAATTCTTTTTATCCGAATCAAGCAGTGTCTGAGAAAGGACGAGTACAGTGTCACCTGCTTCCAACATGATCATTTCCCCTTGTGTCGGGACAATATGATGATTGAAATAGTTCGCGATCTTGATAAATGCTTTCTTGATTTCTTCTTTGCCTCGCGCGATCATGCTGAGATATCTGAGTATCTTTAAATTTCTCTCAAAACATATCAATATTTGTTTGGTATGTTTTTTCTTACTTCAATTAATCCCTATACCTTAACACATAGTTTTTATACAATTCTTTGTTATAAAGAATTTCTTCGCCATGTGAAGAGCAAATGAGCGCTGGTTTGATTTGATTTATGATTGCACCGCTATCGATGTTCTCATTCATATTAATGCTGAATTTTCTGATAGGGGGATTTAAATCCTCTTTGCTTGTGATAAAAAGGTCTCCTGTTAATAGGGTACGATCGATTTCATGATGATACACGACATGCCCCGGGGAATGTCCGGGTGTTAAATAGTATTGCAAAGGCAAGTGAGCCAGCGTTTGCGCCGTCAGCGGCTGGACAATATGAGCCACCCCTGTGTTCTCCACTTCATCTTTGTTCGGATAAGGCGCTTCCCCATTGATATACACTAGCTCTTTTTCATGGGCATAAATCGGAATATCAAATCTCTCTAAACATTTTGATGCACCTCCGATATGATCACTGTGGCCATGGGTAAGCAAGATGGCTTTTGGATTGCCGATCGCTAACGCTGCCCTAATTTGAGCATCAGCAAAACGTTCTATTCCCGTATCAATGATATAAACATCATCACCATCTTTGATAAACCAAATATGAACCGGAATACGAAGAGGCACATCAAGCTCAAATTCACATTGAAAGACATGTTCTGATAGTTGTCTCAAGTTCATGCAAACCACTCCCTTTGGAAATTTTTGATATCATTACTGTAATACATCTGAGTTAGATATGTAATGGCGCACATTTTTGTAACTTACATTGTGAGGTGACAAAGATGGGAAACCGGTTAAATGGATTTGGCGCTTGCAGTGCAGAAGTAGAAAAGGCTTGTCCCGTGGAAATGACGCTGCATATTATCGGCGGGAAATGGAAAGGAATCATCATCGATATCCTGTCTCACAAATCAGCCCGGTTTAATGAGCTGAAACGGACCATACCAGGCATTACACAAAGAATGCTGACACTGCAGCTGAGAGAACTGGAAGCAGATGGTGTTGTGAAGAGAAATATAGAGAACACTGTCCCCAAGAAGGTGGAGTATTCTTTGACAGAACTAGGTGAAAAGCTTTCTCCTATTATTGCATCCATGAGGCTGTGGGGGAATGAGTATATGAGTAAAAATGAGTGAAAATGACTTTAAAGATCTTACAGAAAACAGAAGGGTTTCCTTTTAAGTGAACGGAACATTTTCAAGGCAGATTATCTTGAAAATGTTCCCACAATTCAGCAGACTGGTATTCTTGAGAATCAGAAGCAGGGTTCTCGCCAGCTTGGCTCGACTTGTTGTCCATTAATAATCCCTTTTGTTCCCCTTCTTCACATATTCCCAATCACGTTCTATATTTTTCCTGACTCTGTGAACGAGTTTAAAAATGGTTTCCTTTTCCTCAGGCGTAAAACCAGATAAGGCCACTTCCATGGAATGTTCTCCTTCTCTTCTTAACAATGGATACACCTTTTTTCCTTTCTCAGTCGGGAACAGTTTTTTTATTTTTTTATTTTGCTCATCCGGCTGTTTTTGAATAAATCCCTGCATTTCTAATTTCTTAATGGCCCGCGCAGCCGTTGTTCGGTCCACTTTTATCATTTCCGCCAATTTTTCTTGAATAATTCCCGGATTTTCGTATATACGTACGAGATAGAGATACTGCCCTCTTGTTAAGTCCAAATCTTTAAATTCAATATTGCTTATGGAATCCAACGCTCTTGCTATCATGCCGATCTCACGCAAAATGTCATTCATTCCTAAAACCCCTCACGTATTTTTGTTGCAATTACAACAAAATTGTTTTAACCTTACTATTATAAGACCACATGCATGCTGTACAGTCCAGACTAATATCAGAAAAGGATTGATCAATTATGAATATAAAAAGAATAACAACAGAAACTGATTTACATGTTGCTCTAGATATTAGAAGAATGGTATTCATTGGGGAGCAGCATGTATCTGAATCGGATGAGTTCGATGAATTTGATACGCTCCAAGAACAATGCCAGCATATTTTGGTATATCATGAAAATCAGCCCGTTGGCACAGGTCGTGTGCGCATCGTTGACCATACAGCAAAGCTGGAAAGAATCTGCATTCTAAAACCTTACCGTAAGTACGGATTGGGGAAAGTCATCATAAGAGGATTAGAAGAAATCATGAAAGAAAAAGGAATGACTGCATTTAAGCTGCATGGGCAAACACAAGCAGCAGGCTTTTATAAAAAACTGGGCTATCAGATTGCCTCACAGGAATTTATGGAAGACGGCATCCCGCACGTCTTGATGACAAAAGAATGATCACGAATAAAATGAAATATGTTTATTACGTGTTAGGTATCCTCATATTAAGTTTAGGCATTTCTTTAACGATACAATCAGGATTAGGCACATCGCCCTTCGATGCCCTTTTGGTTGGCCTTTCAAAAGAAGTCGGTCTTACCGTGGGAAGCTGGGAGGTCCTTATTTCTGTGATCCTCTTAATCTGTAACTCTATATTAACGAGAAAAAAGCCTATGTTGCTGGGGTTGGTTACAGCATTCATTACTGGGATAGGCATTGACCTATGGTTGTTTGTTGTAAAAAATACCATTTATCTAAACGCGTTGTTAAGCAAACTGATTTGTTTCGGAATTGGTTTGGTGTTCATCGGTCTTGGAACAGCCATCTATCTTCAGACAAAATTTGCATCAACTCCTATCGATCATTTAACACTCATCATCCGAGATATCTCCAAAAGAACGATCTTATTTTCAAGAACATTGGTATATGCTCTTTTCTTCGTATTAGCTATTATATGTAAAGGCCCTATCGGCATCGGAACGCTTTTAACTGTTTGTTTAGGAGGAATAATCCTTCACTTTTTTATGCCTTTTGTTGAAAGACGCTTCTTATCCTCAAAAATGTAAATTGATGGTTGAATACCAGTTTCTTATAAAAAAAAGAAAAGAAGAGGTTAAAAAAACCTCTTCGTCTTCAAAAACCTTGCTATCATTAATGCTGCTGAGGAGATGGGAGTTGAACCTCTACCTCCGTCTATTAGATCCCCAATCAAGAGGAAGCCATCTTGTTTTTTAAGCTTTCTGTGTTTGTGCTTCCTTGCTTGAACGCTTATTCCCCTTATAGATAAAATAAAGGGAAATAATCATAAATAGCAATGCGAAGACACGTTTAATATCTAGTTCTATGACTAAACTATTAAACCATCCAAAATGATCAATCATTACCCCAATTACAAGTTGGCCAGCTATACCAGCAATATTAGTTGCAATAACCCCTATTCTTGGAACGGCTATGACAGTTAGCAGCAAATATGCCGTACCCAAAAATGCTGCACTTAATTGCCATTTAGGCGCTTCTAGAAGCCCAAGCACATTTCCACTGCCAAAAAATAAAATGAAAATAGTAAGAAACATTGTTCCAGTGAGAAAGGTTAAAAATGTTGTTTCAATTGTTCCAGCTTTCCTACTAAATGTACCATTAATAGATGATTGTGCGCTTAATGTGACACCGCCAATCAATGTGAATAAAATCATAAATAGCCCCATTATTAAAGACCTCCTAGTTTATTAATATAAGTGCAATAATCATTGAAATTACGGCAAAAATCTTTTCTTTATTAACCCTCGTTTTCTTACTTCCAAGCCATCCAAAATGTTCAATAACCATACTCATTACCAATTGCCCGATAATGACAGCAACCATGGTGATACCAACACCAACGAATGGAACACTTACAACAATAGAGGTTAGATAAACAACACCCATGACACCACCAAGTAATGACCATTTAGGTGCTTTCAATGTATAGGAAATCTCTCCTTTTCCAAAAAAGAGCCACAATAGCCCCAAAATAATTGAGCCCATAAAGAAGTTATAAAAACTTGTTTCTATTTGTCCAATTGTTTTTCCCAGTTCAGCATAAATAGCCCCTTCAAAGCTAAGTGCTGCTCCAGCAAATAGAGCAAGTAAATAAGATATAAAGCGCATATATAATATCTCCTTTTTCGAATAATTAAATATCTAGAAAATTAGATATTTGCTGGTAAAAAAACAGAAACCAACATAACATTAGATCTCTGTTTTAAAATATTTAGCTAACTGTTGAATAAATTCTTCGTTACGCCTGTAGTAAGTCCATTGGCCATGACGGATTGATTCTAGCAGACCAGCTTTTTGCATCATGCTTAAGTAGCTAGAAATTGTTGATTGAGAAACTTTGGCTTTTTCTTGAATATCCCCAACACATACTCCGCCTTTGTAACTTACCTCCTTTGGCAGGTGAGCGCCTTGTTTCGGGAAATGTTTCTCGGGTTCCTTCAGCCACTCTAGGATATTAAGTCTTGTTTCATTGGATAAAGCTTTGAATACGTTAATAGGTTCCATGGCTGCAATTGTATATCTAGATATACCGATATGTCAAGTTGGATACAAAATACGATATATGTATAAGTCATTAACAAAGACAATGAGATTCTGACTTGAAATCGATGGCTCGTCGGAATACTTTAGATAAAAATAAAAGATGTACTATATACTATCTATTCCAAATACTTTAGTTAACCCTATAGACTATAGACTAAGGTATTTTTTTTATTATCTGTGGTAAGGTTAAATATGTTATCAAGTTTATAAAAGAAAAACACGAAAGAAGGTGATCCCATGCCAAATAACAATAAACCCAATAGATTAATCAATGAGAAGTCTCCTTACTTACTCCAACACGCCCACAACCCCGTAGACTGGTTCCCTTGGGGAGAAGAAGCCTTCGAAAAAGCAAAACGCGAAAACAAGCCGGTTCTTGTCAGCATCGGCTATTCCACATGCCATTGGTGCCACGTCATGGCCCACGAAAGCTTTGAAGATGAAGAAATCGCGCGTCTTCTCAATGAACGGTTTGTGGCGATTAAAGTCGACCGGGAAGAGCGGCCGGATGTAGATTCTGTTTATATGAGAATCTGCCAGCTGATGACCGGGCAGGGCGGCTGGCCGCTGAATGTGTTTATCACGCCTGATCAGAAGCCGTTTTATGCGGGTACATATTTTCCAAAGACGAGTAAATTCAATCGTCCCGGTTTCGTTGATGTCCTTGAGCATCTGTCTGAGACGTTTGCGAACGATCGCGAGCATGTCGAAGATATTGCAGAGAACGCCGCTAATCATTTGCAGACCAAAACAGCCGCAAAATCAGGCGAAGGCCTTAGCGAGTCAGCGATTCACCGGACATTCCAGCAGCTTGCCAATGGGTTTGATACGATCTACGGCGGTTTCGGGCAGGCGCCGAAATTTCCGATGCCCCATATGCTGATGTATTTGCTTCGTTATCATCACAATACGGAGCAGGAAAATGCTTTATACAACGTGACGAAAACGCTGGACAGCATGGCAAATGGCGGCATTTATGATCATATCGGCTATGGATTCGCCCGCTACTCGACCGATGACGAGTGGCTCGTTCCTCACTTTGAAAAAATGCTGTACGACAATGCGCTGCTGCTCACTGCTTATACAGAAGCCTATCAGGTTACGCAAAACAGCCGGTATAAAGAGATTTGCGAGCAGATCATCACGTTCATTCAGCGGGAAATGACCCATGAAGACGGAAGCTTTTTCTCCGCTTTAGACGCGGACACAGAAGGAGAAGAAGGAAAGTACTACGTGTGGTCAAAGGAAGAGATTCTGAGAACGCTCGGAGACGATCTCGGAACGCTGTATTGCCAAGTGTATGACATCACTGAAGAAGGAAACTTTGAAGGCAAAAATATTCCTAACCTCATTCACACAAAGCGGAAACAGATTAAAGCTGATGCCGGGTTAACCGAGGAAGAGCTCAGCCTCAAGCTTGAGGGCGCAAGACAACTGCTCTTGAAGACTCGCGAAGAAAGAACCTATCCGCATGTCGATGATAAAGTGCTGACCTCATGGAACGCGCTGATGATCGCAGGTCTCGCCAAAGCGGCAAAGGTATATCAGGAACCGAAATATCTCAGCTTAGCGAAAGACGCCATCACATTTATTGAAAACCATTTAATCATCGACGGCCGTGTGATGGTTCGGTATCGGGACGGCGAAGTGAAAAACAAAGGCTTCATCGATGATTATGCTTTTCTCCTATGGGCTTATCTGGATCTCTATGAAGCTTCGTTTGATCTTTCTTATTTACAAAAAGCGAAGAAACTGACGGACGATATGATCGGCTTATTTTGGGATGAGGAGCATGGCGGATTCTATTTCACCGGACACGATGCTGAAGCCTTAATCGTCCGGGAAAAAGAAGTGTACGACGGCGCCGTGCCTTCCGGAAACAGTGTGGCAGCCGTTCAGCTCTTGCGTCTCGGACAGGTCACAGGCGACTTATCGCTCATTGAAAAAGCAGAAACGATGTTTTCTGTGTTTAAGCCGGATATCGATGCGTATCCGAGCGGCCATGCTTTCTTTATGCAAAGCGTGTTAAAACACGTGATGCCTAAAAAGGAAATCGTTATTTTTGGCAGCGCAGACGATCCAGCCAGAAAACAAATCATCACTGCACTTCAAAAAGCCTTTAAGCCGAACGACTCCATTTTGGTGGCAGAGCATCCTGATCAATGCAAAGACATAGCACCATTTGCAGCAGACTACCGCATCATAGACGGCAAAACAACTGTGTATATTTGTGAAAACTTCGCCTGCCAGCAGCCGACAACAAATATCGAAGAAGCCCTCCAAACGTTAATAAGCAGCAGGGATTAAGACCCCTGCTGCTTACTTTGTGATTTCTTATGGTACCATAAAGCGATGCCCGCAAAAACAAGATTGACCGCTATCGTAAATAAAGCCTCCCACATCGGGTTCCCCCGCGTAACCGTAAATAAAGAAGGAATTCCTCCATACACACTGTTTTTTTCTGTGATAAACATACACAAAAACATATTATTTGCGGCATGGGCGCCAAGTGATATTTCAATACTGCCAGTTTTAATCGTGTAATAGGTCCACACAAAACCAAATGTTAAGTACTCAATTCCTGCCCAGACAGCGCCATTGTTCATTTCTGGATTAGCAAAATGCAATACGCCAAACAAGCCCCCGACAATCAATGTCAAGATAAGTGGATTTTTCGTTAATCTCCCGAAAGCTTGAAGCAAAAATCCTCTAAAAAACAATTCTTCCGCTGATGTTTGAAACGGAACCAAAATGAGGGCCGCCACTAGCAGCCATATAAACCGTGAAGCATCAACATCTTGCATTGAATAGCTGTCAGGATGGATCGCAAAATCAATCAATTGTACGGCGATCATCAGCAGGAAATAAGCAATAAAGCCAAAGAAAATTCTCCGCCAATTGATCTTTGCATTCGGCGTAATGACCGTTCGAAAAGGCCGCTTTAGAATAAAGCGCACAGCCAGCCATACTCCTGGAATCGCAAATAAATAAATGACATGAGACAAATAAAGATCTACCAGAGGATCACTCAGCACAGCTTCATCCAAATCAAACGTGATATCGGGATTCACAATAACCGTAAACAGTATAGCGAAAAGGTAAGCAATATTCCCGAATACATATAAACCTACCATCACCAAAAAGGCGAAAAAGTATCTCCACAACGTATTGTTTCCTTCTATAGGACGGATAAATGGATTCATTCCTTCTATGTCTCTTCCTTTCAATGAGAATATTACTATATATTTGCATAAATTGGTCTATGAATCTACTGTTTTGGAAATCTTTTATGCAAAATTAAAATATAAAGTGTGAATTTAGTTCTTCTATCTAGTGATTTGAACTCTGTCGCCAATGAATCAAGATACTTATAATATTCCCAAGAGGGGAGTTTTCAGTCTTTTCTTACTACTCAAAAGGGGGTTTTTTATGAATACGATCTTCAAACAGAAGAACACACATCCTTTCTCAAACGCAGCGAATCGTTTAGACCGCCTTCCGATTTCTCGCGTTCACTTCCAAGTATTAACCGCTCTCGGCATTGTTTATTTCTTTGATCTTGCAGATTTATTTACCCTCAGCAATGTAGCGCCGGCACTGATCGAGCATTGGGGCATCCCGCTTTCAACCATTGCCAATGTAACGGCGGCTTCGTTTTTAGGCATGTTTTTAGGCGCATCACTGGGTGGAAGGCTGTCCGATCGAATTGGCCGCAAAAGAGCCTTAAATCTATTTGTGTTTGTTTTCTCAATCGCATCGCTATGCAATGCCACGGCATGGGACATCCCGTCTTTAACGACATTCCGTTTTCTTACCGGATTTGGTGTCGCAGCGGCCATGGTTATTACCAATAGCTATCTGGCAGAATTTTTTCCTTCCAGTGTCCGCGGGAAATATATTTCTTTCTGTGCCATGATTGGATTGATCGGCGTTCCGATCACCAATATTGTGTCTGCCTTTGTCATTCCGCTCGGTTCATGGGGATGGAGGCTTGTATTTGTATGGGGTGCCGTCGGCCTTATTTATTTTTTCTTTATCCGCCGTCTCGAAGAGTCACCTCGCTGGCACGAAAATCGCGGTGAATATGCGAAAGCTGATGCGATCCTCAACAGAATTGAGGCGCAGGTTGAACAAGAGAAAGGCCCGCTTCCGGCACCAGCTCAGCCTAAAGCAAACAGTATCGTTCAGAAGCATGCCGGTTATGCAGGGTTATTGAAAGGAAGAAACCTTAAAATCACCATTGTGTTATCTGCTGTATGGATTTTTGAAACGTTTGGATTTTACGGATTTGCCTCATGGGTTCCCAGCCTGTTAAAAAGCAATGGAGTCTCCATGGAAAATACATTGTGGTATAACGTATTGCACTCCGTCGGCGCTCCGCTTGGCGCATTGCTCGGTTCCATGATTTCTGAAAGATTTCAGAGAAAGTGGATTTTAGCCGCCAGTGCATTTTTGACAGCCATCGCCGGTCTCTTATATGGCATGACTTTTATTCCGATCATGATCATTGTGTTTGGTTTCATCGTAAATATTACGGAAAGGGTTTTCACCTCGAACTTATACGCCTATACGTCTGAACCTTATCCGACTGAATACCGTTCGTCTGGCAGTGGTTTAGCCTATGGCCTCGGCCGCTTTTCAAACATTTTTGGCTCATTGCTCGTCGGATTTATCGCCGTTCAGCTCGGCTATGTCAGCGTCTTCTTATTTATCGGCGGCTGCTGGCTCGCATGCTCCGTGCTGTTAATATGCTTCGGCCCTAAAACGAATGCGAAACAGATTTAAAAAAGTCAGTGCGGATCTGCCGCACTGATTTCATTTCAATTCCTTCAACATCCTCGCAGGGTTTCCGCCTACAACCGTATTAGCAGGTACATCCTTAGTCACAACAGACCCTGATGCGATCACCACGTTATCGCCGATCGTCACTCCCGGGTTAATCACTGCCCGGCCTCCGATCCAAACATGATCTCCAATTGTCACAGGCTTACCGAACTCCTGCCCGGACTTCCTTTCAATCGGATCAAGAGGATGACCGGCCGTGTAGATATGTACACCTGGCGCAATCAAACAATGACGTCCGATACGCACTTCACACACATCTAAAATGACACAGTCAAAATTAACAAATGTATGGTCTCCAATATGAATGTGATAGCCATAATCACAGCGAAATGTCGGCAAAATCGTGACTTGATCACCAATCGAACCGAGCAGCTCCTTCAAAAACTCCGTCCGCACTGTATCATCTTCTGGTGTTTCGTTATATTGTCTAGTCAGCTGTCTCGCATGTTTGCGTTCTAGTAGCAGTTGTTGATCTTCCGGATTGTATAATTCTCCGGCTGCCATTTTTTCTTTTTCTGTCCTCAGCATTCAAGTCACTCCAGATGTCAGATTGTAATCTCGATCAAATTTCCTTCATCATCTTCAATCACACTTTCATAGTAGCCGTCTCCTGTTGTCCGCGGGCCGTTTACTACTGCGAAACCATCCTTCTTCAATTGATCAGTCAGTTCATCAACCTTCTCCCGGCTTCCAACGGAAAAGGCAATATGGGCCCAGCCTGTCATCGTTTGTGAAGGCGGATCAGTCACATTTCCTTTTTTCATAATTTCCAGCCTTGCTCCGGAATCAAACGTAATAAAATAAGACTTAAAATCTTTTTTCTCATTATGGTATAGATCATTCGCTTTGCCGTTAAAATACGTTTCATAAAAAGCCTTCATTCGCTCTAAATCGTTGACCCAGATCGCTGTATGTTCAATCCGCATTTCTTCCTCCTCCTTCACCTTCAATGAAGTTATAAAGTATGAAATGCATTTCAGTTCAAGCTTTTTTCTCGAATTGATGCTGAATTTTGATATCAATGGGTTCATCCTGCATAAATAGAGAGAATGCTGCGATGCCGAGCTGCTCAAGATTCAAATCAAGCGACGGAAAACCAAGTACACGGCTGATAGAAGAATTCCCCTCGCCAATGATTTCAACATCCCATTTATTCTTTTGGGCAAATACATGAATTCCAGCTGCCACTTCATCACTATTTGCATAAATAGCAGTCGGAACCCGCTCGCTCGTATAATAATGTTCAGCTGCCCGCGCACCGTCATTCATCCCATTGCAACCAGACAGCATATGACGGTCTTCCAGCCTCCCGTAAACGGCTTTATAGGCCGCAGCTTTATCAGACGTACTCGGACTCCTGTCGGCTTCTCTGACGCACGTAAAAGCAATATTTTCATGCCTATGACTCTTTAGATAGCGAAAGCTTTCTGTATAAGCAGCTTTTCTGTCATTGTACGCACATGGGACATCAATGTCTCCGGTATCCTCACAAGCGATGATCGGCCCATACTCCTGATAAGCGATAATGCTGTTCCAGTCATTGGCGCGGGATGTAATGATGAGACCGTCTATTTTCTTCGTTCTTAACAGCTCTAGATATTTGATTTCAATAGCGGGGTTATAATTGGTGGGGAGGAGGGTCGTTGCATACTCTTGCTGAAACGCCGCCTTAGTGATTCCGTTTACGATTTTATCAAAGCAGGGATGATCGCTATAAGGCAGGATCACACCGACCGTATGGGTTTTCCCGCGAATGAGATCGATTGCGGTTCGATTTGGTGTGTAATCTAATTCCTTCATGACTTGATGAACAAGCTTTCTCTTTTCTTCAGACACATATGGATGATGATTCAACACACGCGAAACAGTCGAAACAGATACATTGGCCAGTCTTGCAATCTCTTTTATGTTTGCCATCTCTTTCTCCTTTTTCATATAAAAAAGCAGTAAGTGTAAATTCCTTACTGCTATCTCATCATATATTGATCATAAGTTCAACAGGACAATGGTCGGAACCCATGACGTCCGCTGATATGCTGGCATCCTCAATCTGTTCCTTAAGCCTTTCGGACACAACAAAATAATCGAGACGCCATCCGATATTTCTGTCCCGGGCCCCGGCACGATACGACCACCAGGAATAAGCGCCTTCAAGATCAGGATAGACGTGGCGGAATGAGTCAACAAAGCCTGCTTCTAAGAAACGAGTGAATGCTCCTCTTTCTTGATCAGAAAATCCGGCGTTATTTCGGTTCGCCTTTGGATTTTTCAAATCGATCTCCTGATGGGCTACATTCAAATCGCCGCATAAAATGACCGGCTTTTTCTTATCCAATTCAAGAATATAAGATAATAAAGCCTCTTCCCATTGCATCCGATAATCGATTCGCTCCAATCCTCTTTTGGAATTGGGCGTGTAAACGGTCATCACAAACAAATTTTCAAATTCCAGCGTAATCACTCTGCCTTCTTGGTCATGCTCTTCTATTCCGATTCCGTACATGACATGCAGCGGCTTTTGTTTTGAAAAAACAGCTGTGCCGGAATATCCTTTTTTCACTGCATAATTCCAATACACATGATAGCCTTCAGGCTGGAGATCAACCTGGCCGTCCTGTATCTTTGTTTCCTGAAGACATATAATATCTGCATCCTCTTCTTTCAGATAAGAGAGGAAATCCATCTTTCTCATGACAGCCCGCAGGCCGTTTACATTCCAAGAAATCAGCTTCATGTTTCATCCCCCTATAAAAAAGAGCAAGAACCCGAAGGTCCTTGCTCTTTACGTATCAGCTTACTCACCGCTTACGTACGGAAGTAAAGCCATTTGACGAGCGCGTTTGATCGCTGCAGTCAATTTACGTTGGTATTTAGCGTTTGTTCCAGTTACACGACGTGGTAAAATTTTACCGCGCTCAGAAACAAACTTTTTAAGAAGATCTACATCTTTGTAGTCGATGTGCGTGATAC
Organism: Bacillus sp. VA13; assembly: GCF_055710085.1. Taxonomy (NCBI): domain Bacteria; kingdom Bacillati; phylum Bacillota; class Bacilli; order Caryophanales; family Bacillaceae; genus Bacillus; species Bacillus sp. VA13. The sequence goes on along the minus strand of NZ_JBVQPP010000002.1, from coordinate 26,858 downwards.
CGTTAGAAGTGAAATAACACACCTTACGGCGTTTCGCACGACCGCCTCTGCGTCCTCCTGCCATTGTCATTTCCCTCCTTTCTTTTTCAATTTAGGTGATAATCTCATTAGAATGGAAGATCGTCATCCGAGATGTCAATCGGTTTGCCGTCGTTGGCAAATGGGTCATCATTAAAGCTGTTCCCCTGATTGCGTTTCTGGTTGTTTTGATTTCCCCCGAATGGATTATCATTTTGGCCTCCACCAAAGTACTGGCCTCCGCCGCTATTTCCTTCGTTGTATCCACCTGAACCAGAACCGCCGCCGTTTTTCGGCTCAAGAAATTGAACACTTTCAGCTTGGACCTCAGTCACGAAGACACGCTGTCCTTGCTGGTTTTCATAGTTTCTTGTTTGTAAACGGCCATCTACGCCTGCAAGGCTTCCTTTTTTCAGGAAATTTGCAACGTTTTCGGCTTGTCTTCTCCAAGTGACACAATTAATGAAATCGGCCTCACGTTCTCCGGACTGGTTCGTAAATGTACGATTCACAGCAAGAGTAAACGTAGCAACAGCCGCACCGTTTGGCGTATAACGAAGCTCTGGGTCTTTTGTCAGTCTTCCGACTAATACAACTCGGTTAAGCATAAGAAAGACCACCTTTTACCATTATATATTTCAAAATTGCTTATTCTTCTTCTTTAACAACAATGTGGCGAATGATATCGTCACTGATCTTAGCTAGACGGTCAAATTCTTGAACTGCCGCAGCGTCAGCTTGAACGTTTAAGATTTGGTAGAAACCGTCGCGGAAATCGTTGATTTCGTAAGCAAGACGACGTTTACCCCAATCCTTTGTTCCAGTGATCTCCGCACCGTTAGAAGTCAGAACGTTGTTGAAACGCTCGATAACTGCTTTTTTAGACTCATCGTCAATGTTTGGGCGGATAATGTACATAACTTCGTACTTTCTCATCTGTTTGCACCTCCTTTTGGACTAAGCGGCCCATAATGGGCAAGGAGCAATAATTCTATTACTCACAATTTTATATTATACCAAAGCTCTTGTCCCTTTACAACTGCATCCTATACATTAAATCGGAAATGAATAACGTCTCCGTCTTGAACAACGTACTCTTTTCCTTCGAGACGGACTTTTCCTGCTTCTTTCGCTCCTGTCATACCGCCACCCGCAAGAAGATCCTCATAAGCAACAGTTTCAGCACGAATGAAGCCGCGCTCAAAGTCACTATGAATAATTCCTGCACACTCAGGGGCTTTCATGCCTTTTTTGAATGTCCAAGCTCTGACTTCCTGTTCTCCGGCTGTGAAATATGTTGCAAGGCCAAGAAGGGAGTATGATGCTTTGATCAACTGATCAAGCCCTGATTCTTCAATGCCAAGCTCTTCAAGGAACATTTGCTTTTCATCGCCTTCAAGCTCGGCGATTTCGGATTCGATTTTCGCACAAACAACGATAACTTCTGCATTTTCGCCGGCAGCGTACTCGCGAATCTTCGCTACATTTTCATTGCCAGACGGATCAGCTACTTCATCTTCACTTACGTTTGCAACGTACAAAATAGGCTTCGAAGTCAGTAAATGAAGCTGCTTCACAAGCTTTTGCTGCTCTTCAATGAACTCAACAGAACGAGCAGGCTTTTCACTCTCAAACGCTTCTTTCAGTTTAGACAGAATCTCAAACTCAAATACAGCTTCTTTATCTTTTTGCTTCGCAAGTTTGCTGACGCGTGTAATCCGCTTTTCAACTGTTTCCATATCAGCGAGGATCAGCTCAAGGTTGATCGTTTCAATGTCATCAATCGGATCAACTTTTCCAGAAACGTGTGTAATGTTGTCATCAGAAAAAGCACGGACAACGTGGCAAATTGCATCAACCTGGCGAATGTGAGAAAGGAATTTGTTACCGAGTCCTTCTCCTTTAGACGCACCTTTTACGATCCCTGCAATATCAGTGAATTCAAAAGCAGTCGGCACAGTCTTCTTCGGTTTGACCAGCTCAGTCAGCTTTTGCAGACGATCATCAGGTACTTCTACAATTCCCACGTTCGGATCAATTGTACAGAACGGGTAGTTGGCTGATTCGGCACCGGCCTGTGTAATTGCGTTAAATAGCGTTGATTTCCCGACGTTTGGCAAACCAACAATTCCAGCTGTTAAAGCCATTCTTTCATCTCCTCTATATAAAACCGTCATTGTATAAACGTATTTTGAACCTAGAGCAATTATAAGGAGGTTCACTGGAAAAGACAAGCTGACAAAAAAGCATTTTCAGCCTGCCAATCCCTTTGGTTACGCTTTTTTCAAGCCTACTAAACAGTCAAAAAGCGTGCTTCCCATTCCATTATCAGAATTTGTATCATTTGTCAGTGCATTGACTGAACCTCCAAAAGCCGCCCACATGCCTTCATCTATATTAATCGTCTTCGGGTGAGCCTGCTTCATCACTTTCACCTTGCCCGTCAAGCGCCCGCGGTCATTAAAGATGGCAACCTCGTCTCCGTCCTGAAGGTTCTGCTCCACCGCTATGTCTGGAGAAATATCGACTTGAATATGCTGAAGCTTTTCAATATACGGCACATGCTGAGAATGATTAGAACGCTGCGGATGAATGGACAACAGCGTGTAAGGATACTTTCCAGCTAAATCCTCATTATGGAAAGCAGATTCTTCGGGCACATTTAATTGAAGCAAGCCGCTAAACCCTTTTTCCTCAGCTAGCGACGAAGTAAATTCAAATTTTCCGCTCGGCGTCAAAAACTGATAGTCATCCCACGGCACTTGCTTGACTGGAAGAGGGAGATGGCCTTTTTCTTTCAGTCGCTCTAGCGTCACATCCTCTGCCTCCAATGAAGAAAGCCCCATTTCCAAAAATTCTTCAGTGCTGTGTTCAAACAACTCGCCAAATCCAAGGCGTTTTGCAAGCTCTGACCAGATCCAGCTGTCCGACTTCGCTTCACCCTGCGGCTCCACAAGCTTTTTCCCGTATTGAACGTAATGGTGATACATGCTGGAATAGTAGATATCCTCTTCTTCAAAAACAGTGGCTGTCGGCAAAACATAGTCACATAGCTTTGCCGTATCCGTCATGATAGAATCAATCGCTACCGTCATCGGAACCTTTTCAAACGCTTGTCTCACTTTATGTGTGTTTGGCACCTGGGTCAACGGGTTTCCGCACGTCACGATAATCATCTCGATCGCTGGATCAGCAGCCGTCATTACCTCTTCAGCCTGCGTCATCATTGAAAACGAACGTGATGTTGTTTTTAACTCCGGGAGCGTCAGCTTCGTTTTCGCAAACCTCTCACCAATTTGGACATTCCCGAAATTCGCGCCGCCGCCTTTAATTCCGACATTTCCGCTTGCCGCAACGAGTGCATCAATCCAGCGAATCGTTCCGCCCCCGTTTTTATAGCGCTGCATACCAAGCCCCATAAAAGTAGACACCGGGCCATCGGCATACAAACCGGCCAGATACTCCAGCTCCTCCATAGAAGTTTCTGTTTTTACAATAAACTCTTCTAGAGAAACGGTGTTCAAAAGCTCTTTTACATCATCAAAACCGACAGAGTGCTCAGAAATAAATGTCTCATCCGTTCTCCCTGTCTCAATCAGAACCTTCAAAACAGCTGCCGCAAGCCAGCCATCCATTCCCGGCTTTACAGAGATATAGCAGTCTGCAAGCTTGGCAGTCGGATTGAAGATCGGGTCAATCACAGTAATTGTGGCGCCCTTTTTCTTCACCTGCTGCAAGTGATGGTATAAGTGCATATTCGTTCTGGATACATTTCTTCCCCACACAACAACATGTTTGCTGTTGTAAATATCAAGCGGGCCGTGCCCATACGAACGGCCGAAATCCCAGCTTTGCGCCTCGATACCGGAGCCCCAGCATATGCTTCCGACGATTTCAGTCACGCCGCCATACCCATTAAAAAAACGCTGGTCTAGCGCTTTTAACAAACCGTTATTCGCATAATCGTGGCTGTGCAAAACAGCAGTTGTCTCCGATTTTTCCTTGATCTCCCGAAGTTTGCCGGCAATTTCATCAAGTGCCTGATTCCAGGAAATTCGCACAAACTCGCCATTTTGTTTTTTCATCGGATAGCGGAGCCGCTGAGGCGAATTTGTTTTTGTCTCAAGCATTCTGCCGCGGCCGCAGATTTTGCCTTCCGTAATCGGATGGTTCGGATCTCCGTCCACCTTTGTTACCTTTCCGTCTTCAACAGTCACCAAAAAGCCGCAGCTGTCCCAGCAATTCAGCGGACATGCTGACTGATGCACTTTGCTCATCGCCGTCTTCTCCTTACCTTCTATATGAAAAAGCATGAGTGCCGGCCTTTTTACGAAGTAGGCTCCTCATGCTTGACAAGTACTTTTTTTAGTTTTCTTTCAAATTCTTTTCTCGGAATCATTACACTGTGAGAACATCCCTCACACTTAATTCGAATATCCATTCCCATGCGTATAATTTTCCAGCTGTTCGCTCCGCATGGATGCGGTTTTTTCATTTCTACGATATCATTCAGGCCAAAGTCTTTATCCGCCAAGACCCTTCACCTCTTTTCATAAACTGCTGTATCTATTGTACAAAAAAACTGATCATAAGAGCAATCAAGATATCCGAAAAGAAAGGTATCCTCTTATTTCCATTTACTCAAAATAGGATATAACAGAAGACAAACTAACAAATATAAATTCAGCATTCCGTATATCGGATACAAGAACGCGATCAAATCAGAAAACCCGAAAGAGGTAAATGGCACCATTAACACTAACAGAATCAACACAATCATCCATCTTGGCATATGAACAAACGCCATCAGCCGGCTGGACAGCCCCAGCAAACCAGCTACCGTCGTCGTGTAAATCGCCAGACAAAGCACCGCCGTCATACATAAAAAAAGGAGATAAGGCGCCCCCTCCAAAACGGCAAACAACGGTATTTCAAACTGGGAAAGGGAGCCCGCCAACTCCACTAACGTTTCATTATAAACAAAAGAGATCACGCCAAAAATAAGTCCGCTTGCCACACTGGCGATTTTCGCTTCTCCGAGTCCTTTCATTTCTTTCCCAACGGAGGATAAAATCGCGACAACTGAAAGAATATTTAAAGAGGCAAACGTAATGCTCGCAGGCCAGTTATACTGCCGAGTCAAATCAATCGTCCACGTATGATGATGGGTGCTCTGAAAGGAGATCAGCGCATACAGCAGCCCTGCTACTAAAACCGGTATTAAAAAACCATTTACTGATAATATTCCTTTCACATCCCAGAAAAACAAACACACGGTCACGATACAAATCAGCGCGATTCCCCACCAGAAAGGAAGCTTGTACATTTGCAGGGTCACACCGCCTCCGGCAATCATCACCATAGTCGTCGAAAACAAATAAAAAACGATGAGGACATCATAAATTTTCGCCAGCCATGGTCCCATCAAATGCTCCAGAACCGGCAGAAAATGAGTGGATTGAACCTTAAAACTGATTTTCATCACAATATAAGACGAGAAAATGAACATGATTGTAAACAGCACAATAGCAAGTCCGCTTTCCGCCCCAAAAAACTGCCATATCTCCTGACCGCTCGCATATCCGGCCCCGATCAGGCTCCCTAATATGAGCAGCATCCACTTCATTCCGGCTCTCCACAACATCATCACCTCATAGCACAGAGTTCAGCTTTTTCCCGTTATTGTTACTATATAAATAACTGAAAGCAAACATGCCATATTTTCATAGACATTGACCACAAGGTGAAATTATCATACAAAATACACATAAAAAAGACTGCCAATGAAGGCAGTCTAAAACGGGATATTAATTTGTCAGTGGAAATAAGGTAAGAACCTCTGTATGCATCTTCACCCCGATATCCTATGCTGCCGAAATAGATAATGTATTGTATGACAAGAAACAGACGGATTGAAATCACTTCTGATCCCAGAATCCTAAACTTTGTCGGTATTGCCCTTCCAATGTAGACATCTATGCATTTTCAACTGTTTTGTAAGCAGACCACAGCTTGATCATAATAGAGGCATTGGAGCACAATACTTATAACCAACCCCTCTAAGCACTCATATCAATCCTCTATTTTTGAAAATATCCGGTGTCTACACAAAGCATAAAAAATCATACTGCTGGATATACTGTAAACAACCTTACATAACTAGGCACACACCATAGCAATTCTGTTACCTACTATAACAAGGAAGTGAAACCTATGAATCGAAAAGGCGGGCTTTTTTCCTCTCAGGAACGAGTAAAGCAATATGTTTCACATACAGATGCAGCAGCAGCAAAACAAATCCAAACCATCCTTTCTTCATCCTTACGTAAAGCTGCCGGCAAACCAATTGTCGTGGTTTGTATCGGAACAGACCGTTCAACCGGTGATTCATTAGGCCCGCTCGTAGGAATGAAACTCAAACAAATGCCACTCACCAGATTCCATGTCTATGGAACCCTATCTGATCCCGTCCATGCTGTGAACATGAAGGATAAAATCAATGACATTCAAAAATTACATAAAAACCCATTTATTATAGCGGTCGATGCATGCTTAGGACGCGTTAAAAGTGTAGGATCGTTTCAAATCGGAGAAGGGCCATTAAAGCCTGGGGCTGGTGTGCAAAAAGACCTTCCTGAAGTGGGAGATCTTCATATTAACGGAATTGTGAATGTGAGTGGTTTTATGGAATACTTTGTATTGCAAAATACAAGGCTACACTTAGTCATGAATATGGCAAATGTTCTTGCAGAAGGATTGAGTTTAACAGATCGAACAGAGTGGAGGCAGGAACGCCTTAACCCGCTGCAAAGGCTCACTGGACGAATATAAAACAAAAACCATCTTCGCTTGAAAGATGGTTTCTTTATTTATGATTCTCGTTCAGACAAAAGTTCTAAAATCCGGTCAAGATCTTCATTAGAGAAAAATTCGATTTCGATTTTACCTTTTTTCTTTTGTCTTTTAATATTAACCGTTGTTCCAAAATAATTTTGGAGATAAGATTCCCGTTCTTTTAGAACCGCGTCTTTCACAGGTTCTTTTTTCTTTGTTTCACGTGAAACATTCTCATTTAACTGCTGAATCAGCTGCTCAAGCTGGCGAACATTGAGCTGCTCCGCAATCACTTTTTGTACAAGCGGTTCAAGCTTATTTTTGTTTTTCAGGCCAAGAAGCGTGCGTCCATGCCCCATGGAAAGCGTACCATCGGCAATAAGCTGCTGAATGTTTTCTGGCAATGTCAGCAATCTTAAATGATTCGCAATATGCGGTCTGCTTTTCCCAAGACGTTTGGCAAGCTGTTCTTGCGTGAGATCTAAGTGTTTCAGCAAGGAGTCATAGGCCTGAGCCTCTTCAAGCGGCGATAAATCTTCACGCTGAAGGTTTTCCAATAAAGCAATTTCTCTCATTAAAGCCTCTGATAATTCACGGACAATCGCCGGAACTGTGTCTAAACCCGCCAGCTTTGCCGCTCGAAAACGCCGTTCCCCCGCAACAATATCATAGCCTTTTAAAGATTTTCTGACGATAAGAGGCTGAAGAATGCCATGCTGCAGCACAGATTCTTTTAGTTCAGCTAATGCCTCGTCGTCAAAGTGTTTTCTTGGCTGATAAGGATTAGGGCGTAAATCGGCAACTTTAATTTCTTCAACTGTCTCTTCAGACAAATCGACCTGATTAAACAACGCATTAATCCCTTTTCCAAGGCCTTTAGCCATTCGCAGCCACTTCCTTTGCTAAATCTAAATATACTTCCGCACCTCTTGACCGCGGATCGTATAAAATGATGGGTTTTCCGTGACTCGGTGCCTCGCTCAGACGGACATTACGCGGAATAACCGTCTTATATACTTTATCTCTAAAATATTTTTTAACCTCTTCAATGACTTGAATACCGAGATTCGTCCGGGCATCAAGCATTGTCAGCAATACACCTTCAATCATTAAATCAGTATTCAAATGCTTTTGCACAAGACGTACTGTATTTAATAACTGGCTGAGCCCCTCCAGGGCGTAATATTCGCACTGTACAGGAATCACAACGGAATCTGAGGCAGTAAGCGCGTTAATCGTCAGCAACCCCAATGACGGCGGACAATCAATGATAATATAATCATAATTCTGCTTTACTGCTTCAAGCGCCCTCTTCAGTCTCACTTCTCTTGAAATCGTCGGAACCAACTCGATTTCAGCTCCGGCAAGCTGAATGGTCGCAGGAATCACGTCCAAGTTCTCTACTGTCGTTGCTTTAATAATATCTATTACATCTGCATCATCTACTAAAATATCGTACACACACTGCTCTACATCGGCTTTTTCAATCCCTAATCCGCTTGTCGCATTCCCCTGCGGATCAATATCTACCAGCAGAACCCTTTTCCCTATGTAAGCTAAGCATGCCCCAAGGTTGACAGACGTCGTTGTTTTGCCCACTCCGCCTTTTTGGTTCGTAATTGCTATGATTTTTCCCACGATGTCACCTACTTTCACATGAACATGTACTATCTTGCTTCTATTCTATCAAAAAAAGATTAAAGCGTTTCATTTTTTTCATCATTTTGTTCCGATTCAGAAGGGAAATAATTGAAAATTCAAGCTTGTCATATGCTTTCTCTTATAAATTCTGCAATTTCTATGTTTTTTTGACTTAAAAAAGGAATTTCTTAAAGAAAAAAAGAAGAAGTTACAGTGCAGAACGTACAGGACGGTGAGAATATGGTTTATAAAACAAAGAGAGATATACCCGTTACGCTGATGATTGTGTTCCTTATATTACTGATACAAGCAGATGCCATCGTTCCTTTTGTGATGGGAAATGTGAGGGTTTCAGGCTGGATCATTTTTACTCTGCTGACTCTTTTAAATGTGCTCATCATTTGGAGCTTTATTGATCTGAAATATGTATTAAGGGAACATCATCTGATCATTAAAGCCGGACTGATCAAACATCAAATTCCTTACGAAAAAATCGACAAAGTGGTTCAAAAAAAGAAGCTGTGGTCAGGTTTTCGTCTGATCGGCTCTCGTCATGCCATCACGATATATTATCAGAGAGGCTGGGGACATGCAGTGATTTCTCCGCAAAATACTGAAGAATTTATCCACAAGCTCGAAGAAAAGAATTCTAATATAACATTATCGACTAAAAGTAATTAATATCCTTTTACAATAAGAATAAAAGCTCTCCTGCTTTTCAGGAGAGCTTTTATTTTGGTATGCGAATCGTTAATTGAATATATTCTTCAAATTCTTCTTCTTCCGTATTCAATTTTACACCGCTGTCTTCAACCATTGATAGTGACTGGCGAATCGTGTTCATTGCAATTCTTGTATCTCTGCTGAACGCTTTGCGTCTCGGCTTTAGTTTTCTCTGGCCTTGCTCCAGCATTTTCACCACGCGGTCTTCCGTCTGCTTTACATTTAAACTTTTCTCAATAATCTCTGTGAGCAGTGTGACTTGGAGCTCAGGCTGCTTCAGCGGAATCAGCGCTCTGGCATGACGCTCAGTGATTTTCTTCTCCATAATCGCGTCTTGGACCGGCTGAGGCAGCTTTAATAACCGCAGCTTATTCGCAATTGTGGATTGCCCTTTTCCTAAACGCTGTGCGAGTGCTTCCTGTGTTAAGTCATGCAGCTCAAGAAGCCGAGCATAGGCATGCGCTTCCTCAATAGAAGACAGTTCTTCCCGCTGCAAGTTTTCAATTAACGCCACAGAAGCGGTTTCCGTGTCGGAAAAATCCTTAATAATAGCCGGAATCTTTTCCCACTCGAGCGATTGTACCGCTCTCCAGCGTCTTTCACCTGCAATGAGTTCGTATTGGCCCTCTTCTTCTGTATGCCTGACAACAATCGGCTGAATAATGCCGTGTGTATGAATGGTCATTGCTAACTCTTTGATTTTTTCATCTGAGAAAATGGTGCGTGGCTGAAAACGGTTGGGAACGATAGCATTTACCGGTATTTCCAGAATCTCTTCTTTGTTTGTCTCATGTTCAGCAATCTCCGGTTCCTGTTCCTTCTCACCAAGCCCGAAGAAACGAGAGAATGAATGCTTCATGTACCTACACCACCTTTAAAAACTGCCATTTTTATAATTCTATTTTCTCATGGTTTTTCCTGCTGTACATCCATCAATTTTGATGAAAATATGATGGTATTGTCATATCAGGCTGTCTAAATTACCCTTCAATTGGCGATTTATTAGGAGTTCCCGGTTTTCTTGGATACTTCTTAGGTGTATTTTTAGTCTTGCGTATCACCATAATATTACGATCGCTTTCTTCAATAGGCAGCTTAAAGGAATGGATATTCTCAAGTTCTCCTCCAAGCGTCGTGATTGCTTTTTTGCCGGCATTCAGTTCTTCTTCAGCTGATGCAGCTTTTAAAGCAACAAATAAACCGTTTTTCTTCACCAGAGGCAGACAAAGTTCGCTCAAAACAGATAGTCTTGCAACTGCTCGCGCCGTCACAATATCATAGCTTTCCCGTACGTCTTTCCGCTGTCCGAATGTTTCAGCTCGGTCATGGCAGAAGTTCGTATTCTCCAATTGCAAAGCTTCAGACAACTTTTCTAAAAACGTAATCCGTTTGTTTAGTGAATCCACGATTGTGACATGGAGGTGCGGAAAGCATATTTTAATCGGAAGACTAGGAAAACCCGCTCCCGCTCCGACATCACAAATCGTGTTCACTTGATTGAAGTCGACATAAAAAGCAGCTGTAATGGAATCATAAAAATGCTTAAGATACACTTCTTTTTTCTCTGTAATTGAAGTCAGATTGATTTTTTCGTTCCATTCAACCAGCATGTCGTAATACAGCTCAAATTGCTCCAGCTGACGGGGAGAAAGGGAGATCCCTTTTTCCGCCAAACTAGAAGTGAATTCTTCAATATTCATGCCGTCATCCTTTCTACTCGGCTATCTTCGCAATGCGTCCCTGCTCTAAATACACCAATAGAATTGAAATGTCCGCCGGGTTTACACCGGAAATACGGGAAGCTTGGGCAACAGACAAAGGACGCACATTTTTCAGCTTTTGTCGCGCCTCAGTCGCGATCCCTTTGATTGCGTCATAATCAATTCGATCCGGAATTTTTTTGTTTTCCATCTTCTTCAGTTTTTCCACTTGTTGAAGGGATTTTTCAATATATCCTTCATATTTCACTTGGATTTCTACTTGTTCTGCCACGTCTTGCGGAACCGGCACTTCTGGCGGCGCCAGTTTTGTGACTGTTTCATAGTTCATTTCAGGACGTTTCATCAAGTCTGTGCCGCGAACTCCATCTTTCAATTCGCTTCCGCCAAGAGAACGGATATATTCTTGATTTTCCGGTGACGGCTTGATAATCACAGAGTGCAGACGTTTTTTCTCCGCTTCAATTGCAGCTTTTTTCTTCTCAAAAGCTGCATATCTCTCATCAGAAATCAATCCAATGCGGTGTCCGATTTCTGTCAGACGCAAATCAGCATTGTCATGGCGAAGAAGCAATCTGTATTCAGCACGTGATGTCAAAAGACGGTATGGTTCATTGGTTCCTTTTGTTACAAGGTCATCAATCAGAACACCAATGTAGGCGTCAGAACGGCTTAGAATCACTTCTTCTTTTCCAAGCGCTTTTCGCCCTGCATTGATTCCCGCCATAATCCCTTGTCCCGCAGCTTCTTCATAGCCTGATGTTCCGTTAATTTGGCCTGCAGTGTACAGGTTTGCGATTTTTTTCGTTTCAAGTGTCGGCCATAGCTGTGTTGGTACGATCGCATCGTACTCGATCGCATAGCCGGCTCTCATCATTTGCACGTTTTCAAGACCAGGAATCGTTGCAAGCATTCTTTGCTGTACATCTTCTGGGAGACTTGTAGATAACCCTTGGACATAGACTTCCTGCGTATTTCTGCCTTCTGGCTCAAGGAAGATCTGGTGACGCGGTTTATCATTAAATCGGACAACTTTATCTTCAATGGACGGGCAATATCTTGGGCCCGTACCTTTGATCATACCGGAATACATCGGTGAACGGTGCAGGTTGCTGTCAATAATCTCATGTGTCTCAGGGCTTGTATATGTCAGCCAGCAAGGGAGCTGATCTGTAATATATTCCACTGTTTCATATGAGAAAGCGCGAGGCACATCGTCACCAGGCTGAATTTCCGTTTTGCTGTAATCAATCGTGTCGCTTTTGACGCGAGGCGGAGTACCTGTTTTAAAACGAACGAGGTCAAAGCCCAGTTCCTCCAAATGCTCAGAAAGCTTAATAGAAGGCTGCTGGTTATTCGGACCGCTTGAGTAAGACAGATCACCAAGAATGATTCGTCCTCTTAAATATGTCCCTGTCGTCATGACAACTGCTTTCGCACGATAATGTGCGCCGGTTTGTGTAATAACACCGCGGCATTCGCCGTCTTCAACAATCAGCCGTTCCACAATTCCTTGCAGCAATGTTAAGTTTGGTTCTTTTTCAAGCGTATTTTTCATTTCGTGCTGATATTGGAATTTGTCTGCTTGCGCACGCAATGCACGGACCGCAGGACCTTTTCCAGTATTCAGCATTCTCATTTGAATATGCGTTTTATCGATGTTTCTGCCCATTTCTCCGCCGAGCGCGTCAATTTCGCGGACGACAATCCCTTTTGCGGGACCGCCGACAGACGGATTACATGGCATAAATGCAACCATATCTAAGTTGATGGTCAAGACAAGCGTTTTGGCGCCTTGGCGTGCTGATGCGAGGGCAGCCTCAACACCGGCATGCCCGGCGCCAATCACAATCACATCGTATTGGCCTGCTTCATACCCCATGATTCTAGTTCCTCCTTTTATTATTTTCCTAAACAGAATTGAGAAAAGAGCTGATCAATTAAGCTTTCGTGGACAGAATCTCCGATGATTTCACCCAAAAGCTCCCAGCATCTTGTAAGGTCGATTTGCACCATGTCGATCGGGACATCCTGTTCGATGCCGCTAAGCGCATCTTCAATAGCACGTTTTGCTTGCTGTAAAATAGAGATATGACGTGTGTTGCTGACATAAGTCAGATCTCCGCTTTCAATGGCACCCGTGTAGAACAGCGATTGAATCGCTTCTTCCAGATCATTGACGCCTTCCTCTTTTAATAGAGATGTCGTGACAACAGGACGTCCATTGGCAAGCTCACGGACACGCTCACTGTCAATCTTCGCCTCAAGGTCAGTCTTATTCATAATCACGATAACGTCCATGCCCTCAACGGCTTCAAAAAGCTTCACGTCTTCTTCAGAAAGCTCTTCACTATAATTAAGCACGAGTAAAATCAGGTCCGCTTCCTTTAGAACCTGGCGAGAACGTTCAACACCGATTCGTTCAACAATATCCTCTGTTTCACGAATACCTGCTGTATCAACCAGACGAAGTGGAACGCCCCTTACATTAACGTATTCCTCAATTACATCCCGAGTCGTTCCGGGAATATCGGTTACAATGGCTTTTGCCTCATGAACGAGGCTGTTCAGAAGAGATGATTTTCCTACATTCGGCCGGCCGATAATGACAGTAGAAAGACCTTCCCGCAAGATTTTTCCTTGCTCAGAAGTCCTCAGCAGCGCCTCAATTTCTTTTTTCACGGCGGTTGCCTTTTCAACCAAAAGCTGATGCGTCATTTCCTCTACATCATCGTACTCCGGATAATCTATATTTACCTCAACGTGAGCCAGCGTTTCTAAAATCTCACTGCGTAAACGGCGCACCAAAGCAGAAAGACGCCCTCCCATTTGATTCATGGCGACGTTCATTGCCCGGTCCGTTTTCGCTCTGATTAAGTCCATAACCGCTTCCGCCTGTGAAAGATCAATTCGGCCGTTTAAAAACGCGCGTTTCGTAAATTCACCAGGCTCTGCCAGTCTCGCTCCCTCTCTCAATGCGAGCTGAAGCACTTGGTTCACAGTCACAATTCCCCCGTGACAGTTAATTTCGATGACATCTTCACGTGTAAAAGTTCTCGGTGCCTTTAACACTGATACCATTACTTCCTCTACGACACGATCCGAAGGTCTGTCTACGATATGACCATAATGAATCGTATGTGATTCGACCGAGCTGAGTGTTTTTCCCTTCGGCCCTTTATAAATTTTATCTGCGATTTGAATTGCTTCTGGTCCGCTCAACCGTACAATCGCAATCGCGCCTTCTCCCATCGGAGTGGAAATTGCTGCAATTGTATCCATGCTGTTCACCTCTCTTTACTTATACTTTCATCTATATAAAAAAATTTTTATTATGCCAAAACTAAAAGATAACATAGTTTGGTTCGAAGTGGAAGATGTGTTATCCACAGAATTAGGAATTCGCCTCCTATTACTTTAACTTATCCACATGTGAATAACAATTAATTTTATTTCCTGAACTTCCTTTTTATCAACAGGATACACCTAAAAAGAAAAAACTTAAACGGCAAAAGCTTGATATGACTAGGAAAAATAGATTTTTCTCATACAAAAAAACCGAAATCCACTTTTTATCGGACTTCGGTTTTATGCTATCTTTTATGGGAAATAACGAGATGGCGATTTTCGCCTTCACCCATTGAATATGTTTTGATCTGGTGATTTGCATATCCAGAAAGAGTATCATGAATGATTTTTCTTTCACTGGACGGCATAGGTTCAAGATGAACTGCTTTTTTCGTTTTCAGGACCTGGTCTGCAAGCCTGATGGCCAGCTGACTCAGTGTATCTTTTCTTTTCAAACGATAGTTTTCTGCATCCACCGTCACATTTTTATATTGGCCTGGATAACGATTAAGGACAAGCTGTGTCAAAGTTTCAAGGGCATTTAAGGTTTGTCCTCTTTTCCCAATCAACAAGGCCGCTTTTTCACCTGTTATATGGAAACTCACTGTCTTTTTGCTTTCTTGAACAGTCACATCAGACTTCCCGGCAATAGCCTCAGCAATTGTTTGAAGATAAGACTTCGCTTGCTGAATCGGATCAATCTTTTCAACCAGCTTTACGACCGCCGGCTTTTTACCGAAAATACCGAGAAACCCTTTGTTTCCCTCTTCAATAACGGTAATTTCTACCTTATCCTTCGTTAATTCCAGCTCTTGCAATCCAGACTGTACTGCTTCATCGACATTTCGCCCTGCAGCAGTCACATTCCTCACTTTTTCTTTCCTCCGGCTTTTTCCGGCTCAGGATTTTTTTTAATATCTGGTCCTTTAATGAGGAAAGTTTGTGCAATCATAAATAAGTTACCGACTACCCAATAAAGAGAAAGAGCCGCCGGGAAGTTGATCGCAAATACGATAATCATAATCGGCATAATCCAAAGCATCATCGCCATTTGCGGATTTTGCTGCGCATTTCCCGCCATCATCAGTTTTTGCTGAACAAATGTAGCAACACCGGCAACGATAGGAAGAATATAGAAAGGATCTTTTTCTCCTAAGTCAAACCATAAGAAACTATGCTCTGAAATCGCCTGTGTTCTCATGATCGCATGATAGAATCCAATTAAAATCGGCATCTGGATTAAAATCGGGAAACATCCCGCCAACGGATTGACACCATGCTTTTGGAATAAAGCCATTGTTTCCTGCTGAAGCTTTTGCTGTGTTTTTTGATCCTTTGAGCTGTATTTTTCTTTAAGCTTTTGCATTTCCGGCTGTAAAGCCTGCATCGCTTTCGAACTTCTCAGCTGCTTAATCATCAGCGGTAAAATTAATAAACGAATTAAAATGGTAACAAGAATAATTGATAGTCCATAGTTATCTCCCGTCAATTTCGCTACATACGTAATGAGCTCAGACAATGGATATACTACGTACTTGTCCCAAAAATGCGGACTATCTGCAGTGATTGGCTCCTTCACACTCGAGCACCCAGCCAAAAGCATGAATACGCCAACCATACTTAATAGCAACCCTATTCTCCTTTTCAACAACATTTCCTCCTATAATTAATCTTTACACTCTTTTATTGCAAAGCATACTTGTATGTATTTTAGCATCTTTCAGTTTTAAATGGTGTCTTTTTCTGATCAACCAGAAAGGAAGCGCTTTTAAAAGTTGTAAGAAAGCAGTGACAATGCCTACTTTGACGAAGATTTCTTATATAAAGAAGACTTCCTGAATAGATGCTGCAGACTTTTTTTCGTTTCCTCATATGTCAGCTGGCTCGCCGGTTTTCTGGCAATAATGATGTAATCCTTTTCCTTCAGTCTCTCTTTCTCTTCAAGAAAAGCCTGCCGAATCAAACGTTTGATCCGATTTCGCATCACAGCGTTGCCAATTTTTTTGCTGACGGAAAGCCCGACGCGCAGCTCATCGTTTTCAGGCTGATCAAGCGTATATAAGACAAACTGGCGGTTCGCTATTGATGTCCCATGCTTAAACACTTTTTGAAAATCTTCATTTTTCTTTAAACGATTTCGCTTCTTCAAATGACTCACTCCGATACTGGCTGGCAGAAACTTTTGAAATTTATTATGAAAATGAGATGCACTAGAACCAGGGAGCATACCCCGGTTCATCATGCATCACATCTATCTTTTCCCATAAAGTGAAAAAAGACCACTGACATTATTCAGTGGCCTAAGCTGATAATACTTTTCTGCCTTTACGGCGACGGCGTGCTAAAACTAGACGACCGTTTTTTGAACTCATACGGCTTCTGAAGCCATGAACTTTACTGCGTTTACGGTTATTCGGTTGGAATGTTCTTTTCATTTATGACACCTCCCTCGAGGAATAGCTGTTAAAGACAGTCTTACTTATTATATTTGTGTTACCTATTCATTGTCAACTTCACTAGTGCTTTTATTTCTTGCAACCATAATAGGATACCACACCTTTCCGACTTTCGAAACCTTATTTTTTAGATTCCTTAATTTAACGAAAAAAAGTCAGAAAAACTGCTCTAAAAATACGAATGTGGATATCTTTTTAGCTCTTTTTTAATATCCACAGTGGTTATCGACAACATTTTCACATTACCAACCCCTGTGGACAAGATTTTTTCAACAGGTTGTCCGCTTTGTGGATAAGATTGTGACAACCATTGCAAGCTCTCGTTTAATTTGGTATTATATTTGTGTTTTAACTCTTGATTACTAATCTTACCTTTACTCTTTATCCACAAAGTGTGGATAAGTTGTGGATTGATTTCACACAGCTTGTGTAGAAGGTTGTCCACAAGTTGTGAAATTTGTCGAAAAGCTATTTATCTACTATATTATATGTTTTCAACATTTAATGTGTACGAATGGTAAGCGCCATTTGCTCTTTTTTTGTGTTCTATAACAGAGAAAGACGCCATTTTCTATGAAAAGGAGGGACGTGCCGGAAGATGGAAAATATATTAGACCTGTGGAACCAAGCCCTTGCTCAAATCGAAAAAAAGTTGAGCAAACCGAGTTTTGAGACTTGGATGAAGTCAACCAAAGCCCACTCACTGCAAGGAGATACATTAACGATCACGGCTCCCAATGAATTTGCCAGAGACTGGCTGGAGTCCAGATACTTGCATCTGATTGCAGATACTATATATGAATTAACCGGGGAAGAATTGAGCATTAAGTTTGTCATTCCTCAAAATCAAGATGTTGAGGACTTTATGCCGAAGCCGCAAGTCAAAAAAGCGGTCAAAGAAGATACATCTGATTTTCCTCAAAATATGCTCAATCCAAAATATACTTTCGATACTTTTGTCATCGGATCTGGAAACCGATTTGCACACGCTGCTTCCCTCGCAGTAGCGGAAGCACCCGCGAAAGCTTACAACCCTTTATTTATCTATGGGGGCGTCGGCTTAGGGAAAACACACTTAATGCATGCGATCGGCCATTATGTAATAGATCATAATCCTTCTGCCAAAGTGGTTTATCTGTCTTCTGAGAAATTTACAAACGAATTCATCAACTCTATCCGAGATAATAAAGCCGTCGACTTCCGCAATCGCTATCGAAATGTTGATGTGCTTTTGATAGATGATATTCAATTTTTAGCGGGGAAAGAACAAACCCAGGAAGAATTTTTCCATACATTTAACACATTGCACGAAGAAAGCAAACAAATCGTCATTTCAAGTGACAGACCTCCAAAAGAAATTCCGACACTTGAAGACAGATTGCGTTCACGTTTTGAATGGGGCCTGATTACGGATATCACGCCGCCAGATTTGGAAACGAGAATTGCGATTTTACGAAAAAAAGCCAAAGCGGAGGGCCTCGATATTCCGAACGAGGTTATGCTTTATATCGCAAATCAAATTGACAGCAATATTCGGGAACTTGAAGGAGCATTAATCAGAGTTGTTGCTTACTCATCTTTAATTAATAAAGATATTAATGCTGATCTGGCCGCTGAGGCGTTGAAAGATATTATTCCTTCTTCAAAACCGAAAGTCATTACGATAAAAGAAATTCAGAGGGTAGTAGGTCAGCAATTTAATATTAAACTCGAGGATTTTAAAGCAAAAAAACGGACAAAATCAGTAGCTTTCCCGCGACAAATCGCCATGTACTTATCAAGGGAAATGACTGATTCCTCTCTTCCTAAAATCGGTGAAGAGTTTGGAGGCCGTGACCATACGACCGTTATTCATGCGCATGAAAAAATTTCAAAACTGCTGGCAGACGATGAACAGCTTCAGCAGCATGTAAAAGAAATTAAAGAACAGCTTAAATAGCAGGACCGGGGATTAATCGAGGAAAGTGTGAATAACTTTTCAGAAGTCATACACAGTCTGTCCACATGTGGATAGGCTGTGTTTCCTGTCTTTTTCACAACTTATCCACAAATCCACAAGCCCTACTATTACTTCTACTATTTTTTAAAAATATATATATTAATACATTATCCGTTAGGAGGATAAAAATGAAATTCACGATTCAAAAAGATCGTCTTGTTGAAAGTGTCCAAGATGTATTAAAAGCAGTTTCATCCAGAACTACGATTCCCATTCTGACTGGTATTAAAATCGTTGCATCAGATGATGGCGTATCCTTTACAGGAAGCGATTCAGATATTTCAATTGAATCCTTCATTCCAAAAGAAGAAGGAGATAAGGAGATCGTCACAATAGAACAGCCTGGAAGCATCGTTTTACAAGCCCGCTTCTTTAGTGAGATTGTAAAAAAACTGCCGATGGCAACTGTAGAAATCGAAGTGCAAAACCAGTATTTGACGATTATCCGTTCTGGCAAAGCTGAATTTAATCTAAACGGTCTGGATGCTGATGAGTACCCGCACTTGCCGCAGATCGAAGAGCATCACGCGATTCAAATTCCAACTGACTTGTTAAAAAATCTAATCAGACAAACAGTATTCGCGGTGTCCACCTCAGAAACACGCCCTATCTTGACAGGTGTAAACTGGAAAGTGGAGCGAAGTGAATTATTATGCACTGCGACGGATAGCCACCGTCTTGCTTTAAGAAAAGCGAAACTTGATATTCCAGAAGACAGATCTTATAACGTCGTGATTCCGGGAAAAAGCTTAACTGAACTCAGCAAGATTTTGGATGACAATCAGGAACTTGTAGATATCGTAATCACAGAAACCCAAGTTCTGTTTAAAGCGAAAAATGTTTTATTCTTCTCGCGGCTTCTGGACGGAAATTATCCGGATACAACCAGCCTGATTCCGCAAGAAAGCAAAACAGAAATCATTGTGAACACAAAAGAATTCCTTCAGGCAATTGATCGTGCATCTCTTTTAGCCAGAGAGGGACGCAACAACGTGGTGAAGCTGTCTGCAAAACCGGCTGAATCGATTGAGATTTCTTCCAACTCACCTGAAATTGGAAAAGTTGTTGAAGCGATTCTTGCTGATCAGATCGAAGGTGAGGAATTAAATATCTCATTTAGTCCAAAATATATGCTGGATGCACTAAAGGTGCTTGAAGGAGCAGAAATACGGGTAAGCTTTACAGGCGCAATGAGACCTTTCTTAATTCGCACACCGAATGATGAAACGATTGTACAGCTTATCCTTCCTGTCAGAACCTATTAATCCGATACACTGCTGCCGACCCTTTCGGCAGCTTTTCTATTCGGTATCTGCTCCGACAAGTTTTCCCTTTCCCTAATTCGTTTTTTTTTAGTACAATTAGATATTAGTGATATTTGAAAGAGGTCGATATAATGGCAAATCCGATTTCAATTGATACAGAGATGATTACACTCGGACAATTCTTGAAATTAGCCGATGTCATTCAGTCAGGCGGTATGGCGAAGTGGTTTTTAAGCGAGCATGAAGTGCTTGTGAATAACGAGCCGGACAACCGCCGCGGCAGAAAGCTGTATGTTGGAGATGTGGTAGAGATTGAAGGATTTGGTTCATTTCAAGTCGTCAATTAAAGCGGGTGACACTGATTGTATATCCAGAACTTAGAACTGACATCTTACCGCAACTACGACCATGCTGAACTTCAATTTGAAAATAAAGTAAATGTGATCATCGGAGAAAACGCCCAGGGGAAAACAAATCTCATGGAGGCGATCTATGTCTTGTCCATGGCGAAATCGCACAGGACGTCAAATGACAAAGAACTTATACGGTGGGACAAAGACTATGCTAAAATAGAGGGAAGAGTGATGAAGCAAAACGGGGCGATCCCGATGCAGCTCGTCATCTCCAAAAAGGGTAAAAAGGGCAAGGTCAATCATATCGAACAGCAAAAGCTCAGCCAGTATGTCGGGGCCCTCAACACCATTATGTTCGCGCCGGAAGATTTAAATCTTGTAAAGGGAAGCCCTCAAGTGAGAAGGCGGTTTCTTGACATGGAAATCGGACAGGTTTCTCCTGTTTACCTGCATGACCTTTCTCTTTACCAGAAAATCCTCTCGCAGCGAAATCATTTTTTGAAGCAGCTGCAAACAAGAAAACAAACTGACAGAACGATGCTCGATGTTTTGACCGATCAGCTTGTAGAAGTTGCAGCAAAAGTCGTCGTAAAACGCCTGCAATTTACAGCGCAGCTCGAAAAATGGGCTCAGCCTATCCATGCGGGCATCTCAAGAGGGCTTGAAGAGCTGACCCTGAAGTACCATACGGCTCTTGAGGTATCAGATCCTAAAGACTTGTCGAAAATAGGAGATAGCTATCAAGAAGCGTTTTCTAAATTAAGAGAAAAAGAAATTGAGCGCGGTGTTACGCTGTCAGGGCCTCATCGTGACGATGTTCTTTTCTATGTGAACGGACGCGATGTGCAGACGTATGGTTCTCAAGGACAGCAGCGAACGACGGCATTGTCTCTTAAGCTGGCGGAGATTGACCTGATCCATGAAGAAATCGGAGAATACCCCATTTTACTATTGGATGATGTACTGAGTGAACTGGACGATTATCGCCAGTCACACTTGCTTCATACGATCCAAGGCCGTGTACAAACGTTTGTCACAACGACAAGCGTTGATGGCATTGATCACGAAACCTTACGTCAAGCAGGAATGTTCCGTGTGCAAAATGGTGCGTTAGTGAAGTGAAGAAATGAGGTGGGCAATTGTATATTCATTTAGGTGATGACTTTGTGGTTTCAACACGAGATATTGTCGGCATTTT
Organism: Bacillus sp. VA13; assembly: GCF_055710085.1. Lineage (NCBI taxonomy): Bacteria > Bacillati > Bacillota > Bacilli > Caryophanales > Bacillaceae > Bacillus > Bacillus sp. VA13. Next base: position 5,305 of record NZ_JBVQPP010000002.1, on the reverse strand, counting down.
TGACTTTAAAGCCAACATGTCGCCTATTGTTGAAGAATTTCTGAAAAAACAGAAACACAAGGTGGTGCCTTCCGTAAACGGCACGCCCAAATCTATCGTAGTCACGGTTCAGAATATATATTACTCTCCCTTATCTTCCAGCACATTAAAAAAACGTGCGCAATTTATGTTTGAAATAGATTCTTAGAAATTTTTTATCACGAATATATCGTTTAGAAAAGTGTAGGTGAATGACGTGGCTATGGAACAGCAGCAAAACAGTTATGATGAAAATCAGATACAGGTACTAGAGGGATTGGAAGCTGTTCGTAAAAGACCAGGGATGTATATCGGTTCAACAAACAGCAAAGGCCTTCACCACCTGGTATGGGAAATTGTCGACAATAGTATTGACGAAGCCCTCGCCGGTTATTGTACGGATATCAATATCCAAATCGAGAAAGACAACAGCATCACGGTGATAGATAATGGCCGCGGTATTCCAGTCGGTATTCATGAAAAAATGGGCCGTCCTGCGGTAGAAGTCATTATGACGGTGCTTCATGCTGGAGGGAAATTTGACGGAAGCGGTTATAAAGTGTCTGGAGGATTGCACGGTGTAGGTGCGTCAGTCGTAAACGCGCTTTCAACCGAGCTTGTGGTGACGGTACACCGTGACGGTAAAATCCACCGTCAAACCTATAAACGCGGAGTTCCGGTTTCAGACCTTGAAATCATTGGCGAAACAGATCATACAGGAACGACGACACATTTTGTCCCTGATCCTGAGATTTTCACAGAAACAACTGAGTATGATTATGATCTGCTTGCGAACCGCGTGCGCGAATTAGCCTTTTTGACAAAAGGCGTAAACATCACGATTGAAGATAAACGTGAAGGACAAGAGCGCAAAAATGAGTACCATTACGAAGGTGGAATTAAAAGTTATGTAGAGTATTTAAACCGATCTAAAGAAGTTGTCCATGAAGAGCCGATTTACATTGAAGGCGAAAAGGACGGCATTACGGTTGAAGTGGCTTTACAATACAATGACAGCTACACAAGTAACATTTACTCATTTACAAATAACATTAACACGTATGAAGGCGGTACCCACGAAGCGGGCTTTAAAACGGGTCTGACTCGTGTTATCAACGATTACGCCAGAAAAAAAGGGCTTATTAAAGAAAATGATCCAAACCTAAGCGGAGATGACGTAAGAGAAGGGCTGACCGCGATTATTTCAATCAAACACCCTGATCCGCAGTTTGAGGGCCAAACGAAAACAAAGCTAGGCAACTCAGAAGCGCGGACGATCACCGATACGTTATTTTCTACGGCAATGGAAACATTTATGCTGGAAAATCCAGACGCGGCCAAAAAAATTGTCGATAAAGGTTTAATGGCGGCAAGAGCAAGAATGGCTGCGAAAAAAGCCCGTGAATTAACACGCCGCAAGAGTGCTTTGGAAATTTCAAACCTTCCCGGTAAGTTAGCGGACTGCTCTTCAAAAGACCCGAGCATCTCCGAGTTGTATATCGTAGAGGGTGACTCTGCCGGAGGATCTGCTAAACAGGGCCGCGACAGACATTTCCAAGCCATTTTGCCGCTTAGAGGTAAAATCCTGAACGTTGAAAAAGCCAGACTGGATAAAATCCTTTCTAACAACGAAGTTCGCTCTATGATTACGGCGCTCGGCACAGGTATCGGGGAAGATTTCAACCTGGAGAAAGCCCGTTACCACAAAGTTGTCATTATGACAGATGCCGACGTTGACGGCGCGCATATCAGAACACTGTTGTTAACGTTCTTTTACAGATATATGCGCCAAATTATCGAAAATGGCTACGTGTACATTGCGCAACCGCCGCTCTATAAGGTTCAACAGGGGAAACGTGTTGAATATGCTTACAATGACAAGGAGCTTGAAGATCTGTTAAAAACGCTGCCTCAAACGCCTAAGCCGGGATTGCAGCGTTATAAAGGTCTTGGTGAAATGAATGCCACCCAGCTATGGGAAACAACCATGGACCCTAGCTCTAGAACACTTCTTCAGGTAACTCTTGAAGATGCTATGGATGCGGATGAGACATTTGAAATGCTGATGGGCGACAAAGTAGAACCGCGCCGAAACTTCATAGAAGCGAATGCGAGATACGTTAAAAATCTTGACATCTAATCATAAAAAGCCTTATTTCCAATTAGAAATAAGGCTTTTTTCTGAACAAGATCAGCTGCAGTAATGCTTGCAATACCTATATATTCTAGCAATTTAATGTGTATAATCATAAGTTTATTGATATAATGGAGAATAGTGAAATCGTATTGAAGGTCATAATGGACAATCTACTCCCACATATTTCATGTGATACTTCAGGGAGGTTTTTTAATGAGTGAACAAAACACACCACAAGTTCGTGAAATAAATATCAGTCAGGAAATGCGTACGTCCTTCTTGGATTATGCAATGAGCGTTATTGTGTCCCGTGCTCTTCCAGATGTACGTGACGGTTTAAAACCGGTTCACAGACGGATTTTATATGCAATGAATGATTTGGGCATGACGAGTGACAAGCCATATAAAAAATCCGCGCGTATCGTCGGAGAAGTTATCGGGAAATACCACCCGCACGGTGATTCAGCGGTATATGAATCCATGGTCAGAATGGCGCAGGATTTTAACTACCGTTACATGCTCGTTGACGGTCACGGGAACTTCGGTTCTGTTGACGGAGACTCAGCGGCTGCCATGCGTTATACAGAAGCAAGAATGTCTAAGATCTCGATGGAAATTCTTCGAGATATCACAAAAGACACAATCGATTATCAGGACAACTATGATGGGTCAGAAAGAGAACCCGTCGTTATGCCTTCAAGGTTCCCGAATCTGCTCGTGAACGGTGCTGCCGGTATTGCGGTAGGTATGGCAACAAACATCCCTCCGCACCAGCTTGGGGAAATCATTGACGGTGTACTTGCTGTCAGTGAGAACCCGGACATTACAATCCCTGAGCTGATGGAAGTCATTCCAGGGCCTGATTTCCCGACTGCGGGTCAAATCTTGGGACGCAGCGGTATCCGGAAAGCATACGAATCTGGCCGAGGCTCTATTACGATTCGGGCAAAAGCTGAGATCGAACAAACATCTTCAGGTAAAGAAAGAATTATCGTTACAGAGTTACCTTACCAAGTAAATAAGGCGAAATTAATCGAGAAAATTGCTGATCTCGTTAGGGACAAAAAGATAGAGGGCATCACAGATCTGCGTGATGAGTCAGATCGTACAGGTATGAGAATTGTCATTGAAATTAGACGCGATGCCAATGCAAATGTTATTCTAAACAACCTATACAAACAAACTGCGCTACAAACATCTTTTGGTATCAACCTGCTTGCGCTTGTTGACGGTCAGCCGAAAGTTTTAAATCTAAAGCAATGCCTAGAGCATTACCTTGACCATCAAAAAGTCGTCATCAGACGCCGTACGGCATATGAATTGCGTAAAGCGGAAGCGAGAGCTCATATCTTGGAAGGTTTGAGAATTGCTCTCGATCATCTCGATGCAGTTATTTCTCTTATCCGTAATTCTCAAACGGCTGAAATAGCGAGAACAGGTCTAATTGAACAATTCTCACTGACAGAGAAGCAAGCACAAGCGATTCTCGATATGAGGCTGCAGCGTTTAACAGGACTAGAACGTGAAAAGATCGAAGAAGAATACCAATCTCTTGTTAAATTAATTGCAGAGCTAAAAGACATTTTGGCAAATGAATATAAAGTGCTTGAGATCATCCGTGAAGAACTCACTGAAATCAAAGAGCGTTTCAACGATGAAAGACGCACGGAGATCGTCACTTCTGGACTAGAAACAATTGAAGATGAAGATCTTATTGAGAGAGAAAATATCGTCGTCACTCTGACACACAACGGGTACATCAAACGTCTTCCTGCATCAACTTACCGCAGTCAAAAACGAGGCGGAAAAGGTGTACAGGGAATGGGAACAAACGAAGATGATTTCGTTGAGCATTTAATATCTACGTCAACTCATGACACGATTCTCTTCTTCTCGAACAAAGGGAAAGTGTATCGTGCAAAAGGGTATGAAATCCCTGAATACGGCAGAACAGCAAAAGGAATCCCGATTATTAACCTGCTGGAGGTAGAAAAGGGTGAATGGATTAACGCAATTATTCCAGTCACTGAATTCAATGCGGAGCTTTACCTTTTCTTCACAACAAAGCACGGGGTTTCAAAACGAACTTCACTGTCTCAGTTTGCTAATATCCGCAACAATGGCCTAATCGCTCTTAGTCTTCGTGAGGATGATGAATTGATGGGTGTACGTCTGACTGACGGTACAAAACAAATGATCATCGGAACGAAAAATGGATTGCTGATCCGTTTCCCTGAAACAGATGTCCGGGAAATGGGAAGAACTGCGGCAGGCGTAAAAGGCATCAACCTGACCGATGACGACGTTGTTGTCGGCATGGAGATATTAGAGGAAGAATCACATGTCCTTATCGTAACTGAAAAAGGTTACGGAAAACGAACTCCGGCTGAAGAGTACAGAACCCAAAGCCGGGGCGGAAAAGGACTCAAAACAGCGAAAATCACCGAGAACAACGGCCAATTAGTAACAGTAAAAGCTACTAAAGGTGAAGAGGATCTAATGATTATTACGGCCAGCGGCGTACTCATTAGAATGGACATCAATGACATCTCAATCACCGGACGTGTCACTCAAGGTGTACGCCTCATCAGAATGGCGGAAGAAGAGCATGTTGCGACAGTAGCATTAGTAGAGAAAGACGAAGAAGATGAGAATGAAGAAACACAAGAAGAAGTGTGAGAAAAGCGCAGCTGAAATAGCTGCGCTTTTTTTGTGCCACAACCCTTTACAGTCATAAGAATTATGGTATAATCATTTCTGTTGTCTTTTAAAAGACACAAACATGACTAGCAAAAACTTTTTTAAAAAAGTGTTGACCTAGTTAACTAAAAATGTTACTATTAAGTAGTCGCTTCGAGAGAAGCGCATAAAGTTCTTTGAAAACTAAACAAGACAAAACGTACCTGTTAATTCATGTTTTATAAAATCGCACAGCGATGTGCGTAGTCAGTCAAACTAGGGCCTGCACGATGCAGGTCACACAGGTGTCGCCGCAGGATGCGGTGGACTTAACCTGTGATCCATTTATCGGAGAGTTTGATCCTGGCTCAGGACGAACGCTGGCGGCGTGCCTAATACATGCAAGTCGAGCGGACAGATGGGAGCTTGCTCCCTGATGTTAGCGGCGGACGGGTGAGTAACACGTGGGTA